>NZ_AUBL01000001.1 GCF_000429225.1 Actinomyces dentalis DSM 19115
GGGTGTCGCGGATGTACTGGCCAGGGCGGGTGAAATCGATAGGGCTCTTGCTGTGATCAAACGCATTGAGAATCCCCGAGTGCGTGGTGGGGCCTTGACGGGTATCGCAGATGTACTAACTGGATCGGGTGAAGCTGATGATGTGATGGCCGGATCGGACAAAATTAATGATGAACAATGGGTTGCTGAGAGTGTGCTGCGCAGAGACGGAGATATTGAATATCGTTGGACACGCGCGAAGACTCTGTCCGATGTTATAGGTACGCTGGTCGGAGTAGGTCAAATTGATAGAGCACTTGATGTGATTAAGCGGATCGAGTATCGCTGGGAGCGCGCGAAAGCCCTGGTTGATGTTGCGGATGCGCTAGCAGAGACGAAAACCATCGATGAACTCCTGAGAGTCACTAAAATTGTCGATTATCCGGAACTTCAGGGTCAAGTCCAATCCGCGGTCATTAAAGCGCTCGTTGGCAAGGGTTCCTCCGATGAGGCCGTCGATATGCTGCGCGCCGCGCTCGCCGAGGTCGAAGGATTCGTGCGCAGACAGGACGCCGCCGACTACTGTGCTGTTCTCGCAGCGACGTGCCTCGATGCCGCCGATCTCGTGGACGCAGGAACCACGACGCACGAGCAGTGGCTCGGCCTGGCCCGCTCCGCGCTCGCCCGCTCCTGGCTCTACGGCGCCTCCGTCTGGGATCGCTTCGACGTCCTGCTGCGCGTGGCGCCGGACCTGGCCACGCGACTCGTCGAGGAGCGCCTGCTCGCCGACCCCGAGCCCGAGTCCGCCAGCCCCGCCAGTTCCGTCGAACCTGCCAGCCCCGAGGAGCTCGAGGGGCCCGAGGGTCCTGGCGGCGGGGCGCCGTCGTCCCGTTAGGATGGCCCCGTCACTCCTCGCAGCCACCGAAAGGCCAACGATGTCAATTCGTCGCGTCGCCCTGCTCACCGCGGGCGGCTTCGCCCCCTGCCTGTCCGCCGCCGTCGGCGACCTCATCGAGCGCTACACCGAGGTCGCCCCCGACGTCGAGATCATCACCTACCAGTACGGCTACCACGGCCTGCTCACCGGCAACTACGTCGTCGTCGACGAGGAGGGCCGCAAGAACGCGGGCATCCTGCGCGACTTCGGCGGCTCCCCGATCGGCAACTCCCGCGTCAAGCTCACCAACGCCAAGAACCTCGTCGAGCGCGGCCTGGTCGCCGAGGGCGTCAACCCCCTGGAGTTCGCCGCCGAGCAGCTGCGCAAGGACGGCGTCGACGTCCTGCACACCATCGGCGGCGACGACACCAACACCACCGCCGCGGACCTGGCCGCCTACCTCCACGAGCACGACTACGAGCTCACCGTCGTCGGCCTGCCCAAGACCATCGACAACGACATCATCCCGATCCGCCAGTCCCTGGGCGCCTGGACCGCCGCCGAGCAGGGCGCCGGCTTCGCCTTCAACGTCATCGGCGAGCACCGCTCCAACCCGCGCATGCTCATCGTCCACGAGTGCATGGGCCGCAACTGCGGCTACCTCACCGCCGAGACCGCCCGCCGCTACCACGAGCTGCTCCAGGCCAAGCAGTGGGCGCCCTCGCTGGGGCTCACCCGCGAGCGCTGGGACGTCCACGCCGTCTTCCTGCCCGAGATGAAGCTGGACCTGGCGGCCGAGGCCGAGCGCCTCAAGGCCATCATGGACGAGCAGGGCAACGTCAACATCTTCCTGTCCGAGGGCGCCGGCGTCCCCGAGATCATCGCCGAGCTGGAGGCGGCCGGCCAGGAGGTCCAGCGCGACCCCTTCGGCCACGTCAAGCTCGACACCATCAACCCCGGCCAGTGGTTCGCCAAGCAGTTCGCCGAGCTCATCGGCGCCGAGAAGGTCATGGTCCAGAAGTCGGGCTACTACTCGCGCGCCTCCCGCGCCAACGCCGAGGACCTGGCCCTCATCAAGAAGATGTGCGACCTGGCCGTCGAGTGCGCCCTGCGCGGCGAGTCCGGGGTCATCGGCAACGACGAGGAGAACGACGACGAGCTGTGCGCCATCGCCTTCCCGCGGATCGCCGGCGGCAAGCCCTTCGACATCACCCGGCCCTGGTTCACCGCCCTCATGGACGAGCTCGGCCAGGCCGTCGAGCCCGCCGAGGCCGCGCCCGAGCACTGAGCCCGGCCGCGACCGGCTGAGTCGGCCGGGCCCTCCGCCGGGCCGCGCGACCCGCCTGCCCGGACCGGCCGCAGCCCCGGCCCCCTTCCCGGGCCAGCCGCTCCCGCCGCGCCCCGGCCCCCGCGTTCCGCCTATTGGCGGGGTGCGGGGCCGGGGCGCGGGCGACCGTATGATGCCAGCGTGATGAACGAGCTCGACCCGCCCAGGATCCCCGCCGGCTGGCGCGCGCGCCCGGCCTCCCAGCAGCCCGTCTACCCGGACGCGGCCGAGCTGGCCGCCGTGACCGCGGACTTGCGCGGCCGGCCCCCGCTCGTCTTCGCCGGCGAGGTCGACTCCCTGCGCGCCCAGATGGCCGCCGCCAGCCGGGGGCGGGCCTTCGTCCTCATGGGCGGGGACTGCGCGGAGACCTTCCGCGAGAACACGGCCAACCACATCCGCCTCAAGCTCCAGACGATTCTGCAGATGGCCGCGGTCCTGACCTACGGCGCCTCCACGCCCGTGGTCAAGATCGGCCGCATGGCCGGCCAGTACGCCAAGCCGCGCAGCCGCGCCGACGAGACCCGCGACGGGGTGACCCTGCCCTCCTACCGCGGCGACTCCGTCAACGACCACGCCTTCACGCCCCGGGCCCGCACCCCCGACCCCCGGCGCATGCTCGACGCCTACCTGCGCGCCGGCACCACCCTCAACCTCATCCGCTCCTTCACCATGGGCGGTTACGCCGACCTGCGCGAGGTCCACTCCTGGAACCGCGGCTTCACCGCGAACCCGGCCTACAAGCGCTTCGAGGCCTTCGCCGAGGAGATCGACCGGGCCATGCGCTTCATGGAGGCCGCCGGCGTCGACTTCGACGCCCTGCGCCAGGTCGACTTCTACTCCGCCCACGAGGCCCTGCTCCTGGAGTACGAGGACGCCATGATCCGGGTGGACTCCCGCTCCGGGCGCCTGTACGACACCTCCGCCCACCTGCTGTGGGTGGGCGAGCGCACCCGCGGCCCGCAGGACGCGCACGTGACCCTCCTGACCGGCGTGCACAACCCGGTGGGCGTCAAGATCGGCCCGGACACGGCCCCGGACGACGTCGTCGCCCTCATCGACCGGCTCAACCCGACCGGCGAGGCGGGCCGGCTCAGCCTCATCACCCGCATGGGCGCCGACCGCCTGCGCGAGGCCCTGCCGCCGCTGGTGGAGGCGGTGCGCGCCGACGGCCGCCCCGTCACCTGGATCACCGACCCCATGCACGGCAACACCATCACCGCCGATAACGGCTACAAGACCCGCCGCTTCGAGGCGATCATGGAGGAGGTCCGGGCCTTCTTCGAGGTCCACCGCGCGCTGGGCACGGTGCCCGGCGGCATCCACGTCGAGCTGACGGGCGACGACGTCACCGAGGTCCTGGGCGGCGGCGAGCACATCGACGAGGCGGGCCTGGCCGAGCGCTACGAGACGCTGGTGGATCCGCGCCTGAACCACCAGCAGTCCCTGGAGATGGCCTTCGAGCTGGCCGAGATGCTCAAGGTCTGAGCCCGCCCGCGGGCGTCCGACGGCGCAGCGCGGGCCCGACTCGCCCGCCGCGGGCCCCGATAGCATGAGCGCATGAGTCTGCCCTCCTGCTCCGCCCTGGTCGAGGAGCTGCCCGGCCTGCCGCACGCCGAGCGCGTCCGCCTCCTCGTGCGCACCGCCCGCGAGCACGACGGCGAGGCGGGCCTGGCGCCCCTGCTCGACGAGCTGACCGCCGCCTCCGCCTACCACGCCGGGCTCGTCGTCGACGCCGCCCGCGCCATCGGGGACACCGCCCGCCTCAAGGCCCTGACCCGCCACCCCGGCGCCGTCGTGCGCATCCGCGCCCTCGGCGCGCTGCCCCTGGACGCCCAGAGCCCCGACGAGCTGGCCGCCGCCTACCTGGCCATGCCGCTTCAGGAGCGGCGCCGCCTGGAGGCCAGGCTCGGCCGCGCCCACCGCACCGACCTCATCGACGCGCTCCTGGACCTGCCCCTGTCCGACGTCGACCGGGCCCGGCTCCTGCCGCGGGCGGGCCGGGAGCGGATCGAGGCCCTCCTGCCGGACCTGGCCGACCTGTTGCCCTCGGTGGCGGCCCTGGCCCACCGCCGCCCCGACGCACTCCTGGACGCGCTTCAGTCGCGCCTGGCCGGGCGCGCCCCGGCCGCCAGGGACGAGGCCTGGGCCTGGGTGGCGCCGGGCCTGCCCTCCCTGGCGGAGAACCGCTCCGAGCGGCTCCTCGCCTTACTGGCGGAAGCCGGTCCCACCACGGTCATCCCGCGCGCCCTGGAGCCGCGCCTGGGTCTGCTCATGGGCCGCGACCCGCGCGCCGTGACCGACCTGCTGCGCACCTGCCCGTGGCCCGCGGGCCTGCGCCCCGGGTGGGGCGCCCCGCCCCGCTTCATCCGCGGCCTGCGCCGTCGGATCGCCGCACTGGCGGACGAGCAGATCGGGGCCCTGGCCCGCAGCTGGAGCGCCGCCAAGAACGAGCGCCTCCTGATCGCGCTGCTGGACGCCCTGCCGCCCGCCCGGCGCGCCGGGGCCCTGGCCGCCGCGCTCACGGGCGTGCGCACCCGCACGCGCGTGTGGTCCGCGCCGGCCCTGGAGGTCATGCCCACGCCGATGCGCCAGGCCGAGGCCGAGCGCATGGCCGCCCTGCCCGGCGCCGAGGCGCCGCTGCGCCGGCTCGAACTGGCCGCCTTCATGGCCCCGGAGCGCGCCCGCGAGGTGGCCGAGCCCCGCCTGCACGCCCTGGACGCCGAGGAGCGCGGCGCGGCCTGGAGGGCCCTCATCGGCTCGGCCGCCCGGGCCCGGGACGCCGCGCGGCTGCGCTCGGTGCTGGAGCGGCTGGCGGAGCTGGGCAATGAGCAGGACCCGGTGCGCGCCGCCGCGGCCGAGGCGCTGTCCGCTGTCCCCGTCCCACTGCTGGCGCGGGCCGGGACGGATGAGCTGGAGGGCTTCGCCCGGGCCGCCATGGAGGCCCGGGACACCTCCGTGAGCACGCTCGTCCCGCTCCACTCGACCGCCTGGCGCCTGCTCGTCCACGCCGCCGCCACCGGCCTGCCCACGCGGGGCGCCTGCGCCCTGCTGGAGCTGATCACCGACCAGGACAATGTCATCCGCGTCCCCTTCCGGCTGAGCCTGCCCCCCGACGCCGCCGCTGAGCTCGTCACCGCCCTGGAGCCGGTCATGCGGCGGGCGGCCCGCCGCCACCGCTTCGCCCTGGCCTTCGGGCTGTGGGACGCGCTGGGCCGCAGGGCCTGGCGCGACGAGACGCTGCTGTCCCTCGTCCGCCAGGCCCTCGACGCCCCCGACGACCACGCCCGCCGGCGCGCCGCCGCGGCGCTCGTCGCGGACCCCTCCACCCGCGCCCGGCGGGTCGGCGAGCTCCTCGCGCGCGACGAGACCTTCGCCATCGACGGGTCGGTCCAGTGGGCTGTGTGCCGCAGCCGCCAGGACCTGGTGGGGGTCTTCTCCCGCCGCAAGGCCCTCAAGGGCCGCTTCTGGACGGGACGGCGGGCGTTCGTGCCCGTCGACCTGCCCGGGCCCTTCAGCCTGTGGGCGCCCGAGCACCTGCGCGCCTACGCCGACGCCCTGAGCCGGGCCCTGGACGACGCCGTCACCACCGACTGGGATCGGCGGCGCATCGCGGGCGCCCTCGCCGCACTGCCCACCACCCGCCCGGAGGACCTCGGCCCCCTCCTGCGCTCCGACTCCGTCCAGGTCGTCGAGGGCGTCCTGGCGGCCCTACCGGCCCTGGACGACGCCGAGGCGGCGATGGGCCCGCTGCTCGACCACGCCGGGACGGACCGCGCCAGGGTCGCCATGTTCGCGGCCTCGCGCTGCGCCGACCGCGTGCGGCCCGGGCGCGCCGTCGAGCTCCTCGCGCCCGTCACGGCCCCGCCCGCCAAGGTGACCTCCCGCAAGGAGGCCGTGCGCATCCTCGGGCGGATGCGCACGCCGCAGAGCCTGGCGCTGCTCGTGCGCCTGGGCCTGGACCCCACCACCCACTCCGACGTTCGCACGGCGGTGGGCCGCGCCCTGCTCGCCCACCTCGACGAGCCCGAGGCCTGGGAGGTCCTGCGCGCCCTGGCGAGCGGGGGAGGGCGCGATGCGGCCCTGTCCCTGGCGGCGACGAGCCCGCGGCAGATGGCCGTGCGCCACCGCGCCGCCTACGCCGAGGTCCTCCTGACCGCGCCGCGCGAACCCGAGACCCTCGCGGCCCTGGGCCAGTGGTGCCAGGAGATCCCCGACCTGACCCGGCGACTGGCCCCCACGATCCTGGACGGCCAGAGGGTGCCGGCGCAGGTCGCCGTCGCGGCCGTCATCGCCCACGCCGAACGGGCCGCCGACTGGGGGCCCCACCTCGCGCTCGTGCGCAGCCTGAAGGAGCGCGCGACCTCGCCGGACGAGCCCGACGCCGGGGCCAAGGAGGACCTGCCGCACCTGCGCCGCCTGGAGGAGCTGGTCGCGGGGCTCATCCCCGGCCGGGCGGCGGCGCTGACCTGGCACCGCGAGCACCTGGGGAGCCTCGCCGAGACCCTGTCCGATTCCCCGTGGACCTTCGGGCTCGCCCGGCGGGCGCGCCTGGCGGCCCTGGACTGGGCCGATGCCGCCGACGGCCTGGCGGCCCTGGCTGACGGGGCGGCGGATGACGGCCTCCTGGCGGATCTGCTCGACGACGCCGGCGCCGCCCTGGCCCTGGCCCGCAGCGAGCGCCTGCTGCCCGACGACGGTCCGGACCCCGGAGCGGTCGACGCCCTCCTGTCGAACCCCCGTCCGGCCGCCGGCGTCCTGGCCCTGGCCCTGACGCGGGACGGGGGAGAGGCCGCGGGCTGGCCGCGGGCCTGGTGCGATCGCCTGCGCGCCCTCAGGCGCAGCCCGGTCCCGCTCGTCGCCGAGCGCGCCAGGCGGGTCAGCACGGTCGAGGGCTGAGGCGGGCGAGCCGGCGCCGGGGGGTGTCCAAAGTGGCCGGGCGGGCCGGCGCCGCAGTCCGCGAGATCGCCGGGTAACCGTCGAGCACGTCACTTGACCCGCGAGATCGCCGGGTAACCCGCGAGCACGTCTGCTAGAGGTACGTGCTCGCGGGTCAAGTGACGATCTCGCGGGCCGGGCGGCCTCCCCGCGGGCCTCGTCCGGTCGTCGGGGCGCCCGTCATGGTCGCCATCGGACCCGCGGCCGCCCTCCCCGGAGGGCGGCCGCGGCGGCAGGTTGTCCGAATCTGTTGCAAAGGCCCCGATCGCGCCGGAGCGCCGCAGGAGAATCGTTGATATTCCGCGCTTTCATCCACGGCCGATCCCGTCGCGGGGCGCCTTTGCAACAGATTCGGACATGTCCCCGCCCCAGCGCGTCCCGGGAGCCCCACCCGCACCACTATGCCAAGGGGTTCGCCCCGTGACTCACCGGAACCGGCCGTCCGCCGGCGCGTCGCCCGCGCCCACGCGGGGCTCGTCCCGGGACGCGCTGGAACCGGGGTTCGGGTGGAGTAAGTCGTCCGGGACGGGTTCGCCTCGGGCCCCCGCCACCGTGGCGAACGCGCAGGTTTCCAGTCGAACGCGCGGCCGGGAGATGCGCGTTCGACTGGAAACCTGCGCGTTCGCGGCCCGGGTTCGCGATCCGGGCGGAGGAATGCGGGGGATCGGGCCGCGGGGTCGAAGGCGCGAGCCCCCGCCCCGCCCCGCGCCCGGCGGCGCTCACACGACGTACAGGGTGACCGTCGAGCCCCTGCGCACGCTGGTGCCCGCCGCCGGGTTGGTGGACAGCGACGAGATGAAGGGGATGCCGAAGACGCGCTCGATCTTGACCACCAGGCCCGCGGCCTTCAGCGCGGCGACGGCCTCGTCCTGCTTCATGGAGCTCACGTCCGGCACCGTGACCATCTCCGAGCCCTTGGAGACGACGATGCTGACGGAGTCGCCGTAGAAGTGCCCGGAGGCCCCGGCCGCCGGGTCGGAGGAGATGACCTTGCCGCTCTCGACGCTGTCGGAGTAGGCCTCCGTGGTGGTGCCCAGGACCAGGCCGGCCTTCTGCAGCGCGGTGGTCGCGTCCGCCACGGTCATGCCCTTGACGTCGGGCACCGTGGCGGGGCGGCGCCCCTTGGAGACGACCAGGGCGACGGCGGAGGAGTGGTTGACGCTCTTCCCGGCCGCCGGGTCGGAGGAGATGACCTTGCCGCTCTCGACGGTGGGGGAGTAGTCGTTCGTCACGGCCCCCACGGTCAGGCCGGCGCCGGTGATGGCGGTGCGCGCCTCCTGCTCGGTGCGGCCCACGACGTCGGGCACCGTCTTCTGCTCCACGCCCCGGGAGATGACGGCGGTGACGGCCTGCCCGACCGGTATGGCCGTGCCGGTCGGGGGCTTGCAGGAGATGACCGAGCCCGAGACCACGGTGTCGGAGTAGGCGCGGGTCGGCGTGCCCCACACCAGGCCCGCCTGCGTAATGGCGGACTGCGCCTCCTCCTGGGTCCGGCCGACGATCTCCGGCACCGCCACCCGGCGTCCGGGGCCGCCCGTGCGGTACCACACGCCGGCCGCGACCGCGCCCAGCGCCACGAGCACCCCGGCGCCGATCAGGGTGCGCCTGCGGGCCAGAACGGTGCGGGCCGACTGGATGACCGTGGTCTTCTGGTCGTCGCCCGTGGCCTGACGATCCATCGCCCGCGTCCTGGTGTCCGGGCCGATCGAGCCGATGGGCAGGGAGACGGTGCGCACGCCCGGGCTGGCCTGGCCCTGGTTCGCCTCCTCGCCGTCCCCGGGGGCGTCGGAGCGCACCGCCTGGCGGGCGGCCTCCGCATTGGCGGCGAGCACCTCCAGGGTGCGCACGGACTCGGTGGCGCCGCCGCGCTTGGCGCTCAGCTCGGAGGGGGTGAGCTCGGCGACGACCTCCCGCAGGCGGGCGAGGGCCGCGTCGGCGTCCTCCAGGCGCTCGTCCGCCTCGCGCCGGGTCATCTCGGCCACGAGCTCGTCGACCCTGGCGGGCAGGCTCGGGACGAGGGACGAGGGGGCGGGGACGTCCTCGTGGACGTTGCGGAAGGCGATCTGGACGGGGGAGTCGGCGCTGAAGGGCTGCTCCCCGGTGAGGAGCTCGTAGAGGATGACGCCCACGGAGAAGACGTCGGCCCGCGGCGCGGAGTCGCCCGAGGTGATGAGCTCGGGGGCGAGATAGGCGGCCGTGCCCATCACATTGCCCGTCGTCGTCTGGGCCACCTCCGTCACGGCCCGGGCGAGCCCGAAGTCGGCGACCTTGGCCACCGAGCCGTCGTCCGGGAGCAGCACGTTCTCGGGCTTGATGTCCCGGTGGACCAGGCCCGCCCGGTGCGCGGCCCCCAGGGGGCGCAGCACCTGCGCGGTCAGCCCCAGGGCCTCCTTGACGCTCAGCGGCCCCGCGGCGATGAGGTCGCGCAGGTTGGGGCCCTCGACGAGCTCCATGACGAGGTAGGCGACGCCGTCGATGCTGCCCTGGTCGTAGACGGCGACGACGCCGGGGTTGGACAGGCGCGCCGCGGCGCGGGCCTCGCGCCGGAAGCGGGCGACGAAGTCGGGGGAGTCCGCCAGGTGCGGGTGCATCACCTTCAGGGCCACGCGCCGGTCCAGGCGCCGGTCCTGGGCGACGTACACCGTGGCCATGCCGCCGCGAGCAACCCGGTCGACGATCTCGTAGCGAGAGTCGACCAGCCGACCGAGGAGGGGATCCGTGACCACGGGGCGAGTCTAAGGGGTGCGGGGGCCCGCCGCGATCACCCGGGGACGGCTACCCGCCCGGGCGCGGCGCCCGCAGTCCGGCAGGCCGTCCCGGGCGGCCGCGGCCCGGACGGGCGGGTCGTGGCCGCAGCCCCTGGGCGGGCGGCCGCAGCCCGGGTGGCCGGCCGCAGCCTCCGGCCGGCTGCGACTCCGCCCGACCGGGTCGCGGCGCGCTCAGGCGCGGCGCTCGCACAGGAGCCGGGCGAGCTCGAGCAGGTCGGAGCGGGACTCGTCGGAGATCTCCGCCGGGCCGATGGGGTCGAGGGTGGCGACGGCGGCCCGCAGGTGCCCGGCGATCTGCTCCTCGTGCTCGGCGCGCGCCCCGCAGGCCTCGATGAGCCCGGCGGCCCGGGCGATGTCCGCCTCGGCCCGGGCGATGTCCGCCTCGCCGGCGCGCGGGCGGGCGAGCACGGAGCGCAGCAGGGCCCGGCCCTCCCCGTCAGCGCGCCGCCAGGCCAGGGCCACCAGGACGGTGCGCTTGCCCTCGCGCAGGTCGTCCCCGACGGGCTTGCCGGTCAGCGCCGGGTCGCCGAAGACGCCGAGCTCGTCGTCGCGCAGCTGGAAGGCGATGCCCAGCTCCTCCCCGAAGACGGACAGGCGCTCGTGGAGCGGGTCGCCGGGGGCCGCCCCGGCCTGCAGGGCCCCGATGAGCAGGGGGTGCATGACGGAGTAGCGGGCGGACTTGCGGCGCACGACCTCCAGGGCGGTCCGGTGCATGCGGCGGCCGGCCTCGCGGGGGTCCTCATCGGGGGAGGGCGGGGGCAGCTGCTGGCAGCGCACATCGAGGTACTGGCCGACGGCGACCTCCGCGGTCATGGCGTCGAAGGCCGCCCGCCCGGCGGCCGCGCGATCGGGGCTCAGGGCGGCCCGCGCCTGGGCCGCGGCCAGCTCCTCCCCGGCCGTGGACAGCAGGAGGTCCCCCAGCAGGATGGCCGCCGACGCGCCGAAGGCGCGGGCGTCGCCCAGCCAGGCGCGGTCGCGGTGGAGGGCCTGGAGGCGGCGGTGCGCGGCCGGCTGCCCGCGCCGCAGCGAGGCGTCGTCGATGATGTCGTCGTGCATGAGGGCGCTGGCCTGGTAGAGCTCCAGGGCGGCGCCGGTGCCCGCGACCAGCGCGGAGTCCAGCATCGCGTCGCGCTCGGGGCCCTCCAGGGCGAGGGCGGCGCCCAGGCCCGCCAGGAGCGCCCGCGTGCGCTTGCCCCCGGCCAGGAGGGCGGCGGCCGCGTCGAAGAGCTCGTCCCCGGCGTCGCCCAGGTCGGCGGCGCGCTCGCGCCCGGTCGTGAGGATGCGGCTCAGGCGGGCGTTGACGCCCGCCTTGACCAGTGCGGAGGCGGCGCTGAGCGAGGACATGGGGGCAGGGTACCGGCGCCCCGACCCCCGCGGTGCGGCCCGTGGGACGGCGGGACGGGAATAAGGGCTATAATCCCACGGTTGTCCGCTGCGTCGGTGGTGATGCGCTCCCCGCGCGCGCCCCACCCGATACGCCCGCCCCGTGAAAGGAAATCCGTGGCTACTTCCACAGCTACGCGGAAGCGCGCCCAGCGTGCCGAGGACCTCGACGAGACCACCGAGGAGGTCGAGGACATCGATCTCGACGATCTCGACGACGAGGACGACCCCGACTCGGACAACGACGCCGAGGACTTCTTCGACGACGACGAGGATGAGGACGACGACGAGGACGACCCCGACGAGGAGGACGATGACGAGGAGGACCCCGACTCCGACGACGATGAGGACGAGGAGGACGACGCCGGGGAGGACCCCGATGACGACGAGGGCCCCGCGCCCGAGCTGCGCGACTACTACCTCGACGTGAACCTGGAGGAGGACGGCGACGGCACCAAGCGCCACCCCTTCAACAGCCCCGCCTCCCTCAAGGGGATCCGCCTGGCGCCCGGGGCCACCCTCTTCATCCGCTCGCGCACCGTCGTCGAGGGGCTCCAGCTCGCCGGCAACGGCACCCTGGAGGCCCCGATCACCCTGGCCCCCTACGGGCACGGCCCCGTGCCGCGCTTCGTCATCCCCGATGAGGAGCAGCCCGTCGTCGCCCGCGAGTTCCTGACCCACAACGGCTTCATCTTCCGCGGCTGGGTCATCAAGGGCATCAAGATGGAGCCCTCGATCGCGGCGCTGACCGGCGAGTTGGAGCGCATGCGCCGCGAGGAGGCGGAGCGGGCCGCCGCCAAGAAGGCCGGCAAGCGCTCCCGGGCCGCCTCCAAGGACGGTTCCTTCACCGTCTCGGACTCCGACGAGGGCGACGAACCCGCGCAGAAGGTCGTCACCGCGGGCGCGACCGCCGACCCGGTCAAGGACTACCTCAAGCAGATCGGCAAGGTGGCCCTGCTCAACGCCGCCGAGGAGGTCGAGCTCGCCAAGCGCATCGAGGCGGGCATGTACGCCGAGCACCTGCTCGCCACCCAGGGCAACGACCTCAACGCGAAGTACCGGCGCGAGCTGCACTGGATCGCCCAGGACGGGCAGCGGGCCAAGAACCACCTGCTGGAGGCCAACCTGCGCCTGGTGGTGTCGCTGGCCAAGCGCTACACCGGCCGGGGCATGCTCTTCCTCGACCTCATCCAGGAGGGCAACCTGGGCCTGATCCGCGCGGTGGAGAAATTCGACTACACCAAGGGCTTCAAGTTCTCCACCTACGCCACCTGGTGGATCCGCCAGGCCATCACCCGCGCCATGGCCGACCAGGCCCGCACCATCCGCATCCCGGTGCACATGGTCGAGGTCATCAACAAGCTCGCCCGGGTCCAGCGCCAGATGCTTCAGGACCTGGGGCGCGAGCCCACCCCCGAGGAGCTGGCCGTCGAGCTGGACATGACCCCCGAGAAGGTCGTCGAGGTCCAGAAGTACGGCCGCGAGCCGATCTCCCTGCACACGCCGCTGGGCGAGGACGGGGACAGCGAGTTCGGCGACCTCATCGAGGACTCCGAGGCGGTCGTGCCAGCCGACGCCGTGAGCTTCACGCTCCTGCAGGAGCAGCTGCACGCCGTCCTGGACACCCTCTCGGAGCGGGAGGCGGGCGTGGTCTCCATGCGCTTCGGCCTGACCGACGGCCAGCCCAAGACGCTGGACGAGATCGGCAAGGTCTACGGCGTCACTCGCGAGCGCATCCGGCAGATAGAGTCCAAGACCATGTCCAAGCTGCGCCACCCCTCGCGCAGCCAGGTCCTGCGCGACTACCTGGACTGACCGACCGGACTCGCCGGACTGACCGGACTCGCCGGGCGGGCGGGGGGCCGCCGCCGGCCCGCGCGCCTCGACGGCGTTGGCCCCGCAACCGGAGGGGTTGCGGGGCCGACGCCGTCGCTGCTACCGTCGCGATTGTGACACGGGGTGCCGCATGGCTGAGAACACACCCGTCGAACCTGTCCAGCTAGTACTGACGAAGGGATGTCACATGCACTGGGAGGCGTCTATCCCGGCGGCGCTCGAGGCGGTGCGGCGCCGCGCCCTGCTGGTGTCCTGCATCACCAACTCGGTGGCCGCCAATGTCACCGCCAACGTCCTCCTGGCCCTGGGCGCGGCGCCCGCCATGGTGGACATCACGGGGGAGGCGGGCCCCTTCGCCCGGGTCGCCTCCGCGCTGCTCATCAACCTCGGCACGCCCCAGTCCGAGCAGCGGGCCGCCGCCCGCGAGGCCGCTGCCGCGGCGCACGACGCGGGCACGCCGTGGGTCCTGGACCCGGTGGCCATCGGCGTGCTGGCGCACCGCACCGCCCTGGCCCACGAGCTCCTCGGCCGGGGGCCCGGCGCCGTGCGGGGCAACGCCTCGGAGATCCTGGCCCTGGCCGGGGTCAGCAGCGGCGGGCGGGGCGTGGAGACCGCCGACGACGTCGCCGCGGCGTTCGCCCCGGCCCGCGACCTGGCCCGCCGCCACGGCTGCGTCGTCGCCGTCTCCGGCCCCGTCGACCTGGTCACCGACGGCGAGAGCGTCGTCCGAGTGCGGGGCGGCTCCGCGCTGCTGACCCGGGTGACCGGCGGGGGCTGCGCCCTGGGCGCGGTGGTGGCGGCCTTCCTCGGGGCGGGCCGGGAGGAGGGGCTGGACGACCTGACCGCCGTCGTGGCCGCGCACGCCGTCTACAGCGCCGCCGCGAAGCGCGCACAGGCCCGGTCGGCCGGTCCCGGCTCCTTCCAGCCCGCCTTCCTCGACGCCCTGTACGCCCTGGAGGCGGGCGACCTGCGGGCCGTCACCGTCACTGTCAGCGCCGCTGGCGGCGCCGCGGAGGCCGCCCGCACCGCGGAGGGGGAACCGGCATGAGGGCCGCGCCGGACCTGTCGGTCTACCTCGTCACCGACGAGGACCAGTGCCGCTCGCGCGGACGCGACGTCCTGGCCACCGTTGCGGCCGCCGTCGACGGCGGGGTCACCTGCGTCCAGCTGCGCGCCAAGGACGCCGACGGCGGCCCCTTCCTGACCCGGGTGCTGGACGTGGCCGAGGCGGTGGGCGACCGGGTCCCCGTCATCGTCAACGACCGCGTCGACGTCTTCCTGGCGGCGCGCGACCTGGGCGCGCCGGTGGCGGGGGTCCACCTGGGCCAGTCCGACCTGCCCGCCGACGTCGCCCGCCGCCTCATCGGCGACGACGCCTACCTCGGGCTGTCGGCCGCGACCCCCGACGAGCTGCGCGCCGCCCGGGAGCAGGGCGCCTGCGACCACGTCGGCATCGGCGTCGTGCGCGCCACCGCCACCAAGACCGACGCCCCGCAGAGCCTGGGCGTGGACGGCGTGGCGCGCATGGCCGCCCTGACCGATCTGCCGGCGGTGGCCATCGGCGGCGTCACGGCCGGCGACCTGCCGGCCCTGCGGGCGGGCGGCCTGGCCGGCGCCGCCGTCGTCTCGGCCATCTGCCTGGCCGAGGATCCCGGGCGCGCCGCCGCCGCCCTGCGCCGCGCCTGGGACGAGGGGGGCCGGCGATGAGCCCCTCACCGGACCATTCGGCGACCGTGACCGCCCTGACCATCGCCGGCTCCGACCCCAGCGGGGGCGCCGGCATCCAGGCCGACATGAAGGCCATGAGCGCGCTCGGCGCGTACGCCATGAGCGTCATCACGGCCCTGACCGCGCAGTCGACGCGCGGCGTGACGGGCGTGCACGCCGTGCCCGTCGACTTCGTGCGCCTCCAGCTGGACACGCTGCTGGAGGACATCGTCCCTGATGCCACCAAGATCGGCATGCTCGCCACCGCCGAGCTGGCCGACGCCGTGGGGGAGTACCTGCCCGGGCTCGCCCGCACGGTGCTCGACCCGGTCATGGTGGCCACCTCCGGGGACCGCCTCCTGGACGAGGAGGCGGTCGGCGCCGTGCGCCGCCTGTGCACCGGGGCCGACCTCATCACCCCCAACCTCCACGAGGCGGCCGTCCTGCTGGACGAGCAGCCCGCGGCGAGCCTCGACGGGCTGCGCACCCAGGCGCAGCGCCTGAGGGATCTGGGCGCGCGCAGGGTGCTGGTCAAGGGCGGGCACCTGATCGGCGACGCGGGCGACGCCGTCGACGTCTACGCCGATGCCGACGGCGTCGAGATCCTGCGCGCCCGCAGGGTCGCCACGGGCAACACCCACGGCACGGGCTGCACGCTGTCCTCGGCGATCGCCTCGCTGCGCCCGCGCCGGGCGACCTGGCTGGAGGCGGTGCGCGACGCCAAGGACTACCTCACCGGCGCCATCGGGCACGCCGACGCCCTGGGCGTCGGGCACGGGCACGGGCCCGTCCACCACTTCTACCGAATCTGGACCTCCGAAGGGGAATGATCATGACTGACAGCCGGGCGGCGGGCGCCGCCGCGGGGGACGACGGGGCCGGCGCCGCCGGCGCGGCGGGCGCGTTCACGACTCGGGCGTGGAGGCGCGCCGCCCCGATCCGCGCCGCGATCGACGAGCAGCCGCTGGTCCGGGGCCTGGGGGACGGAACCCTGAGCGAGGACCGCTTCAACTACTACATGACCCAGGACGCGCTGTACCTCGTCGAGTACGGCCGGGTGCTGGCCGGTGTCGCGTCGCTGAGCGGGGAGCCGGACGAGTTCGCGTTCTGGTGCGACTGCGCCAAGCAGGCCCTGGTGGCCGAGCGCGAACTGCACGCCGCGCACGTGGACCTCATGAGCGGGGCGACGGCGTCGCCGACGTGCCGCGCCTACACCGACTTCCTGCACACCGGCGTCGCCCTGGGCTCTTACGGCGTGGCGGTCGCCGCCGTGCTCCCCTGCTTCTGGATCTACCAGGACGTCGGCGCCGGACTGCTCGCCCGGGCGGGCGATCTGAGCGGGCACCCCTACGGCGACTGGATCTCCACCTACGCGGACCCCGCCTTCGAGCAGTCGACGGCGCGGGCCAGGGGCGTCGCCGACCGGCTGGCGGCGGCCGCCGGCGATGACGAGCGCGGGCGCATGCACGAGGCCTTCGCCACGGCCTGCAGGTACGAGTGGATGTTCTGGGACGCCGCCTGGCGCATGGAGGACTGGCCCGTTTAGGAACCGCGCCCGCACGCCACCGGGCCCCGCGGCCCTGACGGTCGCGGGGCCCGGCGGCGCGGCATCATGCGGGAATCGGGACGGATCGGGCGGGATGGTCGGCTCGCGGGGCGAGGCCCGGGGAGCGGACGGGCGGGGACTGCGGGGCCGGCGGATCAGGCCCCGGGGGCCAGGCGGTCGGTCTCGTCCTGGACGAACAGCGCCTGCCTGTCCAGGGCGGCCCGGTGGGCGCGCCCGTGGTGAGCGCAGAAGAGCAGCTCGCCCGCGGACAGGACGACGCGGATGAAGGCCTGCGCGCCGCAGACGTCGCAGCGGTCCGCCGTGGTGAGCGGGCGTTGCGCGCTCGGGCGCGACTGGGCGGCGGCCTGCTCGGCCGCGTCGGCGATCGGCTCGGCGACAGCGGGGGTGGACGTGTAACTCATGGCTGTACTTCATCACGCCCCGATGACGCCCGCGTGCCGCGGGGGCCCGTTTCCGCCCCCGGCGCAGCCACTGAGCCGACGGCGAACGCCGGGGATGCGCTCGCGGCGCCCCCGGCGCGCCGTCGGGCCAAGGCCACATCCCGGCGGCGGCGCGAAAGGCGGCCGCGGCCCGCCGGATCGGCTAGATTTTCGGCGTGCCCGACAGCTCCACCTCCTACTCCGCCCGACACCTCTCCGTCCTGGAGGGGCTCGAGGCCGTGCGCAAACGGCCCGGCATGTACATCGGCTCCACCGACCAGCGGGGCCTCATGCACTGCGTGTGGGAGATCATCGACAACGGCGTCGACGAGGCCCTGGAGGGCTACGGGGACCGCATCAACGTCGTCGTCCACGACGACGGCTCCATCGAGGTGCGCGACACCGGCCGCGGGGTGCCCGTCGACGTCGAGCCCGCCTCGGGCCTGACCGGCGTCGAGCTGGTCTACACCAAGCTCCACGCCGGGGGCAAGTTCGGGGGCGGCTCCTACGGGGCCGCCGGGGGCCTGCACGGCGTGGGCGCGAGCGTGGTCAATGCGCTCAGCGCCCGCATGGACGTCGAGGTCGACCGGGGCGGGCGGACCCACGCCATGAGCTTCAGGCGGGGGGTGCCCGGGGTCTTCGCCGACCCGCCCGGCGGCCCGAGCCCGGGATCGCCCTTCACCGAGTACACCGAGGCCTCCGAGCTGCGCGTCATCGGCAGGGTGCGCCGCGGCGTGACCGGCACCCGGGTGCGCTACTGGGCCGACCCGCAGATCTTCCCGCGCCCCGACGAGTACGACGCCGCCGCCCTGCGGTCCCGCCTGCGCCAGACCAGCTTCCTCGTGCCGGGCCTGACCCTGACCCTGGCGGACGAGCGGGCGGCGGAGCCGGGGGCCGGCGCCGGGGGGGCCTCTGGTGACGCGGCCGGCGGCGCCGAGACCTTCCTGGCCAAGGGCGGCACCCGCGACTTCGTCGACTTCCTGGCCTCCGACGGCTCGGTGACCGACACCTTCCGCCTGACCGGCCGGGGCGCCTACACCGAGACCGTCCAGCAGTTCGACCGGGCCAGCGGGCACCTGCGCCCCGTGGAGGTGGAGCGCACCTGCGCCGTCGACGTGGCCCTGCGCTGGGGCATCGGCTACGACACCACCGAGCGGTCCTTCGTCAACATCATCGCCACCCCCATGGGCGGCACGCACCTGACCGGCTTCGAGCAGGCCGTCACCAGGGTGCTGCGCAGGCAGATCGAGTCCAACGCCCGCGCCCTGAAGGTCACCAGCCGCGACGGGCGCATCGAGAAGGACGACATCCTGGCGGGGATGACCGCGGTGGTGGCCGTGCGGGTGCCCGAGCCCCAGTTCGAGGGGCAGACCAAGGAGGTGCTGGGCACCGCCCCGGTGCGCCAGATCGTCGCGAAGGTCGTCGAGACCGAGCTCACGGCGCTGCTGACCTCGACCAAGCGCGACCTCAAGGCCCAGTCCCGGGCCCTGCAGGAGAAGATCGTGGGGGAGATGCGCGCGCGGGTGAGCGCCCGCGTGCACAAGGAGATCACGCGGCGCAAGACGGCCCTGGAGACCTCCACCCTGCCCGCCAAGCTCGCCGACTGCCGCTCCGACGACGTGGCCGCCTCCGAGCTGTTCATCGTCGAGGGCGACTCGGCGCTGGGCACCGCCAAGAACGCCCGCAACTCCGAGTTCCAGGCGCTGCTGCCCATCCGCGGCAAGATCCTCAACGTCCAGAAGGCCTCCCAGGCGGACATGCTGCGCAACGCCGAGTGCTCGGCCATCATCCAGGTGGTCGGGGCCGGGTCCGGGCGCACCTTCGACATAGAGTCGGCCCGCTACGGCAAGGTCATCCTCATGACCGACGCCGACGTCGACGGCGCCCACATCCGCACCCTCCTGCTGACCCTCTTCTTCCGCTACATGCGGCCCATGATCGAGGCCGGGCGCGTCTTCGCCGCCGTCCCCCCGCTGCACCGCATCGAGGTGTCCGGCTCGGGCCGGCGCAAGAAGGAGGTCATCTACACCTACTCCGACGACGAGCTGGTGCGCACCCTGCGCCGCCTGGAGAAGCAGGGGCGCGGCTTCAAGGAGCCCCAGCGCTACAAGGGCCTGGGGGAGATGGACGCCCATCAGCTGGCCGAGACCACCATGGAGCCCGAGCACCGCACCCTGCGGCGCATCACCCTGGGCGACGAGGCCGAGTTGACGGAGGCCGAGAACGTCTTCGAGCTGCTCATGGGCTCGGCCGTCGAGCCGCGCCGCGACTTCATCATCGCCGGCGCCGCCGACGTGGACCGC
Organism: Actinomyces dentalis DSM 19115; assembly: GCF_000429225.1. Classification (GTDB taxonomy): domain Bacteria; phylum Actinomycetota; class Actinomycetes; order Actinomycetales; family Actinomycetaceae; genus Actinomyces; species Actinomyces dentalis. The sequence continues at coordinate 19,102 of NZ_AUBL01000001.1, forward strand.
GAGCGCATCGACGCCTGAGGGCGCGGGGCCCGGGCGCGGGCGCGACCCGCATCGGGTAAGGTGCCCAGTGCTCGATCGTCATCACCCGTCCTCACCGGGCCAGTCCTGGTCCCCGCGCAAGGAGGCGCCCATGGCCCCCGTCTACGGATCCTCGCGTCGCCCCGGTCCGTCCGGGCCCTGGTCGATACTGCGCCCCGGCCCCCGCTCGGCCCTGTCCCCCGAGCTGCTCTGGGCGCCGCTGAGCCCGTTGGACAACACCGAGCTCGCCGCGCTCATCGCCCGCGCCGAGGCGGTCGACGACCCGCCCTACCGCACCACCGAGCAGGAGACGGCCGAGTACTTCGTCGACCCCACCTACTCGGGGGTCGCCGGGCGCGACGGCGAGGGGGTCATGCGCGCCTTCGGCCTGGTGCGCATCCGCCCCGCCGGCGAGGTCTACGCCTCGATGAGCGGGGTCGTGGACCCCCAGTGGCGCCACCGGGGCATCGGGGGGGCCCTGCTGCACTGGCAGACCGAGCGCGCCCGCCACCTCATCGGGGCGGAGCGGGCCGGGGCGGCGCCCGGCTCCGTCGCCGCCACGGCCCCCGCCCACGTGGTGACCACCGTCCTGGAGGAGGACGAGCGCATGCAGGAGCACATGCGCGACCTGGGCTTCTCCGCGCGCCGGTGGTACCGGGAGGTGCGCCGCAGCCTGGCCGACGCCGTCCCCGAGGTCGACATCGACGGCTTCCTGACGATCGAGCCCTGGAGCGAGGACTACGACGACGCCGCCCGGCGGGTCCACAACCAGAGCCTGGCGGGCGGCTTCGGCTCCTTCACCATGAGCCGGGAGGACTGGAACGCCGGGCGCACCTACTTCGTGCCCCAGTGGAGCTTCATCGCCGTCGACCGCTCCGGCGACCGGGCGCGCGTGGCCGGGTACCTGCGCTCGGCCCGCTACGAGCAGGACTGGGAGGCGCTGGGCTGGCGCGAGGGGTACACGGACATGCTGGGGGTGCTCGCCGACTACGGCGGGCGCGGCGTCGCCCCGGCCCTGCTGACCGCCGCCATGCGCGCCTACCAGCGCGACGGCATGGAGTTCGCGGCGGCCGGCGTCGACTCCGACAGCCCGACGGGCGCCGTCGACCTCTACCGCGAGCTCGGCTACGCCCCCACCCAGGGCTCCATCCTCTACGCCCTGGACGTGTGAGGGCGCCGCCGGCCCTCACCACCACCCCGCGCCCCGTCCGCCCCCGCCGCCGGGGGACGACGCCTCAGCCGATGCCGGCGATGGGGGCGGCCAGCGGCGAGCCGGAGGCGTCGCGGCGCTCATCGGGCTCGGGCAGGGGCACGGCCCGCCCCTCCGACCCGACGGCGCGGGCCGGTCCGACCCCCGCCCAGGCCAGCACCAGCCGGTCCTCCCCGCGCAGGAAGCGGTGGGCGCGCACCCCGCCGGTCGCCCGGCCCTTGGCGGGGTAGCGGTCCAGGGGGGTGACCTTGACGCTGCCCGTGCCCATGCCCGGCAGGGCGTCCCCGCCGCCGGCGACGGTGACCACCACCGCCTCGGCCAGCAGGTCGGCGGGCACCGAGGCGGCGGCGATGACGCGGGCCGCCTCGTGCAGGGAGATGCCCGCCATGCCGCCCGCGGCCCGGCCCTGCGGGCGGACCCTGCCCGCCTCGAAGCGCAGCAGCCGGGCGTCACTGGTCACCAGGACGAGCACGTCGGAGTCCGCCGCCGTCCCCGCGAAGACGACCCGATCGCCCTCCGCCAGGGAGATGACCTCCCAGGAGTCGCCGCGCCCCGGCTCATCACCGGGCCTGACCCGTTTGACCACGCCCCGCGCGGTGGCCAGCACCACGGGCGCCCCCGCCTCCGCCCCCGCGCCGATGGGCACGAGCCCGACGACGGTCTCATCGGCGGCCACGTCGACCAGGAGCCGCGCCGGCTGGCCGCCGGCCAGGGCGGGCGCCCCGTCCGCGCGCGCCACCTCGGGGGTGGCGAGCACGTCGAGGCGCACGAGGCGGCCGGCGTCGGTGACGACGCCCACCCGGGAGCGGGCGGTGGTGGCGACCTGACTGGTCAGGGCGTCATGGGGCCGGCGCGCCCCGGAGCGGGGGACCGCCTCGGCGCCGGCCAGGCGCGCCACCAGCCCCGTCGCGGACAGCAGCACCCGGCAGGGGTCGTCGGGCACCGTCAGGGGCACGTCGGCGGCCCCGGCCATGAGGCTCATCGCCGCCCTCACCGCCTGCGCGTCGCCCGCGCCGCCCGCCCCCGCGCCTCCGGGGGCCCCGACCCCGTGCGCGAGCGCGTCGGCCCCCGCCCCCGGGGCCGGCAGGAGCACGGTGCGCCGGGGCGTGCCGTGCTCCTCGGCCACCGCCGCCAGCTCGCGCGAGACCACCGCGCGCAGCCGGTCCTCATCGGCCAGGACCGCCTCGAGCTCGGCGATCTCGCGCGCCAGGTCCTCGCGCTCCTTCTCCAGCTCGATGACGGAGAACCTGGTCAGGCGCCGCAGCTGGAGCTCGAGGATGTAGCCGGCCTGGGGCTCGGTCAGGTCGAAGGTCCGCATGAGGCGCTCGCGCGCGGCGGCCGCGTCCTGGCTGGAGCGGATGACGGCGATGACCCCGTCGATGTCGACGATGGCGGTGAGCAGCCCCTCGACCAGGTGGGCGCGCTCGCGGCGCTTGCCCAGGCGGAAGCGGGTGCGCCGGGTGACCACCGTCAGGCGGTGGCGCACGAAGACCTCCAGCAGCTCGCGCAGCCCCAGGGTGCGCGGCCGGCCGTCGACCAGGCACACGTTGTTGATGCCGAAGGAGTCCTCCAGGGGCGTGTGCCTGTAGAGCTGGGCCAGGACCGCCTCGGGGTTGTAGCCGTTCTTGACCCCGATGACCAGGCGGGTGCCGTGCTTGCGGTCGGTGAGGTCGGCGACGTCGGTGATGCCCTGGAGCTTCTTGGAGGCGACGGTCTCCTTGATGCGGGCGATGACCTTCTCCGGGCCCACCAGGTGGGGCAGCTCGGTGACGACGATGCCCTTCTTGCGGGGGGTGATGTTCTCGATGCGGGCGGTGGCGCGGGTGAGGAATTTGCCCCGGCCCGTGCGGTAGGCCTCCCGGATCCCGTCCAGGCCCACGATCATGCCGCCGGCGGGCAGGTCCGGCCCGGGCACGATGGCCATGAGGTCCTCCAGGCTCGCCTCGGGGTGGGCGATGAGGTGGCGGGCGGCGGCGACGACCTCGCGGAGGTTGTGCGGCGGCATGTTCGTGGCCATGCCCACCGCGATGCCCGAGGCGCCGTTGACCAGCAGGTTGGGGAAGGCGGCGGGCAGGACGTCGGGCTCGGTGAGGGTGTAGTCGTAGTTGGGGGAGAAGTCGACGGTGTCCTCGTCGATGTCGGCCGTCAGGGACAGCGCCGGGGTCGCCAGGCGCGCCTCGGTGTAGCGGGGCGCGGCCGGCCCGTCGTCGAGGGAGCCGAAGTTGCCGTGGCCGTCGATGAGCGGCAGGCGCATGGTGAAGGGCTGGGCCAGGCGCACGAGCGCCTCGTAGATGGCGACGTCGCCGTGCGGGTGCAGGCGCCCCATGACGTCGCCGACGACGCGCGAGGACTTCACGTGGGGGCGGTCGGGGCGCAGCCCCATGCGGTCCATCTGGAACAGGATGCGGCGCTGGACGGGTTTGAGGCCGTCGCGGGCGTCGGGCAGCGCCCGGGCGTAGATGACCGAGTAGGCGTACTCCAGGAAGGAGGTGCGCATCTCCGTGGGGAGGTCCTGCTCGACGATGAGGCCGTCGGAGGGCGGAGGCGTCTGCGTGGAGGACTTGGGCATGCGGGCATTGTCGCGGTTGGCGGCGCCGGGGCGCGAGTCGACACCCGGGGGTGAGCGGGACGACGGCGGGTGGCATGATCGGCCCATGAGCAGTCGGACGCCGCCCCCGCCCCGCCCGGTTCCGGCCGGGTCCGCCGATGAGCCCGCCGCCGGGTCCGTCGCGGCGGCCCTGGGCGAGGACGTGGCCCGCGCCGGCTACTACCCCGAGCTCGTCGCGGGCTGCCTGGAGGTGGCCCTGGCGGGCGAGGAGCCGGTGGCGCACCTGGTCCAGGCGGAAACGAGCTTCGCCGACGCCGTCCACCGGCACCTGACCGTCCTGGCCCTGACCCCCGGCCGCCTCATCATCGTCCACGTCGACGACGCCGCCCTGGAGGACGGGGTGCCCGGGGCGGTGGCCACGAGCGAGGCCGTGCCGGTGCGGCGCATCTCCTCCCTCGCGCTGAGCCGGGGGGTGGCCCGGCCCGCCGCGGGCGGGGGGCGCCTGGTGGAGATGACCATCGCCATCTCCTGGGGGGCGGTGCGCCGCCTGGACCTGGAGCCCGCCTCCTGCCCCGACCCCGCCTGCCAGGCGGATCACGGCCTGACGGGAACCTCGGTGCCCGACGACATCGTGGTGCGCGTGGCCGCGGGGGTCGAGGGCGATGAGGCCCTGGGGCGGGCCGAGGCCTTCGCCCGGGCCCTGTCGCGGGCCACGGCCCGCTCGGCGGTGGACGCGTGAGCCCGGCCGGCCCGCCCGAGCCCGCGCCGCCGCGGCCGGACCCGGCCGCCCCTCCCGAGCTGAGGCTGGTCCTGGGCGCCGCCGCCGCGGGGGCGGGCCTGGCCCTGGCGCCGGCGGGGGACCCGGACGTGCTCGACGACGCCGGTGCGCGTCAGACGGCCGCCGCCTGGGGGCTGCTGGAGGGATCCGGCCGGGATCCGCGGCGCGGGGGCGGGGTCGTCGTCGTCCTCGTCGACGGCCTGGGCCTGGAGCTGCTGCGCGAGCGGCGGGGCCACGCGCCCACGCTGCGCTCCTGGCTGGCGGAGGCGGATGGCGGGTCCGGGCCGGGCCCGCGGGCTCTCACCTGCCTGCCCACGACGACGGCCTCGGCCCTGACGACGCTGGGCACCGGCGCCGTCCCGGGCGTGACGGGCGTCGTCGGCTACAGCGTCCTGACGCCCCGGATCGACCGCGCCCGGCTCGTGTCCGGCCCGCCCGGCCCCTCCCGCGTCCTGTGCCTGATCACCTGGGAGGGCGGCGACGCCCCCGACCCGGCCGTCTGGCAGGACGTGCCCACGATCTTCGAGCGCCTGCGGCGGCCCGACGGGCCCGGCGCCGGGCCCGTCGATTCGGCGGGGGCTCCCGCGCCGCCGGCGGTGACGATCGGACCGGCCCGCTTCGCCGGCTCGGGCCTGACCCGCGCCGCCCTGCGCGGCTGCCCCCACCTGGGCGCCGACCGCATGGAGGCCCGCCCCGCCCTGGCGGCGGGGGCCCTGCGCCGCGGCACCCCCCTGGTCTACCTCTACGTCGGCGAGCTCGACCGCGCCGGGCACCTCCACGGCTGGCGCTCGGCGCAGTGGCTGGACCAGCTGGAGCGGCTGGACGCGGTCGCGGCGGACCTGGCCCGCCGGGTCCCCGCCGGGACCCGGATCGTCCTGACGGCGGACCACGGCATGGTCGACACCGACGCGGACCGGCGCGTGGACGTCACCGCCCACCCCGACCTGGCCCGCGACGTCGTCGCCGTGGCGGGCGAGCCCCGCTTCACCCAGCTCTACGTGCCCGGCTCCGACCCGGAGATCGCCGCGCGGGTGGCCGGGCGGTGGCGCGACCTGCTGGGGGAGCGGGCCGCGTGGGTGGGCACCCGCGACGAGGCCCCCGCCGGCCTGGGGCCGCTGGGGCCGCGGGCGCGCGGCGTCCTGGGGGACGTCCTGGTCGCGATGGACGGGAACTGGGTCGTGGTGGACCCGCGGGTCCACAGCCCCTCGGCGATCGCCATGCCCGGCGTCCACGGCTCGGTCACGACGGCGGAGAGGGACGTGCCCCTGCTCCTGGCCCTGGCCTGAGGCCGGCTGGCCGCACCCGGTTCCGGTCCGCGGCGCGCCCCTCACTCGGGCCGGGCGCCGAAGACGATCTCGTCCCAGGTGGGCACGGGGCGGCGCCGGTGCCGCCGGGGCGGGAGCTCGGAGACGGTGGGGGTCTGGGACGTGCGCGCCGGCGCCTCGGGGTCGGGGTTCTCGGCGCCGGGGGGCGCCGCCTGCGCGTCGGCGTCGGTCGCCGGCGCGGGGGAGGGGGCCGACGGCGCGGAGGCGACGGCGCGGCCCCGGCGGGCCCCCACGGGGCGCACGAAGGCGCGCCTGCGCTCGGACATGGACACCACCTGCGCCTGCCCGCGGGGGGAGGTCCTGGGCGCCGGCTCGGCGGGGGAGCCGGCCCCGGCGAGCTGCTCCAGGTCCTCGTCCTCCAGGGGGATCTCGACCTCGACGCGCCGGCCGCGGTTGGAGGCCAGGTCGGCCAGCAGGGCGTCGGTGGAGGAGTCCTCCATGAGCGCGCGCCCGGGGTCGTCGGGGTCGTCGGCGTCGTCGGCGTCGCCCTCGCCGGGCGGCGGGGCGAGGTGCCGGGGCCCGGCGGAGGCGGTGCGCGCCTCGGAGTCCTGGTCGAAGACCTCCGGCAGGCGCTGACCAGCGGCCTCGGTCAGCCACCGCGACTCGTCGTCGAGGGCGCTGACCGAGCGCGCCGCGAGGTCCAGCACCCAGCTGGCGTGCTTCTCCTCGGCGCCCTGGACGAAGGTCAGGTTCACCTGCCAGGGGTCGCGCCCCTCGCGCGAGGCGTCCCAGGCCAGGCTGGAGGGCTCGACGCCGCGGGTGGCCAGGCGGTCGATGACGAGCTCGCCCAGCACCGGGGAGTCCTTCTCCCAGCCGATGCGGCAGGCCTGGGCCTGCTCCACCGCCCAGCGGCGCTCGGCCAGGACGGGGCCCTCGAAGCGCCGGACGTGGTTGACGTCCATGCCCGTGGACTGGGCGACCTCCTCGGCGCTGGCCCCGGCGCGCATGAGCGACTGCAGGGCCCGGGGCCGCAGATTGCCGTTGGAGGAGGGGACGTCGGGCGCGGGGGAGAGGGCGGCGGGCCCGGCCCGGCGCACCGCGGCGCGCAGGGCGTCGTCGACGATGATGCTGTACCGCTGGCCGTCCTGGTCCGTCATGACGATGCGGTCGCCGTTGCCCCCCAGCAGTTCGAGCTCGATCATGGGGTGGGGCCTCCTTCAATCCCTGCTTCGGGCTTCAGCGTGCCACCTGCCGCGCCGCAGTCAAGGGAGGTGTCCCGGTGTGCCCATGAATCGGGTCCCGGAATCTATTCACGATCGGCCCTCGTGGTGCTATTGTGCGCGTGCCCTGCTCGAAGGGACGATCCGGCAGCTCCTGTGTCCCGGGCCGCCCCCGGTGGCCGCCCCGCCGCCTGAGCGCCGCATCGACTGCCGCCGACGAGAAGAGAGTGACGAGCCATGGCGACCGACTACGACGCCCCGCGTAAGAATGATGACGAGCCCGAGGCTGATTCCATCGAGGAGCTCACCGCTCGTCAGAAGGATCACTCCTCCGACGCCATCGAGGAGGACGAGAATGAGGTCGCCGAGGGCTTCGAGCTGCCCGGGGCGGACCTGTCGCGCGAGGAGCTGAGCGTGCACGTCGTGCCCCAGCTCGACGACGAGTTCACCTGCTCGGAGTGCTTCCTCGTCCACCACCGCAGCCAGCTCGCCTACATCGACGAGGCCACCGGGCTGCCGGTGTGCACCGACTGCGCCGGCTGAGCCGCGCGCCGCCGCATCCGTCACATCCGCCATCCAGTCACGAGCGAGCCCGACCGGGCCCGTCAGCACCGAGGAGCCTGATATGGGTCTGTTCTCCCGCCGCCGCCACGACGACCCCGCGCCCGCCTTCGAGGACAGGAGCGCCCCCGCCCCCGCCGAGCCGCGGGGCACCGGCCCCTGGGACCGGGACGGGGCCCCCGAGGCGCCCCACGGCCGCGTCGACCTGGGCTCCCTGCGCGTGCCCGTCGTCGACGGGATGCAGCTGCGCCTGGAGTCCCCCCGCCCCGGGGCCGAGGCGGTCGCCGTCATCCTCGTCCTGGGCGGCTCCACCCTGGAGCTGCGCGCCTTCGCCGCCCCCCGCACGGCCGGGGTGTGGGACGAGCTGCGGGCGGACATCACCGCCGAGCTGACCCGGGCGAGGGCCAGCTGTCGGGTGCTGACGGGCCCCCACGGGCCCGAGATCCTCGCCCAGGTGCCCGTGCGCGGACCCGGCGGCCAGCCCATGAACGTCCCGGCGCGCTTCATCGGCGTCGACGGCCCCCGGTGGTTCCTGCGCGGCGTCCTCCAGGGCCGCGCCGCCACGGACGACGAGGCCGCGCGGGCCCTGCGGGAGGTGTTCGACGACGTCGTCGTCGTGCGCGACGGCCAGGCCCGCCCGCCCCGCGAGCTGCTGCCCCTGCACGCCCCCGGCGCCGTGGGCGGCCCCGAGGCCGAGGACCTGCCGGGGCTGGAGCCGCTGACGCCCGGGCCGACGATCTCCGAGATCCGATGACTCTGCGCTCCCGGCTCGCCGAGCTGCTGCACCCGCTGCGGGCCAGCCGCGAGGAGCTCGACGCCGCCGACGAGGCGCGCGGCGCGACCCGCCGGGGAACTGTTCCGATCGGGCAGATCGTGCCGCGCCACCGGGCGAGGGTGTCGGGGGTGCTGCGGGCCCTGACGTACGGGCCCGCGCAGAGCAAGCCCGTGCTGGTCGGCCAGCTCTTCGACGGCACCGGGTCGGTGGACCTGGTGTGGCTGGGGCGCCGCTCGATCGCCGGGATGCGCCCCGGCGTCCACCTGTGCGCCGAGGGCATGGTCGTCGCGGGCGATCCCCGTTCGAGCATCTACAACCCCGCCTACGAGCTGATCGGAGACGAGTGATGAGCCCTCGCCCGCCCGCGCGCACCGGTCTGGGCGCCATCGACGCGGAGCGCTTCAACGTCGCCTCGGCCGTCGGCGGGTGGCGCGGCGTCATCGAGTCGGCCGCCCCCACCCTCGTCTTCGTCGTCGTCATGGCGGTGCGCCCCTCCGCCCTCGTGGCCGCCCTGGCGGCCTCGCTGGCGGTCAGCGGGGCGGCGCTGGCGGCCCGCCTGGCCCAGCGCCAGGGCCTGACGCAGGTGCTGGGCGGGGCCGTCCTGGCCCTGGTCAGCGCCGCCTGGGCGTGGCGCAGCGGCGAGGCCTCGAACTTCTACGCGACCGGGCTGCTCATCAACGCCGCCTGGCTCGCCGGGTGCCTGCTGTCCCTGGCGGCGGGCCGGCCGCTGGTGGGGATCCTCATGGGGCTGTGGCGCGCCGCCGCCGGCGGCGGGTCCGCCCGGCCCGACGGCGGGGCCGACGCCGATGACGCCGCCCGGCCCGAGGACGCCGCCCCCCGGTCCCGGCCCGCCGGGCGGGGCGGTCGGCGACGCGACCCGGCCCGGGCGGCGGAGCACCGCCGCCACCGGGCCGCCACCGCGGTGCTGGCGGCCATGTTCGCCCTGCGGCTGGCGGTGGAGGTGCCGCTCTACCTGGCCGGCGCCGCGGGCGTCGGCGCGCTGGGAGTCGCCCGGCTCGTGCTGGGGCTGCCGCTGTTCGCCCTGACCGCGTGGTTCGTCTGGCTGCTCGTGCGCGACCCGGCCCGCCCCGCCCGGCCGGACTGATCGGCCGGACCGGTCGGCCCGGGCGGGGCCTCAGCCCAGCTGGGGCGCCGGGTCGGCCCGGGTGGGATCGGGCGCGGGCTCGTCGTCGGCGGTGAAGATCACCGGGATCTCGCCCAGAGTGGCCTCCCCCTCGCGGGCGGTGAGGAAGAGCAGCTCGTCGCCGCGCTCGAAGCGCTCGTCGGCGTCGGGGGTGATGGGGCGGTACTCGCGCAGGATCGCCGCCAGCACCGTGTGCGGGGGCAGCTCCACCTCGCTGACGAGCTCGCCGATGACGGGCGAGTCGTCGGGCAGGGTGAGCTCGTGCATGAGGGCGCCGGACTGGTGGAAGGTGAACACCGACACGAGCGAGCCGACGCTGACCGCCTCCTCGACCAGCGCCGTCATGATGCGCGGGGTCGACACCGACACGTCCACGCCCCAGGCGTCGTCGAAGAGCCACTCGTTCTTGGGGTTGTTGACCCGCGCGACGGTGCGGGGCACCCCGTACTCGGTCTTGGACAGCAGGGAGATGACGAGGTTGGACTTGTCGTCGCCCGTGGCGGCCACGACGACGTCGGCGGTGCCGGCCCCGGCCTCCGCCAGGGCGTCGACGTCGCAGGCGTCGGCCAGCTGCCAGTCGGCGTCGGGTACCGAGGAGATGCGCATGGCGTCGGGGGAGCGGTCCACGAGGGTCACCTCGTGGCCGTGGCTGATGAGTTCGCGGGAGATGGACCGGCCCACGGAGCCGGCTCCGGCGACGAGGATCTTCATGGCTCAGGCCTCCTGGACGGGCGGACGGGACAGGGCGCGCTGCACGGCGGTCAGCCTCTCGGTGGCCACCGCCAGGTGGAGGCGGTCGTGCTCCTGGATCAGGGTGGTCCCGGTGGGCACCAGGGCCCCCGAGCCGCGCGAGATCCAGGCCACCCGCACGCCCAGCCGCTCCTCGATGGCGGTCACGGACGTGCCCACCCAGGCGTTGGACACGTCGGGCTGGACCAGGCCGACGGCGCCGGAGGGGTCCACGATCTCGCGGGCGATCCCGCCGGGCAGCATGCGGCGCATCATCTGCTCGGCCGTCTGCCGCACGGTCGCCACGGTGGGGATCCCCAGCCGCTCGTAGACGTCGGCGCGCCGGGCGTCGTAGATGCGGGCCACCACGTGCTCGATCCCGAAGGTCTCGCGCACCACCCTGGCGGCCACGATATTGGAGTTGTCCCCGTTGGACACGGCGGCGAAGGCGTAGGCCTCATCGATCCCGGCCTGCTCCAGGGCGTCGCGGTCGAAGCCGATGCCCTTGACCTTGCGCCCCTGGAAGTCGTGCGGCAGCCGCCGGAAGGCGTCGGACAGCTGATCGATGACGGACACCGAGTGGCCCATGCGGTCGAGCTGGGCGGCCATCGAGGCGCCCACGCGGCCGCAGCCCATAATGACGAAGTGCACGGGCCCAACCGTACCCCGGCCCGGGCCCCGGCGCCGACGGACGTGCCCGCCCCGGCGGGCCCGCTTGGCCCGGGGCGCCGTCGGACGTACCATTCGCTGACGTGCGCGACTTCGCAGACCGCCTCAAACGGATCCTCGTCGGGCGCCCGGTCCCCAGCCAGGCCCTCGGCGAAACCCTCCTGCCCAAACGCATCGCCCTGCCGGTCTTCGCCTCCGACGCCCTGTCCTCCGTGGGCTACGCCCCCGACGAGGTCCTCATCACCCTGGCGGTCGCCGGCGTGGCCGCCACCGCCCTGTCCCCGTGGATCGCTTTGGCGGTCGTCGGCGTGCTCGTGGTCGTCGTGGCCTCCTACCGCCAGACCGTCCACGCCTACCCCTCCGGGGGCGGGGACTACGAGGTGGTCTCCACCAACCTCGGCCCCCACGCCGGCCTCCTGGTGGCCTCGGCCCTGCTGAGCGACTACGTGCTCACGGTCGCGGTCTCCGTGTCCTCGGGCACCGGCTACCTGGCCGCCGCCGTGCCGGGCCTGGCCCCCTACAAGGTGTCCATCGCCGTGGGCGTGGTCACGGTCCTGGCGGTGCTCAACCTGCGCGGCTCGCGCGAGTCCGGCAGCGCCTTCGCCATCCCCACCTACCTGTACATGGCCGCCATCGGCGTCACGGCCGTGACCGGCCTCGTCCAGGAGCTGACCGGCACCCTGGGGCGGGCGGCCAGTTCGGGGTACCAGATAGCGGTCGACGCCGACTGGGACCGGGGGCTGACCGGCCTGGCGGGCGCCTTCCTCATTCTGCGGGCCTTCTCCTCCGGCTGCGCCGCGCTGACGGGAGTGGAGGCCATCTCCAACGGCGTGCCCAGCTTCCAGCGCCCCAAGTCCCGCAACGCCGCCACCACGCTGCTGCTGCTGGGCTCCATCGCCGCGCTCATGCTCATGAGCATGATCCACCTGGCGGGCGCCACGCACGTGCAGATGGTCGAGGACCCCGCCACCCAGCTGCTGCACGACGGCGAGCCCCTGGGCGGGGGGTACCACCAGGACCCCGTCATCGGGCAGATCGCCGCCACCGTGTTCTCCGGGTTCAGGCCGATGTTCTACCTCGTGACCGCCGTGACCGGCCTCATCCTCGTCCTGGCCGCCAACACCGCCTTCAACGGCTTCCCGGTGCTGGCCAGCGTGCTGGGCCGCGACGAGTTCCTGCCCCGCCAGCTGTCCCAGAGGGGTGACCGCCTGGCCTACTCCAACGGCATCATCGTCCTGTGGCTGGGGGCGGTGGCCTTCATCGTCGGCTTCGGCGCCAACACCAACCGGCTCATCCAGCTCTACATCGTGGGCGTGTTCATCTCCTTCACCCTGTCCCAGATCGGCATGGTGCGCCACTGGACCCGCGAGCTGACCACCGCCACCGACCCCAGGGCGCGCGCGCGCATGCACCGCTCGCGCCTGATCAACGGCATCGGCGTGGTCGGCACCGGCACGGTCCTGATCATCGTGCTGGCCACCAAGTTCACCCGCGGCGCCTGGATCACCCTGACGATCATGGCGCTGCTGTACCTGGTCATGAACCGGATCCGGCGCCACTACCGGCGCGTGAGCGCGGAGCTGGCGATCTCCGACCTGCACGACGCGCGCGTGCTGCCCGCCCACGTGCACGCCATCGTCCTGGCCTCGCGCCTGCACCGGCCCACGCTGCGGGCCCTGACCTACGCCCAGTCCACCCACCCGACCTCCATCGAGGCCGTCACGGTGGACACCGGCGACGGCGGCGCGGACCGGCTCCTGGACGCCTGGGAGGAGGCGGAGCTGCCGGTGCCGCTGACCATCCTGGACTCGCCCTTCCGCGACATCACCCGCCCCATCATCTCCTACGTGCGCAGCGTGCGCCGCGAGTCCCCGCGCGACCTCGTCGTCGTCTTCCTGCCCGAGTACCTGGTGCGCCACTGGTGGGAGCAGATCCTCCACAACCAGACCGCGCTGCGGCTCAAGACGGCCCTGCTGTTCACCCCCGGCGTCGTCATGGCCTCGGTGCCCTGGCAGCTGGGGCTGCCCGGGGAGAGGCTCATCCACCACGGCGTGCGCGCCACCGCCCCCACCGGCATCGCCGACGCCGACGCCGCCGCCCGGGCTGCCGACGCCGTGCGCCTGGCCCCCGCGGACGACGGCGCCGCCGGCGCCGGGACCGGAAGGACGCCATGACCGCGAATGCGACCCGGCCGCGCCAGGGGCGCGAGGAGATCGTCCTGACGGTGGGGCCGCCCGCCCACGGCGGGCACTGCGTGGCCCGCCCCGCCGACGACCCGTCCGGACGGGTCGTCTTCGTGCGCCACGCCCTGCCCGGCGAGACGGTGCGGGCGGTCATGACGGGGAAGAGCGCCAAGATCTGGCGGGCCGACGCCGTCGATGTGCTGTCGGCCTCGCCCGACCGCGTCGAGCCGCTCTGGCCCGAGGCCGGGCCCGGCGGGGTCGGCGGGGCGGAGCTGTGCCACGTCGCCCTGCCCGCCCAGCGCACCTGGAAGCGCTGGGTCCTGGCCGACTGCCTGCGGCGCATCGGCGGCGAGGATGTCGCCTCGGCCGTGGCGGCCCTGCCCGAGGCGACCGGCGCGGGGGCGGTCCCGGTCGAGCCCATGGCGAGCGAGGCGGCGGCGGAGGCGAGCGAGGCGGCGCGCGTGCGCGCCCGGGCCGGCACCGGCACCCGGACCAGGGTCGCCCTGGTCGTCGACGACGAGGGCCGGGCCGGCATGCACGCCTTCCGCTCCGGACGCGTCGTGCCGGTGCGCTCCCTGCCCCTGGCGGTCCCGGCCATCCGGGACCTGGGCCTGACCGAGCGCGCCGTGTGGCGCCGGCACTACCGGCCGGGCATGCGCGTGCGGGCCCTGGCCCCCGGCGTCGGCGAGCCGGTGGTGCTCCTGTCCGACGTCGAGGGGGACCGGGTCCTGACCGCGGCGGGGCGCCCCACCGGGCGCCGGCGCGTCGAGGAGGTCGTCGACGCCTCCGGCCTGGGGCTGGGCGAGCTGCGCTACAGCGTCCACGTCTCGGGCTTCTGGCAGGTCCACCGCGACGCCCCCGCCGCCCTGGTGGAGCGGGTCGTGCGCGCCGCCGTGCCGGATCCGGCGCGGGCCGGGGCCGCCCGGGTGCTGGAGCTGTACTCGGGGGCCGGCCTGCTCACCCTGCCCCTGGCCGCGCTGGGGTGCGAGATCCGCTCCCTGGAGGCCGACGAGCGGGCGGTGCGCGACGCCCGGCGCACCCTGCACGACTTCGGGGCGGCCCGTCTGCACGTGGGGCGGGCCGGCGCCGACTCCGTGGCCTCGCTCGGCTCCGGGTTCGGGCCGGGGCGGGACGGGCGGGCCGACGTCGTCGTCCTCGACCCGCCGCGCCGGGGCGCCGGCCGCGAGGTCGTGGAGGCCGTGGCCGCCCTGCGCCCGCGGCGCATCGTCCTGGTCGGCTGCGACCCGGCCGCCCTGGCCCGGGACCTGCGGACCTTCATCGGCCGCGACTGCCGGATCGTCGCCATGAGCGCGCTGGACATGTTCCCCCACACCCACCACTTCGAGACGATCGCGGTGCTCGAGGGCGCCTGAGCGCGGCCGGTCCGGCGGCGGGGAGAAGGGCCCGGCGGCGGGGGAGGGCGCCGTCGTCGCCGCCGAGTCCGCCCTGGGGGCGCATGGGTCCTCCTTGTGGGTCATGGACCTGGACGACTCCGGCGCGCTGCGCCTGTCGCACTGGGAGCCCGCGGCATGAGCGGACCCGCCGGAGGATCGGCACGGGTGGCCGCACGTTAATCGGCCCCCGCCCCGCGGCGGACCCGACGGCGGGATCGGCGCCCTGCCGGGACTCCGCCGGGGCCGTGCGGCATATTGACGCGGGATGACGGAACGTCGTCTAGCGTGGGTCACGGCTTGACCGAGCAGGACCGGTCCCGCGCCCCCGCGCGGGCGCACGGCGGTCCGCTCTCCCTTGCGCAGAACAGGAGCGACGTTGACGAGCCTCGACACCTTCCACTCCCGCTCCACCCTCGACGTGGACGGCCGCAGCTACGAGATCTTCCGCCTGGACGCCGTGGACGGCCTGGAGCGGCTGCCCTACTGCCTCAAGGTCCTGGCTGAGAACCTGCTGCGCACCGAGGACGGCGCCAATGTCACCGCCGACCACGTGCGCGCCCTGGCCGCCTGGGACCCCGACGCCGAGCCGGACACCGAGATCCAGTTCACCCCCGCCCGCGTCATCATGCAGGACTTCACGGGCGTGCCCTGCATCGTGGACCTGGCCACCATGCGCGAGGCGGTGGCGGACCTGGGCGGCGACCCGAAGGTCATCAACCCACTGGCCCCCGCCGAGATGGTCATCGACCACTCCGTGCAGATCGACTCCTTCGGCCTGGCCTCCTCCCTGGAGATCAACAAGGAGCGCGAGTACGAGCGCAACGCCGAGCGCTACCAGTTCCTGCGCTGGGGGCAGGGCGCCCTGTCCAACTTCCGCGTCGTCCCGCCGGGCACCGGCATCGTCCACCAGGTCAATATCGAGTACCTGGCCCGCACCGTCTTCACGCGCGAGATCGCCGGGCCCGACGGCGCGAGCGCCGTCCAGGCCTACCCCGACACCTGCGTGGGCACCGACTCCCACACCACCACGGTCAACGGCATGGGCGTGCTGGGCTGGGGCGTGGGGGGCATCGAGGCCGAGGCCGCCATGCTGGGCCAGAGCGTGTCCATGCTCATCCCCCGCGTGGTCGGCTTCAGGCTCACCGGCTCCATCCCGGCCGGGGCCACGGCCACCGACGTCGTGCTCACCATCACCCAGATGCTGCGCGCCCACGGGGTGGTGGGCAAATTCGTCGAGTTCTACGGCGAGGGCGTGGCGCAGGTGCCGCTGGCCAACCGCGCCACCATCGGCAATATGAGCCCCGAGTTCGGCTCGACCGCCGCCATCTTCCCCATCGACGAGGTGACCCTGGACTACCTGCGTCTGACCGGGCGCAGCGAGGAGAACGTGCGCCTGGTCGAGGAGTACACCAAGACCCAGGGCATGTGGCACGACCCGGGGCGCGAACCGGTGTTCTCCGAGTACCTGGAGCTGGATCTGGCCACGGTGGTGCCCTCCATCGCCGGGCCCAAGCGCCCCCAGGACCGCATCGAGCTGTCGGGGGCCAAGGCCTCCTTCGAGCGGACCCTGCCGACCTACGCCGCCCAGGCCCACAAGCCCACGCCGGTGACCCTGGCCGACGGCACGCTCACCGAACTCGACCACGGGCACGTGGCCATCGCCTCCATCACCTCGTGCACCAACACCTCCAACCCGAGTGTCATGGTCGCCGCCGGGCTGCTGGCCCGCAACGCCGTGGCCCGCGGCCTGCGGAGCAAACCGTGGGTCAAGACCTCCACGGCGCCCGGATCCCAGGTGGTCACCGACTACTACGCCAAGGCGGGGCTGTGGCCGGCGCTGAACGCGCTGGGCTTCAACGTCGTGGGCTACGGCTGCGCCACGTGCATCGGCAACTCCGGGCCGCTGCCGGAGGAGATCTCGGCGGCCGTCAACGACGCCGATCTCGCCGTCGTCTCCGTGCTGTCCGGCAACCGCAACTTCGAGGGGCGCATCAACCCCGACGTCAAGATGAACTACCTGGCCTCCCCGCCGCTGGTCATCGCCTACGCCCTGGCCGGCACCATGGACTTCGACTTCGCCACCCAGCCGCTGGGGCGCGACGAGCAGGGCCGCGACGTCTTCCTGGCGGACATCTGGCCCGACCCCGCCGAGGTCCAGGCCACCATCGACGCCACCATCGACCGGCAGATGTACACCCGCGACTACGCCGACGTGTTCGCCGGCGACGAGCGCTGGCAGGGCCTGGACACGCCCGAGGGGGAGACCTTCGCCTGGAACGAGGAGTCCACCTACGTGCGCAAGGCCCCCTTCTTCGAGGGGCTCACCATGGAGCTCACCCCGGTGACCGATATCCGCGGCGCCCGGGTGCTGGCGCTGCTGGGCGACTCGGTGACCACCGACCACATCTCCCCGGCCGGCGCCATCAAGTCCGACTCCCCGGCGGGCCGCTACCTCGCCTCCCGGGGGGTGGCGCGCCGCGACTTCAACTCCTACGGCTCGCGCCGCGGCAACCACGAGGTCATGATCCGCGGCACCTTCGCCAATATCCGCCTGCGCAACCAGCTGCTCGACGGCGTCGAGGGCGGTTACACCCGCAACTTCCTCACCGGCGAGCAGGAGTCGATCTTCGACGCCTCCCTGGCCTACCGGGCGGCCGGCGTCCCGCTGGTGGTGCTGGGCGGCAAGGAGTACGGCTCGGGCTCCTCGCGCGACTGGGCCGCCAAGGGCACCGCGCTGCTGGGGGTCAGGGCGGTCATCACCGAGTCCTTCGAGCGCATCCACCGCTCCAACCTCATCGGCATGGGGGTGGTGCCCCTGCAGTTCCCGGACGGGGAGTCGGCGGCGAGCCTGGGCCTGGACGGCACCGAGACCTTCTCCGTCACGGGGCTGACGGCGCTCAACGAGGGCGTCACGCCCCGGACCGTCGTCGTCAGGGCCGAGCGGGCCGACGGGTCGGTCGTCTCCTTCGACGCGACCGTGCGCATCGACACCCCTGGCGAGGCCGACTACTTCCGCAACGGCGGCATCCTCCAGTACGTCCTGCGGGGCCTGGCGCGCGGCGAGTCGGCCTGAGGTCACGGACGCCTCGGCCCAGGACAGGTCCCCCCTGTCCGACACCTGCCGGTGGTGCACGGTCTTCGCCAACTCTCGGGGCGCGGGCGGCGAGTTCGCCTGATCCGGGTGCGTCCGAAAGCCTACCGACCAGCCCTACTTCCCGGCGGGCCGGTAGGCGACGATCTCGTCCGTGCTGTAGACCTGGGCCACGATGAGATCCGGGTTGACCATGTAGAAATGGTCGTACTGTTTGGGGAGTTCGATGCGTCTGCCGTTATCGGTCCTCCACATACCGCGAACACTCATCTCAACTCCACCGCAAATCAGAACACTCCGGTCGTCAGACAAAAAAATTGACTCTTCGTCATAGTTATCGAAATCATCATATCTAATTGCCTTGGATGTTGATCCTGCGACTTTGAATTTATAGTGCCCATTGTTGGTTATCGTGGCCGTAAGTTCGGCCCAGGAGGTGTCTCCCGTGGTCAGGTAGGATCTGTATTGCTCGATGCTCGCATAGGGTTGTGTATTCGTGCGAATATACCGAGTGTCATGAGTTTCATTAGTGGGGGTATTGATAACCTCCTGCACCTCTCCGGTGGGCGAGGCCAGCACCCTAACCTTTCCCTTTTCGAAAGCCCATCCGTCACTGAGAGAGCTGACCCAAGGAGTGTCGTAATCGTTGGTGTGGTTCTGCGAACTGTCAAGAGGTATGTCAATGGGGTACGTCTCGCCGGTGGCAAGATTGACGAGAGTATAATCTCCGAACCTGACTATAGTCGTCCCGTTCTGATTATAGATCGAGCCCGCCCAGTTATTCTGCCACAGTAAGTACCGCCTTTCTACTCCAGGGATTGTTTTAGTCCAAAGCACCTGATGGGGACGCTCGGAGCCCCAGGCGGTGCACTGATCTGCGTCATCGCAATTGACAGCATAGTTGTCGATGATGTCGGGGTGAGCATCAATTGGCCAGGGCCACGGCGTCTGTTCGCCAGTAACGGCGTCAATGAGGTAGCCAAAGTAGATGATGTAGTTGCCCCAGTAAGAACTGGCTACGCCTGTGGCTTTAGGATTAGGTTCAATTGCAGTCTCCCATTGCTTATTGAGACTGTCTCCGGAGACATCGTATGAAGTTATCAAAGTCGAATTAGTCGAATTGGTGGACGAATCGAAAATCACAAGCTGATTCCCTCTTCCGGTGAAACTTCGTCCATCGGCGGCGTCGAATTTCCAGATCTGGCGCCATTCTCCGGCCCAGCCGGAGGCGGAGGAAGTGGCCTGGGCGCCGGTGCCGCCGTGCAGTTTCTTGACCGCGATGGCGGCTCCTCCGACGAGGACGAGGACGGCGACGAGGATCGCGGCGATAATGCCCATCCGCGGGCGCCGTCTGGTTCTGGGGGCGGGGGGCGCGGTTGAACCCGCATCGGCGCCGGAGTCGGCACTGGCTGTGGAGTGCGTGAGTCCAGCCCTCCGCTTCGTCTTGGCTGCCGGTGCGGGCGCGGTGGACGTTGACGGGTTCGCGGTGGCGTCTGCCGTCCGGGTGGACGCTTCCGCCTGTGCCGGCGTTGTTTGCGTCGGTTCTGGTTGGGTGGCGGTGCGCTGGGCGAGGGCGGCTTGGACGGCGGGGTCGGGTGAGGTGCGCAGCCAGTCGACCAGGTCGGGGTAGGTGGCCGGATTGGTCGCCAGAGCGGGGTGCAGGTCGGGCCGGGCGGCGGCGATGCGGGCCAGCTCGGCGGCCGGGGTGGAAGGGGAGGAGGCGGCCAGGCGGTCCGCGTCGGTGTCGGACCCGGCCGCACCCGGATTCGATGGAGGAGGCGGAACCGGCGGGATAGGCGGTCTCGACGGGGATGGCGGTGGATCTGAGGGCGCCGCCGGGCCCGACGGCACTGACGCGCCCGACGGGGACGACGCGCTCGGCGAGCCCGCCTGGGAGGGCGGATTCTGCCGTGGTGACGGGGACGAGGGGGATGACGGATCGGTGGCCATGCCCACATGGTATGGACGCGCCCGTCCTCGCCCGGCACTCGCCGCTACACAATTTCTTGTACTTTCCAACCCCGCCGACCGCACCTACAATCACCGGTCCTCGTGGCGACGGCGAGAACCCCGGACCTGTACCCCCGGACCAGCGAGAGGGTTCTCCCGCGGCCGGTGGCGAGCAGGATCGAGGGCACCCCGGAAGGACGCTCGACGCCGACCCCCGGCCGCAGTCTCGGCGCCCGCCCGTGCGACGGGCCGCGGGGCGGGCGCCGGCTGAGGAGTCCCCTGCCGGTGGCGCCGTCCGGGACCGCTTCCGCCCCCGTCGTCTGCACTGGTTCTCATGCGCCCCTATTTCTTGGCGGGCTTGTAGGCGGTGATCATATCGTATTCATCGATGGCCACGATGAGTTCGGGGTTGACGAGGTAGAAGCTGGTCTTCTCGTCGGAGAATTCATTTCCGGGGAAATGAATGAGATCACCGTCCTCGACGGTCCACGCGCCGCTGATCTGCAGGCCCGTGCCCGTATTCACCGGGATGACACTGCCGCGCAGCAGTACGGAGCCGTCCGAGGACAGGGAGTAGATGGTGCCGTCTGATTCGGCGCAGCGGCCCGACTCGTCGTACGGCTTCAGGGTCGAGTCGCCGACTTTGAGTGAATCCCAGCAGTCGCCGGTCGGCTTATTCTTGCGCATGCCCTGGACCTGTGCCCAGCTGAAGTCATCATCCTGGACGCAGGACTTGAGTTGGGCGGCGGTCATGCTCCGCTGTTCGGTCGTGGGGCGCCAGGTGCCGCAGTAGTAGTAGGGATCCTCCCCGCTGGTGAAGGTCTCGCGCTTCTCGCCCGTGGGGGACAGGATCGTGACTTTGCTATTGATATACGTGTACCAGCCGTCGGCCAGCACCCTGGGGAATTCTCCCTCACCGAAGTCGTAGGTATCGCCGGTAGTCGCATTGACTCCGGTGTCTGACGCGACGAGTGCGATGGTGCTGTCGTCACCCTGATACACGGATCTGGTGATCTGGGGGTCCGTCGTGAGATAGTCGTAGCTGCCGGGTATGGTGGTTCTCCACAGTTCCTTGTCAGGATTCTTGGCGCTCCAGCCGGTGCACCGGTCTCCGGAACTGCAGCCGATGATGTAGGTGCCAGCCCGAATCCAGGCCTCACCCCAGGGGACGCTGGTCGTCTCGCCGTCATCGGCGTCGATGAGCTTGTCGTTGGCGATGATGAAGCCGCCCCAGTAACCGCCCCAGTAGATATTGGTGGAGGCGTAGGGGTTGGGATTGAGTTTCGTGGTCCACTGCTCCTTCGGCTTATTGCCGGAGACGTCGTAGGCGGTCACTCTCGTGACATTCTGGTCCGAATCGGTGTTGGCGACGAAGAGCTGATCCTCATTCCCGAGGAGGACCGACTTCCCACCGGCGTCCATCGTCCAGGTCTGACGGGCGCCCTTCGCCCAGGATGCGGAGGGCACTGCGATGATCGGATCGGGGGTCTTGAAGAAGAACCATATTCCCGCCGCGGCGGCGCTCAGGACGAGGACGGTGACGAGTACGACGACGGTGATGACGACCGGTCGGGGGGTCCGGGCCCTTTTGAGGGCCGGAGCGTACCCGGCGCTTGGGGCGGGGGCGAGGGCGAGGGGCGCCGGAGGCGCCTGGGGGACCGCGCGCCGGACGAGGGCGATCTGGACGGCGGGGTCGGAGGAGGCCCGCAGCCAGTCGACCAGTTCCGGATAGGTGGCGGGGTTGGCGGCCAGGATGGCATGCAGATCGGGCCGGGAGGCGGCGATACGGGCCAGTTCGGCGGCCGTGGTGGCGGGGGAGCCGGCGGCCAGAAGATCCGGGTCGGGCGTGCCCGGGCCCGTCGGGACTGACGAGCCCGGCGGGCCCGGCCGAGGCGGCGGGGGTGGCGGAGCGGTGGTCATGCCCACATGGTATGGACGCGCGGGCCCCCGCTCGACGTTCGTGGACCTACAATTTCTTGTACTTCTCAACCCCGCCGACCGCCCTCGGAGCGCGGCGAGTCAGCCTGACCTCCGGGACAGGTATCAAGGACTGCCAAAAGACGTCGGCTCACCGGGGAGCCCGACGTCGTGCATTCCTCGTCCGGTTCCGGAGGCGGACGTCAGGAGCGGCCCGGGGCGTAGGCGGTGATGGTTCCCTCGCTGTCCATCTTGCCTACGACGAGGTCGGGGCGTGCGAGATAGAGGTAGTCCTTATCATCGAGGTCTACCCAGTCGTCCTTCAATCTGATGCCGCTGATTTCTTGTGACTTGACCGTGAGATAGGCGGCGGAAGAAACTGCGGTGACATTCCCGGTCGGGTCGGTGATCGTGAAATGTCCATCCTTCGTGGGTTTGACGGGACTATCGCAGCCGCTGGGGTAATCGGGTGCGGAGCCGATCTGCCCACTCGCCGTATCGATGAAGACGTCGCCCAGGTGAACCACCATCGTCGAATTATTGCAGTACACGTCCTCGACCGAGATCTCCCACGACGAGTACAACATGACGTCGATACCTGTATCGTGGGCTACATCCTCACTCAGACCGGGCCTGGAGGTGCGCCACAGTTCTGTGCCCGGCTGCGTGCTCGACCGTCCGGTGCAGGTGTCCGACTTGTCGCACACAATGAGTTTGTCACCGACGATCCAGAACTGATTTTCGTATCTGTCGCCGTTAGTATATACTGGAATCTCGGCGATCTCGTTGCCGGTGGCGGGGTCGATGACCTGGTTGCCGGCGAGAATGTACTCCCCCCAGTAGGCGGGGAAGTCGGGGAGCGACTTACTCCACTGCTGCGTCGGAGTATCGCTGCTAATATCAAAGGCGGTAACGGGGTAGAACGCGTCGTCGCTGGAACCGTCGTGCGACATATCGATTGCGAGTACCTGATCGCTCTTGCTCGTTATTAAGCCGTAGGCATCTATCCGCCAGGCGATGTGGGAGCCCGAGGCCCAATCCGGTGACAGCGGGGCCCCACTGGCGTCCACCGCGGCTCCGGTCGGCGTGCTGGTCGGGTTGCCGCGGTGGGTCCGCGTCCAGGCGAAGGCGCCTCCGACGGCGAGCACGAGCACGACTGCGAGCGCGGCGGCGGCAATCGCGAGAGGCCTGCGCCGCAAGATGCGTCGGGGAGTCGTCCCGCTGGCCTTGGCCGACGGCGCGGCCGCGTCGGCGCCTTCCGCCTGGGCGGGCGCTTCCGTCTGCGCCGGCGCCGCTTGCGCCGGTTCTGGCTGGGCGGGCGCGCTTGCGCGCTGGGCGAGGGCGGCCTGGACGGCGGGGTCGGGGGAGGTGCGCAGCCAGTCGATCAGGTCGGGGTAGGTGGCGGGGTTGGCGGCCAGGGCGGGGTGCAGGTCGGGCCGGGCGGCGGCGATGCGGGCCAGCTCGGCGGCCGGGGTGGTGGGGGAGGAGGCGGCCAGGCGGTCCGCGTCGGCGTCGGGCCCGGATGCTTCCGGAGAGGGCGGGGAGGATGTCATGCGGGCATGGTATGAACGTGCGGCCCCTCGCCGGACGTGCGCGGACATACAATTTATGTACCCTTTCATCCCCCGCCGGCCGTCTTCTATAATCCTGGGTTCTCGCAGTGAGGGGCGACGGCGCCGGTCGGCGGGCCCCGCCGCCGGCTCACGCGCCCCGGTGGGGACTGATGAGGCCGGCCTCGTAGGCGGCGATGACGAGCTGGGCGCGGTCGCGGGCGCCCAGGCGGGCCAGGAGCGCGGTGATGTGGCTGCGGCAGGTGGCCCGGGTGATGCCCAGCTCCACCTCGATCTCGCTGTTGGACAGGCCGCGGGCGATGAGCAGGAGGACCTCGCGCTGGCGGGGCGTGAGCGCCCCGACGCCGTCGGCCCGCCGGCCGGCGGACGCGCCGACCGCCGCGGCGCTCGGCATGCGGGCCACCAGGCGGGCCAGGACCCGGGGGCTGAGCAGCGACTGGCCCTCGTGGACGGTGTGCACGGCGTCGACGAGGGACTGCGGGTCGGCGTCCTTGAGCAGGAAGCCGCAGGCTCCGGCGCGCAGGGCGCCCAGGACGTAGTCGTCGACCTCGAACATGGTCAGGATGAGGACGCGCGTGCCCCCGAGCGCCGGGTCGGCGCAGATCCGGGCGGTGGCCTCGATGCCGCTCAGCCCCGGCATCTGAATGTCCATGAGGACGACGTCGGGGCGCAGCTCGGCGGTCAGGGCGAGGGCGCGGGCGCCGTCCCCGGCCGTCCCGACGACGCTCATCCCCTCCTCGGCCTGAAGCAGGGCGGCCAGGGTGGTGCGCAGGAGGGCCTGGTCCTCGGCGATGAGGACCCGGATGGGGGCGCCGGCAGCCGCGCCGTCCGGCCCGCCGTCGCCGTCGGGCTCAGTCACGGGACCTCCCCGCAGTGGGCTCGGACGCGCGCGGGCCCGGGACCCGGGGGAGCACGGCCTCGACGGCGAAGCCGGGGGCGTCGCCGCGGGGCCCCGCGGTCAGGGAGCCGCCCAGCGCCGTCACGCGCTCGCCCAGGCCGCGCAGTCCCTGGCCCGCCCCGGGGCGGGGCGCCCAGCCGGGGGCCGGGCCGTCGTCGACGACGCGCACGCGCAGCCGCCCCGGCTCCTCGAGGAGGGTGACGCGGGCGCGGGTGGGGCCGGCGTGGCGGGCCGTGTTGACCAGGGCCTCGCCCACGACCCGGACGGCGGCCCGGCTCACCGCGGCGGTCGGGCCGCCGGGGGCCGCCGCGCCCGGGGCCGCATCCGTTTCCGCGCCCGCCCCCGTGACGGCGTCGGCGTCGAGCTCGACCCTGACGCCGGCTCGTCGGGCCCCGTCGATCGCCTCCGCGAGGCTACCGGCGAGCCCGGGCCCCGCCCCCGCCCCGGCGGGCGGCGCGGACGCCGTCACGGCCCCGGGCGTCGGGGGCGTGCGCTCGTCGCGCAGGACGGCGAGCATGCGCCGCAGCCCGTCGGTGGCCTCGCGGGAGGCGGCCTCGACATCGCCCAGGGCGTTGCGCAGGCCGTCGGGGGTGGTCTCGAGGCGCCGGGCCACGGCGCAGCGCACGGTGATGGCGCCCAGGTTCCCGGACACGGCGTCGTGCAGCTCGCGGGCGATGACGAGGCGGTCCTCGGCCACCGCGCGCGCGGCCGTCTCCTGCGCCAGGCGCCACTCGTAGACGCGCCGGTCGCGCCGTCGCAGCCACAGGGCGGCGGCGACGAGACCCGTCATGGCGAGAATCGTCGTCATCTGAATGCGCGGGGAGGGGTACGGGTAGACGCCGATGAAGAGGCCGGTGCCGACGATAAGTGCGGCGGTGCCCGTGATGGCGCGTCCGAGTGCGGAGTGGCGCGGGAGGGCGTCGAGGGCGGGCACGCAACCAGTCTAGGAGGGCGGTCCGGGCGCTTCATCGGACCAGGGTTCGACGGACCTGGGTCTGAGACGCCGGCCCGGTATTCGCCCCGGCGGCCGATGCGCGCCGCGGCCCGGCGCGGCGAGGGTGGGCCCATGATCAGTATTGAGAACCTCGTCAAACGGCACGGTTCGCGGGAGGTGCTCCACGGCGTGAGCCTGGAGGCCCGCCCGGGCCGCGTCACCGGCTTCGTGGGCCCCAACGGCGCCGGGAAGTCCTCGACCCTGCGGTGCCTGCTGGGGCTGGACCGGGCCGACGGCGGGCGCGCGCTCATCGGCGGGCGCCCCTACCGCGAGCTGCGCGAGCCGCTGCGCACGGTGGGCGCGATGCTCGACGGCTCCGGCGCGCACCCCTCCCGCACGGCCCGCGGGCACCTGGCGTGGGTCGCCTCGGGAGCGGGCATCGGGCGGCGCCGGGTGACCGAGGTGCTCGACGCCGTCGGCCTCGGCGGGGCGGCCGGACGCCGGGTGCGCACCTTCTCCCTGGGGATGGGTCAGCGCCTGGGACTGGCCGCGGCCCTGCTGGGCGACCCGGAGGTGCTCATCCTCGACGAGCCGGTCAACGGCCTGGACCCCGAGGGGATCCGGTGGATCCGCACGCTGCTGCGCCGTCGGGCCGACGCCGGGGGCACGGTCCTGCTGTCCAGCCACGTCCTGGCCGAGCTGGCCGAGGTGGCCGACGACGTCGTCGTCATCGCCGACGGGCGGGTGCGGGCGGCTGGGACGCTCGATGAGATCGCCGCGGGCTACTCGAGCTTGGAGGAGGCCTTCTTCTCCCTGACCGGGGGCGGGCTCGGCGGCCGGGCGGGCCTTCGCCGCCCGGCGCGCGCGGAGGGGGTCCGGGCATGAGCGCGGCGACGGCGCTGATCCGCTCGCTCAGGGCGGAGGCGCGCAAGACGGCCGGTCTGCCGGGCGTGTGGCTGGGGGCGGCGCTGGCGCTCGCCCTGCCGGTCCTGGTGGAGTACTACGTCAATCACAACCTGGCGGACGAGCTGGCCGCCGGCGGCCAGCGGGCGTCGGCGCGGCTGGGCGACGTCGGCGTCATCGGCCTGTACATGGGGACGACGGGGATCGTGGTGCTGGCGGCGAGCGTCGTGGTGAGCGAGTACGTGAGCGACCCGCGCACGAACGTCGACTCGCGGCAGGTGACGACGACGATGCTGGTCCAGCCCCGGCGCGGGGCGGCGGCGGCCGCGAAGCTGATGGTGGTGCTGGCGGCCGCGCTGGTGCTCCTGGCGCTGGCGTGGGCGGCGACGTTCTCGCTGTGCCGGCACCTGCTGGGGCCGCGCATGCCCCTCGGTCCGGTGCCGTGGTGGATGCTGACCGGGATACTGGCGTGGTGGCTGTTCTCGGCGGCGGCGTCGATGGCGCTGGCCGCGGCCACGCGCAGCGCGATGGCGTCGATGACGGCCCCCATCGCCATGTCCACGATGATCTCGCCGGGGGTGCTGCTCATCAAATCCACCGATGCGGCGCGGTTCCTGCCGGATGCCGCCGCGGTCCGCCTCATTGCGGACCCGACGACGCTCAACTACGACCGGCTCGTCGAGCTGCTGTCCGTTCCCATGGCGGCCGCGGTCTGCGCGGCGTGGGCGGGCGGCTGCGCCGTGGCCCTCTGCTGGGTGTGGATGAGGAGGGACGCATGAGCGGGACCCGTGTGCACAGCAGAACCGGCGGGGCCGCCGGGGCCGCCGGGGCCGCCGGGGCCCGGACGGTCGGGCGCGGCGGGGCCGGCGCCGGGGCGCCCTGGGGACGCGCGCTGCGCGGCGAGCTGATGAAGGCGGTGACGCTGCCGTCGATGTGGTGGACGGCGGCGATGACCGGCGCGGCGGGGATCGCCATCATCATGTCGGCCCTTCAGAATAGTGAGAGTGGGCAGTCGTTCGGCTTCGAGGACATCGCCCCCATGTGGACGCTGGCGGTGCAGATCGGGTTCGTGACCGCCGGGGTGATCGTGGCCGGGGCCGAGCACTCCAGCGCGCAGGGGATGACGAGCCTGCTGGTGACGCCGGCGCGTGGGCGGCTGGTGGCGGCCCGGCTTGCAGTGCTGACCGGCGGGGGACTGGTGGCGGCCGGCGCGCTGGTCGCCATGGGCGTGGTGGCCTGTCCGCGGACATCGTCGGCGGCGCTGTGGGCCGGCGGCAGGACCGTCGTGTGGCTGACGGCGGCGCTGCTGCTGGCCGAGGGAATCGGCGAGATCGTGCGCAGCGCGACGGGGGCGGCGACGGCCGCGGCGGTCCTGGTGGTCCTGGCGCCGCAGCTGGCCTCGATCCTGGGCGACGCCGTCGACTGGCTCCCCGGTCAGGCGGGTCAGATCTGGGTGGCGGGCGGCGCTTCGCGCGACGGCGTCGTCACCGCCGGGCTCATCGCGCTGGCGTGGACGACGGCGGCGACGGCGGGCGGCGCGGCGCGACTGGTGCGCGCCGACGCGTGAGGACGCGGGGAGAAGGGGGCTGCGGGCATGCTGGGCTCGCGGGTCCCCTTCTCCCCGCCCCACTGGCGGCGGCCGGCCGGTCTGCTGTCGGCGACTCGCTTCCGGGGATGTTGATCACCTTTGCGCCGCCGTCCGGGGTCTCCGATTATCCTGTAATCGATATGGAAATCGTAGCGGTCGATGGCACAGTTCTCTATGAGAATCGGAGGCGCGTCCCAGGGGCCTCGGAGACCTCGGAGACCTCGGAGACCTCGCCGTCATCGGCCCTGAGGGTCGGCTCCCGCTCCGGGGTCACTTCTTGCCCGGGGCGTACGCCGTGATCCTCCCGCTCGCGGAGTCCGATGAGATCATGAGGGAGGGGCCGGCGAGGCGGAAGACATTCTTCTCGATGTCCGAGCCGGGGAACTCAATCGGTTTCTGATCGGCGATCGTCCAGGCGCCCATAATACTGGCGGACTCGGGGGAGAACGGCTTCTCCCATGCGGCCACCAGAATCTTTTCGTCATCGGAGACGATGTAGAGGGAGGGGTATGCGAGGCAATTGGAGATCGACTGGACCTTGCCCTTCACGATGGTTCTGCCGACGGCAATGGTGGCCTCGCACCCATCGGCTCCCAGGCCGACGTAGTTCACGGACACCTCGGCCCAGGACAGGTCGCCGTCCTCCAGGTACCTGCGGTACTGCTCGCCGGAGGGCCGCTCCTGCGACGGCGTCGCGGTGAATCTCGTGACGCCCGCACTTCCTCCGAATGTGTTCTTCTTCTCACCGGTGGGGGACAGCAGTGCGTATTCACTGCCGTTGTAAGCGACCCAGCCGTCGGTGGTGGCGGACATGGCCCTGTAGCCCTCCGCTCTCAGGTCGAAGGTCTCCCCGGTGTCGACGTCCACGAGCATCTTCGGGGACAGGGCGAGAATGGTGCGGTCCCCGACATGGGTGTTCGTCCGCGAGACCGCCTGCACCCCGTCCTTACCGATATTCGCCAGCGCGCCCTCAATGGTCGCGCTCCACGCCCTGGAGGAGATGTCTGAGGACCTCCAGGCCTCGCAGTTGTTCTTCTCGTCGCAGGCGATCGCCATGTCATCGACGATGGCCACTAAAGGCGGGTTCACGGACCAGGGCGCCTCCGTGACGCGGCCGTCGGAGCGCTCGATGAGCTGGTGGCCGACGGTGAGATAATCGCCCCAGATGCCGTACGAGTACATCGAGGCGCCGTGCACCTGGGCCTCCCACTGCTTCTCCGGCTCACTGCCGGAGATGGAGTAGGCCGCCACCGAGGACCGGGATCCGTCTTCACCGGATTCGGCTACGAATAACTGGTCGCCGGCGGTGGTGATCATCCGACCGTCGAGGCTCCACACCTCGTGGGCGCCGTCGGCCCAGGAGGGATCGGGTGAGATCATTCCTCCCTCCGGCGGGCCCGGCGACGGGCTCTCGGACGGCTGCGGCGCGGCCGTGGGAGCCGATCCGCTCTGCGAACGACCTTTCGAACTCAGGAAGTGGAGCCCGACCCCGGTGGCGCCGACCAGCACGAGGACGGTCACGAGCACGGTGGCGGCAATGATGGCGGGGCGCGGGAGCCCGGTTCTCCGCCCCGTCTTGGTGGTCGGTGCGGGCGCGCCGGCCGGTGTCGGGCTCGTGGCGGCGTTTGCCGCCCGGGTGGGCGCTTCCGTCTGCGCCGGCTCCGCCTGCGTCGGTTCTGGTTGGGCGGGTGGGGTGGTGCGCTGGGCGAGGGCGGCCTGGACGGCGGGGTCGGGGGAGGTGCGCAGCCAGTCGACCAGGTCGGGGTAGGTGGCCGGATTGGCGGCCAGGGCCGGGTGCAGGTCGGGCCGGGCGGCGGCGATGCGGGCCAGTTCCGCGGCCGGGGTGGCGGGGGAGGCCGCGGCCAGGCGGTCCGCGTCGGCGTCGGCCCCGGCCGCACCCGGGGCCGATGGATCCGCCGGGGACGGTTGGGCCGGCGAACCTGGTCGGGAGGACGGATCTCGTTGCGATGACGGGGATGACGGATCGGAGGTCATGTCCACATGGTATGGGGAATGCGTACGTCTCGTCGGGGTAGCCGGCCATCGTCGTCCCTTGTTCGGGTTCGCCGCGGTGGAGTGCTGGGAAGGTTGTTCTGAGGCCGGTTTTAAATACGTAGCGCGAGGGTTGTGGTGATCGTCTGCTTTGACGAGCCTTTCTCGTCGGGAGTGGTGGTCCGTGGGCCCGGACCGGCGCGGTGATGGAAGTGGGCGGGCGCGGGGTGGTACGGGTGGGGCTCCTGGGGCGGTCCGGGGCGGGGACGTGTCCGAATCTGTTGCAAAGGCGCCCCGGGCCGGAATCGGCGGTGAGAAGAAGCGCGGAATATCAACGATTCTCCTCCGGCGCTCCGGCTCGATCGGGGCCTTTGCAACAGATTTGGACAAACGGCGCCGTCGCGGACCCCGGGAGGGGCGGCCGCGGACCCGCGGCCGCCCCTCCCGCCTCGGAACATCTCCTGTGTTCCGGTGAGAAGGGCTCAATCTGAGCGGGAAAGACCTCCGTCAGGGCCTTGGCGGAGTGGACTGGGGCGCGCTCCGGGACTAGTCGGCGCCCGGGGCGTACGCCGTGATCTTCCCGCTCGTGCGGTCCGACGCGATTATGAGCGAGGGGCCGGCCAGGTAGAGAGAACTCTGCTTCGTATCCAATCCGGGGAAGGTGATCTCCCACTGGGCGGTGGCCGACCAAGTGCCCTTGATGAGGGCGGACTCGGGGGAGAGCGGAGCATCCGCTATGGCCATGACTACTCTTTTGTCGTCGGATACGACGAAAGCCGCGGGATACTTCAGGCAATGGGCGGTGTCGATGACCTGGTGGAACATCTTCATGGTGTTATTGCCAACAGTGACGTTGACCGGGCATGTGCCGGAGGACGTATTACCGCTGGGTATGCTCATGCGCAGTTCGGCCCAGGACAGGTCGCCGTCCTCCAAGTACTTGCGGTACTGCTCGCTGGAGGGGCGTTCCTGCGAGGGAGTCGGCCCGAACCTTTCACTCCCGAATTTTCCGCTGAAGGTGCCCTTCTTCTCGCCCGTGGGGGACAGTATCGTGAACTCATACTCACTGGTTCCCTTGTAGGCGATCCAGCCGTCGGTGGTGGCCATCACTCCGCTATAGTCCTCCGCGCTCAGGTCGAAGGTCTCCCCGGTGTCGACGTCCACGAGCATCTTCGGGGACAGGGCGAGAATAGTGCGGTCCCCGACATGGATGCTCGCCCGAGAGATCAGTTGCAGCGAGCTGAGGGTGAGGCGGTACTGCGAGTCCTTAACGGTCGCGTTCCACGCCCTGGAGAAGGGGTCGGAGGATCTCCAGGCCTCGCAGTTGTCCTTCTCGTCGCAGGTGACCGCCATGTCGTTGATGACGAGCAGGAAACTCGCTTTAGTGGACCACGGCGCCTCCATGACCCGGCCGCTCGAGCGCTCGATCAACTGATCGTCGATGACGAAGTAGTCCCCCCAGACCCCGGACGGACCCAGTTTCTTGTCGTGCAGCTGGACCTCCCACTGCTCCTTGGGCTCGCTGCCGGAGATGGAGTAGGCCGCCACCGAGTCGGCGTGGCTGGAGTCCGCACTGATCGTGATGATGAAGAGCTGGTCGCCGGAGAGAATGAGCGAGGTCTTCTCCCCGCCCTCGAGGCTCCACACCTCGTGGGCGCCGTCGGCCCAGGAGGAATCGGGCACGACCATTCCCCCCTCCGGCAGGCTCGGCGACGGGCTCTCGGACGGCTCGGGCGCCGACGCGGTCGTGGGCCGGGACGTTCTCCTCGCGTGGTCCTTGGAATTCAGGAAGCGGATCCCGGCCCAGGCCGCACCGCTGATGACGAGGACGGTCACGAGCACGACGACGGCGATGACGGCGGGGCGCGGAAGTCCGGTTCTCCGCTTCGTCTTGGTGGCCGGTGCGGGCGCGCCGGCCGGTGGCGGGCTCGTGGGGGCGTCTGCCGCCCGGGCGGGCGCTTCCGCCTGCGCCGCTTGCGCCGGTTCCGCTTGTGCTGGTTCTGGTTGGGCGGGTGGGGTGGTGCGCCGGGCGAGGGCGGCCTGGACGGCGGGGTCGGGGGAGGTGCGCAGCCAGTCGACCAGGTCTGGGTAGGTGGCCGGATTGGCGGCCAGGGCCGGGTGCAGGTCGGGCCGGGAGGCGGCGATGCGGGCCAGCTCCGCGGCCGGGGTGGTGGGGGAGGAGGCGGCCAGACGGTCCGCGTCGGCGTCGGCCCCGGCCGGATCAGTCGGGGACGGCGGGGATGACAGGAACGACGGGTTCGGCGGGTCCGGCGGGTCGATCGGGGACGATGGGGAGGTGGTCATGCCCACATGCTATGGGGGCGCGCACCCTCGCCCGGCGCCCGCGAGTACACAATTTCTTGTACTTCTGCCCCGCGCCCCGCCCCGGCCGACCCGTCGGACCCGGCCCCCGCTCCGGGGCTAGCCGTTGCCCGGGGCGTACGCCCTGATCTTCCCGTTCACGTGGTCCGACGCGATTATGAGTGAGGGGCCGGCGAGGTGGAGGAGGCTCTTCTTCGTATCCAATCCGGGGAAGATGATCTCCTTCTGGCCGCTGAACGACCAGGCGGCCAGAATAATGCCGGAATGGCGGGTGAGCGGCACGTCCGATACGGCTATGACTACTTTTTTGTCATCGGATACGGCGAGAGCATCGGGGTATCTCGAGCAATTGGCGCTGTCGACGGGCCGGTAGAAGTCGCTTATGGTGTTATTGCCAATGGTGATGTCGATCGGGCACATTTCGCCGGGGACCTTGCTTCTGTCCATGCTCATGCGCAGTTCGGCCCAGGACACATCGCCGTTCTCCACATACCTGCGGTACTGCTCACTGGAGGGGCGCTCCTGCGACAGCGTCGGTCCGAACCGTTCGTCCCTGTCATTGTTCCCGCTGAAGGTGCCCTTCTTCTCGCCCGTGGGGGACAGGATCGTGTGCTTCCCCTCTCCGCTCGCATCGCTGGCGATCCACCCGTCGGTGGTCGACACCAGGGACATGTATCCCTCCGCACTCAGGTCGAAGGTCTCCCCGGTGTCGACGTCCACGAGCATCTTCGAGGACAGGGCGAGAATGGTGCGCTCCCCGACATAGATGTCCGCCCGTGTGATCAGCCGCGATGAGCCGAGGCGGCTCTGCGAGTCCTTGATGGTCGCGCTCCACGCCCTGGAGAAGGGGTCGGAGGACCTCCACGCCTCGCAGGCATCCTTCTCGTAGCAGGCGATCGCCGTGTCATTGATGACGATCACGAGCATCACTCGAGCGGACCACGGCGCCTCCATGACCCGGCCGCTCGAGCGCTCGATCAGTTGATCGTCGACGAAGATGTAGTCCCCCCAGACTTCGATCGGTATCCCCCTGTTGTCGGGCAGTTGGGCCTCCCACTGCTTCTCCGGCTCGCTGCCGGAGATGGAGTAGGCCGCCACCGAATCGACAGTGAAGTCCGCCTTGTTCGTGATGACGAAGAGCTGATCGCCGGCGATCAGGAGCGAGCCCTTCCCCTCCTCCTTATCGAGGCTCCACACCTCGTGGGCGCCGTCGGCCCAGGAGGGATCGGGGGTGACCAGTCCTCCCTCCGGCAGGTCCGGCGACGGGCTCTCGGACGGCTCGGGCGCCGACACGGTTGCGGTCGCGGGCCGGGACGCTCTCCTCGAATGGTCCTTGGGGCTCAAGAATCGGATCCCGGCCCAGGCCGCACCGCTCAGAACGAGGACGGTCACGAGCACGACGGCGGCGATGACGGCGGGGCGCGGGAGTCCGGTTCTCCGCTTCGTCTTGGTGGCCGGTGCGGGTGCGCCGGCCGGTGGCTGGTTCGTGGGGGCGTTTGCCGTCCGGGCGGGCGCTTCCGCCTGCGCCGCCTGTGCTGGTTCTGGTTGGGCGGGTGGGGTGGTGCGCCGGGCGAGGGCGTCCTGGACGGCGGGGTCGGGGGATGTGCGCAGCCAGTCGACCAGGTCGGGGTAGGTGGCCGGATTAGTCGCCAGAGCGGGGTGCAGGTCGGGCCGGGCGGCGGCGATGCGGGCCAGCTCCGCGGCCGGGGTGGCGGGGGAGGCCGCGGCCAGGCGGTCCGCGTCGGCGTCGGCCCCGGCCGCACCCGGGGCCGATGGATCCGCCGGGGACGGCTGGGAGGACGGGAACGACGGGTCCGGCGGGTCGGTTAGGGACGATGGGGAGGTGGTCATGCCCACATGCTATGGGGGCGCGCGCCCCCGCCCGGCGCCCGCGAGCACACAATTTCTTGTACTTCTGCCCCGCCGCCCCGCCCCCGGTCGCACCTCCGCGACCGGGGGCGGGACCTCGTGGGCGGGGGCGCGGCCCGCGCGCCCTACTTCTTGCCGGGGCGGTAGGCGGTGAGCTCGCCGCTCGTGTCGCGGGCCACAATGAGTTCGGGATTGACGAGGTAGAAGACGGTTCCGCTGTCGAAGTCGTTGCCGGGGAAATCGATGGTCTCGCCGTCCTTGACGGTCCATGCGCCGCTGAGCCACATGCCCGTGGACGTGCTCGTCGGGTCGGTGGACGCGCGCATGAGCACCGACTCGTCCGAGGACAGGGCGTACAGGACGGTGCCGTCCGGCTCGTAGCACTCGCCCGACTCGTTGGCCGGTTTGAAGGTCGACTCGCCGATCGTGAGCTTGGTCGAGCAGCTGCTGCTCGAGTTCTTCGCACGGGTGATCTTGATCTTCGCCCAGCTGACGTCCTCGTCCTGGATGAAGGACTTGAATTCGGCCGCGCTCATGAGGGGGTGGTCGAGGGTGGACGCGGTGCTGACGTCCTCGGGGTACTCCCCGTCGAAGCTCTCGCGCTCCTCTCCGGTGGGTGACAGGATCGTGAACCTCCCCTTTTTGTAGTCGTACTTGCACCAGCCGTCGGTCAGGGCGAAGACGAAATCCGAACTGGTCGTATCGAAGTCGTAGACGTCGCCGGTGATTACGTTTATCCATGTGCTCTCGGAGGCCTGCACAATGAGCTTGCCGTCCCCCTGGTAGGTGGATCTGCCCGCGGAGGGCGTGCCCTGGAAGTCGGAGCTGCCGGAGACGCTGGTCTCCCACAGCTTCTGGTCCGGATTCGAGGCGCTCCAGCCGGTGCACTGGTCCTTGCGGCTGCAGGAGAAGGCGTAGGCGCCGACAATGATGGGGTTATTATGCCAGGGGGCGTCGGTGGTCTTGCCGGTGTCGGCCTTGATGAGCGTGTCCCCGGCGATGAGGTAGTCGCCCCAGTAGGACAGGTAGAAGGAGTCGGTGCGGGGATCCGCGGACCACTGCTTCTTGGGCTTGTCGCCGGAGACGTCGTAGGCGGTCACCGTATCGATGTTGTAATCCGAGTCCATATCGGCGACGACGAGCTGGTCCTTATTGCCGATGAGCGTCGACCGCTCGCCGACATTCATGTCCCAGGCCTTGTGGGAGCCCTTCGCCCAGCTGTTGGAGGGGGCGGTGGGCCCGTTCGCGGAGTCCCCGCCCAGCAGGTGCATTCCCAGCACGACCGCGCCGCTGATGACGAGGACGGCGACGAGGACGGCGACGGTGATGATGACGGGCCGTGAGACCCGCCGTCGCGGCGGCGCGGGGGCGGCGGGCGCCGGCTGCGGGGCCGCTACGGGATATCCGCCGGTCTGCGGGCCCGGGACCGCGAAACTCCCCGAGGCGGGCGTGCCCGCCCCGGGCGGCAGTGCCGGCAGGGAGCTGGGTGCCGAGGGCGCAACCGGTGCTGAGGCGGCGGCCGGGGGAGGCGGTGCTGAGGCGGCGGCCGGGGGAGGCGGGGGCGCCGGTGCTGCCCCGGAGTGCGCGAAGCGGGCCGCGAGCGCCGCCTGGACCGCGGGATCCTCGGAGTGCCGCAGCCAGTCCACGAGGCCCGGGTACGTCGACGGGTTCGTGGCGAGGACGGCGTGCAGGTCGGGCCGGTAGGTGGCGATGCGGGCCAGCTCGGCGGCGGGGGTCAGGGGGGAGGCGGCTGCGTCGGCATCGGCGTCGGCGGCGGGGGTCAGGGGGGAGGCGGCGGCGTCGGTGTCGGAGGCGGCGGCGTCGGCCGCATCGGCCGCGGCGTCGGCATCGGCGTCGGCGGCATCGGCGTCGGCGGCGGGGGTCAGGGGGGAGGCGGCGGCGTCGGTGTCGGAGGCGGCGGCGTCGGCCGCATCGGCCGCGGCGTCGGCATCGGCGTCGGAGGGAAGGGCCGAGGAGGGCGGAGTGCTCATAGGGGCAAGGTAGGCGCCCGGAGCCCGGTGTTCTGGGACTTCGGGGCCGTGACACGGCGGCGGGACTCCGTCCGTCGCGCCCCGGGGTGCGACGGACGGGCGACGCGGCCGGCGTCACTCGCCGTCGGGAATGAAACGCCCCGATCTCATGGTTCACGCCTATCGAGAATCGAGCGCCAAGGAGAACCGTCATGACTCACGCCCATACGCCCGCCGCAGCCCCCGTCCCCGCCGCCCCGACCGGGCCGGCCGAACCGGCCGAGGAGGTCGACCTGCTCGTCGTGGGGGGCGGCAAGGCCGGCAAGTCCCTGGCGATGCTGCGCGCCAGAGCCGGGGACAGGGTCGTCATGGTGGAGCGCGACAAGGTGGGCGGCACCTGCATCAATGTCGCCTGCATCCCCACCAAGACCCTCATCTCATCCGCCCGGGTCCTGCGCGAGGTCCAGGGCTCGGGCGCCCACGGCGTCACCCTGCCCGGCCGCGACGGCGGCGCCGGCGCCCTGGAGCGGGCCCGCATCGACCTGGCCGCCCTGCGCGCCCGCAAGGAGGCCGTCGTGGGGGGCATGGTGGCCGCCCACGAGAAGATGTTCCCCGCCTCCGGCATGGACTTCGTGCGCGGCACCGCCCGCTTCGTCGCCCCGCGCACCGTCGAGATCGCCCTGAACGACGGCGGCCGGCGGCGCGTGCGCGGCGCCAGGGTCCTCATCAACACCGGCACGACGCCGTCGGTCCCCCCGATCGAGGGCCTGTCCGACGCGCCCCACTGGACCAGCGAGGACCTGCTCGCCCTGCCCGAGCTGCCCGACCGCCTCGTGGTCCTGGGCGGCGGCGTCATCGGCGTCGAGATGGCCTCCCTCATGGGCCTGCTCGGCGTGCCGGTGACCGTCGTCCACGCCGGGGCGCACATCCTGGACCGGGAGGACGACGACGTCGCCGCCGAGGTGGCCGCCGGCCTGGAGGCCCTGGGGGCCACGATCCTCACCGGGGCCCGCGCCTCGAAGGTCGCCGCCGCCCCCGACGGGCGCGGCGTCGTCGTCACCACCGCCGACGGGCGCGAGGCGGCCGGATCCCATCTGCTCGTGGCCCTGGGCCGCACCCCCGTCACCGCCGGGCTCGGCCTGGAGGCCGCGGGCGTGGAGCTGACCGGGCGCGGCTTCGTGCGCGTCGACGACCACCTGCGCACCACCGCGCCGGGCGTCTACGCCGCGGGCGACGTGGCCGGCACGCCCCAGTTCACCCACGCCTCCTGGAACGACTTCCGCGTCCTGCGCGACCTCTTCGCCGGTAAGGAGGCCTCCACCGCCGGCCGGCTCATCCCGTGGGCCGTGTTCACCACGCCCGAGCTCGGGCACGTGGGCCTGACCGAGGCCGAGGCCCGCCGGGCCGGCCACGAGGTGCGCGTCGCCAAGACCCCCACGGCCGCCGTCCCGCGCGCCAAGACCCTGGGGCGCACCGAGGGCTTCTACAAGGTGATCGTCGACGCCCGCACCGACGAGATCCTGGGCGCCGCCATCATCGGCGCCGAGGCGAGCGAGGTCGTCACCGCCATCCAGATGGCGATGCTGGGGGGCCTGAGGTGGCAGCAGGTGCGCGACGCCGTCATCACCCACCCCACCATGGGCGAGGGGCTCAATATCGTCCTGGACTCCCTGGGCTGAGGGCGGCGGTCGCGGGCCCGGGCGCGCTCACCGGCCCGCCGCGCCCGGGCGCCCCTGCGGCCGCAGGCCCAGGCCCGCGACGACCTCTGCCCCCGGCAGCGCCGCCAGCAGCGCCCCGGGCACCAGGAGCTTGGAGCGGCGCACGCCCGAGCCGATGAGCACCGTGTCCCGGCCGGCCACCGCGGCGTCGATGAGGAGCCTCCAGTCCCCGGGCAGGCCGACCGGCGTGATCCCGCCGTACTCCATGCCGCTCATCTGCACGGCCCGCTCCACCGGCAGGAAGGAGGCCTTGCGCACGTCGATGCGCCTCTTGACGACGTGGTTGACGTCGGCGGAGTCGGTGGCCCGCACGACGCAGGCGGCGATGCGCTCCTGTCCGGTGCGCCTGCCGGCCACGAGCACGCAGTTGCCGGTCGCCTCGGGGTCCAGGGAGTAGCGGGCGTTGAGGGCGCCGGTGTCGGAGTGGTCCGGGTCGATGGGCACCACCCGCGCCCGGCGGGCCAGGTCCGCGCCCTGGGGCGAGGACGCCTCCAGCGCCCGCAGCGCCGCGGCCACGGGCGGGCCGAGCAGGTCGGCGCGCTCCAGGGCCGGCCGCCAGCCGATCTCCGCCGCGAAGACCTCGGCGGGGTCGCGCAGTTCAGCGGTCATCTCTCATCCCCTCCTCGACGCGCGGCGCCGCTCGATGCGCTCCTCCAGGCGGGCGCTGACCCGGGGCCATTCCGGAGGGGTGACGCTGAACATGGCCGTGTCGCGCACGAGCCCCTCCTCGCCGGGCGCCAGGGAGGGCTGCCAGGCGCGCAGGACCGCCTCGAAGGTCGCCCCCGTGGCCGCGATCGCCGCGCGGGCCGCCTCGTTGCGCGCGTCGGTCTTGATGTCCACGCGGTCCACGCCCCAGGACTCGAATGCCTGTGTCATGAGCAGGAGCTTGGCGGCCGGGTTGACGGCGGTGCCGCGGGCCGCCGGGGCGAGCCAGGTCGATCCGATCTCGACGGCGAAGAGCCGCCCGCCGTCCATCCACCGCGGCGTCAGATAGGCGGTGTGCCCCACGACGCGGCCGGTGGCGGCCTCGATCTGCGCGAAGGGGGCGTAGGCGCCCGCGTCCCGGCGGGCCAGGCTGCGGGCCACATAGTCCTCGACCTCGTCGGGCGTCGGCACCGCGGCGAAGGCGTTCGGGCCCGCGCCCTCGGCGGCCCGCCGCAGCCCCGGCACGTGCCCGGGCGTCAGCGGCTCGAGGCGCACGACGTCGCCGCTCAGCGCGTCGCAGGACAGTGCGGGGGAGGACGGGTGCGGGACGGGGCTCATGGGCCCGATCATGGCAGCCCGGTCGCGCCCGCGCCCGAGCGCCTCAGCATGTGGTCTCATTGTCCCCGTGCTGCACGTCATCTTCTACTGTCCGCGCATCCCCGGCAATTCGGGGGCCGCCATCCGCCTGAGCGCCAACACCGGCTCCATGCTGCACCTGGTCGACCCGCTGTTCGACATGGACGACGCCAAACTGCGCCGCGCCGGCCTGGACTACCACGACCTGGCCGCCACGCGCGTGCACGGCACCTGGGAGGAGTGCCTGGCCCAGATCCCCGGGAGGATCTTCGCCTTCACGGCCCGCGCGGAGCGGCTGTACACGCAGGTCGACTGGCGCGACGACGACGCGCTGCTCCTCGGCCCCGAGCCCACGGGGCTGCCCGAGCAGATCATGGCCGACCCGCGCGTGAACGAGCGGATCCGCATCCCCATGGTCGGGGCCAGCCGGTCCCTCAACCTGGCCAATGCGGCCGCGATCGGCCTGTACGGGGCCTGGCGCGCCCTGGGCTTCCCCGGGGGGAGCTGACGGCGGCGCGGGCCCCGCCGCCGGCCCTTCAGAGGATCTCGGCGGGGCGGATGGACAGGTTCTCCACGACGGCGTCCAGCGGCGTGTCCGCGGCCAGGCGCACCGCCGCCGCCACCGAGCTGGGAGCCATGTGGTCCTCGGCGCGGTACTCCCCGCCCCGGGCGGCCTGGACGCGGTGCTGCATGGGGGTGTCGACGCTGCCGGGGAAGATGCTGGTCACGCGCACCACGCCCCGCTCCTCCTCGCGCAGCCCGTCCGCCAGCGCCTTGAGGCCGGCCTTCGCCGCGCTGTACAGGGTGTGGCCGGCCCACGTGCGCAGCCCGGCGCTGGAGTTGATCATGACGACCAGGCCCCGGGTGGCCCGCAGCGCGGGCAGGACCAGGCTCGTCAGGTGGGCGACGGCCACCAGGTCGAGGTCGAGGACCTCCCGCCACTGCGCGGGGGTGAGGGAGGCGATCGGCGCGGAGGACTCCACGCCCGCGGAGTGGACGAGGATGTCCAGGCTGCGCAGCCTGAGGTCGCCCACGGCCTTGGCCACGGCCTCGTCGTCGGTCAGGTCGACGGCGCAGGTGCGCACCCGCGTGCCGTTCTCCTCGCTCAGCACCGCGGCGAGCTCGTCGAGGTGGGAGGCGTTGCGGGCCATGAGGACCAGGTCGTGGTCCAGGGCCAGGTTCTGCGCGATCGCCAGGCCGATCCCGGAGGTCGCGCCGGTGACCAGGGCCATGTGCCGGCGCTGGTGGCGCCCCGTGATCTGGGGGATCTCCCCGGTGACGGGCGAGACCGTGGCCGGGGGGACGACGGCGGGGCTCATACGACGTCGGCTCATGCGTGGGACTCCTCGGTGATGAAGGGGGCGCGGTCGCCCGGGACGGAGTAGGTGGCGGTGAGCAGGGCGCGCCCCAGGGCGTGGAAGGAGACCTGGCAGGCGACGGCGGCGGCGCTGGCCGACCCGTCCAGGCCGAGGGTGTCGACGTCGAGGGCGTGGACGGCGAAGACGTAGCGGTGGTCGCCGTCGCCCGCGGGCGGATAGGGGCCGAACCAGGCGCGGGTGCCGGCGTCGTTGCGCACGTGGAAGGCGGGGGCCGCGAGCCCGTCGTCGGACTCGCCCGCCCCGCGGGGCAGCCCCGCGGCCGAGGCGGGCAGATCGACGACCGTCCAGTGCCACCAGCCCGAGGGGCTCGGGGCGTCGGGGTCGAAGCAGGACACGACGAAGGAGCGCGTCCCGGCCGGGGCGCCCGACCATCGCAGCCCGGGGGAGAGGTTCTCGTGGATCGCGGTGAAGCGGTCCCCCATGCGCTCCCCGTCGGCGAGGTCTTCCGAGGTCAGGGAGAAGGAGGGAACGGCGGGAAGAATGTCGTAGGGCGGGGTCGCGCGGGGGCGGGAGAGATCGGGTGTCACGGGAGGCTCCTGGAGAGCGGCGGTGGGCCTTTTGGGTCACTGTAGACGGCTCTGGGGCGGATGGAAGCACCCCGCGACGCCGCCCGGAGCGGTGCACCGGCACCTTTGCCCGTGATCCCGCCGTAATCCCGATGTGACCCTTTTGATATGGCGCAGGCCACCACGGCGCGCCTGAACGCCGGCGCCCAGCGCCGCGCCCCTCCCCGGCGTGTCGCGCGCGTTCACCGCCGGTCACGGCGGCGGCCGGCGGGCAGACGGCGCACCACCAGGGCCACCAGGCACAGCCACGCCGCCGCCAGCGCCCACCCGGCCAGGACGTCGGTGAACCAGTGGTGGGCCAGGTAGACGCGCGACAGGCCCACCGCCGTCGCCGCCGCGACCGCCCCCGAGGCGGCGACCGCCTTGCGGCGCCCGGAGGCCGGGGAGAACAGGACGAAGCCGGCGAGGGCGCCGACGAAGACCGCCGTGTTGAAGCTGTGCCCGGAGGGGAAGGAGTAGGTGCTCAGCGCCTCGTCCACGAGCAGGCCGGCCGGGGGGCGGGGACGGGCGAAGACCAGTTTGAGCGCCACGGTCAGCCCCGCCGAGCCCGCCATCGCCGCCGCCAGGACCAGGGCGCGGCGGTGCAGACGGCGGGCCAGCAGGAGCGCCGCGACCAGGACCGTCCCGATCGTCAGCCCCGTCGTGCCGCCCAGGTCGGTCAGGACCCGGACCGCGGGGGTCAGGGCGCCGCGGCGCGCGGCCACGGCCCAGTCGGTGACGGCCCGGTCCAGGCGGGACGGGCCCGCGCCCGCCCCGGCGCCGACGGCCAGGGCGGCGAAGACGGCCAGGGCGAGGAGCCCGGCCGCCGCCGTCGCGGCGCCCGGGGCGGGGCTCTGCGCCCGGCGGGGGTCCGGGGCGGGGGGAAGACGCGTCATGGGCGGGAGGCTAGCGGGCGCATCCGCCCGCCGCGCACGCGCGCCGCCTCCCGCCTCCCGCTGCCCGCTGCGGCGTCGGACCCGGCCGGCCGGTAGCATGCCCGCGGCGCTCCGCCGCCCGCGCGGACCCGCCCGAAGACCCCGGGAGAAACCGAGAGGACCCATGGCCAAGCTCTACTTCCGCTACGGCGCCATGAACTCGGGCAAGACCACGAGCCTGCTCCAGACCGCCCACAACTACGAGGAGCGCGGCCAGCGGGTCGTCCTCGTCAAGGCCTGCGTCGACACCAAGGGCGACGACGCGATCGTCTCCCGCCTGGGCGTGTCGCGCCGCGTCGACATCCTCCTGTCCGCCGGGGACGACGTGCGCGCGCTCGTGCGCGCCCTCGATCCGCGGGGGCCGGGCGGGCCGGGCCCGCGCCGCCGCGCCGTCGACTGCGTCCTGGTCGACGAGGCCCAATTCCTCACCCCCCTGCAGGTCGACCAGCTCATGGAGCTCGTCCTGCTCGACGACGTCCCCGTCCTGGCCTACGGCATCCGCACCGACTTCCGCACCACGGGCTTCCCCGGCTCGCGGCGCCTGCTGGAGATCGCCCACTCCCTGGAGGAGCTCAAGACGATCTGCCGCTGCGGCCGCAAGGCGGTGTTCAACGCGCGCAGGATCGGCGGGCGGTTCGTCTTCGACGGCGACCAGGTGGCCATCGACGGCGTCGACGTCGCCTACGAGTCCCTGTGCGGCAAGTGCTACCTGGAGGTCGGGGGGACGCTGCTGGGCCGGTAGGGCCGGTGAGGGGCGCGGGGCCCGCGGCCGGCCCGCCCGTGCGGCGCAAATCCGCGATGAAATGGCGCGATTGCCTGGATCCGTCGGGCCGAACGTGCTACTATGTACACATGTTCGACCAGGGCTCGGCACCAGGCCCCCTCCCCGACGCGGCGGGAGCGGGCGGCGGGGACGTTCCCGCCCCGAATGCGGCACCCCCCGGCGCGGCGGTGCCGGGCGCCGAGTCGCCGGACGCGCCCGCCCTCGCCGAGCGCCTGGCGTCCCTGGCCCCCGGCGCGGACCTGGCCGCCCTCGTCGAGGGGCTCATGGGCGGCCTCCTGGGGCCCGCCGCGCCCGCCGCGCTGCGCGAGGAGGCCCAGGGCGAGCCGGTGCTGCTGGACGAGGGGCTCCTGGCCCCCGCGGACCTGTCCCTGCTGCGCCGGGCCCGGACCCGCGAGATCGGCGCCGCCGGGGCGCTCGCGGCGGACGCCCTGGGCCAGATGGGGGCGGAGGTGCTGAGCGAGGTCGTGGCCGCCTGCCGCCGCCTGGCGACCTGGTCCCAGTGGGCCCTGGGCGTGGCGAGCGCCTGCCTGGCCCGCAGCCCCGAGATGCGCACGGGCCCGGCGCCCCGGGGGCCCGGCGGGCGCGCGGAGCGCTTCGTCACCCCGGAGGAGACCCGCTTCCACGCCTCCAGCGAGATCGCCTGCCGCCTGGGCGTGGCGCGGACGAGCGCCGAGCGCCTGCTGGACAGGGGCGAGGGCCTGCTGGACGGGGTCTTCGCCCCCACCGAGTGCCTGCACCGCTGCGGCCTGCTCGACGAGGCCAAGACCGCCCTCGTCCTGAGCCGGCTCAAGGGGGTCGCCTACGAGGCCGCCCGCGAGGTCCAGGAGCGGGTGCTCCCCCGGGCGCCCCAGCGCACCCGCCCCCAGCTCGCCCGCGACATCGACCGAGCCCTGGCGGCCCTCGACCCGCAGGGGGCGGGCGCACGCCGCCGGCGCAATGTCGCCCAGCGGCACGTCGGCCGCCCGAGTCCGCGCGGCGAGGGCGTGGCGCGGATGAGCCTGCTCCTGCCGACGGCGGACGCCTTCCTGCTCGACGCGACCCTCGACGCCGTCGCCGCCTCCGCCCGCGCGAGCGGCCAGGAGCGGACCCTCGGCCAGCTGCGGGCCGACGCCCTGGTCGGCCTGTGCCTGCACGCGCTGCGCAGCTCCCAGCACGCCGCCCACCGCCTCGGGCCCGGGCGGGCGGGGGAGGTCGTCGATCCCGCCGCGGACGGGGCCCCGGCGCCCGCGGGCGGCGACGGCCCCGCGGACCCGCCCGGCTCGATCGGCCCGCCCGGTCCGGCCCGTCCGGCCGGCGGCGCTGCGCGGGGGGCGGTCCCCGACGCGGAGCGCCCGCGGCTCCTGCCCGACGGGGTCCCCCTGGAGGGCCTGCTCTCCTCCCTCAGCGACCTGGTGGGCTCCTCGAGCCCCTGGTGGACGCCCTCGGGGACCGGGCCCGTCCCGCTCCCGCCGGGCCTGACCGTGAGGGTGGACGTGACCGTCCCGCTCGACCAGCTCCTGCCCGACGCCGCCGCGCCCCCGCCCCGCGCGCCGGGGGCGCGCCCGCCGTCCCGCGGCGGCCCTCCCGACGCCCCCGTCCTGACCGCGGGGGGCCGCAGCGCCCCCGTGCCCGCCCTGCTCGCCCGCGCCCTGGCCGCCGGCGGGACCTGGCGGCGGATCGTCACCGACCCGCTCTCCGGCGCCGTGCTCGACGTCGGCCGCACCCGCTACCGCCCGCCCGCCGCCCTGGCCGACCTCGTGCGCGCCCGGGACCGCGCCTGCACCCACCCCGGGTGCGAGATCCCCGCGCGCCGCTGCGACATCGACCATCTGCGGCCCTGGGCCCGGGGCGGCACCACCAGCCTGGACAACCTCACCGTCCTGTGCCAGGCCCACCACCGCCTCAAGCACACGCCCGGGTGGTCGCTCGCGCGGCTGGACGACGGCGCCCTCCTCTGGCGCACCCCCTCGGGGGCCCGCTACCGCCGCGAGGCCGACGGCACCATCCTCCGCCTGCCCCGGCGGATCGGGCCGCGCTCCCTCGTGGACCCCGGCGGCCCCGTCCCGGCGGACCTGGCCGCGGCCGTCACCGGCCCCGTCCTGGAGCGCCTGGAGCGCGGACTGGCGCAGGCCGCCCCGCGGGCGGGGGCGGGGGAGGGGGCGCCGCGCCTGGAGACCCGCGGGCCCCGCCCCGGCCGGAGCCCCGGCGCCTTCGAGGCCGTCCCCTACCCCGCCGCCCTCCACGAGCTGGGCCTGACGGCGCTGCTGGACGCCGTCGTCCCCTTCTGATCGGGCGGGGCCCGCCGCGCCGGCCTAGGCCTTCTCGCCCTTCTCGGCGGCGTTGTACCTGGGCAGCTCGCCGACGACG
Source organism: Actinomyces dentalis DSM 19115 (assembly GCF_000429225.1). Taxonomy (GTDB): domain Bacteria; phylum Actinomycetota; class Actinomycetes; order Actinomycetales; family Actinomycetaceae; genus Actinomyces; species Actinomyces dentalis. Next base: position 63,589 of record NZ_AUBL01000001.1, read on the forward strand.
GGGGCGTCCTTGGTGTGCAGCTCGGAGTAGACCGACCAGGCCACGCTCACCAGCGGCACGGCGACGACGGCGCCCAGCAGCCCCACCGAGAAGGTGCCCACCGCCACGGCCAGGCCCACGACCACCGGGTGCAGCGAGACCTGCCGGCCCATGATGAGCGGCTGGAGGATGTGGCCCTCGATCTGCCCGATCCCGGCCACGCCCAGCCCGACGACGACCATGGCGATGAAGCCCTTGGAGGCCAGCGCCACCACCATCGCCACCAGCATCGCCGCGGGCGCGCCGATGATGGGCACGAAGGCGCCGATGAAGACCAGGACCGCCAGGGGCGCCGCCAGCGGCACCCCGACCACCTGCAGGAAGATCCCCGCCATGACGGCGTCGGTCAGGGCCAGGATGACCGTGCCGCGGGCGTAGCCGGCGAAGGTGTACCAGCCGGCCCCGGCCGCGCGGTGGACCCTCTCGCGCAGGTGCGCCGGCAGCTCGTTGAGGAACCAGCGCCACATGCGCCCGCCGGAGGCCAGGAGGAAGATGGCCGTGAACAGCGCCAGCGCGAGCACGACGAAGACGTCGACGATCGAGCCCGCGTTGGACAGGACCTCCCCGGCCAGGCTCGGGGCATTGGACTGCACGTACTCCTGCCCCTGTTCGACCAGGCTCTGCACGGTGTCGACGAGCTCCTGCTGGGTCAGGTGGACCGGCAGGGGCCCGTGCTCCAGGAAGTCGACGATCGTGTCCAGGCCGTCGGAGAACTGCCGCGCCAGGGAGTCCCACTGGCTCGTCACCGAGGACACGACGTAGGCGATGAGGGCGGCCACCACCGCCAGGGCCGTGAGCAGGCCCAGGAACGTGGCCGGGTAGCGGGGCATGAAGCGGGCGAAGAAGGAGACCAGCGGGTAGAGGATCGCGGTGATGACCAGGGCGATGAACACCCCGATGAACACGGGGATGACCTGCGCCGTGCCGATGAACACGAGGCTGACGGCCGTCACGATCCCCAGCAGGAGCCAGGCGCCCACGCCGCCGCGCACGAGCCAGCCGGGCAGGGAGTCCAGGGTCGCGGACCGCGTGGTGACCTCGCCGACCACCCTCACGCGCGCGGCCTCCTCCGGCGCCGGCGCCGCGCGCCGCTCGTCGGAGACTATCGGGGCGTCCAGGCGCATGACCAGGGCCCTGTCGGCCTCCCGCCACTGGTCCGCCCGGTCGATCTGGCGGTGCAGCGCCTGCCTGGCCCGGAAGATCGGGTTGATCGGGCGGTGCTCCCCGGCCCCGCGCGGGGAGTCCGCCGGCCCGTCGGACGGCGCGGGGGCGTCGGCGGGGGCCTCGACCCCGGCGGGCACGGCGTTCTCGGCGGGCCTCCCGGCCCCGGCCGGGTCCTCGTCCGCGCTCATCGGCGCCTCCTGTCCGGCTCCGGCGGGGCCCCCGGGGCGGGGTTGGGATCGTTCAGGATCAATGTCCGGCCTTTCTCTCGGTGACGCGGCGCCGCAAGCCTACTAGCGTGGCCGCATGAGCACCCCGGATGACACGAACCGCCCCCCGACTCCTCCGCCCGCGCCCCGTCTGCCGCGCACCGCCGCCCTCGGGCCCGGCCGCAGGGGCCTGCCCCGCCTCCTGGTCGACGCCGCTGCGGGCGGCGGCGAGATCTACCTCCACGGGGCGCACCTGACGTCGTGGCGCCCCCGCGGCGGCGAGGAGGTCCTCTTCGTCTCGCGCCGGGCCGTCTTCGACGGCGTGCACGCCATCCGCGGGGGCGTGCCGATCTGCGCGCCCTGGTTCGCCGGGGGCGCCGGCGGCGGGCGCGCCCCCGCGCACGGCTGGGCCAGGATCCGGCCCTGGCGGCTGCGCAGTGCGCAGGCCACCGCCGACGGCGGCGTGCGCGCCCTGTTCGCCCTGGAGCACGACGACCTGTCCCTGCTCTACGAGGTCGGCATCGGCGAGGAGCTGAGCCTGGAGGTGTCCCTGCGCAACACGGGCGCCGCGCCGCGCACCGTGGAGGCCGCCCTGCACACCTACCTCGCCGTCGGCGACGTCACCGCGGTGTCGATCACAGGGCTCGAGGGGGCCCGCTACTCCGACCGGCTCACCGACGAGGAGCGGGTGCAGGACGGGCCCATCCGCTTCTCCGGGCGCGTGGACCGCATCTACCGGGCCCGGGGGCCCGTCGCCGTGACGGATCCGGCCGGCGCTCGCCGCATCGTCGTCACCGGGGTCCGCGCGCCCAACGCCGTGGTGTGGAACCCGTGGAGCAGGGTCGCCGCGACCATGGCGGACCTGGGGGAGGAGTGGCCCTCCATGGTCTGCGTCGAGTCCGCGGCGGTGCGCGACCGGGCCGTGCGCCTGGAGCCGGGGGAGTCGACGTCCCTGGGCGCGCGCATCGGGGTCGAGCCGCTCGCGTGAGACCGCCCGGGCGCCCGCCCGCCGGACCGCCCGGGCCTGTGATGCACCGCACCGGGGGCCGATTTGCCCCGCCTCGACGCGGGCGTGCTAAGTTGTCCTGCGTCGCCGCGGCGGGGTCCGCCCCGCATCGCGATGATGCGCAGTCCGAGTGGCGGAATAGGTAGACGCGCTAGCTTGAGGTGCTAGTGCCCTATTAAACGGGCGTGGGGGTTCAAGTCCCCCCTCGGACACCCGGAGCCGGGGCCCCGATTCGAACGGATCGGGGCCCTCGTCGTCGTCCGGCCGCTCAGGCCGCCCCGGCGCAGGCCCGCCGCCGCTCGTCGCGCAGGCGCACCTGACGCGCGGACCACCGCGCGCCCGCCGCGCCGCCCAGCGCGAAGACGACCAGGGGCGCCACCGCGGCCACCGGCCCGATCCCGTCGCCGCCCGCGACGAGCGAGTCGCCGTGGAAGACGGCGGCGACGGCGGCCTGCGCGACCAGCACGGCGGCGACCAGGCCGATGTGCACGGCGGTCAGGGCGCTCCACCTGTCCTCCCGGCGCCTGGCCTCGCACCACGAGGGCAGGGAGGGGGCGTCGACGCGGTCCGGGGTGATCTCCACGGGCCCCCGGTCCCCGGGTGCGCGGGCCGGGCGGCTGAGGATCAGGGCGTCGGAGCCCCGGCGGCGGGCGCAGACGAACGCGCCGCAGACCCCGTAGGCCAGGGCCGGCAGGGGAACGGGGGAGAACAGCCCCAAGGACACCGGGAGCATCAGGGCCGCCCCGGCGGCGGCCAGCCCCAGGACCAGGACGACGCCCAGCCCCGCCGTGACCCGCCGGGCCCGGCGCACCGCGCGGGCCACGTCGATCCGGTCGGGCCAGGCCGGGCCGGGCAGCCCGTCGCGGGTCAGCCCGCGCACCATGCGCTCCCCGCCCGGGTGGGTGAGCAGGTCGCGCCGCAGGCCCGCCTCCACGTCCAGGGGCCGGGAGGAGCCCGGCTCCTGACGGGCGAGCCCGGCCAGCGTCCGGCGCAGGAGCCGCCACTGGTCCTCCGCCAGCCACGACGGCGTGCGCAGCACCCACGCGCGCCGCGCCAGGGTGAGCACGATCGCCGTCGTGCCAACCACTATCAGCGACACGAGAACGGCCATGAACACCTCGAAGAAGCGGTCCCCGCCGGAACCCAGCAGCTCGCGCCCCGCCGTGACGGCGAACCAGCACGCGCCGGCGGCCACGCCGACCGCGGCGAGCGCCGACACCAGGTGGCCGAATAAGTCCCCCGGGGACGGGGCGGCCGGGAGCGGGCCGCCCCCGGTCCGCCGGTCCTCCGCCAGCGCCGCGCGAACGGCCCGCCGCACCTCCTCGACCGTCCCGACGGCGGCCAGGGGGACGGTCAGCCGCTCGCGCACCAGCCGCAGGGGGGTCGGCGAGCCGCCCAGCCCCGACTCGTAGAACGGGACGGGGCGCCCGGACCCCGCCCGGTGCTCGCCGATGCGGCCGAGCTCGAACCGGATCTCGGCGACCCGGGCGGGCACGCGCTGCTCGACGCACACCACCCCCGAGCGCAGGCGCACCCGCACGGCCGGGCGCAGCCATCGGGGCGCGGGCGGTGCGGGCGGGGCGGGGTGCTGGCTCATGCGGACTCCTCATCAGGGGGAGGGACGCCGCCCAGCCTAGCGGGCGGGCCCGCCGGGCCCGGCCCGCGAGCCGGGGCCGGGTGCGGCGCCGGGACTATGATCGCCCGCCATGAGGCCCTTCGAGATCCGCGTTCCCGCCGCCCGCCGGGGCGGCGCGGAGCTGCCCGCGCTCCTGCTGTCCGCGCCCACCGGGGCCGACGTCGAGCGGATCGCCGGGATCTGCCAGGACCCCGACATCCAGGAGTGGACCACCGTCCCGCGCGGCTACACCCGCGCCGACGCCGAGGACTTCGTGACCGGGACCGTCGTCAAGGGCTGGCGGAGCGGCGCGGAGCTGACCTGGGCGGTGCGCGAGGAGCGGCCGGGCGGCGCCGTCCTGGTGGGCATGACGGGCCTGTCCGGGCGGGTCGGCGGCGTCTGGGAGATCGGCTACTGGCTGGACCCCGCGGCCCGCGGCCGGGGCACCGCCTCCCGCGCCGCCCGGGCCCTGGTCGAGGCGGCCTTCGACCCGGACGGCCCGCTGCGCGCCGCCGCCCTGCGGTGGCGCTGCGACATCCACGACGGCGTGCCCAACTGGGCGTCCTGGCGCGTGGCCCGGGGGCTGGGCTTCCGCCGGGAGGGGCGGGTGCGCTCCCTCCTGGTCAACGACGGCGTCCTGCGCGACGGCTGGGTCGGCACGCTCCTGCCGGGCGACCCGCGCCGCCCGGCGGCCCCCTGGGACGGGCCGGCCGCCCCCGGGCGGCCGGGCGGCTCCCGCCACACCCGCGGCGCCGACACCCCGCTGGTGGAGGCGGACGGCGTCGGCGAGAGGGAGGGCGACGACCCCGAGGCCCTCGTGCGCCGCTTCCACCACCTCTACGGCCTGCCCGTGCGCACCGACGGGCCCGGCCTGGAGCGCGAGAGCCTGCACATGCGCATGAGCCTGATCGCCGAGGAGTTCGCCGAGCTCGTCGGGGCCGTCTACGGGGCGGGCGCCCGCGCCCGGGTCGAGGCCGCCTACGCCCGGGCCGTGGCCGACGACGACGGCGAGCGGGACACGGCGGCGGCCGCCGACGCCCTGGCGGACCTGGTCTACGTCGTCTACGGCATGGCCCTGGAGACGGGCATCGACCTGGCCGCCGTGCTCGCCGAGGTGCAGCGCTCCAACATGTCCAAGCTGGGCGCCGACGGGCGGCCGGTCTACCGCGAGGACGGCAAGGTCCTCAAGGGCCCCGGCTACTTCCCCCCGGACGTGGCGGGGGTGCTCGGGATCGGGTCGTGAGGGGGCCGCGGCCCCGGCGGCGCCCCTGACCGCGCCCGGCGCCGGACGTGGCACCATGGGCCCACCACGACACCGGAAGGAGCGCACATGACTCGCGTCACCATCGTCGGAGGCGGTTACGGCGGCATCGTCCTGGCCAAGGCCCTCGACGACGTCGCCGAGGTCGTCCTCGTCGAGCAGAAGGACACCTTCGTCAACCACGCCGCGGCCCTGAGGGCCGTCGTCGACCGGCGGTGGGCGGAGAGGATCTTCATGCCCTACGACCGCCTCCTGGCCCGCGGGCGCGTCGTGCACGGCACCGCCCTGGCGGTGCGGGGCACCACCGTGTCGGTGACCGGCGCCGGCGACATCGGGGCCGACCACCTGGTGCTGGCCACCGGCACCGCCTACCCCTTCCCGGCCAAGCACCTGGAGTCCTCCGCCGCCCTGGCCCGGGCCCGCATCGAGCGCGCCCACGCCGGCCTGGAGCGCGCCGGGCGCGTGCTGGTCGTGGGCGCCGGCGACGTGGGCGTCGAACTGGTGGGGGAGATCACCTCCGCCTTCCCCGGCATCAGGGTGGTCCTGCTGGAGGCCTGCGCGCGGATCCTGCCGAACCGGGGCTACCTGCCCGAACTGCGCCGGTCCATCGCCGACCAGCTCGAGCGCCGCGGCGTCGAGGTCATCACCGGCGACACCCTGGCCTGGCTGCCGCCGGTCGACCCGGGCGTCCTCTCGCCCTTCCGCGTGACCACGACCAAGGGCCGGCGCCTGGAGGCGGACACGTGGTTCCGCGCCCACGGCGCCTCGGCGGCCACAGGCCTCCTCGGCGGGGACTACGACGAGATCCGCCGCTACGACGGCACCATCCGCGTCGACGAGCACCTGCGCGTCGTCGGCCACCCCGGCGTGTGGGCCATCGGCGACATCACCGACGTGCGCGAGACCAAGCGCGCCGACGCCGCCCGCGCCCACGCCCGCGTCGTCGCCGCCAATATCCGCTCCCTCATCGGGGGCGGGAGCGCCGACGCCGTCTACGCCCCCCGGCCCGAGCACGTCGTCCTGCCCCTGGGGCCCGACGGCGGCGCCTCCCAGATCCTGCGCGACGGGGAGCGCGCCGTCGTCGGCCCCGAGGAGACCTCCCGCTTCAAGGGGCGCGACATCTACGACGGGGCCATGCGCGAGATCCTGGGCCTGGGCCGGGACGGCGAGTGAGCGGCAGGGCGCGGGGCGCGGGGCGGTCCGGGCCGGTATTGTGACCCGCATGACGAACGACCCGCGGTCCGCGCTCAACCGACTCATCGCCGCCTTCGAGGCGCACCTGGACGCCGCGGCCACCGGGGATGATCTCTCGCCCGCGGTGGTCGCCGCCGAGAACGCGCTCCAGGACGCCTTCTTCACCTACGACGACGCCCTGTTCACCGCCTACGGCATCGAGCTGCCCTTCGACATCGTCGACGCCGACGACGAGGAGGACGAGGACGACTACGACGAGGGCGATGACGAGGACTACGACGACTACGACGACGAGGATGACGAGGACTACGACGAGGGGGACTGAGCCGGCTGGGCGCGCGGCCGCTCAGAAGCGCTCGGGGTAGCCCAGCTCCGGCGCCGTCACCTCGTCCAGGGCGTGGCGGATCTGCACCGGCAGGCTCAGGTCCTCCGCCGACAGGGCCCCCTGGAGCTGGGCGGGGGTGCGCGCCCCCACAATGGTGCAGGCCACGCCCGGGGCGTCGCGCGCCCAGGCCAGGGCCACCTCCACCGGCTTGCGGTCCAGGCCCACGGCCGCCGTCGCCACCGCCTCGACCACCCCCTCGTGGCGCTGCGCCAGGTAGGGGGCCACGTAGGAGCGCAGGTGCGGGGAGCCCCCACGCGAGTCCGCCGGCGTGGACGCCCGGTACTTGCCGGTGAGCACCCCGCGCCCCAGCGGGGCGTAGCCGATGACCCCCAGGCCCAGGGCCGCCGCGGCGGGGACCACCTCGCGCTCGATGCCGCGGCTGAGCAGGGAGTGCTCGACCTCCACGGCCGCCATGCGCGGCCCGCCGCGCTCGCGCAGCAGGTCGGCGGCGTGGACGGTGGCCCACGCGGGGTGGTTGGACACCCCCACGTAGCGGGCCCGGCCCGAGTCGACCGCGATGCGCAGCGCGTCGACCGTCTCCTCCATGGGGGTCGTGGCGTCGGGCACCTGGACCAGCCACAGGTCCAGGTGGTCGGTGCCCAGGCGGCCCAGGGATATGTCCAGCAGGTCCAGGAGCGTGCCGCGCGAGGCGTCCGCGGCGCTGGGCCGCTCGCCCGTGCGCCAGGTGCGCACCCCCGCCTTGGACACCAGGACCAGCTCCTGACGGTCCACGTGCTGCTCCAGCAGCTGGCCGATGACCTCCTCGCTCAGCCCCTCGCAGTAGGAGGCCGCCGTGTCCAGGAGCGTGCCGCCGGCGTCGAGGAAGACGTCGAGCTGCTCCTTGGCCTCCACCTCGTCGGTGTCGCGCCCCCAGGTCATCGTGCCCAGGCCGACCGACGACACGCGCAGGCCCGTGCGGCCCAGTCTGCGATGCTCCATGGGCTAACCGTAAACGGCCCCGTCAAGGCGACGGCGGCGGCGCGCTCACGTCCTCCCCCGCCGCCCCCGCGCGAGGCCGCAGCCTCAGGCGGCCCGCCGGGCCGTGAGCAGCCGCTCCACGCCCTCCGGCGACGCCGGCGGGGGCTCGCCCCCGAACAGGGGGCACACCGCCTGGAAGGAGCACCAGTCGCACAGGCGCGAGCGGCGGGGCGCGAACCGCCCGCTGCGGGCGCAGTCCTCGACCTCGTCCCACAGCCGCTCCAGGCGCACGGCCGTGGACTCCAGCTCCGCCGGGTGCGGGTCGTGGGTCAGGACGCGCCCGTCCTTGAGGTAGATCAGCTGCAGCCGCCGCGGCGCCCGGCCGCGCCCGAGCCGCAGCACCAGCGCGTAGAAGCGCATCTGGAACAGCGCCTCCTGAACGAAGCGCGGCCCGGGGGAGCGGCCCGTCTTGTAGTCCACCACCCGCACCGACCCGTCGCCGGCCACGTCCAGGCGGTCGATGAAGCCGCGCAGGAGCAGCCCGCCGCGGGTCTGCGCCTGGACGAACAGCTCGCGCTCGGCCGGCTCGAGCCGGGAGGGGTTCTCCAGCCGGAAGTAGGCGGCGATGAGCCCGCGGGCCTCCTCCAGCCACGCCCCGACCCGTCCGGGGGAGTCGAACAGCTCCATGACCCGCGGGTTGCGCCCCCGATGCTCCTCCCACTGGTCCGGCAGCATCCCCAGGGCCGCAGACACGGTCCGCTCGCCGGCCGGCAGGTCGTAGAGCCGCTCCAGCACCGCGTGCACGAGGGTGCCCCTGTGCGTGGCCAGGGACCCCGGCTCGTCCAGCCGGTCCACGACGCGCAGCCGGAACAGCAGGGGGCACTGCATGAAGTCCTTGGCCCGCGACGGGGACAGGGCCGCGCGCCGGCCCTCCGGCGCGCCGGGGGTCGCATGGTCGCTCATGCCCCCGAACCTACCCCCGCCGGCCGACACGAACCCGCCCCTGCGCACCCCGGCGCCGGACCGGCTAGGCTCACCCGCATGTCACCGCAGTCCACGCCCCGCGGATGGGTCCTGGGCCGCGTCGGCGGCGCCGACGTCGTCGTCCAACCGGCCTCGGCCCTGCTCGGGCTGCTCATCGCCGGATCCTGGTACCCGCTGGCCGCCGACGCCCTGACCGGCCTGAGCGCGCCCGCCGTCGTCGGGGCGGTCGCCGCCACCGTGGCGGGCGCGGCCGTGAGCATCCTCGCCCACGAGCTCGCCCACGGCGCCGCGGGCGCCGCCCTGGGCCGCAGACCCGTGCTCTACGAGTTGCACCTGTGGGGCGGGCGCACCACCTTCGGCCCCGCCGCCGCCTGGCGCCCCTGGAAGGACGCCCTGACCTCCCTGGCCGGGCCCGCCGCCAACCTGGCCCTGTGGGCCGCCGGCCGGGCGGCCCTGGAGTGGGCCCGCCCGCCGCTGGCCGCCGCCTTCGCCCTGTGGGCGCTGACCTGGGTCAACCTCGCCCTGGCCGTCTTCAACGCCCTGCCGGCCCTGCCCCTCGACGGCGGCCACGCCCTGGCCGCCGCCGTCGAGCAGGTCACCGGGCGGGCCCGGCTCGGCCGCACCATCGCCGCCTGGGGCGGCCTGGCCGTCATCGCCGCCATCGCCTGGCAGTGGATCGCCCGCCCCCTGCTCGCATCCGGGCGCCGGCCCGACTCCTTCTCCCTCATCCTGGCCGTCATGGTGGCCTGGCCCATCGCCGCGACCAGCTGGCGGGTGCTCGGACTCGGACGGGGGGAGCGGGCCGCCGCCCGCCTCGACCTGCGCGACCTGGCCCGGCCCGTGGCGGTGGTGCCCTCCCGCACCGACCTGGAACGGGTCCGCCGCATCCTGGACGAGGGCGCCGCCCTCGTCCTGGTCGCCGACGGACCGGCCCTGCTGGGCGCCATCGACGACGCCGGCCTGGCCGAGCTGGGCGCCGTCGACGAACGGCGGGCCACCGCCGGACAGGTCTGCCTGGCCCTGCCCGCCCGCGCCGTGACCACCACCGCCACCGGGCCGGAGGCCGCCCGGGCCCTCAAGGCGGCGCGCACCGTCTCGCGCTGGCTCGTCCTGGTCGAGGACGGCCGCATGAGCGGCGCCGTGCCCACGGGGGCGAGGTGACCATGGCCGACGCCGCCCCGACCCCCGACGACGCGCCCGCCCCCGGCCCCGGCGACGCCGGCGCCCCGCCCGGCAGGCGCCGCCTGCTGCGCACGACCCTGGCCGGCACCGCCCTCCTGGCCTCCGGCGCCCTGGGCGCCGGAGCCGGCGCCGCCCTCACCCACCACCTCGACACCCACCTGTCGCCCACCGACCGGGTCGCCCCGGCGCCCACGGGCCCCGGCGCCCTCACCGCGCGCGTCCTCCTCCAGGGCCCCGACGACGCCCCCCGCGCCTGCATCACCTTCGACGACGGCCCCGACCCCGCCTGGACGCCGCTGGTCCTGGACATCCTCGCCGACGCGGGCCTGAGCGCCACCTTCTTCGTCCTGGGCGAGGCCGCCGCCGCCCACCCCGAGCTCATCGCCCGCGAGGCCGGGGCCGGCCACGAGATCGGCGTCCACAACTGGGTCCACACCGACGTCTACAGCGCCGACGCCGCCCATCTGCGCGCCGACGTGGACCGCACCATCGCCGCCATCGAGTCGGCCGGCGCCCCGCGACCGGCGCTGTGGCGCCCGCCCTACGGGCGCATCGACGCCCCCGCCCTGGCCGTGGCCGCCGAACGCGGGCTCGACCTGCTGCTGTGGAGCGAGCACACCCCCGACGTCGAGCACGCCCGGGCCCTGACGACGCGCGTCCACGCCGGCTCGATCATCCTGTGCCACGACGGGCGCACCCAGCCCAACCGGGAGCTGCTGCGGGCCGTGGGCGACTCCCTCGTCGCGCTCGCGGAGCGGGGGATGACCTTCCTGACCGGCTCGCAGATGCTCGCCGCCTCCCAGTCGCAGTAGGCGCCGTCCGCCGGGGCCGCCCAGCCCCCCGCTACACTGGCGCCATGACCGAGCCGGACCCCGGTGCGGCGCACCGCGCCCACTTCGCCGACAACCGCGCCAACTGGGACGACCGCGCCGCCCTCCACGAGGCCTGCGGCTACGGCATCGCCGAGCTGCTCGCCTCGCCCGCGGCGCTCACGAAGGACGTCGCCGCCGACCTGGGGCGCCTGGGGGACCTGACCGGCCTCGACGTCATCCACCTCCAGTGCCACCTGGGACTCGACACGATCAGCCTGGCCCGGCTGGGGGCGCGGCGCGTCGTCGGCCTCGACCTGTCCCCGCGGTCGCTGGAGCGGGCCCGGGACCTGGCGCGGCGGGCCGGGGCCCGCATCGAGCTGGTCGAGTCCAACGTCTACGCGGCCCGCGGGGCCGTGACCGGGGACTTCGACCTGGTCTACACCACGCTGGGCGTGCTGTGCTGGCTGCCCGACGTCGGCGCCTGGGCGCGCGTCGTGGCCCGTCTGCTGCGCACCGGCGGGCGCCTCGTCCTGCGCGACGACCACCCCGTCTTCATGGCCGTGGGGGACGACGCCTCCCACGGGCTCACCCTCCACGAGCCCTACTTCCAGCAGGACGAGCCCATGACCTGGCAGGACGAGGGCTCCTACGTGGAGGCGCCCGCGGACGCCGCGCCCATCGCCCACACCCGCAACCACCAGTGGAACCACGCGGTGGGGGAGATCCTCACCGCCCTGATGGGGGCGGGCCTCGTCCTGGAGGAGGTGGGCGAGACCCGCGTGAGCGCCTGGCGCCGCTGGCCCGAGCTCATGGAGCCCTGCGAGGGCGGCTACCGCTTCGCCGACCCGGCGCTGCGCGAGATGCTGCCCCTCCAGCTCGTCGTCGTCGCCCGCCGGCCGGGCGCGGACCCCACTACACTGCGCGGTGATGAGTGAGCAGCAGGCCGGCCCCGGCCTCCCCCCGCGCCACGCCACCCAGGAGGTCCTCGGCCCGGCCGGGCGGCGCGGCCCCTTCCGCTACGGCGAGCGCATCCAGGTCACCGACTCCAAGGGCGCCAAGAGCACCTTCCACCTCGACCCGAACGGCTGCTTCCGCTCCCGTCGCGGCGGCTTCCGCCACCGCGACGTCGTCGGCCTGGAGGAGGGCACCGTCCTGACCACCGACACCGGCCACGAGCTGCTCCTGCTGCGCCCGCTGCTGGCCGACTACGTCCTGTCCATGCCCCGGGGCGCCCAGGTCGTCTACCCCAAGGACTCCGGCCAGATCATCGCCATGGGCGACATCTTCCCCGGCGCCCGCGTCATCGAGGCCGGGGTCGGCTCCGGGGCCCTGACCATGAGCCTGCTGGGCGCCGTCGGGCCGGCCGGGCGCCTGCTGTCCATCGAGCGGCGCGAGGACTTCGCGGCGATCGCCGCCTCCAACGTCGACTCCTGGTTCGGCGGGCCCCACCCCGCCTGGGAGCTGCGCACCGGCGACTTCGCCGACGTCGTCGCCGCCCGCGTCCCCGACGCCGGCGCCGACCGCGTCGTGCTGGACATGCTCGCCCCCTGGGAGAACGTGGACGAGTCCGCCCGCGCCCTCGTGCCCGGCGGGGTGCTCCTGGTCTACGTCGCCACCGTCACCCAGCTGTCGCGCGCCGTGGAGGCCCTGCGCCGCAGCGGCCGGTTCACCGAGCCCGAGTCCTGGGAGTCCATGGTGCGCACCTGGCACGTCGACGGGCTGTCCGTGCGCCCCGACCACCGCATGGTCGCCCACACCGGCTTCCTGATCGCCGCCCGCCGCCTGGCCGCCGGCTCCGGGCCGCTCACCCGCCGCCGCCCGCCCGCCCGCGGCGCCTACGACGAGGCCGGCCACTGGGAGCCCCGGGACGTGGGGGAGCGCACCGGCAGCGACAAGAAGGTGCGCCGCGTCCTGCGCGACGCGGCCGCCAAGCGGCCCGGGGCCGCCACCCCCGTCCTGCCCGGCGCCCCGGCGCGCGGTGAGGGCGAAGGGGGCGGCGCCCGTGCCTGAGACCCGGCCCCGGACCCCGGGCCCGCCCCCGCCCTCGCCGTCCTTCACCAGCCACCAGCTGCGCGAGGCCCGCGCCGAGGCCGCGAGCCTGGCCGCCAAGAACGAGCGCCTGACGGCCGCGCTCACCGCCGCCCGCGAGCGCATCGTCGAACTGGGCGCCCAGCTCGACGCCGTCACGGCCCCGCCCGTCACCCTCGGCCTGCTCACCGCCGCCCCCCGGTCCCGGGGGGAGGGCCGGCCCGTCGAGGCCGACGTCGCGCTCGGCGGGCGGCCCATGCGCCTGGGCCTGCACCCGGGCCTGGACCCGGCGACCCTGGGCGCCGGCCGGCTGGCGGCCGTCAACGACCAGATGCTCGTCGTCGACTCCCTGCCCGCCCCCGACACCGGCGAGGCCGTCACCCTCGACGAGGTCCTCGGCGCCCGCCGCGCCCTGGTCACCACCGGAGGCGGGGCGAGCCGGGTGCTGGCCCTGGCCGAGGGCCTCGACCCCGCCGCCCTCAAGCCCGGCGACACCCTGGTCGCGGATCTGCGCGCCGACCTCGCCACCGCCCTGGTGGAGCGCACCGGCGTCGAGCAGCTCGTCATCGCCGAGGCCCCGGACGTGTCCTGGGCCGATATCGGCGGGCTCGGCCCCCAGATCGACCGGATCCGCGACGCCATCGAGCTGCCCTTCGCCCACCCCGGGCTCTACCGCGGCTACGGCCTGCGCGCCCCCAAGGGCGTGCTTCTGTACGGCCCGCCCGGCTGCGGCAAGACCCTCATCGCCAAGGCGGTGGCGACATCCCTGGCCGACTCCGCCGGCGGGCGCCCGGCCGCCTTCCTCAACATCAAGGGCCCCGAGCTGCTGAGCAAATTCGTGGGCGAGACGGAGCGGCAGATCCGCGCCATCTTCGTCCAGGCCCGCAAGGCGGCCGCCGAGGACCGGCCCGTGGTCGTCTTCTTCGACGAGATGGAGGCCCTGCTGCGCACCCGCGGCACCGGCGTGTCCTCCGACGTCGAGACCATGATCGTCCCCCAGGTCCTGTCCGAGATCGACGGCGTGGAGTCCCTGCGCAACGTCATCGTCATCGGCGCCTCCAACCGCGAGGACATGATCGACCCGGCGATCCTGCGCCCCGGCCGCCTGGACGTCAAGATCCGCATCGACCGCCCCGACGCCGAGGCCGCCGCCGACATCCTCGCCAAGCACCTGAGGGCCGACCTGCCCCTGGATCCCGGGGAGCTGGCCGGGGCGGGCGGGGACCGCCAGGCCGCCGCGGCGGCGATGCGCCGGGCCGCCGTGGACGCCCTGTACGCGCGCACCCCCGCCACCGCCGTCCTGGAGGTCGTCTGCGCCTCCGGGGCGCGCGAAACCCTCCACCTGGCCGACCTGGCCAGCGGCGCCATGCTCGCCGCCGTCGTCGCCCGCGCCAAGACCGCCGCCATCAAGGACGAGATCGCTGGCGGGCCCGGCGGGCTGTCCACCGCCCGCCTCCTGGAGGCCATCGCCGTCGAGGCCCGTCAGAACGAGGAGATCGCCTCCGCCGCCGGCCCCGAGGGCCGGGAGCGCCTCATCGGCCGCCGGGGCGAGCGGATCCGCTCGGTCACCAGGCTCGTCCCCGACCGGGAGGAAGCGTGAACGATCACCCCGCCCAGCCCGTGGAGCGCCCCGTCGGCCTGGAGACCGAGTACGGCATCCTCAAGCCCGGCGACCCCCGCGCCAACCCCGTCGCCCTGGCCTCCCGCCTCGTCGCCGCCTACGGCGCCGTCTCCCGGCCCGCCCTGACCGGGCCCGACGGCGCGCCCGCCCCCGCCGTGCGCTGGGACTACGAGGACGAGGACCCCCTGGCCGACCTGCGCGGCACCCGCCTGGAGCGCGCCGCCGCCCACCCCAGCCTGCTCACCGACGACCCCGACCGGCCCGCCCCCGGCGGCGAGGAGACCGCCCCCGGTGCGCCCGGGCCGGCCGCCCCCTGGGGCGAGCGGGCCCGCCCCGGCGCCGCCGAGGCGGCCCTGCCCCGCCCCGCCACCGCCGTGCTGACCAACGGCGCCCGCCTCTACGTCGACCACGCCCACCCCGAGTACGCCGCCCCCGAGGTCCTCACCCCCCTGGACGCCCTCATCTGGGACCGGGCCGGGGAGGTCGTCGCCCGCCGGGCCATGGCCGCCCTGGCCCGGGGGCGGGGCGGGGCCGGGCCGGAGCAGGTCGTGCTCTACAAGAACAACGTCGACGGCAAGGGCGCCGCCTACGGCAGCCACGAGAACTACCTCGTGCGCCGCGACGTCCCCTTCGCCGACCTGGCCGCCGCCCTCATCCCCTTCCTGGTCACCCGGCCCGTCGTGGCCGGGGCGGGGCGCGTGGGCATCGGCCCCCGCTCCCAGCGCCCCGGCTTCCAGATCAGCCAGAGGGCCGACTACGTCGGCTGCGACATCGGGCTGCAGACCACCTTCAACCGCCCCATCGTCAACACCCGCGACGAGCCCCACGCCGACGCGGCCCGCTGGCGCCGCCTGCACGTCATCAACGGCGACGCCAACCGCTTCGAGACCCCCGTCTACCTCAAGGTCGCCACCACCGGCCTGCTGCTGTGGTACCTCGAGCGCGCCCACGAGCGCGGCGAGGGGCCGGGCCCCCTGGCCCGGCTGCGGCTGACCGCCGACCCCGTCGAGGAGCACTGGGCCCTGTCCCACGACCCGACCCTGCGCCGCGCCCTGGCCACCGAGTCCGGGGCGCGCACCGCCCTGGAGATCCAGCGCGCCCACCTGGAGGAGATCCGCGCCGCCGTCGTCGCCGACTACGGCGGCACCCGGGCCGCCGGACGGGCCACGCACCGAGCGCTGGCCCTGTGGGACGAGGTGCTCGCCTCCCTGGAGGCGTGCGCCGCCCGCCCGGCGGACGAGGCCGCCGCCGACGCCGCCGCCCGCGACGTCGAGTGGCTCGCCAAGCTCCGGGTGTGCCAGGGCCTGCGCCGCCGCGGCGGACTGGACTGGGACGACCCCCGCCTGGCCGCCCTGGACATCCAGTGGGCGGACCTGCGCGAGGGCCGGGGGATCGCCGACAGGCTCATCGGCGCCGGGCGCACCCGGCGCCTGACCGACGACGCCGCCATCGAGGCCGCCGCCGACAGCCCCCCCGCCGGAACCCGCGCCGCCGTGCGCGGGCGCGCCGTGGCCGAGTTCGCCGAGGTCGTGGCCGCCTCCTGGACCGGCCTCGTCCTGGACATCCCCGCCCGCCCCGGCCTGACCCGGCTGGCCCTGCCCGACTCCGTGCGCGCCGACGCCGCCACCGCCGAGGAGCTCCTGGCCGCCCTGCGCGACGCGATTGGGACCGGCCCCGCCGACGGGGGGACACTGGCCCCATGAGCCTCAACGAGCAGATCCAGCCCACCGCCCCCGCCGAGCCCGACCCCGCCCCCGCGGCCGGGCAGACCCGCACCGGCGGCGTCGACGACATCCTCGACGAGATCGACGCCGTCCTGGAGACCGACGCCGCCGCCTTCGTCCAGGGATTCGTCCAGAAGGGCGGCCAGTGAGGTGGGCGCTCCGGCGCGCCGCATCTACGGCATCGAGACCGAGTACGGCATCACCTGCGCCTCCACCACCGGCGGCGCCCCGCCCCTGGACGCCGACCGCGCCGCGCGCCTCCTGTTCGAACCCGTCATCGCCCGCTCCCGCACCTCCAACGCCTTCACCCGCGGCGGCGCCCGCCTCTACCTCGACGTGGGCTCCCACCCCGAGTACGCCACCGCCGAGTGCGACCGCCTGACCGACCTGCTCGCCCAGGATCGCGCCGGCGAGATCACCATGGCCGACCTGGCCGCCCGGGCCAACGCCGACCTGGCCGCCCGGGGCGTGCCCGGGCGCATCCACCTGCTCAAGAACAACACCGACTCCGCCGGCGCCGGATTCGGGTGCCACGAGAACTACCTCGTGCGCCGCCGCGCGGACTTCTGGAACGACGCCCGCACCCTCGTGCCCCACCTCGTCACCCGCCAGATCCTCGTCGGCGCCGGACACGTCCTGCCCGGCGCCGACGGGGCCCCCGCCCGCTACGTCTTCTCCCAGCGCGCTGACCAGATGGAGGACGCCGTCTCCTCCGCCACCACCCGCTCCCGCCCCCTGATCAACACCCGCGACGAGCCCCACGCCGACGCGACCCGCTACCGGCGCATGCACGTCATCGTCGGCGACTCCAATATCGCCCAGGGATCCACCCTCCTCAAGGTCGCCGCCATGGACCTGCTCCTGGACTACCTGGAGAAGGGCGGCTCCCTGGCCGACCTCCGGCTCGCCCGCCCCATGAGCGAGATCCGCCGGGTCTGCCACGACCTGAGCGGGCGCACCCCCCTGGAGCTCGCCGACGGGCGCACCATCACCCCCATCGACCTGCAGACCGAGCACCTGGCGCGCGTGCGCGCCCACGCCGCCGACCTCGACCTGAGCGAGTCGCACCGCCGCGCCCTGGACCTGTGGGAGAGGGGCCTGGACGCCGTCGCCCGCGGCCGGCCCCAGGACGTGGCCGCCGACCTCGACTGGGCGGCCAAGCACCAGCTCCTGACCCGCTACGCCCGGCGCGCCGGCACCGGCCTGGACGACCCCCGCGTCGCCCGCCTGGCCCTGGCCTACCACGACGTGGACCCCGGGACGGGCCTGCGCCCGAAGCTGGAACGGGCCGGACTGCTGCACCGCCTCGTCGACGAGGACCGCTGCCGGGCCGCCGTCGACACCCCGCCCGCCACCACCCGGGCGCGCCTGCGCGGCGCCGCCGTGGCCCTGGCCCAGGACCTGCGCCGCGACCTCACCGTCGACTGGGTCAACCTGCGCCTCGACGACGGGCGGACCCCGCCGCTGGCCCTGCGCGACCCCTTCGCCCGCACCGACGAGCGCGTCGACGCCCTCCTGGAGGCCATGGCCCGCCGGGACGCCCCCGCCGGCTCCTGGCCGCCGACCATCTGAACCCCGGATCTGAGATACTCGCCTCCCGATGACACCCGACCAGCACCCCACCCCGGCCGACGGGCGGCCGCTGACCCGCAGGAGACTGCGCGAGATCGAGCGCGCCCGCGCCGCCGAGGCCGAGCGCGCCCGCCGGGCCGCCGCCCACTCCGCCCCGACCCCGGCCGCATCCCCCGAGCCCCCCGAGTGGGCCGCGTCCCCCGAGTGGGCCGCGCCCCCCGCCCCGGCGGCGGACCGGCCCCGGCGCAGGTCCATCGCCTCCCCGCCCGAGCGGCGCTCGCGGGCGTCCGCGCCCCCCGAACCGCCCACCGTCACCGGCGCCCAGCGGGCCGTCGGCGCGACCCTGGGCCGCAGGCGGCCGCGGGGCGCGGTGGCCGTCATCCTCACGATCGTCGTCGTGGTCGCGATCATCGCCGTGCCCGTCGTCCTGTCGCGCAGCGGCGCCGGGCGCATCCTGGGGGGCGCCACGGCGGGCGGCGGGGGCGGGGTGACGCTGGCCGCCGACGCCCCGATCGACTCGGCCCTGACCGTCACCGGCAGGATCGGCTCGACCCCGGCCCTGTCCCTCAAGGGCGTGCTCGCCCCGCCCGCGCCCGAGCAGGTCATCACCGACGTCGTCGTCCAGGGGACGGGACGGACCGTGAACGAGGGCGACGGCGTGCTCCTGTCGGTCTCGCGCTTCTCCGGGACCGACGGCGCCAACACCACGGGTTCGCCCTCGGGCAGGCGCCTGTTCTTCCGCCGCCTGGACGCCGGTGTCGTCGGCGAGGCCATCGACGCGGCCGTCGTCCAGGCCGCCGAGGGCTCGCGCATCGTCCTGCGCTCGTCCGTCGAGAGCAGCGGCGGGAGGGTCGCCGAGGTGACGGTCGTCGACGTCCTGCCCACCCTCGCCGCGGGCGCGGCGCAGACGCCCGCCGCCGGGACGCCGAGCGTCGCCCTGGCCGAGGACGGCACCGTCTCCGTGGGCCTGACCGGGCTGGCCGCCCCCACCCGCTCCACCGCCGCCGTCGTCATCCGGGGGGAGGGGAGCCAGGTCTCCGCCACCGATACGATCGTGGCCCGCTACACCATCGTGTCCTGGTCCGGGGGCACGGTCCGCACCACGAACTACGGCTGGACGGCGGCCCTGGGCACCATCGACATGACCGACACCCTGGCCGGGCTGGCCCAGGGCCTGGTCGACGTTCCCGTCGGCTCGCGGGTCGTCCTGTCGCTGCCGGCGGACCAGGCGCGCGGGGACGAGCCGGTCGCGGTCGTCGTCGACGTCCTGGCCATCGTCGAGGGCGGCGCCGCCCCGTCCGACGCCGCCTCCGCGCCGGCCACGCCCTGAGCCGGGGCCCGCGGGCGCTACCCTGGTCCGGTCCGCACCCCCGCAAGCGCCCGCCGCGAAGGAGCCACCGATGAGCGTCGCCGTCCGCGTCATCCCCTGCCTCGACGTCAAGGACGGGCGGGTGGTCAAGGGCGTCAATTTCACCGGCCTGCGCGACGCCGGGGACCCCGTCGAGCTGGCCCGGCGCTACGACGCGCAGGGCGCGGACGAGATCACCTTCCTCGACGTGTCCGCCTCCCGCGAGGGGCGCGCCACCATGCTGGAGGTCGTCGCGGCCGCGGCCGAGCAGGTCTTCGTGCCCCTGACGGTGGGCGGCGGAGTGCGCGGCGTCGGGGACGTCGACGCGCTGCTGCGGGCGGGGGCCGACAAGGTCGGCGTCAATACGGCGGCGATCGCCCGCCCCGAGCTGCTGTCCGAGGTCGCCGAGCGCTTCGGTGAGCAGGTCCTCGTCCTGTCCCTCGACGCCCGCCGCTGCCCGCCGGGGGTGAGCACGCCGTCGGGCTACGAGGTCACCACCCACGGGGGCACCCGCTCCACCGGCGTCGACGCCCTGGAGTGGGCGCGGCGGGCCGCCGACCTGGGGGCCGGGGAGATCCTGCTCAACTCCATGGACGCCGACGGCGTCACGGGCGGCTTCGACCTGGACATGCTCGACGCCGTGCGCGAGCGCGTGCGCGTGCCCCTCATCGCCTCCGGTGGGGCGGGGCGGGCGGAGGACTTCGCCGCCGCCGCCGACCACGGCGCCGACGCCGTCCTGGCCGCCAGCGTCTTCCACTACGGGACCCTGACGGTGGCCGACGCCAAGGAGGCCCTGCGGCGGGCGGGCCACCCGGTCAGGACCGCGCCCGCCGCCCCCGCCGCCCGTCTGGACCCGGCGCTCGCCGCCCGCCTCAAGCGCGACGCCGCCGGGCTGGTGGCGGCCGTCGTCCAGCAGTACGACTCCGGCGAGGTGCTCATGGTCGGCTGGATGGACGACGAGGCCCTGCGCCGCACCCTGACCCAGGGGCGCGTGACCTTCTGGTCGCGCTCCCGCCGGGAGTACTGGCGCAAGGGCGACACCTCCGGCCACCATCAGTACGTCAGGTCCGTGGCCCTGGACTGCGACGGCGACGCTCTGCTGGTGCGCGTCGACCAGGTCGGCGCCGCCTGCCACACCGGGGCCCGCAGCTGCTTCGCCGCCGGCGGGGACCTGGGGGCCGTTGTCGGGCGCCGGCCGGCCTCCTGACGCCGGCTCGCCGCCCTGATTTGCCACGGCGGCCCGCCGCCGAGGACTATGAGCGGACCGGGGCGCCGTCGTGCGGGCCCGGTCGGGACCGCCGCTCGGGGTCAGGAGGTGCAGCGGTGAACAGGTTCGAGGAGCTCGCCCAGGCGGCCCGCGCCGCCGTGCGGGCCCGCCAGCGGCGCCTGCCGCTGGAGCACCTGCGCGAGCTGGTGCGCACCGCGCCCCCGACCCTCAATGCGGCCGCCGTCCTGCGCTCGCGCGGCCGGGCCGTGTCCGTCATCGCCGAGGTCAAGCGCGCCACGGCCGACTTCGCCGACCTGACCGGGGTCGGCGACGTCGCGGTCCTGGCGCGCTTCTACGAGGCCGGGGGGGCGGCCTGCGTCTCGGTGGTCACCGAGCCGCTGCGCTCCCACGGCGCCCTGGAGGACCTCGACGCCGTGCGGGGCGCCGTGGACGTGCCCGTCCTGGTCAATGACCTGGTCGTCACGCCCTACCAGGTCCACGAGGCCCGCGCCCACGGGGCGGACCTGCTCATGCTCGACGCGCGCACGGCCACCCTCGTCCTGGAGTCGCTCATCGACCGGACCCACTCCCTGGGGATGCTCGCGGTCGTCGGGGTCCACTCCCGGCGCGAGGCCCTGACCGCCGTGCACGCGGGCGCCCGCGCCCTGGCCGTCGACGCCCGCGACCCCGGCACCCGGGCGGTGGACCGCTCCCGCTTCGAGCAGGTCGCCGAGGTCCTGCCCGGCTCGACCATCCGCATCGCCGCCGGCGGGGTGAGCGGGGCGCACGACGTCATGAACTACGCTCGGGCCGGGGCGGACGTGGTCCTCGTCGGCGAGGCGATCATTCGCTCCGCCGACCCCCAGCAGTTCGTGGCCCAGCTCGTGGCCGCGGGCTCCCACCCCTCACTGCTCACCGCCACCCGCCGAGAGGTCCTCTGAGTGCTCGCCATCGCCCCGCTGCCCGCCCCGCCCGCCTCGATCCCCAGCCCCTCGCGCAACGCGTGGCATCTGGGCCCCTTCTCGCTGCGCGCCTACGCGCTGTGCATCCTGGCGGGCGTCTTCATCGCCGTGTGGTGGACCTCCAGGCGCTACCGCGCGCGCGGCGGCGACGGGGACACGGTTCTGGACGTGGCCGTGCTGAGTGTGCCCGTGGGCATTCTCGGCGCCCGGCTGTACCACGTCATCACCTCCCCGGACGCCTACTTCGGGCCGGGGGGCGACCCCGTCCGCATCGTGCAGATCTGGCGGGGCGGACTGGGCATCTGGGGCGGCGTCGCCGCGGGGCTGGCGGCGGCCGCGTGGCTCATGCGCCGGCGCGGACTGCGCCTGGCCCCCCTGACCGACGCCGTCGCCCCGGCCCTCCTCGTGGCCCAGGCGGTGGGGCGCGTGGGCAACTGGTTCAACCAGGAGCTCTTCGGCGCCCCCACCGCGCTGCCCTGGGGCCTGGAGATCGACGACGCCCACCTGCCGGCCGGCTGCGCCCCCGGAACCCTGTTCCACCCGACCTTCCTCTACGAGGCGCTGTGGAACCTGGCGGGGGCGGCCCTGCTGGTCCTGCTGGAGCGGCGCCTGAGGCGCCGCGACGGGACGACGGGCGGGCGCCTCATCTGGGCCTACCTCATGGTCTACACGGCCGGTCGCGCCTGGATCGAGTACCTGCGGGTGGACGAGGCCGCCGTCGTCCTGGGCCTGCGCCTGAACGAGTGGACGGCGATGATCGTCTTCCTGGTGGGCCTGGTCGGCTTCGTCGCCGCCGGCCGGCGCGGGGCCGACGACGCCATCGCCGTCGGCCCCGCGCCGGACCCCGCCGACGCCGGATCCGACGATGAGGACCGCCATGCGACCCTCGATGGTCCGAATGGCGACACGGAGGGGGGATCGGGCGACGACGACCGGGCTCGGAGTGCGAACGGGTAGTCTCCGGGCCCGTTGTCCCGTAGGCTGGGGCCATGCGCAGAGCCAAGATCGTATGCACCCTCGGACCCGCCACCGAATCGTCTGAGCAGGTGCAGGCGCTCGTCGACGCGGGCATGGACGTCGCCCGCATCAACCGCTCCCACGGCAGCGCCGAGGAGGCCGAGGTGCTCATCGGCAGGGTGCGGGCCGCGGCGGAGGCCTCCGGCCGCCCGGTGGCCGTGCTCGTCGACCTCCAGGGCCCCAAGATCCGCCTGGGCACCTTCGTGGGCGACCAGAGGGTCAAGCTCGACAAGGGCGACGAATTCACCATCACCATCGACGACGTGCTGGGCACCGTCAAGCGCGTCTCGACGACCTTCAAGGGCCTGCCGGGGGACTGCAAGCCCGGCGACCGCCTCCTCATCGACGACGGCAATGTGGCGGTGCGGGTCACCGCCGTCACGGACACCGACGTCATCACGAAGGTCGAGGTCCCCGGCTACGTGTCCAACCACAAGGGCCTCAACCTGCCCGGCGTGGCCGTGTCCGTGCCCGCCCTGAGCGAGAAGGACCGCGAGGACCTGCGCTGGGCCCTGACGCGGGCCGACGCCGACGTGATCGCCCTGTCCTTCGTGCGCAGCGCCTCCGACATCGACGACGTCCACGCCATCATGGACGAGGTCGGGGTGCGCCTGCCCGTCATCGCCAAGATCGAGAAGCCGCAGGCCGTCGACAAGCTCTTCGAGATCGTCTCCGCCTTCGACGGCATTATGGTGGCCCGCGGCGACCTCGGCGTCGAGATGCCCCTGGAGGCCGTCCCGCTGGTCCAGAAGCGCGCCATCGAGCTCGCCCGCCGCCAGGCCAAGCCCGTCATCGTGGCCACCCAGGTGCTGGAGTCCATGATCCAGAACCCGCGCCCCACCCGCGCCGAGGCCTCCGACTGCGCCAACGCCATTCTCGACGGCGCCGACGCCGTCATGCTCTCGGGCGAGACCTCCGTGGGCGCCTACCCCATCGAGGCCGTGCGCACCATGGCCCGCATCATCGAGAACGTCGAGGACAACGGCGGGGACCGCATCGCCCCGCTGGGCTCCTACCCGCAGACCCGCGGCGGGGCGATCACCCGGGCGGCCGCCGAGATGGGCGACCAGCTCGAGGTCACCCACCTGGTGACCTTCACCCAGTCCGGCGACACGGCCCGCAGGCTCTCGCGCCTGCGCTCGCCCATTCCGCTGCTCGCCTTCACGCCGCTGCGCTCCACGCGCAACCAGCTGTCCGTCTCCTGGGGCGTGACCACCTACGAGGTGCCCGAGGTCAGCGACACCGACGAGATGGTCGCCCAGGTCGACGAGGTCCTCCAGGCCAGGCACCTGGCCCGCGCCGGCGACGAGGTCATCATCGTCGCCGGCATGCCCCCGGGCACCCCCGGCTCGACGAACTCCATCCGCGTCCACACCGTCGGCGAGACGGTCGACTACCGGTCCTGAAGGACTCCCCGGGCCGGACCGGGTGACCGGGCGGGGCCCGCACCATCACGGTGCGGGCCCCGCCCGTGAGTTCGCGCCCGGGTCCGTGCCTCCGATGGGATTCGAACCCATAACACTCCGATTTTGAGTCGGATGCCTCTGCCGATTGGGCTACGGAGGCGCGGCGACGGCGAGTGCGTCGGCGCGGAGCATACTAATATGCGAATCGTGAGCAAACAATCCGCGTCCCCTGAGACCCCCACCGCCCGCAGTCGCCGCGTCGTCGTCGCAGAGGACGAGACGCTCATCCGCCTCGACATTGTCGAGACCCTCACCGAGGCGGGATACGAGGTCGTCGCCGAGGCCGCCGACGGCGAGGAGGCCGTGCGCCTCGTCGAGGAGCACGAGCCCGACCTGTGCGTCATGGACATCAAGATGCCCGTCATGGACGGCATTACCGCCGCCGAGAAGATCCTCGACAAGCACTCCGTCGCCGTCGTCATGCTCACCGCCTTCTCCCAGACCGAACTGGTCGAGCGCGCGGGGGCGGCCGGGGCCATGGCCTACGTCGTCAAGCCCTTCACCCCGGCCGAGCTCATTCCGGCCCTGGAGATCGCGCTGTCGCGCCACGAGGAGATCCGGTCCCTGGAGGGCGAGATCGCCGACCTCCAGGAGCGCTTCGAAACCCGCAAGCGCGTGGACCGCGCCAAGGGCCTGCTCATGGAGAAGATGGGGCAGAGCGAGCCGGAGGCCTTCCGGTGGCTGCAGAAGACCTCCATGAACCGCCGCCTGACCATGCGCGAGGTCGCCGACGCCGTCATCGAGCAGGTCGGCGGCGTCTCCAAGGGCCCGGCCAAGAACCGGGACTGAGGGGCGCGCCGCCGGCCCCGTCAGGCCGCGTCGTCGTCGGACCGGGCGTCGGGCCGGGTGTACAGGCTGCGCAGCGTGCCCCGGGCCACGGCGCGGCCCTCGTCGTCGCTCACCCTCACCTCGTAGACGCAGGTGCGCCGGTCCTGGTGGACGGGGGAGGCGATGGCCGTGACGTAGCCGGAGCGCACCGGGCGCAGGTGGTCGACCATGAGCCCGGCGCCCACGGGCACCGCCCCGGCGGGCGCCGCCCGCCGCGCGGCCACGGAGGCGGCCGTCTCGATGAGGGCGGCCGTGGCGCCGCCGTGCAGGACCCCCGCTACCTGGCGGGCGCCCTCCACCGGCATGCGCACGACGCTGCGCTGCGCCCCGCGCTCGAGGACCACCATGGACAGGGTGTCCATGAGGGTCCCCCGCTCCGCCTGCTCCAGGGCCGGTCGCAGCGCGCTGGCGGCGGACACGGCCGAACCGGCCGGACGCGGGACCGGGAAGGGGTCGGTGCCGGAGTCGGGGAAGGCGACGGCGGTGTCGGCGGAGTGCGGGACGGGGCTGTGGGGCTCGCTCATGCCCTTAGGCTGGCACGGTGAGCACCACCGAGACCAGCCCATCCGACCCCGACGCCGCGCCCGGCGCCCCCCGGGCGGGGCGCCTGCTGCTCATCGACGGCCACTCCATGGCCTTCCGGGCCTACTACGCGCTGCCCGTGGACTCCTTCACCACCTCCACCGGCCAGGCGACCAACGCCGTGCACGGCTTCATCTCCATGCTCCTGTCCCTGCTGGAGCAGGAGCGGCCCACCCACCTGGCCGTCGCCTTCGACCTGCCGGGCGGCACCTTCCGCACCCGCCAGTACCCCGGCTACAAGGCCAACCGCGACGAGACGCCCCGGCCCTTCATCGGGCAGATCGAGCTCATCGAGGACATCCTGGCGGCGATGGGGGTGCGCGCCGTGACGGCCCCGGACTACGAGGCGGACGACGTCCTGGCCACCCTGGCCGCGCGGGCCCGGGCCGAGGGCCTGGAGGTCCTGGTGTGCTCCGGCGACCGCGACTCCTTCCAGCTCATCACCGAGAACTGCACCGTGCTCTACCCCGTCAGGGGCGTCTCCGCGCTGCGGCGCATGACGCCCGCCCAGGTGCGGGAGCGCTACGGCGTGGGCCCCGAGCGCTACCCGCACCTGGCGGCGCTGGTGGGCGAGACCAGCGACAACCTTCCCGGCGTGCCGGGCGTGGGGCCCAAGACCGCGGCCAAGTGGCTCAACCTCTACGACGGCCTGGACGGCGTCATCGCCCACGCCGGGCAGATCCGGGGCCGGGCGGGGGCCTCGCTGCGCGAGCACCTCGACGACGTGGTGCGCAACCGCCGCCTCAACCGGCTCGTCACCGACGTCGACCTGGGCATCGACCCCCTGCGCGACCTGCGCCCGGGCGGCGCTGGCCGCGAGGAGCTGGCCCGGATCATGGAGGCCCTGGAGCTGCGCACCCTGCACCGGCGCGCGCAGCGGGTCCTGACCTTCCGCGACGCCGCCGGCTCCGGCGACGGCTCCGCCGACCCGGTGCGCGAGCGCCTGGCGGCGCTGGAGATCGCCGTCCTGGGCCGCCAGGTCGAGCCCGGGGGCGTGGGGGCCTGGCTCGACCGCCACGCGGGCGGCGGGCCCCTGGGCCTGGACGTCGTCGGCGTCCTGGCGCCGGAGCGGGGCGACGCCCAGCTCCTGGCCCTGAGCGACGGCGCGCGCGCCCTGGCCCTGGACCTGGCGCTGGTCGACCCCGACGACGAGCGGGCGCTGGCCGGCCTCCTGGGCGACGCGGACCGCCCCAAGATCGTGGCCGACGCCAAGGGGGTCTGGCACGCCCTGCGCGCCCGCGGCCTGGAGCTCGACGGGGTCGTCGCGGACCCCTCGCTGGCCGGCTACCTGTGCCGCCCCGAGCAGCGCGGCTACGACGTCGCCGCCCTGGCCCGGCGCTGGCTCGACCTGGACCTGGAGGCCCTGGACGGCGCCGGGGACGAGGGCGGCGCCCAGGGCGCCTTCGACCTGGAGGCCCTGACCGACGACGCCCCGCCGCGGGCGCTGCTGGCCTGCGCGCGCCGCGCCGCCGTGCTCCTGCCGCTGTACGACGTCCTGCGGGCGCAGATGGTCGAGCGCGGCGCCGAGGTGCTGTTCACGGACCTGGAGATGCCGGTGGCGGCCCTGCTGGCCCAGATGGAGGACGCCGGCATCGCCGTCGACGACGCCGTGCTCGCCGAGCGCGAGACCGAGCTCGACGCCCGCGTGACCCGCGCCGCCCAGGACGCCTGGGCCGCGGCCGGCCACGAGCTCAACCTCTCCAGCCCCAAGCAGCTCCAGACGGTGCTCTTCGACGAGCTGGGCATGCCCAGGACCCGCAGGACCAAGACCGGCTACACCACCGACGCCGAGGCCCTGGCGGGCCTGTACGCCAAGACCTCCCACCCCTTCCTGGCCGGCCTGCTGGAGCACCGCGACGCCATCAAGCTGCGCCAGACCGTGGAGGGCCTGCGCAGGGCGATCGGGGCGGACGGGCGCATCCACACGACCTTCCAGCAGACGATCGCCGCGACCGGGCGGCTGTCGTCGACCGACCCGAACCTGCAGAACATCCCGGCGCGCACCGAGGAGGGCCGGCGCATCCGCGAGGCCTTCGTCGTGGGGCGCGGCTACGAGTGCCTGCTCACGGCCGACTACTCCCAGATCGAGATGCGCATCATGGCGCACCTGTCGGGGGACGAGGCCCTCATCGAGGCCTTCCGCAGCGGGGAGGACCTGCACCGCTACGTCGCCGCCCTCGTCCACGACATCGACGTCGGGGCGGTCACCGACGCCCAGCGCAGCCGCATCAAGGCGATGAGCTACGGGCTGGCCTACGGGCTGTCCGCCTTCGGCCTGGCCCGCCGGCTCGGCATCGACTCCGCCGAGGCCATCGCCCTGCGCCAGGCCTACTTCGACCGCTTCGGGAAGGTGCGCGACTACCTCGAGGGGGTCGTGGAGCGGGCCCGCGTCGACGGGTGGACCGAGACGATCCTCGGGCGCCGCCGCTACCTGCCGGATCTGACCAGCGACAACCGCCGGCTGCGCGAGATGGCCGAGCGGGCGGCCCTCAACGCCCCCATCCAGGGCAGCGCGGCCGACATCATCAAGAAGGCGATGATCGACGTCGCCGACGCGCTGGCCGGGGCGGGCGCCTCCTCCCGCGTCCTGCTCCAGATCCACGACGAGCTCCTCCTGGAGGTCGCCCCCGGCGACGCCGACGAGGTCGAGCGGATCGTGCGCGACAAGATGGGGCGGGCCGTGGAGCTGTCCGTGCCCCTGGAGGTCTCGGTGGGGCGCGGGACGACCTGGCGCGAGGCCGCCCACTGAGGGAGCCGGTGCGAACGTGAGGGATTCCACGCATAGCGAATACAGATTGCCCAGGACCGCATAGGCTACGGATTGGGTGCATGC
Organism: Actinomyces dentalis DSM 19115; assembly: GCF_000429225.1. Lineage (GTDB taxonomy): Bacteria > Actinomycetota > Actinomycetes > Actinomycetales > Actinomycetaceae > Actinomyces > Actinomyces dentalis. The sequence continues at coordinate 91,543 of NZ_AUBL01000001.1, forward strand.
TGATAGAGTCCCTTGAGTGCGCTCCTGGGCGACTTGACGTCCCCGACCGAGTCGCGGTGCCAGTCCGGGCTGGCCCGGGACGAGGGGTGCGCACGGCTCTGCCCACCCGACCATCACATCCGTATTCGGAGCACCCACTCAATGACCACAACCATGCCCAGCCCCGCCCCGGTCGCCGTCAACGACATCGGCTCGACCGAGGAGATCCTCGCCGCCGTCGACCAGACCATCAAGTACTTCGATGACGGCGACATCGTCGAGGGCACCGTTGTCAAGGTCGACCGCGATGAGGTCCTCCTCGACATCGGCTACAAGACCGAGGGCGTCATCCTCGCTCGCGAGCTGTCCATCAAGCACGACGTCGACCCCGACGAGATCGTCTCCGTCGGCGACGAGATCGAGGCCCTCGTCCTCCAGAAGGAGGACAAGGAGGGACGCCTGCTCCTGAGCAAGAAGCGCGCCCAGTACGAGCGCGCCTGGGGCACCATCGAGCGCGTCAAGGAGGAGGACGGCGTCGTCACCGGCACCGTCATCGAGGTCGTCAAGGGCGGCCTCATCCTCGACATCGGCCTGCGGGGCTTCCTGCCCGCCTCCCTGGTCGAGATGCGCCGCGTGCGCGATCTGCAGCCCTACGTCGGCCGTGAGCTCGAGGCCAAGATCATCGAGCTCGACAAGAACCGCAACAACGTGGTTCTCTCCCGCCGCGCCTACCTGGAGCAGACGCAGTCCGAGGTGCGCACCAACTTCCTCCAGACCCTCCAGAAGGGCCAGGTCCGCTCCGGCGTGGTCTCCTCCATCGTCAACTTCGGCGCCTTCGTGGACCTGGGCGGCGTCGACGGCCTGGTCCACGTCTCCGAGCTGTCCTGGAAGCACATCGACCACCCCTCCGAGGTCGTCGAGGTCGGCCAGGAGGTCACCGTCGAGGTCCTGGAGGTCGACTTCGACCGCGAGCGCGTGTCCCTGTCGCTCAAGGCGACCCAGGAGGACCCCTGGCAGGCCTTCGCCCGCACCCACGCCATCGGCCAGGTCGTGCCCGGCAAGGTCACCAAGCTCGTCCCCTTCGGCGCGTTCGTGCGCGTCGAGGACGGCATCGAGGGCCTGGTGCACATCTCCGAGCTGGCCCAGCGCCACGTGGAGGTCCCCGAGCAGGTCGCCAAGGTCGGCGACGAGGTCTTCGTCAAGGTCATCGACATCGACCTGGACCGCCGCCGCATCTCGCTGTCCCTCAAGCAGGCCAACGAGGGCGTGGACCCCAACTCCGAGGACTTCGACCCCTCGCTGTACGGCATGGCCGCGGAGTACGACGAGAACGGCAACTACAAGTACCCCGAGGGCTTCGACCCGGAGACCAACGAGTGGCTCGAGGGCTACGACGCCCAGCGCGAGGCCTGGGAGGCGGAGTACGCCGCCGCCCACGAGCGCTGGGAGGCCCACAAGGCCCAGGTCGCCCGGGCCATGGAGCGGGACGCCGACCCCGGCGACGCCGGGTCCGCCTCCTACTCCTCGGCCGCCTCGGAGGCCACCGGCACGCTGGCCTCCGACGAGGCGCTGGCCGCCCTGCGCGAGAAGCTGACCGGCAACTGAGACGATCCGGCCACGACCGATCGACGCCCGTCCCGTCCGCCGCCGGCGGGCGCGGCGGGCGTCGATCGGAGCCGGGACGGGGCGGCGTCCCCATCGCGCCGGCGCCCGACTCGTGCCAGTCTGCTGTCGTTTGCGGGCGACGCCCCGGAATCGGAAAGCGGAGGGGAACTGACGATGACCAGTTGGGGTGAGCTGCCCGATCTCATCGCGGGGGCGGGCGATCCGCGGGGGCGCAGCGCCCAGGAGCTCCTGAGCCGCCTGCTCGTGGAGGATCCCCCCGATGCGGAGCCCACCGGGGCCCAGGCGCGCGCCGTCGCCGAGCCGCTCATGGCCGTGGACCGGGTCTGGGTCGCCGCCCTGGGGGAGGATCCCGACCGCAGTCGGGAGGACCTGGAGCGGGCCGCGGCGGTGTGCGAGGCCCTGCGGTCCGCGGTGTCGGCCTCGACCCTGCCCCTGCGGTACGCGCGGGTGGAGCTGTGCGCGGTCCTGGGCCTGCGCGCCGAGGCCATTGAGCAGCTGCGCACGGCGCGGCTGTTCTCCTTCGGCGAGCCCGACGCCGAGGCGACGCTCACCACCGCCCGCCTGCACGACGACTACTCCGGGGTCATCCGCACCACGACGGCGACCCCCGCCCGTCCCGACGCCGACCCCGCGGGCACGGCCCTGACCCTGGCGGCCGGCCTGCTGCCGCACCTGGCGCGCGGCGGGCGGGTGGAGGCGGAGGACGCCCTCATGTCGCTGACGCTGCTGGCGGTGCCCGAGAGCCTGCGGCTGCGGGTGCTGGGCGATGAGCTGGAGTACCTGGGGCTGTCGGGGCAGTGGGAGCGGGGGCTGGCCCTCATGCGCCACTCGGGGCCGGCCGACCCGGGGCAGGCCACCGCCTGGTCCCTGCTCAACGCCGCCGTCGGGGCGAGCCTGGTGCTGCGCGAGGCCAACCGCGCGGGCTACGGGTCCAACGCCCTGGGCTCCACGATCGACTGGCGCACGCCCTGGGGCGACCTGAAGGTCACCGGCTGGGACCCCGTCGTGCGGGCCTACGACGCCGTGACCGCCTTCGTGCGGGCCCTGGCCGTGCGCTTCGACGCGCGCAACGGCAACAACGGGGTGTCCTTCTGGGCGGAGAGCCGCATGGCGGCCGAGGCCCGCTCCCTGGCCTCGCGCTCCTACGGGACCGTGACGGGCGTGGTCGCCGACCGCGCCACCCTGGGCAACCAGGGCCGGCTCCTGGGCCAGGTGCGCGAGCTGCTCGTGCTGGCCAACGGCTACGGCCTGGACTCGGTGCACGAGCGCGCGCTGGTCACCGCCGAGACCGTGAGCCAGTCGCTGGCGGCCGTGACCGACGACTCCCAGCTGGAGACGGTCGTCGACCTGCGCATCGCCTTCTGCCGGCTCCTGCTGGCGCTGGGCGCCGATGAGCGCGCGGAGAAGGAGGCCCTGGACACCGCCGAGCTGTGCCTGTCCCAGGGGTGGTCCGAGCTGGTGGTGGCGAGCCTGACCATCGCCGCGCAGACGGCCGCCCGCCATCGCGACGCCCGGGCGGCCTCGGCCTCGTGGGAGCGGGTGCGCCAGGAGGCGGGCGACTGGGGGGCGTCGCGGGCGGGGGAGCGGGCCGGCGTCGTCGTCGAGGCGATCGGGGACCCGGCCTCCGCCGCCCAGGCGCTGACGATCATCGCCGAGGAGGTCGCCCGGGGCGTGGAGGAGGACCACGGCCGGGCCAGCGCCGCGCGCGAGTTCTGCAAGCGCGCGCGCACCCAGCTCGAGCGCTGCCGCACCGCGCCGCGGGGCGTGGCCGAGCGCCTGACGGCGGTGGAGGCGGCCGTGGCGCCCTTCGGCCGCGGCCACGGGGGGCGGCGCTCGCGCGGCGGGGCCGCGCGCAGATCCGAGGAGGGCGGCGAGCGGGCCTCCTGAGGCTCCTGAGCGAGGAGCGGCCGCCGGCTATACGCTCCCGTTATGCATGATGCCGCGCCGCCCTTGTCTGACCACTTGGTCACCGCGCTCGTCACCGGCTTCGAACCCTTCGACGGCGCCCGCCTCAACCCCTCCTGGGAGGCCGTCCGCCTCCTGCCGGGGGAGCTGGCGCTGGCGCACGGGGCCCTCATCGTCCACCGCGAGCGGCTGCCGGTGACCTTCGAGGGCGCCCGGGGCCGCGTGCGCGAGCTCATCGCGGCGCTGCGCCCCGATGTCGTCGTGCTCGTGGGCCTGGACGCCGGCGCCCGGGCGGTGAGGCTGGAGACGACGGCCCGCAACCTGGCCGGGGCCCGCATCCCCGACAACGCCGGCCGCCGGCCCCGCGGCGAGGCCCTGGTCTCCGGCGGGCCGCCCCGGCGCTGCGCCACGTGGAGCGCCCCGACGCTGGCGGGCAGGCTGCGCGCCGCCGGTCACGCGGTGGAGGTCAGCGACGACGCCGGGGGCTACGTGTGCAACGCGACCCTGTACGCCGCCCTGGAGGCCCTGGAGGCCGGCGGCCGGACCGGAGTGCTCACCGGGTTCGTGCACGTGCCCGGGCCCGGGGCGCCGGGCGCCGACGACGTCCCCGCGCTGCTGACCGCCCTGCTGATCGAGCTCGCCGACCAGGTCCGCCGCCGCCGGGCGTGGAGGCAGGGGGTGGGGCGCGCCTCCGTCCCGCGCGCCGGGCGCCCCCTGCGGGTGGGGCTGACCGGCGGGATCGGCTCGGGCAAGTCGACGGTGGCGCGCCTGCTGGCCCGGCGCGACGCCACCGTGGTCGACGCCGACGCCATCTCCCGGCGGGTGACCGGGGCGGGCGGAGCGGTCCTGGGCCGGATCCGCTCCGTCTTCGGCGACGGGGTCATCACCGCCGACGGCGCCCTCGACCGCTCCGCCATGGCGGGCCTCATCTTCTCCGACCCCTCCGCGCGCCGGCGCCTGGAGTCCCTCACCCTGCCGCGCATCGCCCTGGAGGCCGCCCAGGAGATGGAGCGCGCCGGGGCGGGGGGAGTGGCCGTCTACGACGTCCCCCTGCTCGTGGAGCAGGGCATGGCGGACCTGTTCGACTCCGTCGTCGTCGTCGAGTCCCCGCTGGAGCAGCGCCTGGAGCGCCTGGAGCGGCGGGGGCTGGAGCGCGCCGAGGCCATGGCGCGCATGGCCGGCCAGGCCGACGACGAGGCGCGCCGCGCCCTGGCGGACGTCGTCCTGATCAACAACGGCACCGAGGCGGACCTGGCCGACGGCGTCGCCTGGCTGTGGGACAACCGGCTCTCCCCGCTGCGGCGGCTCGGGGCGGCCGACCGGTCCGCGTAGCCTGGGCCCATGCGTCCCGTCACCGACCTGCGCCGCCGCGCCAGGCCCTTCGAGGTCATCAGCCCCTACACGCCCGGCGGCGACCAGCCGGCCGCCATCGACGAGCTGGAGCGGCGCCTGAGGGCGGGGGAGAAGGACATCGTCCTGCTGGGGGCCACCGGCACCGGCAAGTCCGCGACCACCGCCTGGCTGGTGGAGAGGGTCCAGCGCCCCACCCTCATCCTGGAGCCCAACAAGACCCTGGCCGCCCAGATGGCCGCCGAGTTCCGCGAGCTGCTGCCGAACAACGCGGTGGAGTACTTCGTGTCCTACTACGACTACTACCAGCCCGAGGCCTACGTGCCCCAGACGGACACCTTCATCGAGAAGGACTCCTCCATCAACGACGAGGTCGAGCGCCTGCGCCACAGCGCGACGAATTCGCTGCTCACCCGCCGCGACGTCGTCGTCGTGTCCTCCGTGTCGTGCATCTACGGCCTGGGCACCCCCCAGGAGTACGTGGACCGCATGACGCCGCTGGCCGTGGGCCAGGTCATCGACCGCGACGAGCTGCTGCGCCGCTTCGTGGCCATGCAGTACACCCGCAACGACGTCGACTTCACCCGCGGCACCTTCCGGGTGCGCGGCGACACCGTGGAGATCATCCCCATGTACGAGGAGCTGGCCATCCGCGTGGAGTTCTTCGGCGACGAGATCGAGTCCCTGGCCACCCTCCACCCGGTGAGCGGCAAGGTCATCGACTCGGCCGACGAGGTCTTCGTCTTCCCCGCCTCCCACTACGTGGCCGGCCCCGAGCGCATGGCGCGGGCCATCGAGGGCATCGAGGCCGAGCTGGCCGATCGCCTGGCCGTCCTGGAGCGCGACGGCAGGCTCCTGGAGGCCCAGCGCCTGCGCATGCGCACCACCTACGACCTGGAGATGCTCGGCCAGATCGGCATGTGCTCGGGCATCGAGAACTACTCGCTGCACATCGACGGGCGCTCCCCGGGCACCCCGCCCAACACCCTGCTGGACTACTTCCCCGAGGACTTCCTCCTGGTCATCGACGAGTCCCACGTGACGGTGCCGCAGATCGGGGCCATGCACGAGGGCGACGCCTCGCGCAAGCGGACCCTGGTGGATCACGGCTTCCGCCTGCCCAGCGCCCTGGACAACCGGCCGCTGACCTTCGCCGAGTTCGAGGACCGCATCGGCCAGACCGTCTACCTGTCCGCCACCCCGGGCCCCTACGAGACGCGGCGCTCCGACGGCGTCGTCGAGCAGATCATCCGCCCCACGGGCCTGGTGGACCCCGAGGTGGTGGTCAAGCCCACCGAGGGGCAGATCGACGACCTGCTCGAGCAGGTGCGCGTGCGCGTCGAGCGCGGCGAGCGCGTCCTGGTGACCACCCTGACCAAGCGCATGGCCGAGGACCTGACCACCTACCTGGCCGAGCGGGGCGTGCGTGTGGAGTACCTGCACTCCGACGTCGACACGCTGCGGCGCGTGGAGCTGCTGCGCCGACTGCGCCTGGGGGAGTTCGACGTGCTCGTGGGCATCAACCTGCTGCGCGAGGGCCTGGACCTGCCGGAGGTCTCCCTGGTGGCGATCCTGGACGCGGACAAGGAGGGCTTCCTGCGCTCGGCCACCTCCCTCATCCAGACCATCGGGCGCGCCGCCCGCAACGTCTCGGGGCAGGTGCACATGTACGCCGACGCCATCACCCCGGCCATGGCCGCGGCCATCGGGGAGACCGAGCGGCGCCGCGCCAAGCAGATCGCCTACAACGCCGAGCACGGCATCGACCCGCAGCCGCTGCGCAAGAGGATCGCCGACGTGACCGACATGCTCGCCCGCGAGGACGTGGACACCGCCGAGCTGCTGGCCGGCGGCTACCGCGGACACGAGGAGCGGGCGGTGGTCTCGCGGCGCCGTCGGGCCGCCGAGGCCACCGTGCGCGAGAAGCTGGCCGGGGCCGCCCAGGGGGACCTGGCCGACCTCATCACCGAGCTCACCGCCCAGATGCACGCCGCCGCCGAGGACCTGCACTTCGAGCTGGCGGCCCGGCTGCGCGACGAGATCCGGGACCTGAAGAAGGAGCTGCGCTCCATGCGCGCGGCGGACTGACCGGCGCCGGCCGCATCGCCGACGCCGCACCGGGCGCCGGCCGCGCGGGCCGCCGAGCCGTTAGACTCGCCCCGACCACTCGGAGGGGAGTACTCCCACCAACGGCGACGTCGTCATCACGGCGACCGGGTCCTCAGGGCCCCGGCCCCGGCGTCGCAGGCCCCGGGTCCGCGCCGTCCGGCGCGGGCCGCGGCGGGAGGAGACCTTCGGTACCTTTTCCGAACCCGTACCGAAGGAGCGCCCGTGGACGTCCACGCCCTCGGATGGATCGCCCTGGCCGCGATCATCCTGACCATGATCACGATCGACGTCGTCGGCCATGTGCGCACCCCCCACGAGCCCTCCATGAGGGAGGCGGCCGCCTGGTCGGCGGCCTACATCGCCATGGCCTGCGCCTTCGGCGCCGTCGTGTGGGCCGTGTGGGGCGGGCGGTACGGCCAGGAGTACTTCGCCGGCTACATCACCGAGAAGGCGCTGAGCATCGACAACCTCTTCGTGTTCGTCATCATGCTCACCGCCTTCCGGGTGCCGCGCGCCTACCAGCAGGAGGTGCTGCTGGCGGGCATCGTCATCGCCCTGGTACTGCGCCTGGTCTTCATCCTGGCCGGCGCCGCCCTCATCGAGAACTTCTCGGCGATCTTCTACGTCTTCGGCGCCTGGCTCATCTACACCGCCGTGGCCCAGGCCCGCGAGGGCGTCCAGCGGCCCGACGAGCACGAGGCCGAGGAGTACCGGCCCAGCGGCTTCGTCAGGCTCGTCTCGCGGGTCGTGCCCATGACGGACGGCTTCGTGGGCGGCAAGGTGATCCACCGCCACGCCGGGCGCACCATGATCACCCCGATGCTCCTGTGCATCATCGCCATCGGCACCGCCGACGTCATGTTCGCCGTCGACTCCATCCCGGCGATCTACTCCCTGACGGCCGAGCCCTACCTCGTCTTCGCCGCCAACGCCTTCTCCCTGCTGGGGCTGCGCCAGCTCTACTTCCTCATCGACGGGCTGCTGGACCGCCTCGTCTACCTGCACTACGGACTGGCCGCCATCCTGGGGTTCATCGGCCTCAAGCTCGTCAACCACGCCCTGCACAGCAACGAATTGCCCTTCATCAACGGGGGGCGACCCTGGGAGGCGATCCCCGAGCCCTCCATCGGGGCGTCGCTGGGCCTCATCGTCGTCGTCGTCGCCCTCACCGTCGTCGCCTCCGCCCTGTCCTCCCGGCGCGCCGCCGCGGCCGGGCGCGACGGCGACCGCTGAGAGGGGGGACGATGGGCGCGAGTCCCCTGGCCTGGCTGGCGCTGGGCGCCGTCGTCGCGGGCCTGCTGACCCTGGACTTCGTCGGGCACGCCCGCAACCCGCACCCGCCGGGCCTGCGCGAGGCCGTGGGCTGGAGCCTGGCCTACATGGCGCTGGCCGCCGGCTACGGCGCCGTGGTGTGGGCGGTCGCCGGCGGCGCGTGGGGGCAGGAGTTCTACGCCGGGTGGGTCACCGAGTGGTCGCTGAGCGTGGACAACCTCTTCGTGTTCATCCTCATCCTGTCGGCCTTCCGGGTGCCGCGCGCCTACCAGCAGAAGGCGCTGCTGGCGGGCATCGTCATCGCCCTGGCGCTGCGCCTGGTCTTCATCCTGGCCGGCGCCGCCCTCGTGGAGCGCTTCGGCGCCGTCTTCTACGTCTTCGGCGCCCTCCTGATCGGCACCGCCGTCAGGCAGGTCGTCGACGCCCGCCGGCCGGACGGGCCCGACGACGGCGCCGAGTACGCCGACAACGCGGTGACCCGCCTGGTGCGGCGGGTCCTGCCCACGACCGACGGCTTCGTGGGCAACCGGCTGATCCACCGCCACGCCGGGCGCACCATGATCACCCCGATGCTCATCGCCGTCGTCGCCCTGGGCTCGGCCGACCTCATGTTCGCCGTCGACTCCATCCCGGCGATCTTCGGGCTCACCTCCGAGCCCTTCCTCGTCTTCAGCGCCACGGCCTTCTCCCTGCTGGGGCTGCGCCAGCTCTACTTCCTCATCGACGGGCTGCTGGAGCGGCTCGTCTACCTGCCCTACGGCCTGGCCGTCATCCTGGGGTTCATCGGCCTCAAGCTCATCGACCACGCCCTGCGCGTCAACTCCCTGCCCCTCATCAACGGCGGGCGGCCCGTGGAGCTCGTCCCCGAGCCCTCCACGGCGGTCTCCCTGCTGGTCATCGTGGTGACCCTGGCCGTGGTCGCCGTCGCCTCCCTGCTGCGCACCCGGCGCCGGGGCGGGCGCCGGTAGGCTGGCGGCCATGACCGATCGGATGACCGAGCAGACCCGGACGGACCCTCGAGAGCCCGTCGGGGCGGACGGCGCCCCGCGGGGCCTGAGCGCCTCCCAGGTGCGCGAGCGCGTGCGCCGGGGGCTGACCAACGCCTACCGGGAGCCCAGCTCGCGCTCGGCGGCGGCGATCCTGCGGACCAACCTGCTGACCGTCTTCAACGCCATCCTGGGCGTCGCCCTGGTCGTGGTGCTCCTCGTGGGGCAGTGGGTGGACGCGCTGTTCGGCTTCGTGCTGGTGCTCAACACGGCCACGGGAACCCTCGCCGAGGTCCGCGCCAAGCGCGCCCTGGACCGCCTCAGCGTCCTCCAGGCGCCCACCGCCCACGTCCGGCGCGAGGGGCGCGAGGCCGACGTCGACGTGGCGGACATCGTCCTGGACGACGTCGTGCGACTGCGCAGCGGGGAGCAGGTCCCCGCCGACGGCGAGCTCCTGACCGCCGACGGGCTGGAGATCGACGAGTCCATCCTCACCGGGGAGTCCGACGCCGTGCGCCCCGAGCCGGGCGCCCGGGTCCTGTCGGGCACCACGGTCACGGCGGGGGAGGGGCTCATGCGCGCCACCGCCGTGGGCGAGCGGGCCTACGCCCACCGGCTGGCGCGCGAGGCCCGCCGCTTCTCCAGGGTCGGCTCCGAGCTCCAGGAGGGCACCGACCGGGTCCTGCGCTGGATCTCCTGGGTCATCGTGCCGGTGGCGCTGCTGCTGGCCTGGTCGCAGATCAGCGCGGCGGGCGGCTGGCAGGCGGCGCGGGCCACCGGCGCCTGGCGCATGGCGACGGTCGCGGCCATCGCCGGGGTCGTGGGCATGGTCCCCCAGGGGCTGGTGCTGCTCACGAGCGTCAACTTCGCCACCGCCTCGCTGCGCCTGGCCCGCCGCCGCGTCCTGGTCCAGGAGCTGCCCGCCGTGGAGGTCCTGGCCCGCGTCGACACGCTGTGCCTGGACAAGACCGGCACCATCACCACCGGGCGCATCCGCCTGGAGCGCGTCGAGGGCCCCGGCGGGGCCGGGGCGGGGCCCGAGCTGCGCGGCGCCCTGGCGGCCCTGACCTCGCAGGAGTCCAATGCGACCGCCCTGGCCGTGCGCGAGGGGCTGGGGGAACTCGGCGCGCCCGGGCCCGACGACGACGCCGGCGGGCGGACCGGGACGGACGACGCCGACGGGCGGCGCGTGCCCTTCTCCTCGCGGCGCAAGTGGTCCGCGGCGGGCGCGGGCGGGCGGACCTGGGTCATGGGCGCCCCCGAGATCGTCCTGGACGGGGCCGAGGGGGCCGGGGCGCTGCTGGCGCGCGCCCGGGAGCTGGCCGGGCGGGGCCTGCGCGTGGTGGGCCTGGCCGTCGCCGACGTCGGCTGCGGGCGCGCGCCCGACGGGGACGCCGCCCTGCCCGACGGGCGCGCCGCCGCCGGCCTGGTCGTCCTGGCCGAGGAGGTCCGCCCCGACGCCGAGCGGACCCTGGCCTACTTCCGAGACCAGGGCGTGCGGGTCAAGGTCATCAGCGGCGACAACCCCGTCACCGTGGCCGCCGTCGCCCGCCGGGCCGGCGTGCGCGCGGCCGGGGCCGGCGGGGGCGGGGCGGAGGCCGTCGAGGGCGGGGCCGATGAGCCCGGGCCCGGGCGGGACGGGGATCTCGCCGTCGTCGACGCGCGCACCCTGCCCGCCGACGCCTCCGCCCCCGAGGAGCTGGACGCCCTGGCCGACTCGGTCGAGGGCGCCGACGTCCTGGGGCGCGTCACGCCCGAGCAGAAGCGCGCCTTCGTCCGGGCCCTGCGCCGTCGCGGGCGCACCGTGGCCATGACGGGCGACGGCGTCAACGACGCCCTCGCCCTCAAGGACGCCGACCTGGGCATCGCCATGGGCAACGGCGCGCCGGCCACGCGGGCGGTGGCGCGCCTGGTCCTGCTGAGCGGGGAGTTCTCCGCCCTGCCCGGCGTGGTCGCCGAGGGGCGGCGGGTCATGGCCAACACGGAGCGGATCGCCTCCCTGTTCCTGTCCAAGACCGTCTACGCTAGCCTCATCGCCGTCGTCGTCGCCCTCACGGCCATCTCCTACCCCTTCCTGCCGCGCCAGCTCACCATCGTGTCCTCCCTGACGATCGGGATCCCCGCCTTCGTCCTGGCCCTGGCCCCCAACCGCCGCCGCTACCGCTCCGGCTTCCTGCGCCGCGTGCTGGTCCTGTCGGTGCCCGCGGGCCTGGTCGCGGGCGCGTGCACCCTGGCGGCGCGCACCTGGCTGGCCGCCGTCGGCGCCCCCGAAGGGCAGGTGACCACGGGCGCCACGCTCGTGCTGGTGGCCTGCGGACTGGCGCTGCTGACGCTGACGGCGCGGCCCCTGTGGGGCTGGCGCCTGGGCCTGATCGTCCTCATGGGCGCCATCGCGGTGGCGGGCGTCCTCGTCGCGCCGGTGCGGGCCTTCTTCCTCCTGGAGTGGCCGGCCCCCACGACCTGGCTGGTCGTCGCGGTCATGACGGGCGTTGTCGTCGCCCTGATGCACCTGGTGGGCTCGCTCGGCCCCCGCCTGGCGGGCCCGGAGCCGGGCGCGGGGCGCCCGAGGGCCGATCGGTGAGACGAATCGGCCCCATGGGGCCGATCGGCTGACGGGGGCCCGACCCGCCCGGGGGCTCAGGCCAGCAGGCCGATGACCGGGTTCCACTCCCGCGCGACCCGCTCGGCGATGAAACCGGCCCTGTGGAAGGGGTCGTCGTCCAGGAGGGCCAGGGCGCCGGCCTCGTCCTCGGCGCGCACGACGATGAGGGCCTCGTGCGTGCCGGGGTGGGGGCCGGCCGCCAGCAGCAGCCCCCGGTCGGCGAGCCGGCCGTTGAAGGCCCGGTGCGAGGGGCGCATCTTCGCCATCTCCTCGTCCTGGTCGGTGACGTAGCGGTACTCGACGGCGTAGATCCTGCTCATGGCCCCAGCCTAGACGGTGCTGCGCCCGCCGGGGCGCCGCTGCGCTGGTGCGGGTGGGGCTCCTGGGGCGTGCCGGGGCGGGGGCGTGTCCGAATCTGTTGCAAAGGCGCCCCGGGCCGGGATCGGTGGCGAGAAGAAGCGCGGAATATCAACGTTTCCCTTTCGGAGCCCCGGCACGATCGGGGCCTTTGCAACAGATTTGGACAATCGGCGCCGCCGCGGCCCCTCGGAGGAGAGCCGCCGGTTGGACGACGACCACGACGGGCGCCCCGATGACCGGACGGAGTCCGCGGGAACCCCGCCCGACGCGCGAGCACGTCACTTAACCCTCGAGCACGTCTGCTAGAGGTACGTGCTCGAGGGTTACCCGACGTGCTCGCGGGTTAAGTGACGATCTCGCGGACCGCGGGGGTGCGCAGCGGAGGGCGAAGAGGCGCAGCGGAGGAAAAGGGGCGCAGTAGAGGGTGAAGGGGCGCAGTGAAAGAGGGGGCGGTGGACGCCGCGGAGCACCGGCGCGGGGCGGCCGCCGGGCGGGGCGGGCGCCCCGGACCGGCGCGCCGACCGCCCGGAGTGGCCAATCCCTCGCCGCCCCGCCTCGAACACGTGTTTGGGGTTGCGGTCCTCCCTCCTAGACTCGGCGTCGTGAACGACTCCCTCATCATCCGCGGCGCACGAGAGCACAACCTCAAGGGCGTGAACCTGGACCTGCCGCGCAACGCGATGATCGTCTTCACCGGCCTGTCCGGCTCGGGCAAGTCCTCCCTCGCCTTCGACACGATCTTCGCCGAGGGCCAGCGCCGCTACGTGGAGTCCCTGTCCTCCTACGCCCGCCAGTTCCTGGGCCAGATGGACAAGCCCGACGTCGACTTCATCGAGGGCCTGAGCCCGGCGGTGTCCATCGACCAGAAGTCCACCTCCCGCAACCCCCGCTCCACCGTGGGCACCGTCACCGAGGTCTACGACTACCTGCGCCTGCTCTACGCGCGCGCCGGCGTCCAGCACTGCCCCGTGTGCGACGCGGTCATCTCCTCACAGACCCCCCAGCAGATCGTCGACCGGGTGCGCGCCATGGACGAGGGCACCCGCTTCCAGGTCCTGGCCCCCGTCGTGCGCGGCCGCAAGGGCGAGTACGCCGAGCTCTTCGCAGACCTTTCCGCCCGGGGCTTCTCGCGCGTGCGGGTCGACGGCATCATCCACCGCCTGGGGGACGTGCCCGCGCTCAACAAGAGGCTCAAGCACGACATCGAGGTGGTCGTCGACCGCCTCGTCGTGCGCGAGGGCATCCGCCGGCGCCTGACCGACTCGGTCGAGACGGCGCTGGGCCTGGCCGACGGGCTCGTCGTCATCGACAAGGTGGACCTGCCCGCCGAGGATCCCGATCGCGAGCACCGCTACTCCGAGAAGCGGGCCTGCCCCAACGAGCACCCCCTGTCCCTGGACGAGATGGAGCCGCGCACCTTCTCCTTCAACGCCCCCTACGGCGCCTGCCCCGCGTGCACCGGCATCGGCACCCGCCTGGAGGTCGACCCCTCCCTGGTCGTCCCCGACGAGGAGCTGACCCTGGCCGAGGGCGCCATCGCCCCGTGGGCGGGCCACCAGAAGTACTTCACCCGGCAGCTGGCGGCCCTGGGGGAGGAGCTCGCCTTCGACGTCGACACCCCCTGGCGGGCCCTGCCCGACCGCGCCAAGGAGGCCATCCTGCGCGGCAAGGACTACGAGGTCCAGGTCAAGTACCGCAACCGGTGGGGGCGCGAGCGCATCTACTCCACCGGCTTCGAGGGCGCGCTCGACTACGTCATGCGCAAGCACGACGAGACCGAGTCGGAGTGGTCCAAGGAGCGCTACGAGGGCTACATGCGCCGGGTGCCCTGCCCGACCTGCCACGGCGCGCGCCTCAAGCCCGAGGTCCTGGCCGTGCGCGTGGGGGACAGGTCCATCGCCCAGCTGTGCGAGCTGCCCGTGGGCGAGGCCCGCGACTTCCTGGCCGGACTGCACCTGACCGGCCAGGTCGAGCGGATCGCCGCGACGATCCTGACCGAGATCGACGCCCGCCTGGGCTTCCTCGTCGACGTCGGCCTGGACTACCTGAGCCTGGCCCGCGGCGCCGCGACGCTGTCGGGCGGGGAGGCGCAGCGCATCCGCCTGGCCACCCAGATCGGCTCGGGGCTGGTCGGGGTCCTCTACGTGCTCGACGAGCCCAGCATCGGGCTGCACCAGCGGGACAACGCCCGCCTCATCGAGACCCTTCAGCGCCTGCGGGACCTGGGTAACACCCTCATCGTCGTCGAGCACGACGAGGACACCATCCGCTCGGCCGACTGGATCGTCGACATCGGCCCGGGCGCCGGGGAGAGGGGCGGGCGGGTCGTCTACGCCGGCGCCCTGCCGGGACTGCTCGACGCCGCCGACTGCCTCACCGGCGACTACCTGGCCGGGCGCCGCGCCATCGAGGTGCCCGCCGTGCGGCGCAGGCCGGTCAGGGGCCGGGAGGTCACGGTGGTGGGGGCCCGCGAGAACAACCTCAAGAACATCACCGTCTCCTTCCCCCTGGGCGTGCTCACGGCCGTCACCGGCGTGTCCGGATCGGGCAAGTCCTCGCTGGTCAACTCGATCCTCTACCAGGTCCTGGCCAACCGGCTCAACCGGGCCCGGGGCGTGCCCGGGCGGCACAGGACGGTGCGCGGCCTGGACGACCTGGACAAGGTGGTGCACGTGGACCAGTCGCCCATCGGCCGCACCCCCCGCTCCAACCCGGCCACCTACACGGGCGTGTGGGACCACATCCGCAAGATCTTCGCCGCCGTGCCCGAGTCCAAGGCGCGCGGCTACGGGCCCGGCCGCTTCTCCTTCAACGTCAAGGGCGGGCGCTGCGAGGCCTGCAAGGGCGACGGCACGCTCAAGATCGAGATGAACTTCCTGCCCGACGTCTACGTGCCCTGCGAGGTCTGCGGCGGGGCCCGCTACAACCGGGAGACCCTGGAGATCCGCTACAAGGACGCCACGGTCGCCGACGTGCTGGACATGACCATCCGCCGGGCCGGCGAGTTCTTCGCCGCCACCCCGATCATCGCCCGCCACCTGAGCACGCTCGTCGACGTCGGCCTGGGCTACGTGAGACTGGGGCAGTCGGCCACCACCCTGTCCGGCGGGGAGGCGCAGCGCGTCAAGCTGGCCACCGAGCTCCAGCGCCGCTCGACGGGCCGGACCGTCTACGTCCTGGACGAGCCGACGACGGGCCTGCACTTCGAGGACATCCGCAAGCTCCTGGCGGTCCTCCAGGGCCTGGTCGACAAGGGCAACACGGTGGTCGTCATCGAGCACAACCTCGATGTCATCGCCAACGCGGACTGGGTCATCGACCTGGGGCCCGAGGGCGGCCGGGGCGGCGGGGAGGTGGTGGCCGCCGGCACCCCGGAGGAGGTGGCCGCCGACCCCGCCTCCCACACCGGCCGGTACCTGGCCCCGCTGCTGGAGCGCTCGCGCCGCTGAAAGGGGCGGGGGCGGGCGTCGCCCGGCCGGTCCGCGGGCCGGGGGCGGGCGGCCTCAGGCCCCGGGGCCGCCCGGCCGCCCGGAGTCGCCCTGCTCCCGGGCCTCCCGGGCCCCCTCGGCGTCGGTGGCGGCCCGGTTGTAGGCCAGGGACAGGCCGAAGCAGACGACGCCGCCCACCAGCAGCGCCAGGATGCGCGTGAGCGAGCTCTGGGCGACGACGTCGAAGACGGCGAGCTTGAGGACCGCCACCAGGACCAGGGCCAGGCCGTAGTGGCGCAGCGCCGTCGCCCCGATGGCGAATCCCAGCAGGATGCACGCCGCGCCCGTGCCCAGGGCGATGACCGTCATAATGACGGAGGAGGCCCGGGCGTCGCTCAGCGCGATGATCGACCACCACAGCACCAGGGAGCTCAGCCCGGCCGCGGCCAGGGCCGCGCCGGCGCGGCGGATCCACGGCAGGAGCAGGCGGTCGGCCGTGACGGTCAGGACGACGGCGGCCACGACCAGCGCCAGCGCGGGGGCGAACCGGGCGGAGCCGGCGGCGAGCAGGTCGACGAGGGCTCCGCCGGCCAGGACGACGGCGCCCACGACCGTGCCGGCCGGGGGCGCCGGGGTCAGGGCGCGCCCGGCGGCGTCGACCCCGGGGCGCAGCCCGATCATGGCGCCGCGCGCGAGCGGCAGGGGAGAGGCGTCGGGGTGGAACAGGCCCAGCGCGCTCAGGGCGGTCAGCGCCGCCGACATGAGCACCGCCCCCGTGGCGCGGGCGGCGTCGGGCGCCCAGGGCACCAGTCCGGCGATCAGGACCGGGGCTGAGACGGCCAGGGCGGCCCCGCCCAGCCAGGCGCCGGCGCGCAGCGCGGTGCGGCGCGCGAAGCGGGCCCGCGGGTCGGCGTCGTCGGGCAGCGCGGCCTCGCACAGGGGGCAGGCGGCCAGCATGACCAGCGCGGCCGCCAGCGCCGAGGCGAGGGCGGGCCGGTCCCGGTTGCAGGCGAGCAGGGCGCCGCCGGCGCCGGCGGCGGCGAGGGGGACGGTCCAGGCGGCGCCCTCGCGCGCCAGGCCCCACACGGGCAGCGCCACGGCGAGGGCGAGCAGGACGGCGGCGCGCGCCTCGACGAGCAGGAGCATCAGCCCGACCACGACGATGCCGCCGAGGAGGGCCGCGAGGGGCCCCGGGCGCCGGCCCCGCGGCCGGCGCGCCAGGAGGATCACGGCGCTCGCCACGATCTGCACCGCCAGGACGAGCAGCACCGCGGCCGTCCGCTGCCCGGGCGCCGTCAGCCGCCCCAGGCTCAGCGCGGTCACGACGGCGGTGACGACCTGCGCGGCGGCCCAGTCCCAGCCGATGGCGCCGCGCCGGCCGTGGTTCCACAGCAGGGCGTCGGCCTGGAGGACCTGGGCGTGGAGGAGGGCGATCGCGGCGGCGACGAGGGCCAGCGCGGCCGGGGCGAGGTCGGCCGAGCCCAGGGGGCCGTGCGAGGGCGCGGCCAGCGCGGCGAAGGACGTGGTCGTCACCCCGATCACCGGGTACCACACGGCCCCGGGCATCCGCCCGGCGGTCCCGGCGAGCAGGGCGCAGGTGACGGCCAGCACGAGGGCGTAGAGCTCGATGAGCAGCCATTCCGTGAGCGCGAGCTCGGGGTGCGCCAGGGCGTGGAGGGAGGCGAAGCCCATGGTGACCAGGGCGCCCACCATGGACACGACGGCGGTGAACACCTGCCGGGTCAGGCGCGACAGGAGCAGCAGCACCAGGCCCCACAGCGCCATGAGGCCGAAGGCGGGGCGGGCGGGGACGAGTCCGTCCAGGAGCACGCCGCTGATGACGGCGACGAAGCCCAGGGCCCCGCCGGTGCCGGTGAGCGTGGCCGCGGCGACGCGCTGGCCGGGGCGGGCGACCGCCAGGCGGGTGCCGACCCCCACGAGCGCGAGCGCCGCCAGGGCGAGGGAGCCGATTTTGACGCCGTCGGGGATGGACTCCCAGGTGAGCGCGACGAGGCTGACGGCGGCCAGCACGATGAGCAGGGTCGCCGCCGCCGAGAGCAGGTAGCGCCCGATGTTGCCCTCCGCGCGGGCGCGCTCCCACCAGGCGGGACCGGCGGGGGAGGGGCCGACGGCGGGGCGCGCGCCCGGCCCGCCCGCGGAGACGGCCGGGGCTGCCGGAATCCGGGTCGGCCGGGCCGCGGGGACCGGCGGCGCCGCGCCCGGGGCGGCGGGGCGGGGACGGGGCTCGACCGGCGTCCACGGGCGGGGCGACGGCGTCGGACCGGGTTCGGCGGGTTCGGCGGGCTCGGGCCGGGCCGGTTCGACCGGTTCGACCGGTCGGGGCCCGTCGGTCGGGGCGGGCTGGGGACGGGGCTCCGCCGGGTCGGGCCCGGACTCGGCGGGCCCGACCCGCTGCGCGGTGGGCTCGTGGGCGGGCGCGGCGCCCTCCACGTGGGCGAGGACGGCGATGCGGCGGGCGATCCAGTCGAGCTTGCGCTCCATGAGGTCGAGGCGCCGCAGCACCTCGGTCAGGTCCTCGCCCGGCCGGCGCGGGGCGTAGGGGTTGTCGGGGCGGGGCATGGGCGGTCTCTCCTGACGTGCCTGCGGGGGACGGCGCCCACGCTAGGCCAGGGGGCGGCGGATTCATATGGGCGGGCCGACTTCTGTGGATAACCGGGCGGCTGGCGCCGTCGGGCGTGCGGGCGGGGCCGCGGACTACCCTGCAGTCATGAGCGAGAACGGACTCACCGCCGCCCGGACTAAAATGCGCGATGCCGGGGTCGCGCAGCAAGCCATCGACGTCTTCACCCACTACTACACCCAGCTCGAGGGCGGGGCCACGGGCCTCATCCCCGAGGAGACGATCGAGCCGCTCACGCGGATCGACTCCATCGACGGGGCCGCGATCGACGAGGACGCGGCCCGCGAGGCGCTCGACCGCACGGCGCTCATCAAGCTCAACGGGGGCCTGGGCACCTCCATGGGCATGGACCGGGCCAAGTCCCTGCTCCCGGTCCGCGACGGGCGGACCTTCCTCGACCTGCTCGTCGACCAGGTCATGGCGGCGCGCCGGCGCTACGGGGTGAGACTGCCGCTGATCTTCATGGACTCCTTCCGCACCCGCTCCGACACCCTGGCCGCCCTGGCGGCCCGCCCCGGCATCGAGGTCGACGGCCTGCCCCTGGACTTCCTGCAGAACCGCGAGCCCAAGCTGCGGGTCGACGACCTGAGCCCGGTGCAGTGGCCCGCCGACCCCGAGCTGGAGTGGTGCCCGCCCGGCCACGGCGACATCTACACGGCCCTGATGGCCTCCGGGGTCCTCGACGCCCTGCTGGAGCGCGGCTACCGGTACGCCATGACCTCCAACTCGGACAACCTGGGGGCGGCCCCCTCCGCCCGCATCGCCGGCTGGTTCGCGGCCTCCGGCGCCCCCTACGCCCCGGAGGTGTGCCGCCGCACGCCCGCCGACGTCAAGGGCGGGCACCTGGCCGTGCGCAGGAGCGACGGGCGCATCATCCTGCGCGACACGGCGCAGACGCCCCCCGAGCAGATGCGCTTCTTCACCGACCAGTTCCGCCACCCCTTCTTCCACACCAACAACCTCTGGTTCGATCTGGAGGTCCTGCGCGACACCCTGGTCGAGCGCGGGGGGATCCTCGGTCTGCCGCTCATCCGCAATGAGAAGACGGTCGACCCCTCCGACCCCGCCTCCACGCCCGTCATCCAGATGGAGACGGCGATGGGCGCGGCCGTCGAGGCCTTCGAGGGCGCCGCCGCCGTGGAGGTGCCGCGCAGCCGGTTCCTGCCGGTCAAGACCACCAACGACCTGCTGCTGGTGCGCTCGGACGTCTACGAGGTCGACGACGACGGGCTGCTGCGGATGGTGCCGGAGCGGGCCTGCGAGGTGAGCCTCGATGCGCGCTTCTACAAGCGGATCGGCGACTTCGAGGCCCGCTTCCCCCACGGCGTCCCCTCGATCAGGGGGGCCGAGTCCCTGAGCGTGGAGGGCGACTGGACCTTCGGGGCCGGCGTCGTGGCCACCGGCCGGGCGCGCGTCGCGCCGCAGGGATCGCCCGGCGAGATCCCCGCCGGCGCCAGGATCTGAGCGGATCGGCGCCGGGCGGCGGCGCGCAACGGCGCGGGCCCGGACCGTACGGTCCGGGCCCGCGCGCCGGGTGGGCGATACTGGAATCGAACCAGTGACCTCCTCGGTGTGAACGAGGCGCTCTAACCCCTGAGCCAATCGCCCGGCGCGGGGGACAGGCTATCGGGGCGGCGCCCGGCGCGGCAAACAGGAGACCGGTGAGGTGTCTCACCGCGGGGTCGTTTGGTCCGCCCCGCCGGGTGGGTGCTATGGTTTCCCAGCACCGGGCGGGTCGTCCCGCCCCGGGCTCATGCGGATGTGGCTCAGTTGGTAGAGCATCACCTTGCCAAGGTGAGGGTCGCGGGTTCGAGTCCCGTCATCCGCTCCGAGGAGCGGGGGGCCGCCGGCGCCCGGCATCTTCAGCGGTGGGTTGGCCGAGAGGCTAGGCACCGGCCTGCAAAGCCGTTCACACCGGTTCGAATCCGGTACCCACCTCGGGCGATTGGCGCAGCGGGAGCGCGCTTCCCTGACACGGAAGAGGTCACTGGTTCGATCCCAGTATCGCCCACCACCGCCCGTCCGGGCCCCGTCGCCGGACCCGCGGGCGACGACCGAAGGTCACATTCAGGTCACGATTCGGGCGCGCGTGACGTAGGGTGATGGCATGCCCTTGAGGAATCAGGACGAGCGCGAGATCTGGGTCAGGCAGAGGCTGGAGGACATCCGGCGCGACGGGGCCGTCGCCTTCCAGCCCGACGGCGGCATGGCCCGGCGCCGCCTCATCGCCTTCTCGGCCTTCACGGTGATCCCGTGCCTGGTCGCCGTCGTCGCCGGGATGGCCCTGGGGCGGGCGGCGCTCACGGTCGTCGGCGCGATCGCCGGGGCCCTCCTCCTCGGGTTCTGGGTCATCAACTACCGCGTGGAGTCGATGGTCTCGCGCCTGACCCTGACGCCCGCCGGCCTCCGCCACGACAAGCTCAAGGGCGGGGCCTGGACACTGCAGTGGTTCCACCGGTGGTGCGACTTCACGGAGATCCGCGAGGCGCGGGCGCGGGTGCCCGGGAGCTCGTCCATGCGCAGGAACGACATGGGCACGCGCGCCTACTTCTCCGACGGCACCCACGTGCTCCTGCCGGACCTGGTCTTCGCCAACGACCTGGAGGCGGGGCGCGAGCTGCTGCGGGCCGCCCACCGGTTCTTCCTCGACTCCTCGCGCTCCGTGAGCGCCTCCTAGCCCCGGCCCGCCGGCGCCCGGGGTCATGGCGCCTCGTCGGCCGCGTCCCACTGCGAGGGCAGACCCAGGGTCCGCAGCCTCCGGGAGGCCAGCATGAGTCCCAGGGCGAGGGACCCCAGCGCGGTGAAGCCCCACAGGGTCCCGCTGCGCCCCACCGCGTCGAGCCCGCGCCCCGCCAGCCAGGGGGCCGCGGCGGGCAGCCCGAGGTTGATGAGCAGGAGGGCGCCGCCGACCCGGCCGAACATCCCAGTGGGGATGAGCCGCATCACGTAGCCGCCCCCCACGGCGTTCATGATCGGCGCGGCGCAGAAGAGCAGGACCAGCAGCAGGGCGCGGCCGGGCACCGAGGGGACGAGGGCGAGGCCCGCGGTGGCCGACACCGTCACGGCGGTGGCCGCCAGGAGGAGGACCCCGCCGCGCACGCGCTGGCTGAGCCGCGTCGCGCCGGCCGCCCCCACGAGCATGGCGACGCCCGATCCGGTGGTGAGCACCCCGATCCTGGCGGCGGACAGCCCGTCGCGGGACCAGCCGAGGACGACGGCGGTGCAGGAGCCGGTGCCGCTGATGCTCAGAAGGCCGAAGACGAGGGACAGGAAGAGGAGGAAGGGCCGGCCGGCGAGCCAGCGCCAGCCCTCGACGACCTCGGCGCGGGCGCGGCGCGCCCCGGCGACCGGCCCCCGCCCGCCGGGGCGCGCCGGATCGGGCGGGGAGGCGGACCCGGCCCCGGGGCGGGTGTCGGCCCGCACCCGCCAGATGCTGACGGCGGCCAGGACGTGCCCCGCCGCCTCGGCGAGGAAGGGGGCGGCGGGGGAGACGGACATGAGCGCCCCGCCCGCCGGGTTGCTCGCGATGGACAGGGCCGATTCGCGGGCCTGGTTGGCGGCCTGCGCCGAGGGGTAGCGGTCCGGGGGCACGACGTGCTTGATCATGGCGTTCGACGCGAGCCCGAACACGCCGGCGCAGGCGCCGGAGGCGGCCGCGACCACGAGCAGGACCGGCGGGGTGAGCGCCCCCAGCCGCCAGGCGAGCGCCGCCGAGCCGTAGATCGTCGCCCGCGCGAGATCGCCCAGGACGATGAGCCGCTTGCGGTCCACCCGGTCGACGACGACGCCGCCCGGCACGGTCATGACGGTGGACGCGACCGCGCCCACGGTGCCGACGAGCCCGGCCGTCGTGAGCGACCCGGTGGCCGCGTAGGCGATGAGCGGCATGGCGAACGCGCGCAGGGACGAGCCGAAGTCCGCCAGGGTGTCGCCCGTGAACCACAGGAGGTAGTCCCGGCTGCGCCACAGGGGCGGCGACGGGAGGGGGGAGGGACGGGGGCCGGCGGGCGTGGCGCTCATGCGGCACAGCATGCACCCGCACGTCCTCGTGCGCAAGAGATATTGCGAAACAGGTTTTGCGGAACCGCGCGCCCTCCTCCTACCCTTGTCCCCATGCCGCGCCGCATCGCCGATCCCGCCGTCATGAGGGCCGTCGCGCACCCGCTGCGCCTGGCCATCCTCACGGAGATGTGGGACGCCGACCGGCCGCTGCGGGCCACCGACCTCGCCGAGATCCTCGGCGAACCCGCCAACTCCGTCAGCTACCACATCCGCAGGCTGCGGGACGCCGGCTACGTCCTCGACGCCGAGGGCCCCGAGGGAGCCACGGCGCGCGACCACTGGTACGTCTCGCCCCAGCGCGGGATCACGGGCGACGACGCGACCACCGACGCCGACGGCCTGCACGAGGCCCTCGGCGCCGTGCTGCGCACGCGCTACGGCCAGATGGTCGAGCACGTCATCCGCGCCGAGCGGGCGGAGAAGGGGCCCATGCTCCACGCCGACGGCATGATCTGGCTGCCGCAGGACCTGGCCCGCGCCTACACCCGGCGCCTGAGAGACCTGCTCTCCGAGCTGCGTCGGCAGGCCGTCGAGGCCCGCGCCGGCGCCGAGCCCGGCACGCCCTTCACCCGCTACGCCTTCGTCACCGACCTCGTGCCCGAGACCCGCCGGGGCGCCCGCCTGGAGCTGCCGGTCGAGCGCACGCCCGAGCACGACTACCGGGAGTACGACCTGGACGAGTCCTAGGAACCGCGCCCGCCCGGTCGGGCGCCCTGCTCTAGGCTGCCCGTCATGGCCGACCCCTCGACATACCGCCCCGCCCCCGGCGAGATCCCCGCGTCCCCGGGCGTCTACCGGTTCCTCGACGCCGAGGGCCGCGTCATCTACGTCGGCAAGGCCAAGAGCCTGCGCTCGCGCCTGTCGAGCTACTTCCAGGACGTGGCCGCCCTGCACCCGCGGACCCGGAGGATGGTGACCACCGCCTGCGCCGTGGAGTGGACGGTCGTGGGCACGGAGGCGGAGTCCCTGGCCCTGGAGTACTCCTGGATCAAGGAGTTCAACCCGCGCTTCAACGTCATGTACAAGGACGACAAGTCCTACCCGTACCTGGCCGTCACCATGAGCGAGGCCTACCCGCGCGCCCAGGTGGTGCGCGGCGCGCGCAGGGCCGGGACCCGCTACTTCGGCCCCTTCGTGCAGGCGCGCTCCATCCGCGAGACCCTCGACCAGCTCCTGCGCGTCTTCCCCGTGCGCTCCTGCTCGTCCGCAGTGTTCGCGCGCGCCCGCGCCTCCGGGCGCCCCTGCCTGCTGGGCTACATCGACAAGTGCTCGGCCCCCTGCGTGGGCCGCATCGGCGAGGCCGACCACCGGGCGCTGGCCGAGGACCTGTGCTCCTTCCTGGCCGGGCGCACCGGCCCCTACCTGCGCGAGCTCGACGAGCGCATGCGCCTGGCCGCCGCCGACCTGGACTTCGAGAGGGCGGCGCGCCTGCGCGACGACGCCGCCGCGCTGCGCGGGGTCCTCGAGCGCAACGCCGTCGTCCTGCCCGACGCCACCGACGCCGACGTCTTCGCCCTGGTGCGCGACGAGCTCACCGCCGCCGTCCAGGTCTTCCACGTGCGCGGCGGAAGGGTGCGCGGCCAGCGCGGCTGGGTCATCGACCTGGTCGAGGACGCCGACGACGCCGAGCTCGTCGAGCGCCTCCTCCAGCAGGTCTACGGCGACCTGGTCGACCCGGCCGGGACGGGCGCCCCCGAGCGCTCGGGCCCCACGACCTCGCTCGGGGTGGGCGGTCGCGCCCCCGCCGCGCCGGCGCCCCGCTCCGGGCCCGCCCCGGCCCGGCGCGGCGCGGCGGCGGCCACCAGCGTCGACGACGTCGCCCACACCGCCACCACGGCCGTTCCGCGCGAGGTCCTCGTCCCCGCCCTGCCCGCCGACGCGCCCGCCGTGCGCGCCTGGCTGGCCGGCCTGCGCGGGGGCGGGGTCGAGTTGCGCGTGCCGGTGCGCGGGGACAAGGCGGCCCTCATGGGCACCGTGCGCAAGAACGCCGAGGAGGCGCTGCGCCTGCACAAGACGCGCCGCGCCGGCGACCTCACCCGGCGCTCGGCCGCCCTGGAGGAGCTGGCCGGGGCCCTGGACCTGCCCGAGGCGCCGCTGCGCATCGAGTGCTACGACATCTCCCACACCCACGGCGCCCACCAGGTCGGCTCCATGGTCGTCTTCGAGGACGGCGCGCCCCGCAAATCCGACTACCGGCGCTTCACCGTCCACGGCCGGGACGGGACCGGCGCCGTCGACGACACCGCCGCCATGCGCGAGGTCCTCACCCGCCGCTTCAAGCGGCTGCTGGCCGAGCAGGGCGCCAGCCCGGAGGAGGGCGCCGAGCCCGCCGGGACCGACGGCGGGACCGCCGGGACCGCCTCACCCGCCGCCTCGGGGCCCATCGACCCCGGCACCGGCCGGCCCCGGCGCTTCTCCTACGCCCCCGGCCTCGTCGTCGTCGACGGCGGAGCGCCCCAGGTGGGGGCCGCGCGCACCGCCCTGGACGAGCTCGGCGTCGACGTGCCGCTCATCGGCCTGGCCAAGCGCCTGGAGGAGGTGTGGATGCCGGGCGAGGAGTTCCCCGTGGTGCTGGCGCGCACCTCGCCCGCCCTCCACCTGCTCCAGCACCTGCGCGACGAGTCCCACCGCTTCGCCATCACCCACCACCGCGCCCGGCGCTCGGCCGGCATGACCCGCTCCGCGCTCGACGACGTGCCCGGGCTGGGGCCCGCGCGCCAGGCCGCCCTGCTCAAGGAATTCGGCTCCGTCAAGCGGCTGCGCGCCGCCACCGCGGAGCGGATCGCCTCGGTGCGGGGCATCGGCCCCACCCTGGCGGCTACGATTCTCGCGCACCTCAACCCGGTCCCGGACAACCCCCCGGGCACCGCCGACGAGCACAACAGGTAAGGACCACCCATGAGGCCCCCCGCGACATCCGCACCCGCCGGCCCGCGCTTCCCCGACGGCTTCCTGTGGGGAGGGGCCACCGCCGCCAACCAGATCGAGGGCGCCTACGACGAGGGCGGCAAGGGCCTGAGCATCCAGGACGTCATGCCCCACGGCATCATGACCCCGCCCACCGCCGCCCCCACCCCGGACAACCTCAAGCTCAAGGCCATCGACTTCTACCACCGCTACGCCCAGGACATCGCCCTGCTGGCCGAGATGGGCTTCAAGGTCTTCCGCTTCTCCATCGCCTGGAGCCGCATCTTCCCCCGCGGCGACGAGACCGAGCCCAACGAGGAGGGCCTGGCCTTCTACGACCGCGTCCTCGACGAGCTCGAGCGGCACGGCATCACCCCGCTGATCACCATCAGCCACTACGAGACCCCGCTGCACCTGGCCCGCACCTACAACGGCTGGACCGACCGGCGCCTCATCGGCTTCTACGAGCGCTACGCCCGCACCCTGTTCGAGCGCTACGGCGAGCGCGTGAAGTACTGGCTCACCTTCAACGAGATCAACTCCGTCCTCCACGAGCCCTTCATGTCCGGCGCCATCGCCACCCCCAAGGAGGAGCTCGATGAGCAGGACCTCTACCGGGCCATCCACCACGAGCTCGTCGCCTCCGCCGCCGCCACGAAGATCGCCCACGAGATCGACCCCGACATCAAGGTCGGCTGCATGATCCTGGCCGTGCCCGTCTACCCCCTCACCCCCGACCCGCGCGACGTGTGGGCCGCCAAGCGGGCCGAGCGCGCCAACTACGCCTTCGGCGACATCCACGTGCGCGGCGCCTACCCCGGCTACCTGCTGCGCACCCTGCGCGACAAGGGCATCGAACCGGACATCACCGAGGCCGACCGCGCCCTGCTGCGCGAGCACACCGTCGACTTCGTCTCCTTCTCCTACTACATGTCCGTGTGCGAGACCGCCGCCCAGCAGGCCGAGGCCGGCGAGGGCAACCTCATGGGCGGGGTCCCCAACCCCACCCTCAAGGCCTCCGCATGGGGCTGGCAGATCGACCCGGCGGGCCTGCGCACCGTCCTGAACGACTACTGGGACCGCTGGGGCAAGCCCCTGTTCATCGTCGAGAACGGCCTGGGCGCCAAGGACGTCCTGGTCGACGGCCCCGACGGGCCCACGGTCGAGGACGACTACCGCATCGCCTACATGAACGACCACCTGGTCCAGGTCGCCGAGGCCATCGCCGACGGCGTGCAGGTCCTGGGCTACACCTCCTGGGGCTGCATCGACCTGGTGTCGGCCTCCACCGCCCAGATGTCCAAGCGCTACGGCTTCATCCACGTCGACCGCAACGACGACGGGAGCGGCACCCTGGCCCGCCGCCGCAAGAAGTCCTTCGACTGGTACAGGCGGATCATCGCCTCCAACGGGGCCGACCTGCGCCCCTGAGCCCGCGCCGGGCCGGCCGGGGCGGTCAGCGCACGCCCACCGCCCCGGCCGCGGCCCGGGCGCGCTCGCGGGCGGTGGCCACGTCGTCGGCCTGCGCCACGGCCACCCCCAGGCGCCGGCCCGGGCGCGCCACGGGCTTGCCGAACAGGCGCAGGTCCGCCCCCGGCACGGCCAGCGCCTCGGCGACGCCCTCGAAGCGCACCCCCGCGCCCGGGTCGCCGGCCAGCGGGGACCTGATGACGGCGGAGGCCGCGGGGGAGCGCAGCGAGGTGTCCACCGGCAGGCCCAGCAGGGCCCGGGCGTGCAGCTCGAACTCGCTCAGGCGCTGGCTCGCCAGGGTGACCAGGCCGGTGTCGTGGGGGCGGGGGGAGACCTCGGAGAACAGGACCTGCCCGCCGCGCACGAACAGCTCGACGCCGAACACGCCCCAGCCGCCCAGCGCCCCCGTCACCGCCGCGGCCGCGGCCCGGGCGCGCTCCAGGGCCGCCGGCTCCAGCGCCTGCGGCTGCCAGGACTCCACGTAGTCGCCGTCCTCCTGGCGGTGCCCGATGGGCTCGCAGAAGCTCGTCGCCGTTTCCCCGGTGCGCGGATCGCGCCAGCGCACCGTGAGCAGGGTGATCTCGACGTCGAAACGCACGAAGCCCTCCACGATGATCCGGCCCCGGTCGACCCGGCCATCAAGGGCCGCGTAGCGCCAAGCCGTCTCCAGGTCCTCAGGACCACGAAGCACCGACTGGCCGTGGCCCGAGGAGGACATGACCGGCTTGACCACGCACGGGAACCCCACCCGCCGGGCCCCGGCCTCCAGCTCGGCCGGGGACGAGGCGAAGACGTAGGGGCTGGTGGGCAGCCCCAGCTCCTCGGCCGCCAGACGGCGGATGCCCTCGCGGTCCATGGTCAGGCGGGCCGCCCGCGCCGTCGGCACCACGCGCACGTCCCCGGCCTCCTCCAGGGCCACCAGGGCGTCGGTGGCCAGGGCCTCGATCTCGGGGACGACGACGGCGGCGCCGCACGAGCGGATGGCCGCGGTCAGCGCCCCCGGATCGCTCATGTCCACCGTCAGGGCGTTGTGCGCCACCTGCTGGGCGGGGGCCCCCTCGTAGCGGTCGATGGCGGTGACCTCCACCCCCAGGCGCGTCAGGGCGATGGCGATCTCCTTGCCGAGCTCGCCCGAGCCCAGCAGGGCCACGCGGGTGGCCGAGTCCGTCCACGGCGTGCCCAGGACGGCGGGCGGCGGGGGAGGGGGCTGAGTGCTCACGGCGGACCCTTCGTCGACGGTCGGGCGCGCAGGGCGGCGGCGCCTGGCCCCACGCTACCGGTCGGCGTGCCATGATCGGGTCATGGACTCTCAGGACCGCAGCCTCCCGCGCCCGACCGAGACCGGGACCGGCCCCGGCCGGGACGCGGTGCCCGCCTCGATCCCGGAGGCGGACCTGGTCGCGCCGCCCGTCCGCCCGGCCGAGCGGCCCGAGATGATCATCGTCACCGGCATGTCCGGGGCGGGCCGCTCCCGGGCGGCCAACGCCCTGGAGGACCTGGACTGGTACGTCGTGGACAACCTGCCCCCGCAGCTCCTGCCGGCCCTGGCGGGGATGATGACCTCGGTGGGGGCGGGCGTGCACCGGCTGGCCGCCGTCGTGGACGTGCGCAGCCGCGCCTTCTTCGCCAGCTTCATGCAGTACCGGCGCGAGCTGCGCGAGGCGGGCACGAATGTGCGCGTGCTCTTCCTCGACGCCTCCGACGCGAGCCTGGTGCGGCGCTTCGAGTCCTCCCGCAGGCCCCACCCCCTGCAGGGCTCGGGCACCATCCTCGACGGCATCGAGCAGGAGCGGACGCTGCTGGGGGGCCTCAAGGCCGTGGCGGACGACGTCATCGACACCACGAACCTGTCCGTCCACGAGCTGGCCCGGCGCGTGCGCGAGCTGGTGGCCACCGAGTCCGACCTGGCCCTGCGGGTGACGGTCATGTCCTTCGGCTTCAAGTACGGCCTGCCCATGGACGCCGACCAGGTCCTCGACGTCCGCTTCATCCCCAACCCCTACTGGGTGACCGAGCTGCGCCACCTGACGGGGCGGGACGCGCCCGTGGCCGACTACGTCTTCCGCCAGGGCGGCGCCGCCGCCTTCGTCGACGGCTACGCCGACCTGCTGGCGCCGGCCCTGCCGCGCTACGTCGACGAGCTCAAGCCCAATGTCACCATCGCCGTCGGCTGCACCGGCGGCAAGCACCGCTCGGTCGCCTCCGCGGAGCGCATCGCGGCGCGCCTGCGCTCGGCGGGCTTCGCCGTCGTCGCCCAGCACCGGGACCTGGGAAGGGAATAGACATGAATCAGAAGCGGTCCACGACCCTGGACGCCGACGGGTGGCCGCGCCGCGGCGAGGAGGGGCCGGCCGTCGTGGCCCTGGGCGGCGGGCACGGCCTGTCCGCCACCCTGCGGGCCCTGCGCCACGTCACGCACCGGCTGACCGCCGTGGTCACCGTGGCCGACGACGGCGGCTCCTCGGGGCGGCTGCGACGCGAATTCGGCTGCCTGCCCCCCGGCGACCTGCGGATGGCCCTGGCGGCGCTCACCGACGACTCCGAGTGGGGACTGACCTGGCGCGACGTCCTCCAGCACCGCTTCGCCGGCCACGGCGAGCTGGACAACCACGCCCTGGGCAACCTGCTCATCCTGGCCCTGTGGCAGCTGCTGGGCGACGACGTGGGCGGCCTGGACTGGGTGGGGCGGCTGCTGGCCATCCACGGGCGCGTCGTGCCCATGAGCTCCTCGCCGCTGGTCATCGAGGCCGACGTCGTCGACGGCGAGCGCCGCGAGCGCGTCAGCGGCCAGGTGGCCGTGGCCACCGCCCGCGGGCGGCTGGAGAACGTGGCCCTCGTGCCCGCCGACGCCCAGGCCCACCCGGTGGCCGTGCAGGCCATCGAGGGGGCCGACTGGGTGGTCCTGGGCCCCGGCTCCTGGTACAGCTCGGTGCTGCCCCACCTCATCCTGCCCTCCATGCGCCGGGCCCTGCTGGAGGCGCGAGCGCGCAGGGTGCTCATCCTCAACCTGTCCGCGCAGCACGGGGAGACGGACGGGATGACCGCCGCGGACCACGTGCGCGTCCTGGCCGACTGCGCCCCGGACCTGCGCCTGGACGTGATCCTGGCCGACCCCTCCACCGTGGAGGACATCGAGGCGCTGGGCTCCGTGGCCCGCTCCATGGGCGCCACGCTCGTGCTGCGCCAGGTGCGCTCCAGCGACGGGCTGTGCCACCATGACCCGTTGCGGCTGGCCGCCGCCCTGCGGGACGCCTTCGACGGCGTCGTCGGCGACGTCGGCCCCGCCGGGGCGCCCGCCTGAGCGGGCCCGCGCCGCCCGTCGGCGCGCCGCCGATCCATACACCGCCGATCACAATCGAGGAGCCCCACATGTCGCTGACGGTCGCCGTCAAGGACGAGCTGGCGCGCGTCGCGCCCGGCACCTCCGCCCAGAGGCGCGCCGAGGTCGCCTCGATGCTGCGCTTCGCGGGGGGCCTGCACATCGTGTCGGGCCGGATCGTGATCGAGGCGGATCTGGACCACGGGGGGGCGGTGCGCCGGCTGCACCACGCGCTCAGGGACCTGTTCGCCATGGAGTCGGAGCTGGTGGTCGTGCGCGGCGGGTCCCTGCACCGGGGCTCGCGCTACGTGCTGCGCGTGACCGAGCGGGGCAAGGACCTGGCGCGGCTGACGGGACTGGTGGACGGGCGCGGCCGGCCGGTGCGGGGCATGCCGGTCGCCGTCGTCCAGGGCGGGCGGTCCGCGGCGGCCGCCGCCTGGCGGGGGGCCTTCCTGGCGCGCGGCTCGCTCACCGAGCCGGGGCGCTCCTCCTCCCTGGAGGTCACCTGCCCCGGCAGCGAGGCGGCCCTGGCCCTGGTGGGCGCGGCCCGCCGCTTCGACATCGTGGCCAAGGCCCGGGAGGTGCGCGGGGCGGACCGGGTGGTGGTGCGCGACGGGGAGGCGATCGGCGTCCTGCTCAAGAGGATGGGGGCGGCCGAGGCCCACCGGCGGTGGGGGGAGCGGCGCTCCCGGCGCGAGACCCGCGGGACGGCCAACCGGCTGGCGAATTTCGACGACGCCAATCTGCGCCGCTCGGCGCGCGCGGCGGTCGCCTCGGGGGCGCGCGTGGAGCGGGCCTTCGAGATCCTGGGCGAGGACGTGCCCGCCCACCTGGTCCAGGCGGGGCGCCTGCGCATGGAGCACAAGCAGGCGAGCCTGGAGGAGCTGGGGCAGCTGTCCGACCCCCAGCTGACCAAGGACGCCGTGGCCGGGAGGATCCGGCGCCTGCTGGCCATGGCGGACAAGCGCGCCCACGAGCTGGGGGTGCCGGACACGGAGTCGGTGCTCACCCAGGAGATGCTCGACATGTGAGGCGCGCCGCCGTTTCGGGGCGGTCGTCTAGGACGACGGTCCCGGTGATGTGACCCTCGTGCGTCACACGGGGCGCGGCGGCCCGCCCTGTTCGCCCTTGGCGTGGTCGGCGGTCACACGCGGCCAGTTCGTGACGCTACACTCACTAGCGCTGGACCACGTGGGTTCGCCCGCGGGCTCCGGGGCACACATGGTGTGCGACAAGCTACGAATCACGTACGCCCGATCGGCGTACTAGGAGGACGCAAAGTGACCACCCGCGTTGGCATCAACGGCTTCGGCCGGATCGGCCGCAACTTCTTCCGCGCCGCCCTCGAGCAGAAGGCGGACCTGGAGGTCGTCGCCGTCAACGACCTGACGGACAACAAGACCCTGGCCCACCTGCTCAAGTACGACTCCATCCTCGGCCGCTTCGGCGGCGAGGTCTCCTACGACGACGAGGGCATCGTCGTGGACGGCAAGCACATCAAGGTCCTGGCCCACCGCGACCCGGCCGAGCTGCCCTGGGGCGAGCTGGGCGTGGAGGTCGTCGTGGAGTCCACCGGCTTCTTCACCGACGGGCTCAAGGCCAAGGCCCACATCGACGGCGGCGCCAAGAAGGTCGTCATCTCCGCCCCCGCCAAGAACGTCGACGGCACCTTCGTCATCGGCGTCAACGAGGACAAGTACGACCCGGCCACCCAGAACATCATCTCCAACGCCTCCTGCACCACCAACTGCCTCGCGCCCCTGGCCAAGGTCCTCAACGACAAGTTCGGGATCGTCCGCGGCATCATGACCACGATCCACTCCTACACCGGCGACCAGCGCATTCTCGACGCCCCCCACAAGGACCTGCGCCGCGCCCGCGCCGCCGCCCTGTCCATGATCCCGACCAAGACCGGTGCGGCCCAGGCCGTGGCCCTGGTCATCCCCGACCTCAAGGGCAAGTTCGACGGCCTGGCCGTGCGCGTGCCGACCCCGACCGGCTCGCTGACCGACCTGACCTTCCAGGCCGAGAAGGAGGTCTCCGTCGAGCTGGTCAAGGCCGCCGTCAAGGAGGCCGCCGAGGGCCCGCTCAAGGGCATCCTGGCCTACACCGAGGACCCGATCGTCTCGGCGGACATCATGGGCGACTCGCACTCCTCGATCTTCGACGCCACGGAGACCAAGGTCATCGGCGACCTGGTCAAGGTCCTGTCCTGGTACGACAACGAGTGGGGCTACTCCAACCGCCTCGTCGACCTGACCGAGTACGTCGCCGAGCGCCTCTGAGGACGCCGGCGAGCACCATGCTCATCTGAGACTGCGCCCGCGCACGCACGATCGCGTGCGCGGGCGCAGTCCGCACCACCCACCCACCCGCACCACCACCGATGAGAGGCTCCATGAAGACCATCGAATCCCTGGGCGACCTGGCCGGCAAGCGCGTCCTGGTCCGCTCCGACTTCAACGTTCCGCTCGACGCCGAGAAGAACATCACCGACGACGGCCGCATCCAGGCCGCCCTGCCCACCCTCAGGCTCCTCCTGGACGCCGGCGCCAAGGTGATCATCGTCGCGCACCTGGGCCGTCCGAAGGGCAAGGTCAACCCCGACTACTCGCTGGCCCCGGTGGCCGAGCGCCTGCGCGAGGTGACCGGCGTGGAGGTGACCCTGGCCCCCGACACCGTGGGCGAGGGCGCCAGGGCCGCCGTCGCCGCCCTGAAGCCCGGCAACATCGTCCTGCTGGAGAACGTGCGCTTCAACGCCGCCGAGACGTCCAAGGACGACGCCGAGCGCGCCGCCTTCGCGGCCGAGCTGGCGTCCCTGGCCGACGTCTTCGTCTCCGACGGCTTCGGCGTGGTCCACCGCAAGCAGGCCTCCGTCTACGACGTCGCCAAGCTCCTGCCGGCCGCCGCGGGCCTGCTGGTGCGCAAGGAGATCGAGGCCCTGTCCAGGGCCGTGAAGGACCCCGAGCGCCCCTACACGGTGGTGCTGGGCGGCTCGAAGGTCTCCGACAAGCTCGGCGTCATCGCCAACCTCCTGACCAAGGCCGACCGCCTGCTCATCGGCGGGGGCATGGCCTACACCTTCCTGGCCGCCCAGGGCAACGAGGTGGGCGCCTCCCTGCTGGAGAAGGACCAGATCGACACGGTCAAGGGGTACCTGGCCACCGCCGAGGAGCGCGGCATCGAGCTCCTCCTGCCCGTGGACACGGTCGTCGCCCCGGAGTTCGCGGCCGACGCCCCGGCCACCGTCGTGCCCTCCAACGCCATCCCGGCCGACCAGATGGGCCTGGACATCGGCCCCGAGACCCGCAAGCTGTTCGCCGACGCCATCGCCACCTCCAAGACGGTGGTGTGGAACGGCCCCATGGGCGTCTTCGAGTTCCCGGCCTTCGCCGCCGGCACCAAGGCCGTGGCCCGGGCCATCTCCGACTCGTCGGCCTTCAGCGTCATCGGCGGGGGCGACTCCGCCGCCGCGGTGCGCACCCTGGGCTTCGACGTGTCCACCTTCTCCCACATCTCCACCGGCGGGGGCGCCTCCCTCGAGCTCCTCGAGGGCAAGACCCTGCCCGGCATCGCCGTCCTGGAAGGCTGAGCAGACGATGAGCAACCGCATCCCGCTCATGGCGGGCAACTGGAAGATGAACCTGGACCACCTCGAGGCCAACCACCTCGTCCAGGGGCTGGCGATGGCGCTGGCCGACTCCGACCACGACTACGCCAAGTGCGAGGTCCTGGTCATCCCGCCCTTCACGGACATCCGCACCGTGCAGACGATCGTCGAGGCCGACTCGCTGCCCCTCAAGTACGGCGCCCAGGACGTGTCCATCCACGACAACGGCGCCTACACCGGCGAGATCTCCACGGCCATGCTCACCAAGCTGGGCTGCAGCTACGTGGTCATGGGCCACTCCGAGCGCCGCGAGTACCACGGCGAGTCCGACCAGCTGGTGGGCGCCAAGGCCCGCAAGGTCCTGGACGCGGGCATGACCCCGATCCTGTGCTGCGGCGAGGCCCTGGAGGTGCGCAGGGCGGGCACGCACGTGGAGTTCGTGCTCGGCCAGATCCGCGCCGCCCTGAAGGGCTGGAGCGCCCAGGACGCGGCCAGGATCGTCATCGCCTACGAGCCCAT
The DNA here is from genome assembly GCF_000429225.1 of Actinomyces dentalis DSM 19115. Classification (GTDB taxonomy): domain Bacteria; phylum Actinomycetota; class Actinomycetes; order Actinomycetales; family Actinomycetaceae; genus Actinomyces; species Actinomyces dentalis. Next base: position 125,688 of record NZ_AUBL01000001.1, read on the forward strand.
CTGGGCCATCGGCACCGGCGAGACGGCCACGGCCGCCGACGCCCAGGAGGTCTGCGGCGCCATCCGCGCCGCCCTGCGCGAGGACTTCGGCGCCGCCACCGCCGACGCCACCCGCATCCTGTACGGCGGCAGCGCCAAGCCGGGCAACATCAAGGAGCTCATGGCCCAGGACGACGTCGACGGCGCGCTCGTGGGCGGCGCCTCGCTCAAGGCGGACTCCTTCGCGGCCATGGCGAACTTCTACGCCTGAGCCCGATCCGCCCCGCCGCGGACCGGCGGGGCGGATCGTGACCGGGGTCCGGCCATCTCACACGCGGGGCGGCCGGGCCCCGGCGCGCGCATCGGGTAGAGTCGGCGCCGAGCCCGGCCGCGCGGCTCTGGACGACGAAGGAAGACTGAAACCGGCATGAACATCCTGAAGATCATCCTCGAGGTCCTCCTCGTGCTCTCCAGCTTCTTCCTCATCATGTCCGTCCTGCTGCACAAGGGCAAGGGCGGCGGCCTGTCGGACATGTTCGGCGGGGGCATCTCCTCGTCCGCCGGCTCCTCCGGGGTCGCCGAGCGCAACCTCAACCGCATCACCGTCGGCGTGGCCCTGGTGTGGACCATGACGATCATCGGCCTCGGGCTCGTCCTGAAGGCCACGTCCTGACCGGTCACGACGACGAGCCCGGCCCGCCCCGCCCCGACCCCCCGCGATGACGCGCTCGTGCGCGCGCTGCGGGGGTATTTGGCGCACCTGCGCGTCGAGCGGGGCCTGAGCCCCAACACCCTGGCGGCCTACGAGCGCGACCTGAGCCGCTACACCGACTTCCTGTCCTCGCGCGGGATCGACGGGCCCGACGCGGTGAGCGAGGAGGACGTGTCCGCCTTCGTCGAGGCCATCCGCGCGGGCGGCGACGGCGCCCGCCCCCTGGCCGCGTCCTCGGCGTCGCGCACCGTCACCGCCGTGCGCGGGTGGCACCGGTTCCTCCTGGCCGAGGGCTCCACCGCCGTCGACCCGGCCGCCGCCGTGCGCCCGCCCCAGGTGGGGCGCCGCCTGCCCAAGGCGCTGAGCGTCGAGGAGGTGCGCCGCCTGCTGGAGGCCGGTGCGGACCCCGACTCGCCCGCGGGGCTGCGCGACCGGGCGCTGCTGGAGCTGCTGTACGCCACCGGGGCCCGCATCTCCGAGGCCGTGGGCCTGGCCGTGGACGACCTGGACCGCGACTCGCACTGCGTGCGCCTGTTCGGCAAGGGGCGCAAGGAGCGCATCGTCCCCGTGGGCCGCTGCGCCCGCGACGCCCTGGACGCCTACCTGGTGCGCGGGCGCCCTCTCCTGGCCCAGCGGGGGCGGGGGGCGCCCGAGGTCTTCCTCAACACCCTGGGCCGGCCCCTGTCGCGCCAGTCGGCCTGGGGCGTGCTCCGGCAGGCGGCCGAGCGCGCGGGCCTGGGGGAGGGCCGGCACGTGTCCCCCCACACCCTGCGCCACTCCTTCGCCACCCACCTGCTCGCCGGGGGCGCCGACGTGCGCGTGGTCCAGGAGATGCTCGGGCACGCCTCGGTGACCACCACGCAGATATACACCAAGATCACGGTTGAGCATCTGCGCCGGGTTTACGCCACCAGCCATCCGCGCGCCCGGGGCTGAGACGCGGCGCACGTCGGATATGGTGATCGGGTGAATGACTCGACTCAGACCGATCTCAATGATGATCCCGTCGCAGACGCCGAGGACGGGGACTTCCCCGTGCCCGCGCCGTTGGACTCGCACGGGCCGGCTCGCGTCATTTCCCTGTGCAACCAGAAGGGCGGCGTCGGCAAGACGACGACGACCATCAACCTGGGGGCCGCCCTGGCCGAGTACGGGCGCAGGGTCCTCATCGTCGACTTCGACCCGCAGGGCGCGGCCAGCGCCGGCCTGGGCGTGAACGCCAACGAGCTGGACACGACCGTCTACGACCTGCTGGTCGCCCTGCATCCGGACGTGCGCTCCGTCATCCACCCCACGCCCGCGCCCGGACTGGACATCGTGCCGGCCAATATCGACCTGTCCGCGGCGGAGGTCCAGCTCGTCAACGAGGTGGCCCGGGAGCAGGCGCTGACCCGGGTCCTGCGCCCGATCCTGGACGACTACGACGTCGTCCTCATCGACTGCCAGCCCTCCCTGGGACTGCTGACGATCAACGCCCTGACCGCCTCGCACGGGGTCATCATCCCGCTGGAGACGGAGTTCTTCGCCCTGCGCGGCGTGGCGCTGCTGGTCGAGACCGTCGACCGCGTGCGCGACCGCATCAACTTCCACCTCCAGATCGACGGGATCCTGGCGACCATGGTCGACCAGCGCACCCTGCACTCGCGCGAGGTCCTCGACCGGCTCGCCCAGGCCTTCGGCGACCAGCTCTTCGACACCCAGATCCGCAGAACCATCAAATTCCCCGACGCCTCGGTGGCCGCCGAGCCGATCACCCTCTACGCCCCCAGGCACTCGGGCGCCGAGGCCTACCGGCGCCTGGCCCGCGAGCTCATCGCCCGCGGCGGCGTCGCCTGACGATGCCGGTCCGGGCGCCCGGCGCCGTCCGGCGCCCCGGCACCGGAGCCGGGGCGGACGCCGGGGACGAGGCCGCCGGGGCGGGCGGGCCGGGGAGCATCCCCGGCTTCACCGTCGCCCTGCCCCAGTTCGAGGGGCCCTTCGACCTGCTGCTGGCGCTCATCGCCCGCCGCCGCCTGGACGTGACCGAGCTCGCCCTGGCCGAGGTCACCGACGAGTTCATCGCCCACATGCGCGCCGACTGGAACCTGGGGCGGGCCAGCGAGTTCCTCGTCGTGGCGGCCACGCTGCTGGCGCTCAAGGCCCACCGGCTCCTGCCCCACGACCCCGACGAGACCGAGGAGGACCTGGAGCTCCTCGAGGCCCGCGACCTGCTCTTCGCCCGGCTCCTGCAGTACCGCGCCTACAAGCGGGCCGCCGCGCACCTGCGGGAGCTGGCCGGCTCCGCCGCCCGGGCCCACCCGCGCACGGCGGGGCCGCCCCCCGAGCTGGCCGCCCTCCTGCCCCGGCTCGTGGCCGCCATCGGCCCCCAAGACCTGGCCCGCATCGCCGCCGAGGTCCTGACCCGGCCTGCCGAGGCGGGCGTGCAGACGGTCCACCTGCACGAGGCCGTGCCCGTGGGCGAGCAGATGCGCCTGCTGGCGCTGCGGCTGCGCCGCCACGGCCGCCTCCCCTTCAGCCGGCTGATCGCCGACGCCGGGCGCACCGCCGTGGTCGTCGCCCGCTTCCTGGCCCTGCTCCTGCTGCACCGCCAGGGCGACGTCGAACTCGACCAGGACGAGCCGATGGGCGAGATCACGGTCACCTGGTGCGGCGAGGAGGGGGAGGGCGCGGGCATGATGGCCCCGGACGTGGAGGAGGAGTTCGCATGACCACCGCCCCGCCCCGACAGGGCGAGATGAGCGCCGTGCCCGAGGCGCAGCTGCGGGCCGCCGCCGAGGCGGTGCTCGTCGTCGCCGACGGGCCCGTCACCTGCGCGGCCCTGGCCGAGGCGCTGGGCGTGGGCGAGACCCGGGCGCACGGACTGCTCGAGTCCCTGGCGGCCGAGTACGCCGGGGACGGGGACGGCCCGGCCCGCGGCTTCGTCCTGCGCCGGGCCGCCGGCGGCTGGCGGCTGGCCTCGGCCCCCGCCTTCCACGACCTGGTCGAGCGCTTCGTCATCGGCGGGGCGACCTCCCGCCTGTCCCAGGCGGCGCTGGAGACCCTGGCCGTCATCGCCTACCGCCAGCCCGTGACGCGCGGGCGCATCGCCGCCATCCGCGGCGTGAGCGTCGACGGCGTCGTGCGCACCCTGTGCGCGCGCGGCCTCATCGAGGAGGCGGGCGCCGAGCCCGGCGGCGCCCTGCTGTACCGCACGACCGACGAGTTCCTGGAGTACCTGGGCCTGGACTCCCTCGACGACCTGCCCCCGCTGGCCCCCTACCTGCCCGAGGCCTCCGCCCTGGGGGAGATCGAGAACGAGATGACCGGGAGGATCCGATGATGGACGACCGCGAGACGGTGGACCTGACGGGCGAGGAGTTCTACGACGAGGACGACCTGGAGGAGCCGGAGGAGCCGGACGGACTGGACGGGCCCGACGGCGCCGGCGGAATCGACGGCGCCCGGTCGGCCCGGGGCGGGGCGGGCGACCCGCACGTGCCCGGCGGCGAGCGCCTCCACAAGGTCCTGGCCCACGCCGGGGTGGCCTCCAGACGGGCCTGCGAGGGGCTCATCGCCGCCGGCCGCGTGAGCGTCGACGGCGCCGTCGTCACCGACCAGGGCGTGCGGGTCGACCCGGCTGCCCAGGTCATCCGCGTCGACGGCTCGCGCATCGTCACCGACCCCGACGTGCTCACCGTCGTGCTGCACAAGCCCGCCGGCGTGGTCACCACTATGGCCGACCCGGACGGGCGGCCCACCGTCGCCGATTTCGCCCGGCGCTACCTCGACGAGCACGCCGGGGACCTCGTCCGCCCGGACGCCGTGCGCCTGGTGCACGTCGGGCGGCTCGACACCGACACCGAGGGCCTGCTGCTGCTGTCCAACGACGGCGAGCTCGCCCACCGGCTCATGCACCCCGGCTACGAGATCCCCAAGACCTACGTGGCGATCGTGTCGGGGCGGGTCGAGCCCTGGGCGGCGCGCAAGCTCAGGCGCGGCATCGAGCTGGAGGACGGCCCCGCCCGGGCGGACCGCGTCACGATCAAGGACTCCGGCCCGGCCGGCTCCATCGTGGAGATCACTCTGCATTCGGGGCGCAACCGGATCGTGCGCCGCATGCTCGACGCCGTGGGCCACCCCGTGACGCGCCTGGTGCGCACCCGGCTCGGGCCGCTGGGGATCGGCGGCCTGGGGCCGGGCCGGATGCGGCGCCTGAGCGGCGGGGAGATCGCCGCCCTCCAGCGGGAGGTGGGGCTGTGAGCCCCGCGCCGGCCGACCCCCCGGCCCGCGCCTCCACCGCCGGGCCGGTCCTCGTCATCGGCACGGGGTTGCTGGGCACGTCCCTGGCCCTGGCGCTCACGGCCGCCGGCGTCGAGGTCCAGCTGTCCGACACCTCGCCGACGTCCCTGGCCCTGGCCCGCGACATGGGCGCCGGCGCCATCCGCGCGGGCGGCGACGCCCCGCCGGGGCTCGTCGTCGTGGCCACGCCCCCCGACGTCGCCGCCGACGTCGTGCTGCGCTCCCTGGACGAGCACCCCGGGGCGGTCGTCACCGACGTCGCCTCCGTCAAGGACCGCGTCGGCGCCGAGGTGCGCGGGCGCGGGGGGGCGGGCGCACGCCGCTACGTCGGCTCCCACCCCATGGCCGGCCGGGAGCGCAGCGGGGCGTCGGCCGCCGACTCCGACCTGTTCGCCGGCCGCCCCTGGGTGATCGTGGCCGACGGCGCCGATCCGGCCGCCGAGGCGGCGGTGCGCGACCTGGCCGTGGATGTGGGCGCCACCCCGGTGCGCATGGGCGCGGCCGAGCACGACGCCGCCGTCGCCGCCGTCAGCCACGTGCCCCAGCTCGTGTCCTCCCTCCTGGCGGCGCGCCTGGAGGACCTGCCCGAGTCGGCCCTGGCCCTGGCCGGGCAGGGGCTGCGCGACACCACCCGCATCGCCGCCTCCGACCCGCGCCTGTGGGCGGCGATCGTCGTGGGCAACGCCGGCCCCGTGGCCGGGGTGCTGCGGCGGGTGCGCGAGGACCTCGACGCCCTCATCGCCGGCGTCGAGGCCGCCGTCGTCGACCCCGGCAGCCGGGAGTACGCGGCGCCCGGCGGGGCGGAGCAGATCGCGCCCGGCGCCGTCGGGGCGATCGCCGACGTCATGGGCCGGGGCAACGCGGGCCGGGCCCGCATCCCCGGCAAGCACGGCGGGGCGCCGCGCCGTTACGCCGAGGTGCAGGTCCTGGTGCCGGACTCGCCCGGCGAGCTCGGGCGCCTGTTCTCCGACGTGGGGGCCGCGGGCGTCAACGTGGAGGACTTCTCCATGGAGCACTCGCCCGGGCAGAGCGCCGGCCTGGCCATGGTCTCGGTCCTGCCCGCCGCCGCCGCGCACCTGGAGGCGGCCCTGGACGCGCGCGGCTGGCGGGTCGTGGTCGGCTGAGGGGCGGGGCGCGCCGCCGGGGCGTGCGCTACCCTGGGGCGGACGGCCTCGCCGGGGAATGGGGAGTTGAGGAACGATGAACGGGTTGCCCGATCGAGCCGCGGCGCTGCGCGGCGCGCTCATTGCGATCGCCGGGCTCGCCGGGATCGCCGCCCTGGCCGGACTGGCCGCGTGCTCCTCGCCCGGGGCCGACAACGGGGGCAGCACCTCGCACACGGTCACCTAGTCCCCGGAGGATGTCGCCTCCTACTGGACGGACGATCGCATGGCCTCCGCCGAGCCGGCGCACATGCCCGAGGAGCCCTGAGCCGCCCCCGGCGTCGGGTCCGGCAGGCCCCCGTCGGGCCGGTCGTCGAGCAGGCCGACGAGCACCCGGGCCGAGCGGACCGCCCGGTTGCCGCCGCCGCCCGCGGCCAGGCGCCGGATCGCGGGCATGCGCGTCTCGGCCCCCGCCGCGCCCCGGCGGCGGGCGTCGATCACGTCGGGAAGCAGCCCCGTGAGGGACTCCAGCACCGCCGAGGCGCTCGCCGTCATGGGGCTCGTGGCCGCCAGGTCCTCGGCGACCAGGCGCAGCGCGGGCCAGACCAGGGCCAGCGCGCCCGCCCGGGCGACGGCGACGAGGAGGGCGCCGGCGGCGGGCGCGTCGAGGGGCGCGTCGTCGTCGCGCCACGGCCCCCGCCAGGCCTCGACGAGGGCGTCGGGGCGGAGCCTGCCGTCCTCCCAGGCGCCCAGGAGCGCGGAGGCCAGCTCCTCGCGCTCCGCGGCGTCGGCGCCGGGCAGGACGTGGAGGGCGAGCAGGACCAGGGCCGGGTGGACCCGGCGGGCGGAGCCGATGAGCATGGCGCAGCTGCCGGGCGACTGGCGGTGACCGGTGAGGTGGCGGCGGAGCATCATGGCGGCGGGGCGCAGGGTGCGGGTGGGCAGGAGGCCCGCGCTGAGGGCCGGATGGCCCGAGAACCAGTCCGAGCCCCGGCGCCTCCAGGCCCGCCGCAGGCCGAGCAGGTCCAGGCAGGCGGGCTCGTCGCCCCGTACCCGGGGGACGCGCGGCGAGCCGGGGGCGCGGCCCTCCCGCAGCTCGAACGACCCTCCGCCCGGGTTCGCCAGGGCGCGCACGCGCAGGGCGGCGAGCAGCCCCGTCCCGGTGCCGGCGACGGGCAGGTCGGGCAGGCGCCCCAGGTCCTCCGCCTCGACGCGATCGAGCCGGTCGAGGGCGGACAGGAGGTCGCACCGGCCCGGCGCGGCCCCCGCCCGCTCGTGGGCCCGCACCCGTTCGACGAAGGCGGGCCAGCTCAGGCGCCACGCCCCGTGGGTGGGGGTCGACAGCAGGCAGGGGACGCGCCCCACGGCGTTCAGCGCCTCGACGGCGCGGGCGGTGTCCAGGTCGTCCCACCACCCGCCCGGTCCCCGTCTGAAGGGGCGCCCCCGGGCGGCGCTGCGGGCCCATCTGAGCAGGGGGAGGCCCTGCAGGAAGCCGCCGGCGGGGGCCCGGGACAGGACGGTGCGGGCCACGGATGCGGCGCCGAGGTCGAAGCCGACGGCGACGAGCTGGGCGTAGAGCCTCTCCGCGGCCTCCGACGGCCGGTCCGCCTCGATGAGCATCCGGTCGCTGCCCAGGAGGCCGGACAGCCAGGGCGGGTCGGCGGCGATGAGCGGGGCGGACCAGGCCAGCTCGGCGGGAGGGCGCGGCTCGGGCTCCCGCCACAGGCCCAGCGGGGCGGGCCCGGCGCCGCGGCCGGCGCGCTCCGGCGCGGCTCCGGATTCGGCCCACGCGGACAGCAGGCGGGAGGCGAGCCGGGCGGTGGTCACATCGGGCTCGGCGACGAGCTCGCGGACCTGCTCGACCAGCTCCTGGCCGGGGGAGTCCAGGCCGGTCAGGGCCCGCAGCACCATTCTGCGCGCGGTGCGCTCGGGGCGCGCCAGGACGGTCAGGGCCAGGGACGTCAGCGCCTCGTCGTCCGGCCCCGCCTCCAGCAGCCGCGGGCACAGCCGGATCACGACCGAGGAGTGGGCCTGGGGCAGGGCGCCGATGAGCCTGTCGCGGTGGAGGGCCAGGCGGTCCTCGAGGTCGAGGGCCCGCAGCCAGGCCAGGGCGGCGCGCTGCACGCCGGGCCGGTCGCCGCGCTCGAAGACGCCCACCAGGGCGCCCGTCAGGGCGTCGTCGTCGACGTCCTCGGCCCGCCTGAGCCCGGCCATGGCGCAGCGCACGGTCTGCTCGGCCGCTGCGCGCCGCCGGTCCCGGGAAAGGTGTGGGGCCTGCGGGCCGTCGGGGTCGGCGGCGGGCTCGCCGAGCGCCCCCGGGGCCGCGCAGGCCGCGACGAAGCACTGCGCCCAGCGCGCCCCGGGGCGCGGCCGCGCCGAGGCGGCGCACCAGGCCCGCCAGTACTCCGGCGAGTCCGGCGGCTCCAGGTCGTGGGCCAGGACGAGGCGGTGCAGGAGGGGCCAGATCGTCGCGTTCCAGCCGCTGCGGGCGGTGACGCGCCCGACCAGCTCGGCGCACCACTCCCTCCCGCGCCCCTCCATCCGCCTTCGCGCGTAGGCCCCGACCAGGTCCCCGTCGGCGCCCGTGAGGAACGCGTCGGCGAGCCGGCCCGCGACCTGCGCCGGGGTCGACGGCAGGTGGCAGGCCACGACGAGGGGCAGGGGCGACCACCACAGGTCCTCCTGGGGGCGCAGGACGGACAGGACCGCGCCCGGGGCCGCCGTCGTCAGGAGCGAGCCCGCGGCGTCGAGGCCCTCCAGGCGGGCGACGAGGGCGGCGACGTCGTGGTCGGCGCGGTAGGCGTCCAGGAGGGGGAGGGCGTCGGGGGCGGCGGCCGGGCTCATGCGGTGCAGGCTAGCGGGGGCGCGCGACACGAATCCCGTGCGCGATCTCATGGGGCGCCCGCGCGATACCGGCGGGCGCGTGTGGGACCCTTGGGTCGATCGAGGGCCGGAAGGGCTGGAGGAAGCAATGGGAATCGTCGTCGCCATCGACGGGCCGAGCGGCTCGGGCAAGTCCACCGTCTCGCGGCGCGTGGCCGCCGGGCTGGGCCTGGCCTACCTCGACACCGGCGCCATGTACCGCGCCGCCGCCTGGTGGTGCGAGCGCCGCGGCGTGGACCTGGGCGACGCCGCGGCCGTGGCCGGGGCCGTGCGGGCCATGCCCCTGGACATGGGTCTGGACCCGCGCTCGCCCGGCGTGGTCTGCGACGGCGTCGACATCGCCGCGGCCATCCGCGAGCCCCACATCGCCGCCGTCGTCTCGACGGTGGCCACGAACCTGGAGGTGCGCGCCGAGCTCGCCCGCCTCCAGCGCGAGATCATCCGCGCCGAGGCCGGCGACGACGCCGACTTCTCCGGCGGGGCCGGCATTGTGGCGGAGGGGCGCGACATCACCACCGTCATCGCCCCCGACGCCGACGTGCGCCTGCTGCTGACCGCCTCCGAGGCGGCGCGCCTGGCCCGCCGCGCCGCCGACCTGGAGGCGGCCGGCAAGAGCGTGGACGCCGCCGCCCTGCGCGACCAGGTGGTGCGCCGCGACCGCGACGACGCCACCGTCTCCCAGTTCCTCACCGCCCCCGAGGGCGTCACCCTGGTCGACACCAGCGACATGGGCCTGGAGGAGACCGTCGAGCGCGTCACCGCCCTGGTGCGGGCGGCGCAGGAGCGGGTCGCCGCGCCCGGCGGGGACGGGGACGAGGGGGACGAGGCCCAGGACGAGCGGCGGGCCGAGGCCCTGCGCGCCGGCCTGGCCGACTACGAGCTCGACGAGGAGGACCTGGCCCTGCTCGCCGGCGGGCGGAGGGCCGCCCCCCGCGAGGAGCCGGAGGCCGGGGCGCCCGTCCTGGCCGTCGTCGGGCGGCCCAATGTCGGCAAGTCCACCCTGGTCAACCGGGTGCTGGGGCGCCGCGCCGCCGTCGTCCAGGACACGCCGGGGGTGACGCGCGACCGCGTCTCCTACCCGGCCGAGTGGGCCGGGCGCCGCTTCACCATCGTCGACACCGGCGGCTGGGAGGTCGACGTCGCCGGCCTCGACTCGGCCGTGGCCGCCCAGGCGGAGGCCGCCATCGGGCTGGCCGACGCGGTGCTGCTCGTCGTCGACGCCCGGGTGGGCGTGACCGAGACCGACGCCCGGATCGTGCGCGTGCTGCGCCGCTCGGGCAAGCCGGTGGTGCTGGCCGCCAACAAGGTCGACTCCCCGGCCCAGGAGGGCGACGCCGCGGCCCTGTGGGGCCTGGGCCTGGGCGAGCCCCACCCGATCTCGGCCCTCCACGGGCGGGGGTCCGGCGACGTGCTCGACGCCGTCATGAAGGTCCTGCCCGAGGTGTCCGCCGTCGCCGGGCCCGCGCCGGCGGAGGGGTCCCTCCACCGGGTGGCGCTGGTGGGCCGGCCCAATGTCGGCAAGTCCTCGCTGCTCAACTCCATCGCCGGCTCGCAGCGGGTCGTCGTCGACGAGACCGCCGGCACCACCCGCGACCCCGTCGACGAGATCATCGAGCTCGACGGGCGCCGGTGGGTGTTCGTGGACACCGCCGGCATCCGCCGCCGGATCAGGCAGGTGCGGGGCGCCGACTACTACGCCGTGCTGCGCACCCAGGGGGCGATCGACAAGGCGGAGGTCGCCGTCGTGCTCCTGGACGCCTCCGAGCCGGTCACCGAGCAGGACGTGCGGATCATCCAGCAGGTGGTCGACGCCGGGCGGGCGCTGGTCCTGGTCAACAACAAGTGGGACCTGGTCGACGAGGACCGCCGCGCCGCGCTCGCCCGGGAGGCCGAGCGCGACCTGGCGCACGTCGCCTGGGCGCCGCGCATCAACCTGGCCGCCCGCACCGGCTGGCACACCAACCGGCTCACCCGCGCCCTGGACGCGGCCCTGGACGGGTGGACCACCCGCGTGCCCACCGGTCGCCTCAACGCCTTCCTCGGCGAGCTCCAGTCGGCCACGCCCCACCCGCTGCGCGGCGGCAGGCAGCCGCGCATCCTCTTCGCCACCCAGGCGCAGACGGCGCCCCCGCGGATCGTCATCTTCACCACCGGGTTCCTCGACGCCGGCTACCGGCGCTTCATCGAGCGCCGCCTGCGCGAGGACTTCGGCTTCGCCGGCTCGCCCATCCAGATCTCGGTGCGCGCGCGCGAGAAGCGCGAGCGGCGGTGAGGCGCCGCCGTTGCCGCGCGGTCAGCGGTTCCCGGCGGTCACGAGGCAGCGGAACCGGCGGAACCGGGGCCCGTGCCCTCAGCGGGGGGCGTCATCAGGGGAGCCGGCCTCGAGGCCCTCGTCATCGGCGTCGGCCCACCGGGCACCGTGCGGCAGACCGTCCTCATCGACCTGCTCAGGTGGAAGACCCCTCGGTGGTGCCGACCTGCTGAAGGTCGCGCCTTGGAAGTTGGCGTCGTTGGTGAAGGTCGCGCGCTCGAAGTCGGCGTTGTTGGTGAAGGTCGCGCCCCGGAAGTTGGCGTTGTTGGTGAAGGTCGCGCCCCGGAAGTAGGCGTCGCGGTTGAAGGTCGCGCCCCGGAAGTAGGCGTCGCGGTTGAAGGTCGCGCCCCGGAAGTTGGCGTTGTTGGTGAAGGTCGCGCCCCGGAAGTCGGCGTAGCGGTTGAAGGTCGCGCCCCGGAAGTTGGCGTCGCGGTTGAAGGTCGCGCCCCCGAAGTCGGCGTCGTTGTTGAAGGTCGCGCCCCCGAAGTAGACGTCGTTGGTGAAGGTCGCGCCCCGGAAGTTGGCGTTGTTGGTGAAGGTCGCGCCCCCGAAGTAGACGTCGTTGGTGAAGGTCGCGTCCTGGAAGTTGGCGTCGCGGTTGAAGGTCGCGCCCCCGAAGTAGACGTCGTTGGTGAAGGTCGCGCCCCAGAAGTCGGCGTCGCGGTTGAAGGTCGCGCCCCGGAAGTTGGCGTTGTTGGTGAAGGTCGCGCCCTGGAAGTTGGCGTTGTTGGTGAAGGTCGCGCCCTGGAAGTTGGCGTTGTTGTTGAAGGTCGCGCGCCAGAAGTTGGCGTTGTTGTTGAAGGTCGCGCCCTGGAAGTTGGCGTTGTTGTTGAAGGTCGCGCCCTGGAAGTCGGCGTTGTTGTTGAAGGTCGCGCCCCCGAAGTGGACGTCGTTGGTGAAGGTCGCGCCCCGGAAGTCGGCGTAGCGGTTGAAGGTCGCGCCCCGGAAGTCGGCGATCTCGGTGATAACGGCGTCGTAAAGGTCGATGGTGCAGTCGCACCAGAGCTGGTCGTCCTCGACCAGCTGGGTGACCGCCTCGCGGTGCTCCGTCTTCTCGCAGCACTTGCGCAGGTGCCTGACGAGCACCTCCAGCACCGTCGACTCGACGGCGCCGTCGTGGCTCACGTAGACCTTCTCCTCGCTGGACTGCTCCGGTCCGTCCTGCTCGTTGACGATGGTCCTCCACTCACCGCGCTGCGTTCGCAGGTACCCGCACAGGATGCTCACCACGCGCTGGCGGTACTCCCCGCGGTAGGTGTCCGCCACGTCGGCGAGGGAGTAGACTCCGGCGATCCTCACCTGTGGTGACCCGCTTCCCAGCTGCTGCACTCCGCTGAGCAGCCTCTGCTCGGCGTCGGCGCGCTCGGCGCTGGCCCGCTCGCGGTACTTGATGACGAGATAGCCAGTGCCTCCAATGCCTCCGATGGTGGTCAGGGACACCTTGACGAGGTCGAGCGAATCCGCCCCCGCGCCGGCGCCGCGCCAGTTCGTCAGCCACCGCTGCCAGGACCAGAGCGGGCCCTCACCCCACAGCCACCCCAGGACGGTGAACACGACGAGGGCGAGCACCACCCATACGAGGATGACGCCGAACAAGGGCCACGTACCGAACCGGCGTGTCACGGCGCGCAGGAACCCGCGGCGAGGCTTCCTCGTACCGGTCGTCTCAGACATCTGGGCTTCCTCTCACTGCTCCGCCCTGGAGTCGTCGGACAACCCGGCCAGGGCGGCGCGCACGGCGTCGGCCGTGGTGAGGGCGGGCTCGGCGGGGACCATGGGGCTCCTTGCGGGTCGCGGCCGCGCGGGCGCGGCACGGGGCTGACCCCGTAGACTGTAGCCGTCGCCGGCCCGGTCGCCCCGGCGGGCGGCGGATTTCGGGTGCAGCGGAGCGCCGGGACAGTCGAGGAGGACGGTGCGATGAAGGTCGTGATCGGCGAAGACGGGCCGGACCCCGCGGTGCAGGCCTACCTGGACGGCCTGAACCGCTCCGAGCTGCACGAGCTGGTGCTCACGCTGGCCGAGTGCTCCGAGACGGTGCGCCGCACCCTGGAGGCCGTCGCGGAGCTGGCCGGGGAGCGCCGGGGCGGGGCGGGCGAGGACCCGGTCCGCCGGGCCGCCGCCCTGCTGGCCGCGCCCAAGGGCTACGAGGACTACGAATCCTACGACTTCGAGTACGGGGAGTACACGGACAACGGCTACGCCGCCGACATCCTCGACTTCCTCGACGAGCTGGAGACCCTGATCGGCGACGGCGAGGCCGACGCCGCCGCCCCACCGCTGCGCATGATCATCACGCGCCTGCGCCCGGACCTGTACGAGGGCCGGGGCGACCGCGACGGGCTCATGGAGCGGGCCTGCGACCGGGCCGCGGAGCTGTACGCGCGCGCCTGCCGCGAGGGCCGGCCCGACGCCGGCGCACTGGCGGCCTGGCTGGCGCAGTTCCGGCTGGAGGTCCTGAGCTGCCCGGAACTGGCCCTGACCGATTTCCTTCCGGCGCTGGGGGAGGAGGGGCTCGCCGTCTACCGGGAGGCCGTCGAGGCCGCGCCGCCGACCTCCGCGCGGCTCGTGCTCCAGGTGGAGCTGGCCGATGCGGACGGGGACGTCGACCGGGCCGTGGAGCTCCTGGCCGAGGAGACCACCGGCCCCTGGTACGCCTCGATCGTCGAGCGGCTGCTGGCGGCGGGGCGGCGGGACGAGGCGATGGCCTGGCTCGACCGCGCCGTCGCCGCCGAGAGCGTGGGGAGGAGTTTCTGGGACCGGCCGGAGGACACGGACATCGTCAGAAGGCGCCTGGACGCGCCGCGGGCGATCGACCTGTACATCGGGGCCGGACGGCCCGACGACGCCGTGGAGCTGGCGCACCGGCTGCTGCGGGAGGACCCCGGCACGGCCGCCTACGACCTGCTCCTGGACACCGCGGAGCGCCTAGGCCGCCGGGACCGGGAGCGCGAGGCGGCGCTGGCGTGGATCGACGGGCGCAACTGGCGCGACGCGGACATCCCCATCGCCCTGGCGCTGCACGAGGGCGACGTCGAGCGCGCCTGGCGGGCCGCCGACCGGTGGGGCGCCGACGACGCCTGGCAAAGGCTGGCCGACGCCGCGCCCCAGCCCCGGCCCGCGGACGCGATGCGCCTGTACGAGGAGGCGGTGACGCGGACGCTGGGGCGGCGCTCCGGCAGGGAGACGTCGCAGAGGATCGCGCAGTTCGCCGTGCGGCTGCGCGATATCGCCGCGGCCGCCGATGAGGCCGTCGCGGCCGAGACCGCCGACGCGGGCGCGGGCCCGGCGGATGAGGGCGGGGGCGCCGTCGGGGACGCCGGAGCGGGGCGGCGGGATGGCGCGTACACGAAGCACTTCCGGGTCTGGTTGGACAATCTGCGCGACAGCTGCCGGCACCGCCCCACCGTGCACGATGAACTGAGGCGGGCGGGGCTGTAGGGCCTTCCGGCCACTTGCCGCCCCTTGCCGCCGTGCGGCGGTGGGCCGGGGGCGCGGCGGACGGTCCGCCGCCGTCGTCGTGGAGGAACCGCCTCCCCGCCGGGACCCCTCCCGTTTAGACTGGCGTCATGATCAAGCCCGTTGACCCCACCACCACACCCGCCTGGTCCGCTCTCACCGCCCTCCACGAGTCCTTGAACCCCGATCTGCGCGCCTGGTTCGCCGAGGATCCCGGCCGCGCCGAGCGCTTCTCCTACGAGGTGGGCGACCTGTTCGTCGACCTGTCCAAGAACTTCCTCACCGACGAGGTGCGCGACGCCCTCGCCCAGCTGGCCGAGGCCGTCGACGTCCCCGGCCGCCGCGACGCCATGTTCGCCGGCGAGCACATCAACATCACCGAGGACCGCGCCGTCCTGCACACCGCCCTGCGCCGCCCCGCCGGCGACGCTCTCACCGTGGACGGCCAGGACGTCGTCGCCGACGTCCACGAGGTCCTGGAGAAGATCTACGCCTTCGCCCGGCGCGTGCGCTCGGGGCAGTGGACCGGCATCACCGGAAAGCCCATCAAGACGGTGGTCAACATCGGCATCGGCGGGTCCGACCTGGGCCCCGTCATGGTCTACGAGGCCCTCAAGTCCTACGTCGCCGAGGGCCTGTCCGCCCGCTTCATCTCCAATATCGACCCCACCGACTGCGCGGAGAAGGTGGCGGACCTCGACCCGGAGACGACGCTGTTCATCATCGCCTCCAAGACCTTCACCACCCTGGAGACCCTCACCAACGCCCGCATGGCCCGCGACTGGTTCCTCGGCGCGCTCAAGGCGCGGGGCATCGACGCCGAGGGCGCCATCGCCAAGCACTTCGTGGCCGTGTCCACCGCCCTGGACAAGGTCGAGGCCTTCGGCATCGACCCGGCCAACGCCTTCGGCTTCTGGAGCTGGGTGGGCGGGCGCTACTCGGTGGACTCCGCCGTGGGCACGGTGCTGGCCGTGACCATCGGCCCGGAGAACTTCCAGCAGTTCCTGAGCGGGTTCCACGCCGTCGACGAGCACTTCGCCACCAGGGCCCCGGCCCAGAACGTCCCCATGCTCATGGGCCTGCTCAACGTCTGGTACACCAACTTCTACGGGGCCGCCTCGCACGCCGTGCTGCCCTACGCCCAGGACCTGCACCGCTTCCCGGCCTACCTCCAGCAGCTGACCATGGAGTCCAACGGCAAGTCCGTGCGCTGGGACGGCACGCCCGTGACCACCGACACCGGCGAGATCTTCTGGGGCGAGCCGGGCACGAACGGCCAGCACGCCTTCTACCAGCTCATCCACCAGGGCACCAGGCTCATCCCCGCGGACTTCATCGCGGTGGCGGACCCGGCCCACCCCGCCGAGGACGGCGGTGCGGACGTCCACGAGCTGTTCCTGTCCAACTACCTGGCCCAGACGGCGGCGCTGGCCTTCGGCAAGACCGAGGAGGAGGTGCGCGCGGAGGGCACGGCCGAGGAGATCGTGCCCGCCCGCGTCTTCTCCGGCAACCGGCCGACGACGTCGATCCTGGCCCCGGCGCTCACGCCGAGCGTGGTGGGCCAGCTCATCGCCCTGTACGAGCACATCACCTTCACCCAGGGCATCGTGTGGGGCATCGACTCCTTCGACCAGTGGGGCGTGGAGCTGGGCAAGAAGCTCGCCCTGCAGATCGCCCCGGCCGTCGGGGGCGACGCCGCCGCGCTGGAGGCCCAGGACGCCTCCACCCGCGGGCTCATCGGCCGCTACCGGGCGCTGCGCTACGGGGCCTGACCGGGCCGGCCCGGCCCGGTCGCACTCCGATCGGGCCGGCCCGGCGGCCGGCCGGGGAGACGTCGGATGCAGTGGAAACGACGGAAGCGGGAAGAGGTGACGGCGATGGAGGAGATCACCGCGTCGGAGGTGCGTGCGCGCCTGGCAGCGGGGGAGCAGGCGGGGCGGAGCTTCACCCTGCTGGACGTGCGCGAGCCGGACGAGGTCGCGGCCGACGCCATTGAGGGCTCCCAGCGGATCCCGCTGGGCGAGGTCGTGAGTCGCATGGGGGAGTTGGACCCGGCGCGGGTGACGATCGTCCACTGCGCCGCCGGGGTCCGTTCGAAGCGGGCCATCAAGGCGCTGCGCAGGGCGGGCTTCACCGGTGAGCTGGTGAACCTCACCGGCGGCATGAAGGCCTGGAACAAGAGCGCTCCCGCCGCCCCGCCCGCGTCCTCGCCGCCCCCGCGGGACCGGTCGTAGCCTCATCGGGCCCGGTTCTGGCGTCCCGGGAGGATCGTTCGGACCAGCACCCCGGATGCGTCCGGCGGTTTCCGCGTGATTCCGCGGTTTGTGCGGCAGTGGCGCCGGGTGCGGGGCGGAACGATCCTCCCGGGGCGCCATTCCCCGCTTCGAGCGGGGCCGCGGAGGCCGGGGCGCGGGCGGCCACGGTGAGCGGGGTCACCGTCCGTAGATTTCGGACGGGGCCCGCTCATGGGCTAGGGTTCTACTCGTTCCGAGCGGCCCCGCGCCGTGAGGCGACGGGCTGTGGCGCAGTTTGGTAGCGCACTTGACTGGGGGTCAAGGGGTCGTGGGTTCAAATCCCGCCAGCCCGACCATTCAGTGGCCGCCGTCACAGACGGAGGCCGTTTCTCGTTGGAGTCACGCAGTTCGGCCGGCGCCCGCCACGGCCCCGCGGTTTTCGCGGGCAGTCCCACGTGAGGCACCGGGCGCCCTTCGCGGGCATCCCCGGAGTCTCGTCGGACTGTGGACACGGGCGGCCCCCGAGGGGCATAATGGTGGGGACCCACCCGGCGGCAACCGGATGGGTCCCCGATGCGGCAGTTCTAGAAGAACCAACCGCGGAGGGCATCCACAAGGACGGCGACGGCCCGGATCAGGCGAGCGATAGCGTTGATGATCTCGCTCACCTTCCGGGCCGTTCCCCTGTCCCTGCGGACCTTGGCGTGACGGCCCTTGGGCTTGGTCACGGCCCTCACCTCCTCCCTGGCTCCTCACCTCCCCGGCAAGGACAGCGGGTGATCCGGGGGGAGGTGCCGGAGAAGGCCCGCCAAGCCTATGGCATGGGCTGCGGGGGCGTCGACACGATCCCGACGCGGCGGCGGGGGTCATCGGCGTGGGCGCGGATGGTGTTGGGAGGGAGGCCGAGGCGGTGGGCGACGTCCGCGACGGAGAGGCAGTGGACGGTCGCGAGCGGTGGAGGCGGTCGCGACGGACCCAGCTGATGGTGCTGATGATCAAGGAGCTGACCCAGCAGGCCCAGGCGACTACGGCGAGCCAGATGTTGACCCGGGGCGTGGCCCAGGCCATGGTGATCGTCAAGGCGCCGCCCTCACCTTCACCCCGGCCGACGGCGTTGACGACGACGAGCTCGTCGACCGCCTGGTCGACTACCACCCCGCCGTCGGCCCCTCGGACCTGGTGCCCGGGGCCCGGGAGGTGGTCATCACCCTTCCCGCCGCGTCCCTGTCGCAGGCCATCACCACCGTCCGCGCCGTCGCCGCACCCCTGGGCGTTCTTCACGGCCTGGAGATCGTGCCCACCGCCGCCTGGGACCGCCGCCTGGGGAGAACGACGAACGGGGACGACCTGATCGGCGTCACCGAGGCCGCCGGCGTCCTGGGGGTCACCCCTCAGGCCGTGCGCGAGCGCCTCGCCGCTGGAACCCTGCCCGGCCGCAAGATCGGCCGCAACTGGGCGCTGCCCGCCTCGGCGCTGCGCCGGTGAGACGGCCGATGGCCGGCGGGACGCACGACCTCCGGCACGGGTTGGCCGCGTCCACGCCGGTCGGCCTGCCGACGATTGCCAGTTGATGTTGCACAGGAAAGCGGGCCGGTAGACGATTTCACGCATTGTCGATGAGCGTCATCATCTCATCGAGGTCGGCAACCCTGACTGCGGGCTCCGCCTCCGCCTCGCGCAGGGTGTCGGCGCAGGGGGGAGATTGGCTCGCGCTTTGAGCCGATGGTTGGTTCGCAGGTGAATGCACGTGACCACTTCGCTTATCCCGGTCTCCGCTTACGAGTGCATCAGTATACACCATTCGCGCTCCTAACGGGAGGCCCGGTTCGGCCTCGCGGTTCACGATCCGACGTCAGACGAGACTCGTTCGAGCGGCGCCTCGCATCAGTCGGAATCGGAGCGCTCATCGACTGTCCGTTCGAGTTCTCGTCCGACCGCCGGGACGGCCGGGCCACGGCGCCCTTCGACCGCGATGCGCGGACGAAGTGTCTCATAGCGCACATGCTCTCGTGCCGCATGATGAACGAAGGCCTGCGCGAGTACACTGGCCGCACTCGTCCCGACTCTCGTGAGGGCGCTCAGTGGCGCCAAATCAATCATGATCGGGAAGACGGCGGAAGGGGATGACCCATGACAGATGAGATCGAGTTGATCTGCGACGGGGAGGGGCTTGCGGTGCTCGGCGATCCGACTGCCGTGAAGCGCTTTCTCGACTCGGAGGGACTGCGGACTCAATCCCAGGAGTTCCACCTGGAGCGACTCGGACCCGCATTGGAAACCGGATCGAAGATCGCAGAATTTGTTTCCGATATCTCCGCGAATACGGGACGATACGTGAGACTGACGAAAGAGTCGGCCGAAGACGTCAGACGATTCGGACTCATGCCGACGAGCGTCAGGGGCATCAGCCACGCGATGATCGGAGAACCGGGCTCGATCAGCAAGTGGATTCAGATCGAGGACGGTCCCGCTTCACTCCTCATGAACCCCGCGGTCCTCTCCGGAGTCGCCGGGATCATGGCTCAGATCGCACGGCAGCAGGAGGTGAAGGCGCTCAAGGAGCTTCTCGTATCCATTGACGGCAAGCTCGACGACTTACGACGCGGGCAGAGGGACCGAATCCTCGCCAAGATGGACCGCGCCGTCTCCGTCATCAGTGAGGCCATGATCATTCGAGAGTGCGGAGGCGATCGGGAGACGGCCTGGAGGAAGGTGGAGAATGAAGTCGGCACGATCGCCGAGGTTCAGGCGAATGCGCTTCGCAAAATTGAGGCGCTCGCAGATAAGGTCGGCGATGTCGACGACGGGACCGGAGTCCGCTCCCTGAAGAAGACCACCAATGAGATCGAGTCCGAAGTCGGCGTGTGGTTGGCGGTCCTCGCACAGTGCTTCCGACTCGAGAACGAGCGCGCCATCCTGGAGCTGGACCACGTCCTCGCCACCAATACACGGCACTGGGACGGCCACCGGATCGGCCTGAACGAGGCGCTGCACGAGAAGCGCGACGAGGCCGTCAGAAGGACGACGGACCTCCTGGAGCGCCTCGACAGGGCCGGCGCCGTCGCAAGGAGCAACATCATACTGCACGCTCCCGCGGCGCATTCGGTGATCGACTCGGTCAACGCCGTCAACGGGTCGTTGGAGGAGTTTCATGCGTTGCTCGGTGGCGAATCCCATTGGAAGGAGCTGGCGCGCATCCGCTGGAAGGACGCGATCCACGATCCGAATCAGTTGCGGAGGGCGGGTAAGGAAACTGTTAAGACTGTCGCGACAAAGGGGGCGGCTGTAGTTGCAGTTGTAGTTGTAGTTGCAGGCTTTTTATATACGGCTGCTAGTGCAGGAGGCGAGAGCAACGATTCGGAGAATTCATCCGGCGACGATCCCGAGGATTCGACGGACGGCGACTCGGAAGAGTCGTGGGACGACGAGTAGTCGTCCCACAGGCCTCCGCTTTTCTGGGCTGTTCGGAGCCTGAGCCGCCCGCCGCCACGCGGGCTCCGCGGCAGGCGGCCCGACCGTCCCGGCGCGCCGCTCCCAGCGCCGTCGCGACCGCGACGGTCGGCGGCGAGGCCCTCTGCGACGTGCACCTGTTCTGGCACGACGACGTCATCACCGGCGTGTGCACCTGCCCTCGCTTCTCCGACCGCGGCTTCTGCGAGCACATGGTCGCGGTCGGCCTGGCCGTCCTCGACGACGTCCGGGACGGCGCCGTCGTCCCCGCCCCGCCGTCCGGGGCCTTCGCCGCACCGCCCGCCCCGGCCGACCCCGGCCCCGCGCCCCGGGGCGGCCGGGCGCGCACGGCGACCCCCGACCCGGGCGCCGTCAAGGGCCTCGGGGCCGAGCTCCTGCGGAGCGCCCGCTCCCTCACCGTCGTCCGGCGCTTCCTCCGCCCCGGCGAGGCCGCCCGCTACGCGCGCAGCATCGAGAGGTTCCTCGACGGCCTGGAGCCCTTCCCAGCCGACCGCGGGGGACCTGACGGCGCGGCCCCGGCCCTCCTGCACATCGCGACCCGCCTGCGCGCGCAGCTCGAAACCCGCATCGACGATTCGGGCGGAAACGTCACCCGCGCCTGCCAGCGCGCCATCGACCTGTACGCCCGGGCCTGTCGCGAGGGCCGGCCCAACGGCGTCAGGCTCGGCCGCCGACTCGCGAAGTTCCGGCTCGCCTCACCCGGCTGGCCCGACGTCGCCCTGAACGACTTCCTCCCCGCCCTGGGGGGCAAGGGGGTGGCGGCGTACCGCCGCGCCGTCGACGCCGCTGCGGAGCAGGCGGAGGCGCAGGGCGATCGCCCCGGTTTCGAGCTGGGATCCATGCTCCTCGAACTGGCCGACCTCGACGGCGACGTCGATCGCGCCGTCGAGCTGCTCTCCCGGGGGGAGCACCCCCGGTACGCGGCCATTATCGAGCGGCTTGTCGCGGCCGGGCGGCGCGACGAGGCCTTGGCCCGCCTCGATCGGGCCGTCGCCGAGTCTCGGATCGACGCCCCCGGCCCCGACCCGTGGCGGGATGCCGACAACCCCTACTGGGTCCGCCCCGGTCGCGCCCTCGACCTCTACCTGGAAGCCGGGCGGAGCGGGGACGCCCTCGATCTCGCCCGCGATCTGTTCCACTCCGACCCCGGACCGGCGAGCCTCGACTTCCTCCTGGCCACCGCCGAGCGGCTCGGACGCCGCGAGGAGGAGCTGGACTCCGCCCTGACCTGGGTCGACGGCCGGGACTGGCGCACCGGGGACACGCCCATCGTCCTCGCCCTGCACCTGGGCGACGTCGACCGAGCCTGGGCGGCGGCGGACCGATGGGGCGTCGATCTCGCCTGGATGAGCCTCGCCGACGTCCAGCCCCAGCCCCGCCCCGACGACGCCATCGAGCTGTACCGCCGCGATATCGAAAGGGCCCTCCTCAAGGCCGGCCGGCCCTCGACCCGGCGGGCGGCGGCCGGGGCCGTGCGCATGCGCCTGATCGCCGCCGCCGCGGATGCGCGCGACGGCGGCGGGCGCGTGGAGGCCTTCACCGCCTGGGTCGGCGGCCTGCGGGAGGCCCACCGCCGCCGCCCGACCGTGGGCCAGGAGTTCGACCGCGAGGGGCTGTAGGCCCTCGGCGGGCCCCGGGAGGGAGGCCTCCCCGCCCGCCGTCGCGGGGCACTGCTATCATCGGACCGCCCGCGGGCCCGCCGGTCCACCCATTACAGGGCCGGAACGTTTCAGGGCGCCCTGTCTCAACCTGATTAGGAGAGTATTCATGACCAGTGCCCTCCCTCCGAGTTATCGGCCCGGCTCCAAAGATTCCTCAACTGACGTCATTCCCGCCGGCACTCGGGCCGCTCAGGGGGCTGCGCCCGGTCCGATCGGGCCGGGGGACGGCGTCCCGACGACGAGCGCGCCCATGGGCGACATGCCCACCTACCCGATGATGCCCGCGGGCGAGATCCACCCCCGGGGCGTCCTGCTCGACGGCGACTACGCAATAATCCTGGAGAAGGTGGTGGGCAGGGTTTATCTCGCCTTCGCGACGCGGGACATGAGCATCAATGGCATCGACGTTCGCAACCAGGAGCCCGTGGTCATCAAGGCCACCGAGCACGATGCGGCGCAGAGCGCCCGGGCCGAGGCCTATGTGATCCAGCACGCCGGTCAGAGCCCGTACCTCCCGAGGTTCGTGGAGCTGAGGGAGAAGGACGGCAAGGACTGGCTCGTCACCCGTCACATCGCCGGCACGCCGTTGAGCGACATCATCAGAATGAGCGGACCCAATGGCATGGATCCCGTGCGGGCCGCCAGACTCGCGATGGACGTTCTGCAGGCGCTCAAGCTCCTCCACGGATCTTCGTCCGCCAGCTTCATCCACCGGGACGTCAAGCCCGACAACATCATCGTCACCACGGAGACCAATGGCTGGGAGCACGCGGTCCTCATCGACCTCGAGACCGCCATAGATCCGACCAGGACTTTTGGTGAAAGTATAGCGTACACGCTGCCGTGGGCCTCCCCCGAGCACCTGAACACCAAGTTCCTGCGGCAGTCGTCGGATATCTTCTCCGTCGGGGTGTGCCTGTACCAGATGGTGACCGGACGGCTGCCCTTCGGCGACCGGGGGTCCATCGAGAACAAGACGATGTCGGATTTCCTGCGCGACCGCGCCGACAACGGCATCACCCACCGGCTCAACGCCGTCATCCGCAGGTCCCTCAGCATCGATCAGAGGGGCCGCTACCAGTCGGCGGATGAGATGCTGGCGGCTCTCGAAGGGGTTCTGAACGCGGGGGCTCCGAATAACGGCGGCGGACCCGGTGGCGAATGTCCGGGCATTCCTCCTCGCCCGGAGCCTCCCGTCGACCCCGAGGCGACGGAGATGGCGGCCGTCTTGAAGCACGTCTGTCACCAGTACACCGCGAAGAAACGCTTCGAGGCCGTCACCGCCGGTATCCGCCTGCGCTGCCGCAGCGAGGTCTTCACCGCTTTCAACGCCTCCAGGCCCCTCACGTTCTTCTCCCGATGCGGTGGACGCAAACTATTCAACATCTGGCGGCAGAATCAGTTGAACGCGATCGCGCCCTTCGATCTCTTCGACGAGGAGAAGCGGATGCTCACCGAGAACTCCGACCTGATGCCCCTCGCCATCCGCGCAGCAGGTCTGATCCGGAGCACGAGGGCCGGCACAGCGGCGCGGGTCAGGTCCCTGAACATCCTGCTCCTCGGAGTCCTCGCGCTCTCCCTGGCAGTCGTCGTCGGCGCCGTTCTCTTCATCTTCGCAAACCTGCTCTGAAAGTTCGTATGACCGCTCATGGAGGCACACATGCCGCTCGAATGCCCTCTCTGCGCCAGCAGGAGACCGTTTCTGCGCGTTGAAAGATTCAAGAACTCGGATGGCAGGATCGGCGTTCGCGCCTACCAGGACACCGGCGGAATCGCGGCCTGGAGGGCGAACGGGTTCGAATCGATCCCCTCCGACGCCGGGGCGCAGGTGGTCGAAGCCTACACGGTCTGCCGCAACGGGCACGTCGCCCTCGACGACCCCGGAGTCGGCGCCGCCCATAAGGTCTGCACGCTCGGATCGGTCGGATCCGGCAAGTCGCAGCTCCTGCACCGGCTGCTCCAGCTGGATCCCCCGATCTGGGACCAGGCGCCCCAGAACGACCGCGAACCGGTCGGGGTCTTCGTCTCCCACAAGCCACTTCCCTACGGGGCCTCCCCGATTGACAACCCGGATGAGGTCGTCGCCACCGCGGCCGCCAACTCCGAGCCCCTGCGGACCGCGCTGCTCAACCTGTTCCGAATGGAGCTGAGGCTCCGGGAGGTGCGCCGACGCAATCCCCTCACCGGTGACAGGGAGACCGTCCTCGTCGGCACCCTCGTGGACGAGATCCTCCTCCGGTACTTCGAGAGCGAGTACGCGGACGACCTGGAATACGCCCAGGAACTGGCCGACGACTGGGGCACGAACCTGCGGGCGCCGTATCTTTACCCCATCACCCTTACCACTGGCGGGACCTCCCTCACCAAGCACCTGGCCATCGTCGATCTGCCGGGCGAGGCCACCCGGGAGTGGACCACCCCGACGAACAACCCGTACGTGAACTCCGACGACGATCTCAGTCAGCTGGAGGACTCTGCGACCATCCTGGCGATCGTGGATCCTGTTCTGGCGGACTGGTGCTTCAACAGACTCGACGGCGGCACCCGCAGTCTCGCCCTGCGCCCCATCTCCGACGAGACGACGACGACGCGCGAGACGATGCGCGCCGAATCCAGCGCCATCACCAGGAAGCTCCTTCAGGACATCAGCCACGAGGTCCAGGACGCCGACAACGCCTCTCTCACCGTTATCGCGATCTCCAAGTGCGATGCGATCCGTTACGCCCTCGAGCACGCCTCAAAGGACGCCCCCCGCGGACAGTACGACATCGGTCGCTGGAACGATCTCATCCCCAAGGAGCAGGTGGGCCCCTTCGTCCGCTCCGCCAAGAACGCGCTGAGTCGGATGAGCGGCCGGGTGGAGGCCTCCCAGCCGATAGCGAGCGCTCAGGTCAGGGAATTCTTCGACAAGTTCCGCATGGCCCCGGGCATGCAGATTCACGCCACCGCCTCCCTCCTGGCCGACCTGTCAGACCCCTGGAAGTTCTGGAACCTGGTCATGACGGGGGAGGAGTTCAACCTCGCGGTGAACATGTTCACGCTCCCGGGCGGCGCGGTGACGCATACGGTCTCCTTGAATGATCCCAGTAATCTCAAGCCCCATTCCTTCGCCGTCGAATCCGCGGCATCATCCTGGAACCGCGGCGTCTCCGGGGAGAGG
The DNA here is from genome assembly GCF_000429225.1 of Actinomyces dentalis DSM 19115. Lineage (GTDB taxonomy): Bacteria > Actinomycetota > Actinomycetes > Actinomycetales > Actinomycetaceae > Actinomyces > Actinomyces dentalis. Next base: position 150,936 of record NZ_AUBL01000001.1, read on the forward strand.
ATCCAGATGCAGGACGTCGCCGCGTGCGCACTGGCCAGCGCCCTGCTGGCCACCATCATCTCCGAGAACACGGTGGCCCAGCTGAACGCGAGCGCGCGTCCGACTTACGCGCTGACAGCCGCCCGCTACCGAATCGCCGAGGACGGCGGCGAGCACACCTCCGACGGCGCTCAGGCGGGTTGCTTCCAGGCCCTTCGGCACATCATCTCTCCGGCCCTGGGGGTGTGATCGTGGGAAGCGCCATGAGCGACGACGCGAGGGACGGCTCGACCCGCAGGGCTCCCGCCGCGCATCCTCCCGCGGGCCTCGGACGGGCGGCGGCCAGGAGGCCGGGGGCCCCGGGGCCGGCGGCGTCATCGGGCTGGGTCCTCCAGACCGAGCGCGACGCCTCGGAGATCGGCGGCGGCTTCCGGAAGGACGCGTTCCTCTCATCGGATGCCGTGACGCCGGGCGAGCAGCAGGTGATCGACAAGTACCACAGGCACCTGAGACAGCTGAGCATGTCACTGCACGGGCGATCCGACCCGTTGCACTCGGTCACCGTCTTCCACGACGGCCCCGCATCCCGGTGGGTGGCGGGGCTCTCCGGCTCCGGCAGCGTCTACGGCTCCGCCGGCGCCATCCAGATGGCGCTCGCGCCCCGGGGCATGACGCTGCGGGAGGTTCTCGCCCGGACCTCACTGGCGCTGTCCTCATCGCCGTTCCTGAGCATCGACGCGCTCACGGGGGGCAGGCCGGCGCCGCCGCCGGCGCCGTCGGCGGCCGAGCGGGAACGGGTCGCACGGGCGCTCGGCGCCGCCGCGCACATGAATTCGGGCCGCATTCTCGCCCTCGTGGACGTTCCGGGCGCGGACCCGATGACGGCCCTGCGATGGATGGCGCAGACCGTCCCCGAGAGACTCTGCCAGACCGCCTGGTGGTCGACGGCGCTCCTCATCAACAACCCCTCGTCCAGTCGTCGCATCATCGCAACGCCGTGGTCGCCGGCTCTCGCGCAGCGGCACCCGAGGGAGAAGGCGCTGGTCGACGACAGCGTTCGCGCGGCGACCCCGCCAACCGATGCGGCCGAGCAGGGGCTGCTGCAGTGGTACGCGGACCTGGTTCTCGGCGCCGGTGGCGGGGGCGCCGCGATCCGGGACGGCGCCGAAACGGCGTTCCTGAAGGCCTGCGACGCGGGAACCGCGCCCGCCCAATGGGATGCGCTGGCACCGGTGTGGCTGGCGAGCATCGATCGGGTCAGGCCGCTCAGTGATGACGAGATCGCCCGAGTGCTCGGCGGCGAGGACGACGGGCCCCTTCTGCGGCGCTGGACCGATGAGTGCGCCGAGCGCGCGCTGAAGAAGTGGGAGGACGCTGTTCCCGCACTGATCGGGCACGCGGAGCCGGCGGTGTCATCATCGGCGCTTCGTGCGCTGACGGGCTCTCAGACGGGATTCATGCGCCTGTGCCAGTGGCAGGCCGAGGAGATCGGCCGGGCCGCGCTGTCGACCGGCCCGCCCGCCGGCGCCGAAACCGGGTACGGCGCCGCCCCCGGGGACGCCGCGGGCATCGAGGCCCCCCGGGCGCTTCTCGCGCTGCAGGACAAACCCGTGCTGGTTCGCGAGGTGCTGAAGCGACTGCGGGCCTCCACGAGGGCGGCGCCGGACGCGTGGGCGCCGCGGGCCGAGTCCTGGATCAGGAGTCTGGGTCTCAGGCCGCGCGATTTCGACGCCCATCTGCCGTTGACGGCGGACCGGGCGGTGGAGCGCTTCGTCGCCGCGCCGCACGATCTCTCCCCCGTCATGACGATGGTGAGCAGGTCGACCTCCCGGGAGGCCGCACTGGATGTGATGCTGCGCGCATTGCGGCAGGCCCCGTTCCAGCAGGGGGCGCTCCTGTCCGCGCTGTACAAGGATCCGCCGCGACGCGACCTGAACTGGCGCGTCCTGCTGAACCGGCTCATTCCGAAGGACACGCGCCTGGCGGACGTGCCCGGTGAACTCGACGCGCTGAACGAGTCCATGCCGGACGGCTCGGACGAGTTGCGCCGCGAGATCGTCAAGGAGCTTCTGGAAAGACGCGGAATGCTGGCGCGGGCCGCAGACGATCGGACCGGCGCGGGCAAGGACGCCGCCATCGCCCTGCTGGCCTTCTGCATCGATGCGCACCACCGGGTCTCCGGTCCCCCCGGGGGAACGGGAGCCGGCGCCGGCCGCGCCCCGGAATGGACCGGGGTGCAGAAGAAGTGGTTGGCGATCGCGATCGCGATCGCGATCGCGGTTGCGGTCGCCGTCATCGCCTTTCTCGTCTGGATGCACTGAGGGGGCGCGGGGGAATGGGGCCGCAACCGGCCAACAACGTTCTGGTCGCCGGATTGCGCGATGAGCTCGCGGGGGCGCGCGCATACTTCCCGTCGGCGGGGGAGCTGATCGTCAAGGGAGGACTGTACATCAGCGCAGACCGGGCGGAGCATATGAGGTCAAGAATCGCCCCGCTGGTGCGCCGGCTCAACAGCGACGAGGCCCGGGCGGCTATCGGGGAGGCGCGGCAGCTCGCCGCCCTGGGCGAGTGCTTCGTGTACCTTCACTGGGTTCTGCAGGCCGTCGGCGCTCAGAGCGCCGTCTTCCGCGGCTACGCCCACCACTATCTCACCAGTGCGATCTCCCTGCTCGAGGATCGGACGGACGACGGCCCCCGCGACGCGGCGAAGGGGCGGGCGCAGGCGTGGCAGGCGGATATCGAGTTCCTGCGCTCCCTCCTGAACACGTACCTCGACATGCCCGTGCACCTCATCACCGAAACGGCGTACCCGGCGCCCTCCCGTCCGACCGCGCCTCCTGCACCGGAATCACTGCCGTTGACGCCGCAGCCGGAGGGGCCCTCGGCGCCGCGAGCGGGGGAGGGGGCTCCCTCCGGGGCGGGGCCCGAGATCCTCCAACGCCTCCGGGGCCCCGGCGCCGACGCGCCGGGCCCCGTCGGCGGGACCCCGAATCCCCCGGTCGGGAGGCCGACGAGCAGAGCCGCGCGCCTGTTTCGCAGAATTAGAGGGCAGCTTTGAAGACGTAGGGGCCGGCGCCCCCGCCCGGACCGCAGCCGGCGTCCCGTGCGGGCGCGGCGCGGCCGGCGGGCCTGAGAGGGTCCGCCGGCCGCAGTGCGCCCGCACGGGACGCCCAGGCCGCCTCAGTCCCGGGCCCGCAGCACCGTGGCGACGCTCGCACCGCGCCCCGCCCACGCCGAGACGACGACGGCCGCGCAGGTGGTGCCGAGCGTCAGCGCCCCGGTGACGCCGAACTCGGCCCAGGGCAGGCGCCCGGGAACGTCGGCCCAGGCGGTGCCCGAGGTCGGCGCGTACAGCGCGGTGCTCAGCGCGCACACCACGATCCCGAGCAGGCAGGCGACGACGGCGTGCAGCGCGCCCTCGAGCACCTGCGCGGCGCGCACCTGCATCGTCGGCGCCCCGGCCGCGGCCAGCAGGGCGGCGTCGCGCCGCCTGCGCCCGGCGCTCATGGCGATGACGGCGACCCCGCCGATCCAGGCCGTGGCCAGGGCCGGGCCGAACACCGCCAGGAAGCTGTCCGTGTTGATCCTGCCCACGCCCATGCGCGCGCCGCCCAGTGCGACGGCCACGAGGCCGAAGGCGACCAGGAAGGGCAGGACCGTCGCCGTCGAGCGCCGCGACTCCAGCATCGCGGTGCGGGTGGCGACGAGCCAGGCGGGCCCCGGCACCGGCAGGTGCGCCAGCGCGCGCAGCACGACGGGCACCAGCCAGGCGGTCAGGACGCACACGAGCACGAGCGCGCCCAGCGCCCCCAGCGGGGCGGCCTCGGCCGCCTGCTCGCTTCCGGCGCCGCCCTGGTGGATGTTGACGGCGGCGGCGATGACGCCCGCCGCCAGGCCGACCGCCACGGCCAGCCGCCCCAGGACGCCCAGGGTGCGGCCCAGACGTGAGCGGCCGCGCTCCTCGGTGCCGCGCAGCAGGTCGGTCTCGGTGGCGCGGGCGGCGCGGCGGGCGGGGCCCCAGCCGCCCAGGAGCACGGAGCCGGCGACCACGAGGGCGGTCCAGGCCAGGTCCGCCGGCTCCCAGCGCGCGACCGTGCCCGGCATCGCCACGTCCTGGTCGATGAGCAGCGGCATCATGAGCGCGCTGACGGGCCTGCCCGCAAGGCTGCCGACGAGGGAGCCCAGCGCCGCGACGACGACGAGCTGGCCCAGCAGCAGCGCGCGCAGGCTGCCGGGCCGCATGCCCAGGGCCCGCCACAGCCCGTGGTCGCGGCGCCGCTGGGTCAGGGCCAGCCCCGCCGTCGAGACCAGGACGGCCGCCGCGGCCAGGACGATGAGGGCGATGATGAAGCCGGACATGAGCCGCGCGGCGTGGAGCATGTCGGTGGACCGGGGCACGCCCTGCGGCGTCACGCCGGTGGCCTTCGCGGCCGAGTCGAGCGCGCCGTGCAGGATCCTGAGCTGGCCGGACACGCAGGCCCCGGCCACAAGGGTGATCACGCAGGTCCACGCCCACGTGCCGGCGTGGCGGCGCAAGTCGGCGAGCAGCAGACGCAGCATCAGCGCCCACCTCCGGCCCGTGCGCTCAGCACGGCGTCGGACACGGCGGCCGGGTCCCCGCCGGGCAGCTGTCCGACGATGCGCCCGGCGTCCATGACCAGGACCCGCCCGGCGCGGGCGGCGGCCGTGGCGTCATGGGTGACCATGAGCACGGCGGCGCCCCTGTCGGCCAGCTCGGCGAGCCAGGCGAGCACCGCCGCCGCCGCGGCCAGGTCCAGGGCCGCGGTGGGCTCATCGGCGAAGACGACGGCGGGCCGCGAGGCCAGCACGCGGGCGATGGCCACGCGCTGGCGCTCGCCCCCGCTGAGCTCGTGGGGCAGCTGCGAGGCCTGGTCGAACAGACCGACGCGATCCAGGGCCTCGTTCACCTGTGCGCGGCTGAGGGGACGGTGCCGCAGCCGCCCGGGCAGGGCGACGTTCTCGCGCGCCGACAGGGCGGTGACGAGGTTGTCCTCCTGGAAGACGAAGCCGATGTGCTCGGCGCGCAGGCGGGCGGCGGCGCGCGGGCTGAGCCCCGTGGTCCGCCGGCCGAGCACGCTCACGGTGCCGCGGGTGGGGCGGTCCAGGCCGGCCAGGCACGCCAGGAGCGTCGACTTGCCGCAGCCCGAGGCCCCCACGAGGGCGGTGAAGGAGCCGGCCTCCAGGGTCAGGCTCACCGATCTGACGGCCACCACTCCCTCCCGGCTCCGCCCGGGCAGCGGATAGACTCGGCCGAGGTCCTGGCACTGGAGGGCCGGGACGCCGGCCCCCCGGCCGGCGGGCGCCGCCGGCCGGGGCAGGGTCGTGGGGTGGGTCGGGGGAGCCTGTCCGCTCCCGGGTGCCGCGGAGCGGCTCATCGGTGTGTTCATGTCCTCCAGGTAACCGCCGCCGCCCCCGCCGGGTCACGGGCGCCGGCCCCCGACTTGCACGGCGGCGAAGGCCACCGCCCGGCGGTGACGAAGGCCACCGGCGAGTGGTGCCGGCACCACTCGCCGCCCGGGGCCTGGCACCCGTGCGAGGCGACCCCGTCTGCCGTAACGTCCAAGGCCATGCCACACGCCTCCCCGGCCACCGGGCCGCACCGCCGCCCGCGCGGCGTCGTCATCCTCGTCGAGCTCGCGCACGCACTCACCTTCATCCCGCTGCTGATGCTGGGGATCTTCCTCCTCCCGCTCCTGCCGGTCACCGCGCCGCTGGCCGCCGAGCTCGAGCGCGCCTGCGCCCGGCTCGCGGGCGCCCGGGCGCCCTCCTCCAGGCCGCCGGGGCAGGGGCCCTGGTCGTGGCTGATGACCCGCGCGCGGCAGCCGGGCTGCTGGACGCGCGACCTTCCTCTCATGCTCGTGGGGGGCGCCCTGTGCGCCCCGAGCCTGCTCGTCGCCGTCGGCGGCGGCGCCCTGTCCGCCATCCTCTGCGCCCTGCCCTCGCGGCTGTCCGCCCAGGCTCCGCTCAAGCTCCACCTGCTCGCCTGGTCCGCGGACGTCAGCTCCGCCGGGCAGGGGTGGTGGCTCGTACCGCTGGGCGCCGCCTGCCTGGCGGCCGCCTGCGGCCTGCTCCACGCCCTGGGGCGCCTGCGCGCCCGCCTCACCCAGGCGCTGACCGACTCCTCGCAGGAGGAGCGCGTGGCCACCCTCACCGCCGAGGTCGGGCACCTCACCGCCGGGCGCGCCACCCTCGTGGACGCCTTCGACGCCGAGCGCACCCGCATCGAGCGGGACCTGCACGACGGCGCCCAGCAGGAGCTCGTCGCCCTCACCATGGGCCTGGGCATGGCCCGGGTGCGCGCGCTCGCGGACGAGGGCGAGACCGGGGCCGGGCGCCAGGCCCTGCTCGCCGACCTCGACACCGCCCAGGACCGGGCCGAGGCCGCTCTGCGCTCCCTGCGCGAGACCGTCCACGGCATCCGCCCCGCCGTCCTGACCGAGCGGGGCCTGGCCGCGGCCCTGCGCGACCTGGCCGGCCGCGCGCCCCTGCCCACCACCATGAGCATCGCCGACGAGGAGCACCTGGCCGCCCTGACCTCGCCGGTGGCCACCGCCGTCTACTTCGCCGTGAGCGAGGCCCTGACGAACGCCGCCCGGCACGCCGGGGACGGCGCCACCGCCACCGTGCAGCTCGACGCGGACTCCCAGGGCCTGAGCGCCGTCGTCACCGACGACGGGTGCGGCGGCGCCGACCCCTCGGCCGGCGGCTCCACCGGGCTGGCCGGCATGGCCCAGCGCCTGGAGTCCGTCGGCGGCCGCCTCACCATCGACTCCGCCCCCGGGGCGGGCACGCGCCTGACGATCACCGCCCCGCTCACCCCGCCCTGGGCCGAGGGCGCCGCCCCGGCCGCCGCAACCGCCCCGGCCGCCACCGCTCACCCCGCCCGCTGAGGTGGGGCAGGATGGCCCCATGAGGATCGTGCTCGCCGACGACACCGCCCTGCTGCGCGAGGGGCTCGCCGGGCTGCTGGCCGCCGCCGGCCACGAGGTCGTCGCCCGGGTCTCCGACGCCGACGCCCTGCGCGCCGAGGTCACCCGCCTGGCCCGGGCGGGGAGCCCGCCCGACGTCGTCGTCACCGACGTGCGCATGCCGCCCACCGGCACCGACGACGGGCTGCGCGCCGCCGTGGACCTGCGCGCGGCCCACCCGGGGCTGCCGGTCGTCGTCCTGTCCGCCTACGTCGTCGGCCCCTACCTGCGCGACCTGCTCGGCTCGGCCGCCGCGCCCGACGGAAGCGCCGGGGCGGTGGGCTACCTGCTCAAGGAGCGGGTCGGGCGCGTGGAGGACTTCCTGCGCAGCCTCGACGTCGTGGCCGCCGGGGGAGTCGTCGTCGATCCCGAGGTGCTGGCCAGGCTCATGGGCGCGCCCGCCCGCACGCCCGCGCAGGTCGACGCCGAGCGGGTCGCGCGCCTGACCGAGCGCGAGCGCGAGGTCCTGGCGCTCATGGCCGAGGGCCTGTCGAACGCGCAGATCGCCGGGCGCCTGGTCCTGTCCGACGGCGCCGTCGCCAAGCACGTCGCCAATATCCTGGCCAAGCTCGACCTGCCGCCCGGGGAGGTCAACCGTCGCGTCAGGGCGGTCCTGACCTGGCTGCGCACCACCGCGTGAGCGGCCCGGTCCCCACCCCGCAGTCCTCCGCCGGCCGGCGCCCGCGTGCCCGCCCGGTCCCCGCCTGACCCCGCCGCCCGCTGGCGATCACACGCCGGCCCGCTCGGGTCCCTTCCCTGTCGAGATGTGCATTTTGCACTCGAGAGGTGCATTTTGCCTCCGAGAATGACGGTTGGAACTGCACTTTCGAGTGCGAAGTGCACGTCTCGGCGTCGGGGGGGGCGCCCGGGGAGGCCTGCGCCGCGGCCCGCGGGCCCCGTTCGCTCGCCGCAGCGCCCGTCGTGGTCGCCGGCCGGGCCGCGACGCCCCCTGGCGAACGTTCCCGCGGGCCCTCGGCGGCGCTGTTTGTCCAAATCTGTTGCAAAGGCCCCCATCGGGCCGGGACGCGCGAGAAGAATCGTTGATATTCCGCGGTTCTGCTCCCGGTCGATCCGGTCGCAGAGCGCCTTTGCAACAGATTTGGACAACCGCCCGCCCCGGACCGTCCCACGAGCCCCACCCGCACCACCGCGATCGCGCCCCCCGCCCGCACGATGAGCGAGGGACCCATCGGTGAGGAACTCCGCGGCACCACCGCGCCACGCGCCGGGGGACTCGCCCGGCGGGCCCGCGTCTGCTGCGCCCTTTGTCCTCTACTGCGCTCCTTCACCCTCCGATGTACGAGAAGAAGGGGCGCAGCAGACGGAAAGGGGCGTAGCGGACGGCGCGGAGCGACCCCCGCGCCGCCGCCGGACCTCGTCGGCGATCGTCCGCACCGCCTCGTCGGGCCCGGCGGCGCTCGTGTCGATGACGAGGCGGTCGCGCCCCCACGGCTCGTAGTGCCGTTCGACGACCTGCCGCCAGGACGGGTTGCGCAGGCCGTCGATGTCGGGCGTGCGCGCCTGAAGGCGCGCACGGTGCTCGGCGGCGTCGGAGCAGACCAGCTCGACCTCGACGATGCGCGCGCCGCGGCGGGATGCGGCCGCACGCCAGGCGTCGCGGGTGATCGGCAGTGGGTTGACGCACTCGGCGACGACGTCGAGCCCCAGGGCGAGCTGATCGGCCGCCAGGTCGTAGCCGACGGCGTACCCCTCCCCGCCCGTGACCAGTTCGGCGCGGCCCTGGGCGCGCAGGATGGCCGTCTCGATCGTGTCGATGCGCAGGTAGGCGGCCCTCAGCTCCCGCGCGAGGGGGCGGGCGAGGGTCGTCTTGCCCGTGGCGGGCAGGCCTGCGATGACGACGAGCACGGGCGCATCCATGCGGCCAACGCTACCGCCCCCGCCCGCCGGGGCGCCGGGCTGCCGCCGCCCTCCGCGCCCCGGCCGCCCACACCCTCAGGCGGACAGGGCCACGACCCACCGCGCGGCGGTCTCCAGGCGGTAGGGTCCCTTGTCGGCCGGCGCCCGCACCACCTGGTGGTCCTGCTCGATCACCAGGCGGGCGCCGAACCGGTCCACGAGCACGGTCCCCACCGCGTCCACGGCCATGAGGTCCTCGTCGCGGTGCCCGCCCACGCCGCCCAGGCGCACGAGGGCGGGGGAGTCGAGCAGGACGGGGCGGGCCTCGTCCTCGCTGACGCGCCGGGCGCTGCCGGTCACCATGGTCCGGCCCGCCGCCATGGCCTCGATGAGGGCCGGCGCGCTGCACTCCTCGGCGGCGATCCAGGTCGTGGGCATCCCCGGGCGCAGGGGGGTGGAGCGGTTGTGGAAGTCGCCGCCGCCCAGGACCACGACGGCGCCGGGCAGCATCGCCGCCCAGGCCAGGATCGAGGTGTCCGCGAGGTTGCGGTACCAGGTGCCGTGGAAGAGCTCGGCGCCGGGGGGCATGCGCTCCAGGGGGTGCAGCCACGCGCAGTCGTCGGCGACGGGGTGGTTGATGGACATGAAGCCGCCGCGGCGCTCGACCTGCTCCACCCAGGTGTCGGCCTCGTCGCGGAAGTCGATGACGCCGATCTCGCCCCACGCGTTGGCGTGGCCGCGGTGGGTGGTCATCTCCTGCCCGGGGATCAGGGTGATGCCGTGGCGGCGCGAGACGGAGGCGAGGTGGGGGTGGTGGCTGGTCGTGTTGTGGTCGGTGCAGCCCAGGTAGTCCAGCCCGGACCTGACGCCCTCGTTGGCCAGCTCCCACAGCGACAGCTCCCCGTCGGAGTGCAGGCAGTGGTTGTGGGGGTCGCCCGCGTACCAGGTCAGTCCCCGGGGGGCGGGCAGACCCCGGTCGGATCCGCGCAGGAGGCGCTGGACGGGGGCCTGGCGCGGGCCGTGGTCCGGGCGCTCCCGGGCGGGGCAGACCACGGTGATGGTCACGTCCACGCCCTCGGCGCTCACCTGGTGCAGGCCCAGGAGCACCGCCCAGTCCCCGGCCCCCAGGCCCGGGCGGTAGCCGGGGGTGGCGTCGTCGCGCTCGACGACGTAGGAGGTCCTGGCCCCTCCGGACCAGCCGCGCAGGCCGTCGGGGCCCAGCAGGCCCAGGTCGATGCACGCCCTCCCGTCCGCGCGGTCCACCTCCATGCTCACCCCGATGGACTGGGCGTCGGGCGGGACCTCGAAGGGGAAGGCGGGGTAGCGGTTCGCGGCCTGGTCGGCCAGGGTGAGGCGCGCCCTCGTGCGCCGCAGGATGGTCATCGTCGCTCCTCCTCGTCCGGTGCGCCCGCCGCGGGCCGGCGCAGGGTGATGATCGCCGAGGCCGGGGCCGTCAGGGACCAGGGGTCGACCCCGGCCTCCAGGAGGGCCCCGGTCAGGTCCGTGCGGTCCCACCGCCCCCGCATCCGGGCCCGCAGCGGCTCGGCGTGGTGATGGTAGTTGACGAAGCGGGCCTCGACGACGCCGTCGTCCAGGTGGCGCAGCGACTCCAGGGCGACGCGCCCGCAGGTGGTCACCACGGGGCCCACCGGCGCCGCGCCGGTCGCGCCGGGGCGGGCGGCGCCGGGCACCAGGACGGGCTCGTAGCGGAACAGGTCCGAGTGGCGCACGATCTGCGAGTCGTCCCACTGGGGGCACGACAGGTCGACGGCCAGGTCGGTGTCGACGCGCACGCCCAGGTACTGGGCGCCGGGCACGGAGATCTGCGCGCCCGCGGGCTCGTCGCGCAGCGGGTGCACGTTGACGCTCATGAGGTCGACGGCGCGCACCAGCGTGATGGCGATCTCGTCGGGCCGCCCCGCGCCGCCCGCCCCGCGCTCCCGCCCGCCCTCCGGGTCCGCACCGGGCGCGGCGCTCGGGGCCGGCGGGGTGAGGATCTCGTACTCCGTGAGCCGGTCGGTGTGCACCGCCACCCCGCCGGCGTGGACGAAGCGGGTGGCCGGGTAGGTCGGCAGGGGGTACTCGCCCCACCCGGCCTCGCCGGTGCGCCCGCGGCGGGTCGTCCCGTACTGCCCGCCCGCCACCGAGCCGTCCAGGTCCCGGCCCAGGGTGGGCACGTGGAGCCTGAGCCGGTGGTTGCCGACCCCGTTGACCAGGGAGGTGCGCACGCGCACGAAGCGCTCGCCCTCGCGGATCTCCAGGCGCGTGTCGACCACCTGCCCGTGCGGGGGGCCGCTGCGGGCCGAGCGGTCGTCGCTCAGGCCCCGGGGCAGGCGGTAGGTGCGCCGGATGAGGATGCGCGCCCGCAGCGGGCCGCGCTCGAGGACCTCCACCCGGGTGTCGGCCGGGGCGCGGACCGCGCCCCCGTCCACGGGGGCGAAGTTGTAGGAGTCGCCCCGGTCGCCCTCGTCGACCAGGGCCAGGGCCCGGTCGATGACGCGGCCGTTGAGCAGGTCCTCGATGCGCACCAGGCCGTCGTCGTCGACGTCGACGCGCACCAGGTCGTTGGAGGCGCTGCGCCCGCGCACGCGCACCGGGTGGTCGACGCCGCCCCCGCCGGCCCCCAGGGCCGCCGCCGCGGTGCCCTGCGCCCATCCGGCGACCAGCACCCGGCACGAGGGGGGCATCACGGTGAGCACGCGCCAGGGCCGGTCGTCGCCCGCCGCCGCCAGGCGCCGGTCGAGCTCGGCGGTGAACTCGTCGAGGTCGAAGTCCCCCCCGCCGCGGCGGGCGACTTCGAAGACGAGCTCGGCGGGGGCGGGGAAGGACCAGCCGCGGATGCGTCCGCCGAACAGCTCCTGGCCGTGGATCCGGCGCAGGATCCGGCGCACGTTCCCGGCGGGCACGGTCTCGTCGCCGATGACGGTGGGCAGCTCCTCGATGAGCTGGACCCCCTCGGGCAGCGCCCCGGGGGCGCCGTCGAGCACGGTCTCGCCCTGGACGCGGCGCGCCCACCCCGACTGGTTGAAGGCCACGAGCTCGCCGCGCCGTCCCGCCCCGGCCAGGGCCGGCAGGGCGACGTCGACGGCGCCGGCGGCCGTGTGGGCGGCCATGTGCAGGCGCGTTTCGACCTGCTCCGCCGTGGCGTCGGCGCCGCAGCCGGTCACCGAGTCGTGCGCCGAGGACTCCACGACCAGCCGCCAGCCCCGCTCCAGCAGCGCCGTGCGGGAGGGGCCCCCGACGGCGGCGTCGAGGCGCTCGGCGGTGGTCAGGGCGCGCTCGGCGCGCGCCATGGCCGCCTTGAGGTTGGTCCTGACGGACAGGACCCCGGGCAGGATGTTGCCCAGCGCGTGGGAGCGCATCTCGCCCACGACCAGGGGCAGGTCGTCCAGGTCCTGCGGGTCGTGGGTGCGCGAGGCCACGACCCGGCCCAGGGTGGCCACCGTCATGGTCGTCTCGGGGCGGCGGGCGTTGTGGGCCCGCACCGCGTCGAGCAGGTCCGGGCGCGGGTCCATGTGGTCGGTGCCGTACATGCCCGCCGGGGGCCGCCCGTCGAAGCGGTCGGCGTTGTCCCGCAGGTAGTCCGCCACGAGCCGGTCGAGCTTGCCGGGGGGGTCGAACAGCTTCAGGGCGGACCCGTAGCCGTCCCACAGGTACTCCACGCGCACCTGGGAGCCGTCCGGGGCGCGCCAGCGGAAGGCGTCGCGGTCCACCCCGGCGGGCACGCCGCGCCACAGGGCGGCGTCGGCCAGGCCGAACCCGCGCAGCACCTGCGGCATCTGGGCGGCGTGGCCGAACATGTCGGGCAGGTAGCCCACCCGCATCTCCCCGCCCATGGCCCGGCAGGACCTGATGCCCAGCTCGAGGTTGCGCACCGTGGTCTCCCCGTCGCAGCAGAACTCGTCCAGGAGGATCAGGAAGGGGCCGATGGCCAGCTGGCCGCGGTCCACCGCGGCGCGCAGCCGCTCGCGGTTGTGCGGGCGGATGGCCAGGTAGTCCTCGAAGGCGGCCGCCTGCCCGTCGAGGGTGAAGCGGTAGGCGCCCTCGCGCTCGAGCAGGTCCAGCAGGCCGTCGATCATGCGCACCAGCCGCGCGCGGAACACGTCGTGGGGCTCGTACCACTCCCGGTCCCAGTGGGTGTGGGGGATGATCCACATGGCGGTGGGGGCGGGGGCGTTCTCGGGCGTCGCGCTCATCGGCGCCCACCCCCCACGAGCTCGCCGGTCTGGGCGTCGAACACCAGGGTCTTGGCCCGGGGGAAGGCGAACCGGCACCGCCGGCCCGGTTCGGGCAGGGGGTCCTCGCCGACGACGGCCTGCAGCCGCCCGCCCTCGCAGCGCATGGTCAGCAGGTTCTGGGCCCCGAGGTTCTCCACCGTGTGCACCCGCCCACTCACGGCGCCGGGCCCGTCGTCGGCGCCGTCGTCGGACCAGCGGACGTACTCGGGGCGCACGCCCCACCTCACCCTGGTCCCCTCGGCCGGCTCGCGCCTCATGTCCCGGGGCAGGGCGATGCGCGCGCCCAGCGATTCGATCGCCCCGCCGCGGATGACGCCGTCGTTGAGGTTCATGGGGTGCGAGCCGATGAAGGAGGCGACGAACTCGTTGGCGGGGCCGTGGAAGACCTCCCCCGGCGTGCCGACCTGCTGGATCCTGCCCCGCCTCATGACGGCGATGCGGTCCGCCAGCGCGAGGGCCTCCGCCTGGTCGTGGGTGACGAACACCGAGGTGACGCCCAGGTCGCGCTGGAGCTCCTTGAGGAAGGTGCGCGCCTCCAGTCGCAGTCGGGCGTCCAGGTTGGACAGGGGCTCGTCGAGCAGGAGCACGTCGGGCCTGGTGGCGATGGCCCGGGCCAGGGCGACGCGCTGCTGCTGCCCGCCGGACAGCTGGGCGGGCCGGCGCTCGAGCAGCTCGGCCAGGGAGAGGCGCTTCGCCGTGTCGGCGGCGGCCCGGCGGCGCTGGGCCCTGGCGACCCTGCGTATGCGCAGCGGGTAGGCGATGTTGTCCGACACGTCCATGTGGGGGAAGAGGGCGTAGTCCTGGAAGACCATGGCCACGCCGCGCCGCCCGGGCTCGACGTCGGTCATGTCGGCCCCGCCGATGCGCAGGGTCCCCTCGGTGATGGTCTCCAGGCCGGCGATGGATCTGAGCAGGGTCGTCTTGCCGCATCCCGAGGGGCCCAGCAGGGCGAAGAACTCGCCGTCGTCGATGGACAGGTCCACCCCGTCCACGCCGCGCACCCCGTTGGGGTACTGCTTCACGAGGCCCTCCATGACGATCGTGGCTGTCATGACTTGATACCTCCATAGAAGCGGAAGCCGAACTTCCTGTTGACGACGAAGTAGATGGCCAGCACGGGCAGGGCGAAGACGAGGGCGAACACGGAGATCAGCCGCAGATCGGCCTGCCCGGACTCGGTGTAGAAGGTGTACATGAGCACGGCCGCGGGCTGGCCGGCCGGGTCGCGCAGCAGCAGGTAGGGGACCAGGAAGTTGCCCCAGACCTGCACGACGGACCAGATCGCCACGAAGGCGATCCCGGGGCGGGCCACGGGGATGACGACGTCGGCCAGGATCCGGCCCGGGCCCGCCCCGTACAGGCGGGCGGACTCCTCGTAGGACCTGGGGACCGAGTCCATGAAGTCCTTGAGGATGAACACGACCGTGGGCAGCAGGCCCCCGGCCAGCACCAGGATCACCCCGGTGCGGGTGTTGATCAGGCCGATGAGGTTCATCAGCTGGAAGGTGGGCACCATGGCCGCGGTGCCCGTGACGATGGAGGACAGCAGGAGCATGGCGTACAGCAGGGCGTCGCGCCCGGGGATGCGCACGCGCGACAGCGCGTAGGAGGCCAGCGTGCCCAGGGCGACGACCACCGCCATGGCGCCCAGGGCGATGAGCAGGGAGTTGAGGATCGACCCCAGGGCGTAGGGGTTGTCCATCAGGCGCCGGAAGTTCGACGCCGTCCACTGCGGCCACTTCACCGCCATGGTCGGGTTCGCGTCGAAGGGGGCGACCAGCAGCCAGGCCAGGGGCAGGGCGAACAGGGCCCCGATCAGGCCCAGGGCGACCGCGAAGACGATGCGTCCGGCCACCCTGCGGAAGGACGCGGCCAGGGCGGTGCGGCTCCGGCCGGGCGCGGGCGTGGTGGTGGTGCTCATCGCCGGCTCCTTCCGACTCTCATGTAGGCCAGGGCGATGACCAGGTTGATCACGAGCATGAGCACCGACAGGGCCGCCCCGCGCCCGAGCTGCCCGCCGGGGATGGCCGTCTTGTAGATGTACACCGACATGATCTCGGTGCGCCGCCCCGGCCCCCCGGCGGTGAGCAGGTAGGGGGTGAAGGTGTTGAAGGTCCACAGCGTGATCATGAGGGTGTTGGTCAGGATGTGGCCCCTGATGGTGGGCAGGACGACGTCGCGCAGCTGCTGCCACCCCGACGCCCCGGCCATGCGCGCGCTCTCCAGCTGGGAGGGCGGCACCGCCGATAGGGCGGAGGAGAACAGCTGCATGGAGAAGGCCGTGCCGCACCAGATGTTGAAGATGACGATGACGGCCAGGGGGTGCTCGATGAGCCAGGCCCGCCCCGGCGTGTGCGCCAGCGCGTTGAGCGTGCCCCCGCGCCGGTCGAGCAGGGCGATCCACAGGAAGGAGACGACGGAGCCGGGGATGACCCAGGCGGCGAGCACCACCGACTCCAGGGCGGTGCGCGCCCACCCGCCCAGGCGCCGGGTCGACCAGGCCAGGGCGAAGCCCGTGACGCTCTGGCCCACGACCCCGGACAGGGCGACGAACAGCACCGTCACGCGCAGGGAGTTCCAGAAGGAGGGGTCGCGCAGGGTCCTCAGGTAGTTGTCGGCCCCCACGAAGTCGGTGGCGGAGGCGGCCAGGCCGGTCAGCCTGTAGTCGGTCAGCCCCAGGTAGATCGTCCACACCGCCGGGAACAGCAGGAACAGGGCGATCACGATCAGGGCCGGGGCCACGAACAGCGCCGCCCGCGCCCCGCCCAGGCCGGCGACGTCCTCGGCGCGCCCCCCCGGGCGTCGCGCCCGGGGGGAGGACTGCGTTGCAGTTGCAGCGGGCACCGCGGATCAGTTCCCGCTCTTGACGGCGTCGGCGCCCACGACCCCTTCGAGGCCCGCCACGTAGGACTTCACGGCCTCGTCGACCCCGGTCCCCATGACGACGTCGAGGGTCGCCTGCTGCAGCAGGGAGGAGACCTGCGGGTACTGGGCCAGGCCGGGCCGGTAGGCCGTGATGGGCAGGACCTGCTCGGACACGAAGGAGAGCATGGGGTCGGAGGCCAGGAGCTTGGCGTTGACGTCGTTGCGCGGCGAGATCGACAGGGTGCCGGCCGCACGGGCCTCGAAGGCCTCCGCGGAGTTCATGAAGGCGAGCAGCTCCCAGGCCAGCGCCGGGTCGGCCGTGTTCGGGTTGAGCACCCTGGCGGTGCCCCCGGACATGGACACGAAGTCCTGCCCGTTGATCCCCGCCCCGGGCTTCACGGCGGGGATCTTGGCGTAGCCGACCGCGGTGTCCCTCTCCGCCATCGGGGCGGTGCCCACGCCCTCGGCGGGGTTGATGACGGAGCGCCAGAAGTAGTCGCCCTCGAACAGGATGGCGATGCGGCCCGCGGCGAACTCCTGGAAGGAGGTGTCGCGCCCGGAGGCCTCCTGCTGGAGGACCGGGTCGCCCAGCCCCTCGTCGACGTAGATCGTCTTGTACAGGTTCAGCACCTGCCTCATGCCCTGGGTGTCGCCGGCCCAGGCGCCGTCGGCCCACAGGGGCCGGCCGGTCCCCATGAGCATGGGCAGCAGGCCCTGCATGGAGGTGGCCTCCCCCATGGCGGTGCCCGCGTTGAGCTGGACGGGGACCACGCCGGGCGCCTTGTCCTTGACGGCGCGGGCCGCGGCCAGGATGTCGTCCCACGAGGCCGGCTGCCAGTCGGCGGGCAGCCCGGCCTTCTCGAAGACGGTCTTGTTGTAGTAGACCACCCGGCCGTCGGCCCCCTGCGGCACGCCGTAGCGCTTGCCCTCGAAGGAGGCGGCCCCCTGGATGGACTCGGGGATCTGCGCCCACCCGTCCCACGAGCCCGCCGCCGCGGCGACGTCCTCCAGTGGCTTGATGTAGCCGGCCTGCGCGTACTCCCCGATCCAGATGCCGTCCAGGGCGACGATGTCGGCCCCCTTGCCGGACTGGAAGTCCAGGGCCGTCTTCGTCTTGTAGTCCTCGTCGTCGACCCCCTGGGCCTCGAAGACGACGTCGACCTGCCTCCCGGCGCTCTTCTGGGCCTCCTTGAAGCCCGGGATGACCCACTCCTCGATCCACTTGGCCTCCGCGGCGTTCTTCCCGCCGCTGATGGCGTTGGTCATGATCCTCAGCGTCCCCGGCTTGGAGCCGGACCGGCCCCCGCCCCCGCACGCCCCCAGCGCGAGCGCGGCCGAGGCCAGCGCCGCGCCCGTGAGCGCGCTGCGCCGCGAAATGAATGGTGTCCTCATCTTCATCTACCTCCGTGGTTGTGTGTTGTTCTCCTCCCCGCGGCCCACCGCGGCCGGCCGGGGAGCGGCGCCGGGCGGGCCTCAGCCCCGTCCGGCCTCGGAATCGGGGTCGGGCGCCACCCCCGCGCCGGCGGCGCACGCCCGCCACAGGCGCTGGGCGGTCACCAGGTCGGCGCGGGCGGCCGCCGGGCCCGGCCCCGCGGCATCCCGGCCGCGCGCCAGCGCGACCAGCTCGTACAGCTCGCGCTCGAAGGCCTCCTCCTGGGGCCAGGCGGTCCGGGCGACGGCGCTGCCCAGGTCCGGGCCCGCCGAGCGCACCCGCAGGGCCGTGGGGGCGTTGAGCAGGTAGGGGGTGGCGAATTCGAGCTCGATGCTCCCCTCGTCGTGGTGGACGACGATGCGCTCGCGGTACTCGGGGTAGTGGGCGATGAAGTGCCACCCCAGGTGCCAGGGGATCGCCCCGCCGTCGGCGCCGCGGGCGCGGGTGGTGCCCTGGGCGACGACGCTGCCGGGCAGGGCCCCGCCGGTGCGCGCCGCGGCCGTCACGTCTTCGAGGGGCAGGCCGAGCGCGCGCGTCAGGGCGATGTCGTGGATGATCGAGCCGAGGATGACGTCGGTGTACAGGCGGCGCATGGCGTCGTGGTCGGCCAGGGCGCCCAGGGCCTGGCGCACGGCCCGGTCGGTGCGGGCGGCGAGCCCGTCGCGCGATGCGGGGTCCGCGTCGTCCTCCGGCGGGTCGAGGCGGGCGAAGCGGAGCTGGGCGGCGTCGGCGGGGTGGAGGACCTCGACGCCCAGGTGGCGCGGGCGCAGCCCGTCGAGGAGGGCGCGGGCCCGGGCCACCGCGGGGTCGTGCTCCTTCATGTAGCCCACGCGGATCCACTCGTCGGGTTCGGCCCCCAGGCGCTCCAGGCCGGCCTGGAGCCGGTCGAGCTCGCCGTGGGACAGGGCCAGCGGCTTCTCCACCAGGACGCGCACCCCGGCGCGAACCAGGGCCAGGGCGTCGTCGACGTGGCTGCCGCTGGTGGCCAGGATCGCGCAGTCGACCCGGACGCGGCCCCCTTCGATGGCCTCCACGAGGGCCCCGACGCTGGTGAAGCGCCCGCCGGCGGGCACGCCGCCCAGCTCGGCGTGGCGCGCCAGGCGCGCGGGGGAGAGCTCGACGAGGGCCGTGAGGCGGACCAGGCGGTGGTTGCGGCGCAGCAGGGGCAGGTGCACGGCCTGGGAGATGACGCCCAGGCCCGCCAGCGCGACGCGCACGGGCCCGGTCACGGGATCCACCTGCGCAGGAGCTCGCGGTTGCGCACCTGGTCGGCCCCGGCCCGCTCGACGTCGCCCCGCTCGAGCAGGACCGCGTCCTGCTCGACGACGAGGTAGCCGTCGTAGCCGCCGGCGACGATGCGGTCCATGAGCCCGGCCACGTCGAGGTCGCCGTCGCCCAGGGCGGTGAACGCCCGGCCCTCCCACAGCCGGCGCAGGGCGTCGGGGCCCCGGCCCGCCCGGGGCAGGACGGAGGCGTCGACGTCCTTGAGGTGGATGTGGTTGATGCGATCGCGCCACCTGTCGAGGCCCTCCAGGGGGTCGCCCCCGGCCAGCAGGAGGTGGCCCGAGTCGAGGGTCAGGCCCACCGAGGTGTCGCGCAGCAGCCTGTCGATCTCGGCGGGGGTCTCCACGTAGGTGGCCGCGTGGTGGTGGAACGTCGGCTCCAGCCCGAGGCCGCGGGCGAGGGCGCACACGCACTCGAGGTGCTCGACGAGGGCCGCCCACGCGCGCCCGTCCGCCTCCAGGCCGGGGCCCCCGCCGGGGCGGGCGCGGCGCGCCTCGTCGCCGGAGTCGGCCAGGGTGGGCCTGGGTGGCGGCCCGTCCTGGGCGCGCGCGAGCAGGGCGAGGTCCTCGAGCACGGGCAGCGCCCGGGCCAGCGCGGCGTCGAACCCGGCGTCGTCCCCGGTCAGGGGCAGGTCGATCCACGCCCCGCACAGCAGCAGGCCGCGCCCGGCGAGCGCGTCGGCCAGGGCCCGTCCCGTCCCGAACAGGCCGCGGGGCCCCAGGTCGACGGCGTCGTACCCGGCCGCGGCGACGGCGTCGAGCAGCTCGCCGCCCGCGGGCGGGGGGACGAGCTCCGGCCTGGCGAGGTCGAAGACCCCGTAGGACACGGGGGCGTTGGCAACAGTGATCATGGCTCTCCCGCCGACATGCGCGGCGCCACGTCCTCAGGGCGCCGTCGGCATTATTCTGAAGTCCAGATTAAATCGTGTCAAGCCCGCCCCCCGACCGTCACCGCTTCGTGACCGCCCGCCCCCGGTCGGCCCTCCCCGCCCCGCTCAGCGACCGGCCGAGAGGGGCGCGCGCGGCACGTAGAGGCTGTCGTGCACCACCGAGGCGGCCCCGATCGCGCCGACGTTCTCACCCATGGCCGTGGACACCACCGTCACCGGGTGCGGCCCCCGGGCCGAGGGGCGCCGCACCGCCCGCCTGGCCGCGGGCGCGTACCACGGCTCCAGCAAACGCCAGTACGGGCCGCCGAACACCACCATGTCGGCGTCGAGCAGCTCGGTCGCCATCATGACCAGCTCGGCCATCCGCTCCGCCGCCCCTCCCAGCAGCCGATCCGCGCGCTCATCCCCGCCCCCCGCCAACGAGCACAGCTCCGCGAAGCGCCGCTCCAGGGCCACGAAGTCCGAACGCGACGGCAGGGGCCCGGGCTGAATCCCCAGAGCATGGGCCCGCTCCACCAGAACGGCGGGATCATTGGCCATCCCCGGGGGCTCGCCGGGGGCGTTGGGGCCCAGGGCCGTCATCATCGCCCCCACCTCCCCGCTATTGCCCGAGAACCCGCGCACCGGATCGCCGTTGACCGACAACCCCAGCCCCGTCCCCGTCCCCACGTAGACGAACACCATCGTCGAATCCAGCGACTCCCCGGCCCGCACCCAATTCTCCCCGATCACCGCCGCCAGCGTGTCCTTGACCACCGGCACGGGCATCCGCAGCTGCTCGCCCAGGATCCCGCCCAGGGGCACCCTGGCCCACCCGGGCAGCCACACCGCGCTGTCGGGCGCCCCGGTCGCCGGATCCACCGGCCCCGGCAGCGCCAGGCAGGCGCCGACCAGCCGGCGCTCATCCACCGAGCCGTCCCGAATGAGCCGGCGCACCATCGCGGCGATCTTCACCATCGCCGAACGCGGATCATCGACATCCACATCGGTCGACGAGGCCGACGCCCTCACCTCACCGCCCAGATCCAGCGCCACAACGGTGATCAGGGAGGGATCGACGTGCACCCCCACGGCGATGCGCGCGGAGGCGACGATATCCAGGATCGTGCGCGGACGCCCCCTGCCATTGACCCTGGTCCCCACCTCGGCCAGCAGACCCCGCCCCTGAAGACCGCGCACGATCGCCGACACCGTCTGCACCGACAGCCCCGTCGAAGCGGCCACATCCCGCTGACTGGAAGCACCCAGACGGCGGAAGGCGTGAATGACGACGTTCTCGTTGTACCTGCCCAGACCCGTCAGACTGGTGCCCGCCCTCATCGAACCGCCCTCCTGCGCATCCCGCACCGCACGGGGCGCACCCCTACACCATAAGGGCGGGCGCCGCGGCTACGCGCGGCGGACGCGGGCGAAGGCCCCCTCCAGCTCCCGGTTGAGCCGAGCCATGAGCGCCGGATCGACCTTGACGACCACCCGGTCATAGGTCATCAGCCCATTGCTCTCGCGCTCGACATCACTGACCTGCGTATAGGTGCAGGCCGCCAGACCCCCGGCGACCAGCGGCACCAGCTGACCGCGGTAGAGCTCCGTCATCGCCCGCGCCAGAGCCCCCCGATCCCCCAGGAAGCGGTAGCCGAAGGGAGCCCCGGGCCAGGCGCGCCCCTCGACGACCAGATTCAGACCCCCGAACTCCGACAGGTAGAAGGCCCGCCCATCGCCCCGGGGCGGCGCGACCAGCCGCAGCACGTAGCGGTGCCGACTGCGGAAGTCCCCGCCGCCCTGATCGAACCAGCCCGAGGCGGCGTCGACCAGACGAGTCGGATCCGCGCGGCGCACGAACCGCTCCGCGCCCCGGGCGTCGAACTGCCCCCAGCCCTCGTTGAAGGGCACCCACACGACAATGCACGGATGGCCGCGCAAGTGGCGGATCACGCCCGCCAGCTCGCGCACGAACCGCCCGCGCCCCGCGGCCCCGCCCCGCCCCGTCCAACGGCGGAAGACGGCCCAACGGTCCGGGAGCGTCAGCCCCAGCGCCTGCACGGCCCCCGAGGCCCGGATCCCCAGGGGCGGCACGCCTCCCGAGACCATGTCCTGAACCACCATGAGACCGAGCCGGTCGCACAGGTGGTAGAAGCGGCGGGACTCGACCTTGACGTGAACGCGCACGGCGTTGAACCCCATGCGCCTGAGCGTGGTCAGATCGTGCAGGAGCGCCGCCTCGTCAGGGGGAGTCATGCCCGACTCCGGCCAGTAGCCCTGGGACAGGGGGGCGTTGACGAGGACGGGCTCCCCATTGAGCAGCACGCACCGGCCGGGCCCGCCCGCGCTCGCGGCGGAGAGCGCCACGGTGCGCAGGGCCGACCACGTGCGCACCTCGTCCCCGCCCGCGCGGATCGTGAAGCGGTACAGGGCGGGGGAGTCGGGGGACCAGGGCAGCGGGTCGGGGATGTCCACGCGGTTCCAGGCGCCCGTGGTGCCCGCGGCGCGCAGGCGCCCGCCGTCGGGCAGATCGACCTCGACCTCGAGGGGTCCGCGCCCGTCGCCCTCGACGCCCACCCGCAGACGGAACCCCGTCAGGTCCGGCTCGGACCGGATGTCCACCGCCTCGATCGCCGTGCGGGGCAGCGGCTCCATCCACACGCTGCCCCAGATGCCCGAGGTGGCCGTGTACCAGATGGTCCGGGGGTTCAGGGACTGCTTGCCCCGCTGGATGTCGCGGGTGTCGGTCGGGTCGGCGACCTCGAGGCCCAGCTCGACGGCGTCGCGGTCCGTGTCGGCCACATCGACGTGGAAGGGCAGGTAGCCGCCCGTGTGGCGCGCGGCGGGGCGCCCGTCGATCATGACCTCGCACTCGTGGTCCACGGCGCAGAAGTGGATGCGGATCCGCTCCCCCCTCCACGCGGGCGGGATGGGGACGGGGCGGCGGTAGTGGAGGCGCTCGTCGGGCAGCAGGGGGCGGGCGACGCCGGAGGCGGGCGTCTCCACGGCGAAGGGCACGAGGACGGGCCGCCACTGGCCGGGCGCGGGCCCGGGGGAGCCGGCCGGGACGATCGCGCACTGCCACCACCCGTTGAGGCTCTCCCACCGGGCGCGCTCCATCATGGGGTCGGGGTGCTCGGGCAGGGGGATGCGCGGCAGATCCCGCCCCCAGGGTGTGCACAGCCGGTCGGCCTCCATGCGATCCTCGCTCTCGTGCCCGGCCGGGCCGCGGCGTCCGCCCGGCCCCTCGTCTGCGAACCGTTCTACACCGCCATCCGGCGCGCGTCCGCCCGAGTCCCGGCGCCGCGGCGAAGAACCCCCTCGACGCGGCGCCGGACGCTCCCGGCGGATCGCGCCGGCCCCGGTAGACTCGCCGCGGGCCCGGGCGAGGGGGCATTCGAAGGTGAGGAGGGCCCTTGATCAAGTACCTGGGATCCAAGCGGGTCCTCGTGCCGGTCCTGGGGGAGATCTTCGCCGCCTCGCGGGCGCGCACCGCCCTGGACCTGTTCACGGGGACCACCCGCGTCGCCCAGGAGATGTGCCGCCGCGGCCTGCGCACCACCGCCGTCGACATCGCCACCTACTCCGAGGCGCTGGCGCGCACCTACGTCGAGGCCGACGCCGACGCCGCGGACCACGGGGCCATCGCCGAGGCCCTGGCGCGCCTGAACGCCCTGCCCGGGCGCCGCGGCTACGTCACGCGGACCTTCTGCGAGGACAGCCGCTACTTCCAGCCCGCCAACGGCATGCGCATCGACGCGATCCGCCAGGCCATCGAGGCCGACTACGCGGGCACCTGGCTCCACCCGATCCTGCTCACCAGCCTGCTGGAGGCGGCCGACGCCGTCGACTCCACCGTGGGCATACAGATGTCCTACCTCAAGACGTGGGCGCCGCGCTCCTACAAGCCGCTGGTGCTCAGGGCCCCGGTGCTCACCCCGGGGCGGGGCCGGGCCCTGCGCGCCGACGCCACGAAGATCGTCGACGAGCTGGAGCCCGTGGACCTGGCCTACCTCGACCCGCCCTACAACCAGCACCGCTACTTCACCAACTACCACGTGTGGGAGACCCTCGTGCGCTGGGACGCCCCGGAGCACTACGGCGTGGCCTGCAAGCGGGTCGACGCCCGCGACCAGGCCACCAAGAGCGTGTTCAACCGCCGGCGCGAGATGCCCCGGGCCCTGGCGGGGCTCATCGCGCGGGTCAGGGCCGAGGTCCTGGTCCTGTCCTTCTCCGACGAGGGCTTCGTCCCGCTCGAGGACCTGATGGCCATGTGCGGGCAGCGCGGGCGGTCGGTCGAGGTCCTCGCCTTCGACTCGGCCCGCTACAACGGCGCGCGCATCGGCGTCTTCAACGCCTCGGGGCAGAAGGTGGGGAGGATCAGCCACACCCGCAACACGGAGTACGTGCTGCTGGCGGGGGAGCCGGAGCGGATCGCGCGCATGAGCGAGCGGGCCCGGCGGGCCGGGACGCGCTCGACGGCGTAGGGTCTGACTATGAGTGACATCACCCTGACTCTGCCCCCCATCGGGTTCGGCACCTACGCCCTGCGCGGCCGGTCCGGGGCCGATGCCGTCACCTCGGCGATCCGCAACGGCTACCGCCTCATCGACTCGGCCTTCTCCTACGAGAACGAGGCGAGCGTGGCCGACGGCGTCGCGCGCGCCGTCGACGAGGGGGCCGCCGCGCGCGAGGACCTCATCGTCACCTCCAAGATCCCCGGGCGTCACTTCGGCTACGAGCCGGCGCTGGCCGCGATCGAGGAGTCGGCGGCCCGCATGCGCGTCATCGGCCCCATCGACCTCTACCTCATCCACTGGCCCAACCCGCTCCAGGACAAGTACGTGGACACCTGGCGGGCGCTCATCGAGGCGCGCGAGCGCGGGCTCGTGCGCGCCATCGGGGTCTCGAATTTCCTGCCCGGGCACATCGAGCGGCTGGAGGCGGCCACCGGGGTGCTGCCGGCGGTCAACCAGATCGAGAGCCACCCGCGCTTCCCCAACACCGGGCTCATCGCCTACGACGCCGAGCGCGGTATCGCCACGGAGGCGTGGAGCCCGCTCGGGCGGGACTCGAACCTGCTGGCCGAGGCGGTCATCGTCGACGTCGCCGCGGCGCACGCCATCACGGCCGCGCAGGCGGTGCTCGCCTGGCACGTGGCGCGGGGCGTCACCCCCATTCCGAAGTCCGCCAACCCCCACCGCCAAGAGGAGAACCTGGCCTCGCAGGCGGTGCTCCTCAGCCCCGCCGAGGTCGGGGCCATCACCTCGCTGGGCCGCCCCGACGGCCGCCTCGCCGGCCAGGACCCGGAGACCTACGAGGAGATGTGAGCCCGCCTCGTTGCGTGCGCCGCCGGGTGGGGTGCAGGGTCGGGCTGCCCGGGAGGGGGGCGGTTGCGCCGCCGCTTTTCCCGTTGTCCTGAATGTCCCTGCGTTCCTGGGAGCCGATTGTGGCTGAGTACTCCGATAAATTGGGTGCCTACGACGAGGCCGTGGTGTTCGATGACGCGACGGCGGATCGTCTGATCTCGGCGGCGCAGACCCTGTCGAGCACGTTGACGACTCAGGGGTCGGATCGCACCAGTTGGGCGACGACGGCGTCGACTGATTTCGAGGGCCATTACGCGGAGGTCTTCGACACCAATTCCAAGGCCGGGTCGACGGATTGCACGAATATATCGTCGGCCCTGAACGACCTGGTGTCCGAGGTCCAGGCACTGAAGACCGCCGCCGCGGCCGAGAAGAGCCGGCGCGCCCAGGCCAAGGAGTGGGCCGACCGGCAGGACCACGAGACGTTCCTGAAGAAGGGGTGGGACTGGCTGACCAGTCAGGACCAGGCCCCGCCGGGCCCGGACCAGGTGCCCCTGCCCCAGCCCCACGAGCCGGTCACCTCCTCGTGGAGTGAGCCGGCGCCCGCCGCGAGCGGGTCGGTCAGCTCCGCGTGCCCGCAGGACCTGCGCACCTACGCCACCAATATCAGCGGCGCCAACGACACGGTGGTGACCCAGAAGGGGACCCTGGACGGGGCGATCTCCGACTTCGCCACCGCCTGCGCCTGGTGCACGATCGACGCCTCGGGCATCACCGCCGCCCTGACCTCGTTCACCTCCAACAACACCGGCGAGGCCGCCTGGGTGAACACGGTGGCCGACGCCTTCGAGGCCGCCGGCGGCGGGGACGGGGGCATCTCCACGGTCTCGGACGAGGCCATCGCCGCGTGCCTGGAGGCCGCCGGGGTCGCCGAGAACCGCAAGCCACTGGACGTGGCCTCCCCCCAGATCATGGGCGACCCCCAGACGTCGGGGTACGCCGACGACCCGGTCAACACCACCACCGGCAACTTCGTCGAACCCGAGGCGGACCTGGTCTTCACCGGGGCGGGGGCCTCCCTGGAGTTCGAACGCGTGTACAACTCGGTGTCGTCCTCCCACGGCTCGGACGACGCGCCGGGGGCGGGGGCGTTCGGGCCCGGCTGGTCCTCCACCGCCGATGAGCGCCTGGTGGTCGACGACGAGGGCGCCACCTGGGTGCGCGCCACCGGCCGCCACGTCGTCTTCCCCCGCGCCGGGGCCGGCTGGGGGCGCGCGGTGGGCGAGAACCTGTGGCTGGAGGCTCTCGACGCCGACGACACCGGTGCCGACGACACGGCCTCCGCCGGCGGCGACGACAGCACCGCCGCCGGCGCCCGCGGCGCGGGTGGTTTCGTGGTGTCGGACAATGAGGGCGGCCGGTGGTGCTTCGACGTCGCAGGGCGGCCGGCGTGGTGGTCGCGGGGGGCGGGCACGCGCGTGGAGCGCTCCTACGACTCCTCCGGCCGCCTGGCGGGGCTGGCCCATGAGCGGGGCCGGGGCGTGGACGTGGTCTGGGACGGGGCCGGGTCGCGGATCGTGGCCCTGGTGGCCCGGGACGGGCGGCGGGCGGACTTCTCCTACGACTCCTCCGGCCGCCTGGTGGGGGTCACTCGCAGCGGCGGGGGCGCGCGCCGCTACGAGTGGGGCGAGGAATCGGGGCGCATCGAGCGGGTCATGGACGCCGACGGGGTGGTGGAGGCGGACAACGCCTACGATGAGGCCGGGCGGGTGGTCCGCCAGCGCTCCGCGTTCGGGCGGGTGTCCCACTACTCCTACCTGCCCGGGGGCGTCACCCAGGTCGCCGACGCCGATGGCTCCCGGGCCAATGTGTGGGTCCACGACGCCCGCGGCCGCCTGACCGGCATGATCGACGCCGCAGGCAACCGCCAGTCCATCGGCTGGGACCGGTGGGGCAACCGGGTCATGATCACCGGCCGCGACGGCGGACGCACCATCAACCAGTACGACGAGCGCGGACGACTGGTCACCGAGCTCGCCCCCACGGGGGTCCGGACCACCAGTGCATGGGACGAACTCGATCGTCTGGTCGAGGTGCATGTCACGCCGGCGCCGTCGGAGGGGGAGGACGGAGACGCCGGGGCGCAGGCGGATCCGGAGTCGGTGGTCCGCTACGGCTACCGGGGGGCGGATCGCAATCCCTCGACGATCACCGATCCCGAGGGCGGGATCACCCGTCTGAACTGGGAGGACGGGCTCCTGACCCGCTTGGAGGATCCCACGGGCGTAATCGTGAGGTTGTCGTACGACGAGCACGGCGAGCTGACCTCGGTCACCAACGCGGTCGGCGACACCGCCCGCCTGGAGCGCGACGGAGCCGGGCGGATCACCGCGTCCATCACACCGTCGGGCCGGCGCACCCAGTACCGCTACGACGCCGCCGGCAACCTCGTCTCGCGCCGCGACCCCGACGGGGCGACCTGGCGGTGGGAGCACACCCCCGGCGGACGACCGTGCGCCGAGATCGACCCGGCCGGGCATCGCAAGACCTGCGAGTACGGGGAGCACGGGGAGCAGACCGAGTACGTCGATCCCCTGGGCGAGCGGCTGCGCAACCGGTGGGATGACGTGGGCAACCTCGCCGAGACCGTCATGCCGGACGGCACGTCGTGGGCGTACACCTATGACGCCCTGTCGCGCCTGGTCGCGGTGAAGGACCCTGCGAATGCGGTGTGGCGCAATGAGTACGACGTCGTCGGCCGCCTCACGGCGACGGTGGATCCGACCGGGGTGCGCCGCGAGCAGGGCGTTTCCGCGCACGGCATGCGGCGCACCCTCACCGACGGCGCCGCGACGAGCGCGGTGACAACGGACGCGCTGGGTCGTATCACGGCCGTCACCGGTGATGACGGCGCCGATCGGGTGACTCGCTACGATCTGTGCGGGCGCCCGGTGGAGTACGTGGACGCCGAGGGCGGATCCACCGTGCTGGAGCGTGATCCGGCGGGCAAGGTTGTTCGCCTGGTGCGGCCCTCGGGCGAGGAGACCCGCTACGAGTGGGATGAGTGCGGTCGCCTGTCGGCGGTGATCGACGCGGCGGGCGGGGCGAGCCGGTTCGAGTACAACGCCGATTCGCTGCTGGTGCGCGAGATCTGGCCGACGGGCGAGGCGAGTTGGTTCCGTTACGATCCGTGCGGCCGCGTGGCGGCCAAGCACGTGCCCGGGTACGGCACGACCTGTTATGAGCGGGACCTGTCCGGCCGCGTCGTGGTGCTGGTGGATCCGGCGTGCGGGCGCCGTCGTTTCCGCTATAACGAGGTCGGGAATCTGGTTGAGGCGGTCGCCGGCACGGGTGCGGTCACGCGCTACGAGTACGACTCCATGGGTGTTCTGGTGGCGGTCATCGATCCGTTGGGCGGGGTGACGCGCTACGAGCGCGACGCTCGCGGCGATGTGGTGCGGTTGGTCGATCCCCTGGGGCGCGAGACGACGGCGCGCTACGACGCCGCCGGACGCCAGGTGTCCCAGCGGGACGCCGCCGGTCACGTGACCGACTGGGAGTACGACGCGAACGGCTGGTTCGCGGCGATGAGTTACGACGGGGTCGAGCACCACCGCGTGGAGCGGGACTTCGCCGCCCGGACGATGCGCATCACGCAGGCCGGCGGACACACCATGACGGTGCGCTGGGACGGGGCCGGCCGCCTGGTGTCGCGCAGCAGTGACGGGCGCACGGTGGAATGGGGCTATGACGGCGATGGGCGCCGGGTGTGGATGAGGGCCCCCGACGGGGCAGTCACCGACTACGCCTACGACGGGGCCGGCCGCCTCGTCCGGGTGGAGAATTCGGCGTTCGGGCGGGTGGTGTACGAGCACGACGCGTCGGGGCGGATGGTGTCGGCGACCGCCGGGGACGTGCGCCAGGAGTGGGTGCGCGGCGACGGGTTCGTCACCGAGTACCTGGTGCGCGATCTGGCGGGCGGCGGCATCTCCCACACGAGCGTGGGCCGTGATGAGGCCGGTCGGGTGACGTGGACGTCTCAGGACGGCTCCCACACCGATTACGCCTACGACGGGGCGAACCAGCTCGTGGGCGCGGTGGTGGACGGGATCGCCTCCACCTATGTCTACGACGACGCCGGCCGCCTGGTGGAGGAGATCGTCGATGACGGCGCCGGCGGGACGCGCCGGCGGGCTCTGGTCTACGATGCGGCCGGGCAGTTGGTGTCCGCCGGTGGCGGCGGCGCGGTGGAGACGCGATTCGTCTACGATGCGGCCGGGCGCAGGGTGCGCGAGGAGCGCGCCGACGGCGGTGTGCGCGTCTTCGCCTGGGGTGCGCTGGCGAGACTGGAGTCGGTGAGCATTGACGGCGCGCTGGAGAAGCGGCGCGTGTCGCTGCTGACCGATGCGCTGGGCGAGTTGGCGGCCGTCGACGGTGCGCGCCTGGACTGGGACAGCGCCTCGGCGGTTCCGGGTCTGCTGGGCGTGGGCGGCAGCAGTGCGGTGGGTGTGCCCGGGTTCACGGCGGTCGGCGACGGGTGGCGGGCGGCGGGTTGGCGCGACGCCCGGTCGCAAGGTGCGGACCCGTGGGGCGGGCCCGGCGGGGCGGACGGTCCCGACGGCCCCGGTGGCGGGGTGTCGTGGGGCGCCGGCGGCGAATTGGGGCTGCCCGGTGGTCTGGAGTGGTTGGGGGCGCGCGTGTACGACCGGGGTACGCGCGGGTTCCTGTCGCGCGATCCGCTGGAGGCGACGGCGGGCGCGGGCTGGGCGGGCAATCCGTACTCCTACGCGGGCAACAACCCGGTGGGGATGAGCGACCCCTCGGGGCGCCATCCGCTGACCGACGCCGAGCTCGCCTCCTGGAAGGACTCCCACAAGACGGGTCTGGCGGCGGCCGGGGCGTGGGTGGCCGACAACTGGGAGTACCTCGTGGCGGGCGCGGCCATCGTGGCCGGGGTGGCCCTGATGTTCACGGGCGTGGGCGGGCCGGCCGGCCTGGCCCTGATGTCCGTGTCGGGGGCGCTGGTGTCGGGGGGCATCAGCATCGCCGAGCAGAAGCACGGCAAGGGGTCGGTCGACTGGGGCGCGGTGGGCAGGGAGGCCGCGATCGGGGCGATCCCCTTCCCCGGCGGGGGCGCCGCCGCGGCGGGCCGCGAGGCCGCCGAGCAGGTCGGGCGCGAGGCCCTGGAGGCCGGTACCCGCGAGGCCGTCGAGGCCGCCGCGCGCAGCGCGGGCGAGCGCGAACTGGGGGCCGTGGGCCGCGAGGCCGTCGAGAGTGCGGGCGACCGGGCGGCGCAGGAGGCCGCGGAATGGTGCCACGGGGCCGCCTGCTTCGCCGCGGGCACCGGCGTGCTCATGGCCGACGGGACCGTCCGGCCCATCGAGGACGTGGCGGCCGGTGATCGGGTCGCCGCCTGCGACCCGATCACCGGGGAGGCCCTGGCGCGGACGGTGACCGCCACCGCCTCCCACGACGACGTCCCCGTCCTGCGGGTGCGCACCGACGACGGCGGGGCGGTCGAGACCACCGCCACCCACCCCTTCTGGGTCGAGGACCGCGGTTGGACCCCCGCCGGCCGCCTGAGGGCCGGGGACCGCCTGCTCACCCCCGACGGGAGGACCGTCGAGGTCACCGCCGCCGCCCCACCGGCCGCACCCGACGGGTGTACAGTCTCGAGGTCGACGGCCTCCAGGCCTACTACGTGCGCGCCGGCACCGCCTTCATCGCCGTCCACAACGAATGCTCCGAACTCGCACGCCGACTCCAACAACGCGCACAACAACTCAACGACGCCAGAGGCGGTCGGTCCGCGCAGATGGGTACCACAGCCGTGATACAAGCACAGGCTGAGATCGATGGTAAAACCGTGATCACCACATTCGTGGCAACCAACAGGAAGTACTCGGAGAAACCGATGAGAGATATGCTGCGGAAAGGCATGGAGGAATTCGTTAAAGGAAAAGGTCACGCCGAGGAAACGATCCTCAGGCATCTCGATGAGGACAAGTACACCTGGAGGGTCATCGCCGGTGGGACGTCCCGCAACGTCTGCCGGGAGACGTGCGCACCGCGCGTCACAGGGCATGGACTGGAGCTGACGGGACGGGAATTCCGAGGGCGTGCGGACAAGACCCCCTACCGCATGTTCCAGATCCCCGGACTGGGTCATTGAAGAAGACGAGGAAGACACCGAAGGAGTGTTCCAGCAATGGTAGAAGACTATCTCACCGCGGATGATTTCGAGGGCCTGTCCGGGGACGGCCTGGCGGAGGCGTGCCTGGCTTGTTCGGCAAGGCTGTCGCCCATGTTCGCGGCCTTCGCCACGCGCAGCGGCCCGCGGGACTACGACGACCTGGTCAGGGACCTGTGGGCGTGCGCGGGCCGGGAGGTGAGCGCCCGGGAGGCCGAGGAGTTCGAGCGGCGCATCGAGGCGTTCCCGGAGGCCGACTGCGACGACCCCTACCTGCTGGACTTCTACGCCATGCTCGTTCTCGATCTCCCCTTCGAGGCCCTGCACGTCCTGGCGGGAGGCGGGGTCAAACAGGCCCTGGACTGCTCGGAGTCCGCACTGGAGGTTTTGGGCGAGTTCAGGGAGGAGCTCGATGACGAGAACGAGCTGTGGGACGCCGAGCGCCAGGAGCAGCTGCGCGTCATCGCCGGTCTCAGGGCTGGCGAGCGCCCGACCTTCGACTCCTGCCTGGCCTCGCCCGCCTCCCGCAGACTCGCCGAGGTCCTGCCCGGAATCGTCGCGACACAGCGCGCGGAGCAGGATGAGTACCTGGCCCGTATCCGCCGCCAGCAGCAGACCCGCGAGTAGACCCGCCCTCAACGCAGACAAACCCCGAGGTCCACACGGAAGGGCATTCCGGGGCGTCTGGGAGAACTCCCCGGATGCGACACGGCGATGATCCATTCCCGTGGGTCATCACGGATGCCTTAGTGATAACTATTGCGGGTCCACGAGGGGCGGGTCGTCGCGACTGGTTCGTGGGGGTCCTCCGTTCACAAGCTGGGTGTGGATGGTCTGGGGGAGTTGGCCCGTGTGGACGGGCGGAAGGACAAGTACACCTGGAGGGTCATCGCCGGTGGGACGTCCCGCAACGTCTGCCGGGAGACGTGCGCACCGCGCATCGCGGCGCATGGACTGGAACTGACGGGACGGGAATTCGCCGGGCGCGCTGACAAGACCCCCTACCGCATGTTCCAGATCCCCGGACTGGGCCATTGAAGAATACGAGGAAGACACCGAAGGAGTGTTCCAGTAATGAGAGACTACCTCACCGCGGATGATTTCGAGGGCCTGTCCGGGGACGGCCTGGCGGAGGCGTGCCTGGCGTGCTCGGCGAGGTTCTCGCCCATGTTCGCGGCCTTCGCCACGCGCAGCGGCCCGCGGGACTACGACGACCTGGTCAGGGACCTGTGGGCGTGCGCGGGCCGGAAGGTGAGCGCCCGGGAGGCCGAGGAGTTCGAGCGGCGCGTCCGGGCGTTCCCGGAGGCCGACTGCGACGACTCCTACCTGCTGGACTACTACGTCATGCGCGTCCTGGAACTTCCCTTCGAGACCCTGCACGTCCTGGCGGGAGGCGGGGTCAAACGGGCTCTGGACTGCTCAGTGGCCGCGCTGGGGCTCGCGGACGAGTTCAGGGATGAGCTCGATGACGAGAGCGAGTTGTGGGACCCGGAGCGCCAGGAGCAGCTGCGCGTCATCGCAGGCCTCAAAGCCGGCCGGCACCCGACCTTCGACTCCTGCCTGGCCTCGCCCGCCTCCCGCAGACTCACCGAGGTCCTGCCCGCAATCGTCGCGACACAGCGCGCGAGACAGGACGAGTACCTGGCCCGTATCCGCCGCCAGCAGCAGACCCGCGAGTAGACCCGCCCTCAACGCAGACAAACCCCGAGGTCCACACGGAAGGGCATTCC
>NZ_AUBL01000002.1:0-5269 GCF_000429225.1 Actinomyces dentalis DSM 19115
CGCCGGGTGCGCTGCGGTGGTGCATGATGCCTTCTCCTCAAGACGGTGGTCCGGGCCCTTCGCCCGGGTGCTGATTCGACACTAGGAACCGGCGGCGCGCCGCCGGAATGCGACGAAGGAACCGACCCGCACCCCGCCTCCACCAAAAGAAGGAGACGAGGCGGAACCAGCCGCCCCGATCGGGCTCCGGACTCAACCGGTCGCCTGGGGACGGAACCGAGTGGGGACCTTCACGCCGTCGACCGTAGGGGGCGGCAGGACCGCTCACAACGACTCGGGCCGACTTTCCACCCTGGGTTGCAAGGCCGAGAAGCCATTGCCACCCGAAGGTGGATCCGGTCGGGGGCCTCGGGCGCCCTCTGAGGCGCGAGCGTCTACGACGTGGTCGGCCTGGAGCCGTCCGCAGACCGCTCCGGGGAATCGAACAGACCCGGGGAATCGAGCAGAATCAGGAGCGCACATGATTCTCACCCGATTCATCACCTCCTCCTGGGAGGCGAGGGGCACCGGCGTTCTGCTCGGGCCGACCAGTCGGGTGAGTTCCGGCTCCGCGTCGGCGGGTTCAGTCGGCCGGCGCGAGACCGGTCATGACACCGGGCTCGAGGAAGAAGCCGGGGGCCAGGAGAGCATAGGCCTCGCGCGTCGGCGCGCCGACGACGCCGTCGTGCACGGCGAGGCGGGTGATCCGCCCCAGGACGAGAACCTCGTCCCCCTCGAGGGCGACCTCGCGGTAGAGCTCGCACTCGCAGTAGGCGGGGCATTCGCGCAGGTGGGCGACACCCCCCGACGTCGACTCCTCCGGACTCAGGCCGCTCACGGCCACCCGCTCGTCGCGAGGCGCGTCGGCGACCGCCCGGGCGAGGCGGGCCTGCTCGATCGTGGGGAAGCTGAGCGTGAACCGGCCCGTGCTCACGATGTTGTCGCGGGTGCGGTGTCTGCGCGAGCAGCCCAGGCTCAGAAGCGGGCCGCCGAAGCCGGCCATCTGGATCCAGCTCTTGGGGGCGACGTCGAGCTCGCCCTCCGCCGAACGCGTGAGCGCGTAGACGACCTGGCCGGCGAGCGGCGACGGGTGCCACCGCCACTTGTCGAGCGGCAGGTCGATGAAGGGAACCGCAGCCACGGAGCCATGCTAGGGCGTGTTAGGCAAGTCGTTCGAGCCGGTGACCGACGACGGCGATGCGGGTGGTGGCCCGGTCGGCCCCGACCGGGATCGTGGCGCCGCACCGGCGGGGCGCTCGCCTACGCCGAGGACGCCCGCCCGATCCTGACGATCGTGGCGCCGCACCGGCGGGGGCGCTCACCTCGGCGACCGCCCCCGCCGGGCGAGGCCGAGCGCGATGAGGGCCGACCCCGCGAGCGCCGCCCCGGTCAGTATCAGGCAGTTGAGGTGGAGGGCGGACAGGAACGCGTCGCCGGCCGCGGTGCGCAGCGCCGTCCGCTGGGCGG
Organism: Actinomyces dentalis DSM 19115; assembly: GCF_000429225.1. Lineage (GTDB taxonomy): Bacteria > Actinomycetota > Actinomycetes > Actinomycetales > Actinomycetaceae > Actinomyces > Actinomyces dentalis. The sequence goes on from NZ_AUBL01000002.1 coordinate 1,447, forward strand.
CCCCGGGGAGCGCGTCGGCGATCTGCTGCGCCGCCATGATCGAATCGCCGGCCGCGGACGGCGCCCCGGGGGTCGTCTCCGCCATCCGACCGCGGTACACGTGGGTGAGGATCGAGCCCAGGACGGCGACGCCGATCGTGCCGCCGATCTCCCGGACGGAGTCGTTCACGCCCGAGGCGACGCCGATCTCGTCGCGGGGCGCGGCGGACAGGATGATGTCGGTGGCCGGCCCCTGGGCGAGCGCCAGCCCCGCCGCCATGAGGACCATGGCGGGCACCATGACCGCCCAGTACGGGTTGGAGGCGTCCGCGAACGACACGATCCAGAAGCCGACCCCCATGAGCGCGATGCCCAGGGGGATGCAGCGTCCGGTTCCCAAGCGCCGGGCCAGCACCGGGGCGAGCGGGGAGCAGGCGCCCATGACGGCCGCGAATGGCAGGATCGCCAGCCCCGCCCGCAGCGCGCTGTAGCCGCGCACCGCCTGGAAGTAGATCGTGATGGCGAAGGTGAAGCCGAACAGGCAGAAGAACGCCAGGCCGATCGCCGCCGTGCACGTCGCCACGCCCGCCGCCCGGAACAGGCTCAGGTCCAGCAGGGGGCGGTCGACCCGTCTCTCCCGGGCGATGAAGGCCCCCGCCAGCGCCGCCGACGCCGCGAGGCCGCCCAGGATCGACGGCGTCGTCCAGCCGATCTGCGGGCCCTCGATGATCGAGCCGACGAGCAGTCCCAGGCAGGCGATGGCCAGCCCCATCCCGACCGCGTCGAACCGGCCCGGGTGGTCGTCCCTGGATTCGGGCACCAGGAGGGGCGAGGCGGCGGCGACGGGCAGCACGATGGCGATGTTGATCCCGAACAGGGACGGCCAGGCGAAGTACTGCAGGAGCAGTCCGCCGACCACGGGGCCCAGCGCGATGCCCAGTCCCGCGGTCGCCGCCCACAGCCCCACGGCCAGGGCGTGGTGCCCGGTGCCGTTGAAGATGGTCGAGATGAGCGACAGGGTCGCCGGGAACACCATTGCGGCGCAGACGCCCAGCAGCGCCCTCATCCCGATCAGCACCGCGATGCTGGTGGTCAGCGCGGAGGCGAGGGAGACGACGGCGAAGCCCAGCAGGCCGATGATCAGGACCCTGCGCCGGCCGATCCGGTCGCCGAGGTGGCCGCCGGGCAGCATGAGCACCGCGAACACGAGGGTGTAGGCGTCGACGATCCACTGCAGCTGCGTGGTGGACGCGCTGAAGGCCCGGCCCAGGGCCGGGATGCCGACATTGATAATGGTGTTGTCCATCACTCCCACGAGCTCTGCCAGGCAGAGCACCACCAGGGCGACGAACCCGCCCCGGGGGCGGGGCGGCGCCGGGGGCCGGGAGGGGGCGCCCGCTCGTGACCGAGCGCCTCGCACCGCTCGTCCGGGGGCGCCCGTCGCCGGGGAGGCGTCTGCTGTCAAGGACATTGTGGTTCCCATCTCTGTGGTCCGGTGGTGCCGGGGTCAAGGCGGTCGCGGCCCGCACTTGTAGATAGTAGCACTATCTAAGGTGTCTTTCACTGGAAGTTTGCCACATACATGTGGATAGTACTACTATCTGCTCATGGCGATGAAAGAGACTCAGAAGGACGGGAGGCCCGCCGGGCGCTCCCGCGGCCGGGGTGCCGGCGCCCGGCGGGCCCGGGGTGGCGCGCGGGATGCGGAGGACGCGCAGGCCGTGCCCGTCTCGGTGCTGTCGCGCAGATCCGGAGTCCCGGTCGCGACGATCAAGTACTACATCCGCGAGGGGCTGATCCGCTCCGATCAGGACCCCGGGGCGGAGGGCGCGCAGGCCGTCGTGGACCAGATCCAGCTCATCCGGGGACTGGTGCACGTCGTCGGACTGTCGATCCGGCAGGTCCGCCAGATCCTGGCGCTGGTGCGCGACCCGGAGCTGAGCCCGGCCGCCCTCATGACCGGCGCGACCGTGACCCTGCCGCTGACGGGGCCCCGGGCCGCCGACGTCGACGAGGCCGAGCTGGAGGGCGCACGCGCGGCCCTGGCCGCCGTCGGGTTCGACGATCTGCCCGACGCGCCGTACGCGACCCAGCTCCTGGCCGCGATCGCCCTGGCCGACGAGTGCGGCATCGGACTGGACGCCGAGCTCCTGGCCGCCTACGCCGGTGCGGCGCGCGCGTGCGCCGCGGCCGACTTCGCCCACCTGCCGCTGGACTCCCCGAGCCGGCAGACGCAGGCCGCGGTGCTGGGCACCGTGATCTACGAGCCCGTCCTCCTCGGGCTGCGGCGCCTGGCCCACCGCGAGCTCGCCGGCCGGCTCCCGTCCTCCAGCCCCCGGGAAGGGGCCCGGGAAGAAGATCAGAAGGAAACTCAGAAGGAAGAAGGCGCTCGTCATGCACAATCCGAATGAGATCCCCGCCGCCGGGCCGGGCACGGTGCCCGCCGCGCAGTACCCGCGCTTCGGCCCGCCGGAGGTGCTGCGCGTCGTGGAGGTCCCCGCCCCGGCGCCCGGGCCGCACGACCTCGTGGTGGAGGTGGCGGCCGTCAGCGTCAACCGGATCGACACCGGCGCGCGGGCCGGCAGGAACAAGTTCCAGACCGGGCGCCGCCTGCCGCAGCCCACGGGCCTGGACTTCAGCGGGAAGGTGGCCGACGTCGGAGCGCAGGTCCGCGGCTTCGAACCCGGGCAGCGCGTGTGGGGGTTCCTCGGCACCGACCGCCTGGGCGAGCAGGGCACGGCGGCGGGCCGGATCGCGGTGGACGCGGACCTGGTCGCACCGGCCCCCGCCTCGCAGGAGCTCGCCGACCTCGCCGCACTGCCCCTGGTCGGGCTCACCGCCTGGCAGGCGCTGGAGGAGCTCGGCGTCGAAGAGGGCTCCCGGCTGCTCATCGCGGGGGGCGCCGGGGGCGTGGGGAGCACCGCCGTCCAGGTGGCCCGGGCGCGCGGCGCGCTCGTGGACACCATCAGCTCGGCGCGCCACGAGGAGCTGCTGAAGCGGCTGGGGGCCGGATTCCGGTTCGACCCGGACGCCGTGGACTGGGCGGCGCTGGCGGGCCGCTACCGGGCGGTGCTCGACACCACCGGGAAGAACCTGCGGTCCCTGCGCCGCGCCGTCGCGCCCGGAGGCCGGATGATCACCATCTCGCCGGCCGGCATCCCCGCGAGCCTGCTCACCAGGATCCTGCCCGGGCCCGCCGTCTCCTTCATGTCGGTGCGCCCCAGCCGCGAGGGCCTGGAGGACCTGGGGGACCTGGTAGAGCGCGGGCGGCTGACCCCGATCATCCGGGAGCGGTTCCCGCTGTCCCAGATCGCCCGGGCCCACGCCCTGGTCGAGACCGGGCACGGCCGGGGCAAGGTCGTCGTCGACATCGACTGACCCGGCCCGGCCCGCGGCGCCCCGACCGGCTGCGGGGCGCCGTCGTGGAATGCGCATCTCGGCGTCCGGGGCGCGGCAGCGCCGGGCGCCGTGGTCCGCGAGATCGTCGGGTAACCGCCGAGCACGTCACTTGACCCGCGAGCACGTCTGCCAGAGTGACGTGCTCGCGGGTTAAGTGACGTGCTCGCGGGTTGGGGTACGATCTCGGGGGTTGAGTGACGTGCTCGCGGGCCGGGGCGCGTCACGGCATGCGAGACGCCGTCCCACCATGCGAGATGCGTTATCGAGGCGAAGCGGGGACGGGGCGCCGGAGCATCTCCCGCCGCCGCCCGGGCCGCCCCCGACGACTGCACCGGCCGATCCCGCCGCGCCCAGCGCCCCACCGCACCCGGGGGACGACTCGGGCGGGCCGTCACAGCCGACCCCCGCGCCCCACCACCCTCAACGACCCCCCGCATCACACCCG
>NZ_AUBL01000002.1:5279-173387 GCF_000429225.1 Actinomyces dentalis DSM 19115
CTCAGACTCACCCCGCCCAGAGCCACCACCCGAGCCTCACCCGACCCGTACACCCGCACCACATCACGCGCCTCCACCACAACATCGGCGCGGGCGGCGCCGGGGGCGCCGGGGAACGGGGCGGGCCCGGCGCCGGACGGCGGCGCGGTGCGGGGGTCGCGGGCGCCGGGCGCCGGCGCGGTGCGGGGGTCGCGGGCGCCGGGCGCCGGGGTGGGCCGGTGGTCGGGTGCGCCGGGTGCGCTGCGGTGGTGCATGATGCCTTCTCCTCAAGACGGTGGTCCGGGCCCTTCGCCCGGGTGCTGATTCGACACTAGGAACCGGCGGTGCGCCGCCGGAATGCGACGAAGGAACCGACCCGACCCCCACCTCCACCAAAAGAAGGAGACGAGACTGAGCGTACCGATTGCGTCGCCGCCCGCTCGCCGGGGCGGATTGGCGCCGTCGGACCCGCGCCGCCCGCCCGCCGGGGCGGACTCACTCCGCCCGCCTCCCCGGTGGAACGGCCCTCGCCCGGTTAGTCTGGGACGGTGAACACCGACGCCCCGCTCGTCCCAGCACCGCTGCCGGAGAACCTGGTCGCCCCGGCGAGGGCCGGGCGCGCGCTCGTCATGGGGGTCGTCAACGTCACGCCCGACTCCTTCTCCGACGGCGGGCGCTGGGCCACGACCGAGCTCGCCGTCGCCCACGGCCGCCAGCTCATCGCCCAGGGGGCGGATCTGCTCGACGTCGGGGGCGAGTCCACCCGGCCCGGCGCGCGGCGCGTGGACCTCGCCGAGGAGCAGAACCGCGTCCTGCCGGTCATCCGCGAGCTCGCCGACGCCGGCGTCGCCGTCAGCGTCGACACGATCCACGCCGCCACCGCCGCCGCCGCGATCGAGGTCGGCGCCGTCGTCGTCAATGACGTCTCCGGCGGCCTGGCCGACCCGGCGATGGCCGGCGTCCTCGCCGACGCCGGCGTCGTCTACATCTGCCAGCACTGGCGCGGCGACCCGCGCACCATGGACGGGCTGACCGACTACGGCGGCGACGTGCTCGCTGGCGTCGAGGCCGAGCTGCGCGCGCGCCTGGACCATCTGGCCGACGCCGGCCTGGTCGACGAGCAGGTCGTCATCGACCCCGGGCTGGGCTTCGCCAAGACCCACGAGCAGTCCTGGCGGCTGCTGGCCGCCACCGCCCGCCTGCGCGAGGACCTGCGCCGCCCCGTCCTCATCGGGGCCTCCCGCAAGCGCTTCCTCGCCCTCGCCCTGCCCGACGACGTCGCCGCCGACCCGCTGGCCCGCGACGCCGCCACCGCCGCCACCACGGCCCTCGCCGCCGCCGCAGGCGCCTGGGCCGTGCGAGTTCATGAGGTCCCGGCCAGCCGGGACGCCGTCCGAACCGCCTCACTGTGGAAGGAAACACGATGAGCACCCCCGCACCCGACGTTGACACGATCCGGCTGACCGGGTTGTCGGCCCGTGGCCGCCACGGCGTCCTGCCATCCGAACGCCGGGAGGGTCAGCTCTTCGTCGTCGACGTGACTCTCGGCCTGGGGCGGCGCGGCACCGCCGTCGCCGCCGTCACGGACTCGCTGAACGACGCCATCGACTACGGGAAGGTGGCCGCCTCCGTCATCGCCGTGATCGAGGGCGACCCCGTCAACCTTCTGGAGACCCTCGCCGAACGGGTCTCCGACGCGGTTCTCGCCTACGGGCGGGTCCAGGAGGTCGAGGTCTGCGTCCACAAGCCCCAGGCCCCGCTCGACGTCGCCTTCGACGACATCATGGTCACCATCCACCGCAGCGCGGAGGGCGCTGGGCTGAGCCTGGGCGGCGATGCGGCCTCCGACGCGACGCTCGTGGGCGCGCCGGTGGAGAGGCTGGAGCCCGCGCCCGCCCAGTCCTCGCCCGCCCCCGCCCAGTCCCCGCTCTCGCCCGCGCAGCCGGCGCCCGTGCAGCCCTCGCCCTCGCCGGCGTCGGGGGCGGACGGCCCGGCGGCGCCCGCCCAGCCCTCCCCGGCGCAGGCGGCGGTCGAGCACGCCGCACCGGCGGAGTCGATCAGCCCCGGGCACGCGGCCGAGGCGGCGGCCGCCGAGGCGCTGGCGCCCCAGTGGCAGGGCCGGCAGGCCGACGCCCCCCAGCCCGAGCCCTGGAGCGGATCGGCGGGCGGGGGCCGGCAGGGCTGGGATGACGACCAGGGTCAGTCCGACTCCTGGGGCGGCGACGCCGATGAGATCCCCTCCTGGGGCGAGCCCGCCGCCGGGGCCCCCGCCTGGGGCGAGCCCCTGGCCGGGACCCCCGCGTGGGGCGTGCCCCTGGGCGGGACCCCCGCGTGGGGCGTGCCCCAGGCCCAGCCCGGCTCCGAGCCCGCCGCTCAGGAGGGCCCGGGGGCGGCGCCGCAGGCCTCCTCCTGGGGCGGGCCGGCGAGCGGGGAGCCCGCCTGGGACCAGGCGGCCGCCGGCCCCGCGGCCGATCCCCTCGCCGGCGCGGGCAGTGCGCCGCAGGCGCAGGCCGCCGACCCGGCGGCTCCGCTGGGCGGGGCCCCGGACGCCCCCGCCCCCCTCGCCGGTGACACCCCGTGGCCGGCGGTCTCCGCCACCCCCTCGGCCGCGGCCGACGGGCAGGCCCCGGCGGCCGGCCAGCAGCCGTGGGGCCCCGCCGCGGACATCCCGCCCACCACCGCCGTTCCGGGCGGCGGCCACCAGTGGGGGGAGGGCGCCCCGGGCGCCGCCCCCGCCGCCCCTGTCCAGGAGCCCCCGCGCGACCTGCTGCGCGAGCGCCCCGCATCCCCCGCGGCGGTCGTCATCGCCCTGGGCGGCAACGCGGGCGGCGTCGTCCCGGCGCTGCGCACCGCCGTGAGCACCCTGCGCGAGACCGCGGGCGTCGAGGTCACCGCCGTCGCCCCGCTGGCCCGCACGGCCGCCGTCGTCGACCCCGGCGCCGAGCCGCAGCCCGACTTCCTCAACACCGTCGTCCTGATCACCACGACCCTCTCCCCCTACGAGGTCCTCGAGGTCTGCCAGGGCCTGGAGGCCGCCGCCGGCCGCGTGCGCACCGAGCCCAACGGGCCGCGCACCCTCGACGCCGACATCGTCACCTACGAGGGCGTCACCTCCACCGATCCCGAGCTCACGCTCCCGCACCCGCGGGCCGCCCAGCGGGCCTTCGTGCTCGTGCCGTGGGCGGAGGCCGACCCCTTCGCCGAGCTGGCGAACCAGTCCGTCTCCTCCCTGGCCGAGGCCGCCCCCGACCGCGACGGCGTGCGCTGGCTCGCCCTGGACTGGATCGACTCCGACCACCTGCCCACCCTGCCCACCGGCCAGTACATCGCCCCGCCGGAGGCGCCGTCGGGCGCGGGACAGCCGGCGCCGTCGGGCGCGGTCGCCGACCAGCCGGCGCCCTCGAGCCAGTCCGGCCACTCCGCCCAGTCGGCCCAGTCCGGCCAGTCGGCCTGGTCGGGCCAGTCCGCCCAGTCCGCCGCGCCGGCCGCCGATGAGGACGGCGAGGAGGACTGGTCCGAGCCCCTCAACTGGAACCAGGTCGTGGGCAGGCGGCAGAACGGGCAGTCCTGATGCGGCGCACGCGGTGGACCGCGGTCCTCGCGTGCTTCGTCACGACCACCGTCATCTCCTTCATCCTGTTCGACCTCGTGCTCCGGCACCGCGGATGGGTCTCCGGGCTCACCGCGTGGGGGGCCGTCGTCGCCGTCGTCATGACGGTGCTCGTCCTCGTGGCGGGCCTGGCCGTGCGCCGCCTGCGGGAGCACCGCGAGACGTGGATGACGCCGATCGGGGCGGCGGTGACCGCGGCGGCGGCGCAGGCCTCCGCGCTCGTCGGCGTCCTCGTCGGGGGCGTCTACGCCGGCGAACTCGTCGTCGCCGTCCTCGCCCCCTCCTCGCCGGCGATGTGCTCCCTGGTGTGGGCCGCGGGCGGCTGCCTCCTGGCCTGCCTGACCTGGAGCGCCGTCGGGCTGCTCGTCGAGCACTGGTGCGCCATCGACATGAGCGACGACGACGAGGACGGCGGGGGCCGGAGCTCCGAGGTCCCCGGCTCCGGCGCCCCCGCCTGACCGGCTGCGCCCCCGCCCCCTGCGTGAGAGGCTGTGCCGACCCGATCATGCGAAGGAGACCTTAGTGACCGCTCCCATTCCCACCGGCGCCCCGGCCCCCGCCGCCCACGGGGCGCCCGCCGCGCCGCCGCCGGCGCCCGCCGCGCCGGCCTCGCCCTTCGAGCCCGCCGGCGTCGTCTTCGCCCCCGTGTCCCCGCGCCTGATCACCGCCCGGCTGCTCGGGGCCGAGGGCGCCAACGCCGCGGGCGCGATCCTGGGCGTCGTCCTCGGCGTGGCGGTGAGCCCCTGGCTCCACCTGGTCGCCGCGGCGGCGCTCGTCCTGGCCGTCTGGGAGGCCTGGCTCATTCCGCGTCAGATCCGCGCCATGGGCTACGCGCTGGCGCCGGACCACCTCCTGTGGCGCAAGGGGATCATGTTCCGCTCCATCAGCGTCATCCCCTACGGACGCATGCAGTTCGTCGACACCTCCCAGGGGCCCCTCGCCCGGGCCCTGGGAATTGCGGAGGTCAAGCTCCACACCGCCGCCGCCACCACGGACGCCACCATCAACGGCCTGCCGGTCGGCGAGGCCGAGCGGCTGCGCCAGATCCTGTCCGAGCGCGGCGAGCAGCGGATGGCCGGGCTGTGAGCGGCCGCACCGAGCGCGCCGAGCGCACCGGCCGCGCCGAGCGCGGCATCGTCCTGCCAGCCGACCTCGTCTGGCGGCGCATGCACCCCGTCTCCCCGCTCCTGGAGGGCTGGAAGATCGTGAGCGCGATCATCGCGGTCGTCACCATCCGCAACGCGGACAACCTCATCGAGGTCTACCGCTACGTCGTCGCCCACGGCTTCGACCTCGGCGACGACCTGCTGGTGTGGGCGCTGCTGGGCCTGCTCGCGCTCGTCGCCGTCATCGTCCTCGTCCTGTTCCTGGGCTGGTGGGCGAAGACCTACGCCGTCGACCGCGACGGGGTGTACCTGCGCACCGGCATCCTCAACAAGCAGCTGCGCATCGCGCGCCTGCCCCGCATCCAGTCCGTCGACGTCGTCCACCCCCTCCTGGGCCGCGTCCTCGGGCTGGGCCGGCTGACCGTCGAGGTGGCCGGGAGCGGGGACTCGCGGGTCGTCATCGGCTACCTGCCCACCGCCCGGCTCGAGGAGCTGCGCGAGCGCATCCTCGCCCTCGCCTCCGGCCTCGCCCCGCGGTCCGACGGCGCGGAGGGGCCCGACGGCGGGGAGGGTCCCTCCGGCGGGGAAGACACCGCCGGCGCGGAAGACACCGCCGGCGCGCCGCCCGGAGCGGCCGCGATCGGCGACGGGCGGGCCCGCCCCGCCGGTCCCGCCGGCCCGCTCCCCGCCGGTCCCGCCGGTCCCCTCGGGTTCGAGGATGCGGTGCGGGCCCCCGCCCCGGCCCGCGCCCGCCGCGAGGAGCACCCGCTCTACGCCGTCGACGTCCCGACGCTCCTGGGCTCCCTGCTGCGCTCCGGGCAGGTGCTCGCAGCCATCGGCCTGGCCCTCCTGGTGGCGGGGTCGCTCCTCGCCCTCCTGGTCCTCACGGATGAGTGGGCGCGACAGGGCTCCGGGGCCGCCTTCATCCTGTCCGTGATCGCCGGACCGGCCGCCGTCGTGTCCATCGTGTGGAACCGCTTCAACGAGAGCTGGAACTTCCGCGCCGCCGCGACGCCGGCCGGAATCCGCATGCGCTTCGGACTCACCTCCGACACCTCCTCCACCCTCCCGCCCGGCCGGGTCCACGCGGTGGGCCTCGCACAGGGGCCGCTGTGGCGCGGCAAGGACTGGTGGCGGGTCCGGGCCGTCGTCGCCGGGCGCCGCACGGGCGAGGCGGGCTCCTCCTCGGGGAGCGCGCAGGAGGACGGCATCGGCGTCCTGCTGCCCGTCGGCGACCGGGACACGGCCCTGCGGGCCCTGTGGCTCGTCACCCCCGACCTGGGGACGCCCCGGCCCGACGCCCTGCTCGCCGCCGCCCTGAGCGGGCGCGACGACGACGGCGTCGGACGCCCCGACGCGCCGGCGGGCTCGCCCGAGCGCGGCTTCATCCGCATCAGCGCGCGCGGGCGGATCTTCTCCCCGCTCGGCCGGCGGCGCGAGGCGATCGCCCTGACCGGCACCTGCGTCATCCTGCGCACCGGGCGGTGGTGTCGGCGGGTCAGCGTCATCCCCTACGAGCGCATCCAGTCCCTCCGCGTCCGCCAGGGCCCCCTCGCCCGGCGCCTGCGGCTGGCCAAGATCCACTTCGACATGGTGGACAACACCCCGGTGCGCGTGGAGCTGAGCAACCTCGACCTCGCCGACGCGGCCGCCGTCGAGCGAGTGGTCTCCGAGCGGGCCCTGCACCGGCGGCGCGAGGAGAACCTGGACCGCTGGCTCGCCCGCGTCTGCTGACCGCGGCCGGGACCGGCCGTGCGGGTCGGGCGACCGGAGTCGGGTTCGGGTTCGGGCGGCCTGCGCCGGGTTCGGGGCCGGCCGCCTCCGGCGCGTGAGACGATCGGCGCCATGAGCGAGCCGAGCAGTCACAACCAGAGCCGGAGCCGCCGGCCCCGGCCCGGGCGCCTGGGGGTCGGCATTGTCAGCGCCGGACGGGTCGGGGCGGTCCTCGGCTCCGCGCTGCGCGCCGTCGACCACCGGGTCGTCGGCGTCCACGCCGTCTCCGAGGCCTCCCGCGAGCGCGCCGAGATGCTCCTGCCGGGCGTGCCCGTGCTGGAGGTCGAGCAGGTCGTGCGGCGCGCCGAGCTGGTCCTGCTCGCCGTGCCCGACGACGAGCTCGCCGGGCTCGTCGGCGGCCTGGCCGACGTCGGGGCGTGGCGGGCCGGCCAGCTGGTGGTCCACACCTCCGGGCGCTACGGCGCGGACGTGCTCGCCCCCGCGCAGCGGGCCGGCGCCGTGCCCATCGCCCTGCACCCGGCCATGACCTTCTCCGGCTACTCCACCGACGTCGCCCGGCTGGCCGGCTGCCCCATGGCGGTCACCGCGCCCGCCGCCTTCCTGCCCGTGGGTCAGGCCCTGGCCGTCGAGCTGGGCGGGGAGCCCTTCGTGCTGGAGGAGGGCGCCCGGCCCGCCTACCACGCGGCCCTCGCGCACGGCGCCAATCACCTGGTGACGCTGGTGGGGCAGGCGGTGCGCGCCCTGGAGGCGGCCGGGGTCGGCGACGGCGCGGCGACCCTGCGGCCGCTGCTGACCGCGGCGCTGGACCGGGCGCTGCGCGAGGGGGCCGACGCCGCCCTGACCGGGCCGGTCGCCCGGGGCGACGCGGGCACGGTGCGCGCCCACCTGGAGGCGCTGGGCGCGCTGCGGGACCCGGGTGCGGGCGGGCCCCTGGAGGACGTCGTGGAGGGGTACCGGGCCATGGCCGCGGCGACGGTGGAGCGGCGGGCCGCCACCGGGCGGCTGGACCCGACCCGGGCGGCGGCCCTGCGCGACGCCCTGGGCGGCGGTCCCGGCGACCCCGGCCCCGGTCCCGCCGGCCCCGGCCCCGCCGGCCCCGGCCCCGGCGGCTCCGGCCCCGGCGCGCGGCCGGGTACGGTCGGCTCATGACCGGCTCCAGCCCCGCCCCCGCCTCCACTCCCGACCCCGTTCCCGCATCCGACCCCGCCCCCGGCCCGGCCCCCCGCCCCGGCGCCCTCCTGGTCCGCACCCGGGAGGAGCTGGCCGCCGCGCTCGACGGCGACGTCGCCCCCCGCGCGGTCGTCATGACCATGGGGGCCCTGCACGAGGGCCACTTCGATCTCGTCGTCGAGGCCGCCCGGCGCGTCGGGCCCGACGGCACCGTGGTGGTCACCATCTTCGTCAACCCGCTCCAGTTCGCCGCCGGGGAGGACCTGGAGGCCTACCCGCGCACCCTCGCCGCCGACGTCGACGGCCTCGTGCGCGTCCTGAGCGGCGGGCCCGGCCGCCCGCGCGCGGGCCGCCTGGTGGTCTTCGCCCCCGACCCGCGGGTCGTCTACCCCGACGGCGAGCCCGGCGTGCGCCTCGATCCGGGCCCCATGGCCGCGGTCCTGGAGGGGGCCGTCCGGCCCACCCATTTCGCCGGCGTCCTCCAGGTGGTCCTCATCCTCATGCACCTGGTCGGTCCGCGCTGGGCCGTGTTCGGCCGCAAGGACGCCCAGCAGCTGGCGATCGTGTCCGCCATGGTCCGCGACCTGGCGGTGCCGGTGGAGATCGTGCCCGTCGACATCCGCCGCGAGCGCGACGGCCTGGCCATGAGCTCGCGCAACTCCTACCTCTCGCCCGAGCAGCGTGGGCGGGCCCTGGCCCTGTCGCGGGCGCTGGAGGCGGGTCGCGCGGCCGCCGCGGCGGGGGCCGACGCCGCCTGCGTGCGCCGCGCGGCCGCCGGGCTGCTCGCCGCGGCGCCGGGCGTGGAGGTCGACTACGTCGCCGTCGTCGATCCGCTCACCTTCGTGGAGCGGGCCGGCGCGGGCCTGGGCCTGCCCGGGGCGGGCGGGATCGCCGCGGACGGGGAGGTGCTCCTGGCCGTCGCGGCGAGGGTCGGGCGGACCCGCCTCATCGACAACGCCCTCATCGACCTGGGGTGAGGGGCCCGGCGGGCCCGGGGCGCCCTGCCGGCGCGCGGGGCGGCGGGCCGGCGCACAGGGCGGCGCGGCCCGGGGTCTCCGCCCGGCCGCCCGGGGCGCCTGTCGTATCGGTCACCGACCCTTCTCCGCCCGGTGCGCGGCGTCTAGCCTGTCTGGCGATGACTGCACGCACCCGGACGATGATGACGTCCAAGATCCACCGCGCCACCGTGACCCGGGCTGACCTCGACTACGTCGGCTCCATCACCGTGGACGCGGAGCTGCTTCAGGCCGCCGACCTGCTGCCCGGCGAGCGCGTCGACATCTGCGACTGCACCAACGGCAACCGCCTGTCCACCTACGTCATCCCCGGCGAGCGCGGCGGCGGGGAGATCTGCGTCAACGGCGCGGCCGCCCACCTCGTGTCGCCCGGCGACCTGGTCATCCTCATCGCCTACTCGCAGATGTCCGACGCCGAGGCGCGCACCTACGTCCCGCGCGTCGTGTTCGTCGACGAGCGCAACCGGGTCGTGGAGCGGGGCGCCGAGCCCGGCCGGGTGCCCGAGGGGGCCGACGCCGCCCGGGCGCGGGGCCTGAAGTCCTCCGGAACCCCCCTCGCCGAGTCCCGCCGCTGACGGCGCCGGTCCGGCCCATCCAGAGGTCGCCGTCCGGTCTGCAGCCGCCCGGGACGGGGTCGATCGGGCCCGGCCCGGGCGCTCTGAATGCGCGCGCGGCGGATGCGTGCGGGCGACTTGCACATTCGAAGTCGCCCTTCAAGCAAGGACCTTTCTAGGAGATCGTTGATATGGCGGGGAAAAGTCGGTGTCGACTCCGGAGGTGGGGCGGAGCGGAATCTCTCCCATGTGCAGCCGGGGTCGCTCTGCACATGGGAGAGGTCGACCCCGCTCAGGTCCATCCGAGATTCCGCAGAACGACGGGGTTCTCCGGAATCCTGACTCGGCTCGAATGTGCAACTCCGCGCAGCGCCCCGCCCACGATCCGCAGGATGTTCTTCTCTCCGGCCGCCACGTCGTCATAGGTGAGGCGCAGCGGGATGTAACCGTGGGCGAGGGCGGTCTGGTCGCGACGCCGGTCCTTGATGAACTGCTCCTTGGAGGAGTGGTATTCGAATCCGTCGGTCTCCGCCAGGAGCCACCCCTCGATCAGGGTGTCGGTCTCCCCGAGATCGTCGATGATGAAGCCCGTCTCCACGGACAGTCCGGCCCTCTTCAGGCACAGGCGCACGCGGGTCTCCAGGTGGGACCGCGCATGCGAGTCGGCCTCGGCGAGCCGCTCCCGCGCCGTTGTCGCGTACCTGCCCGCCAGCAACTCGTCGATCTCCTCCTTCGTCGTGTCCCTGCGGTTGAGCGCCGCGTCCGCGACGCTGATCGCGTCGAGCTCGTCGAGACAGGACAGGGCGCACGCGACGATCTCGGCCGGTCTGACGATCGGGAAGTCGTCGACGGTGGCCGGGGTGAGCTCGACGGGCCGATGGATCCGCACTCCCGCAAGAGGGCGTCGCGTGGAATCGCGGACGGCATGATTGGGCGGTAGGGCGATATGCACGTCCTCGGGCGGGTTCCACATCCTGTATCCCAGGACCTCCGCGGCACTGGCGCAGGTGAGCCGTCCCCGGAAGTGCCGGGCGCGCACGATCCGCGGGTCGGTTCCGGGGCGCACGAGGAATCTGCGATACGGCTGAGTGAGTGCTCCCACGGCGATGGCCGCGTCCTTCACCGCCTGATCCGATGGTCGCAGGAGCACCTCGTCCCAGTGCGCGGCGCCGTGGAGCGCGTCGATGCGGGTCAGAAGACTGTTGATCTCGAAGTCCATGCCACCATAATGCTCCTCCCTGTGTGACGGCATTCACAGGGCGGGGGGAGGGGGTGCGGGGAACCGCCTCTGGGGACGACGGCAAGGTCCGGTATTTCGGGGAAATGGGGCGCCTCGGGCGGGAAGGGCGCCCGCTGGCGACGATCAGGGGCGCCCGAACGGGGGAGGGCGGGCGCCCCGCTAGACTCGCGCGCGTGACTGACGCGATCCAGCAGAACGACCCCCCCCAGTCCGACGCCTCCCGACCCGACGCCGCGGCCCCCCGGGGGGCGGCCCGCCCCGAGCGGGCCGAGCACGCCGAGCAGACCGGGCAGCCCGGGCGGGCCGGACAAGCTGGGCGGGCCGAACAGGCCGAACACGCCGGACAGCCCGGACGGGCCGGCCAGGATGCGGGCCCCGGCGAGCAGTTCGCCGTCCGCGCCGCCAAGCGCGAGCGCCTGCGCGCCGAGGGCTGGGAGCCCTACCCGGTCCGGCTGCCGATCACCACCACGATCGCCGCCGTCCGCGAGCGCTACGGGCACCTGCAGGCCGGTCAGGAGACCGACGACGTCGTCGGCGTGGCCGGGCGCGTCGTCTTCCTGCGCAACACCGGCCGGCTGTGCTTCGCCACCCTGGCCGACGGCGCCGGCACCACCCTCCAGGCGATGCTGTCGGCCAAGGCCCTGCCCGGCGCCGGTCACACGTCCCTGGCCGCCTTCAAGTCCGACGTCGACCTGGGCGACCACCTGTTCGTCCACGGCCGCGTCATCTCCTCGCGGCGCGGGGAGCTGTCCGTCATGGCCGAGCCCCTCCTGCGCGAGGGCGCCGGGGCCGCCGACCTGTCCGGGCTGGGCGACGACGACGTCGCCGTCCCCGCCTGGCGCATCGCCTCCAAGGCCCTGCGCCCGCTGCCCAAGGTGTGGACGAACGAGGCGGGCGAGGAGGTCAGCCTCAGCGAGGACAACCGGGTGCGCCGCCGCGAGCTGGACCTGCTCACCCGCCCGGCCGCGCGCGACATGGTGCGCACCCGCGCCGCCGTCGTGCGCTCCCTGCGGGACAATTTCCACCGCCGCGACTACCTGGAGCTGGAGACGCCCATGCTCCAGGTCATTCACGGCGGGGCGGCCGCGCGCCCGTTCGTCACCCACATGAACGCCTTCGACATGGACCTGTACCTGCGCATCGCCACGGAGATCTACCTCAAGCGGGCCGTGGTGGGCGGGGTGGACCGCGTCTTCGAGATCAACCGCAATTTCCGCAACGAGGGCGCCGACTCCTCCCACTCCCCGGAGTTCACGGCCCTGGAGGCCTACGAGGCCTACTCCGACTACGACGGCATGGCCGAGCTGACCCGCGACCTGGTCCAGCGGGCGGCGCGCGACGCCTTCGGCCTGCCCGAGGGCGGGGAGGTCGTGACCCTGGCCGACGGCACCGAGTACGACCTGTCCGGCCAGTGGGACAAGGTCGACCTGTACACCTCCGTGTCCGAGGCCCTGGGCGAGGAGATCACCGTGGACACCCCGCGCGAGCGCCTCGCGGCCATCGCCGGGGGGCTGGACCTGGAGGTCGACGACTACGCGGTGGCCGGCAAGATCGTGGAGGACGTCTTCGAGGAGCTCGTCGGCAGCAGGCTGTGGGCGCCCACCTTCGTCTACGACTTCCCCGAGGACACCTCGCCGCTGACCCGCTACCACCGCTCCAGGCCGGGCCTGACGGAGAAGTGGGACCTGTACATCCGCGGCTTCGAGACGGCCACGGCCTACTCCGAGCTGGCCGACCCGGTGGTCCAGCGCGAGCGCTTCGAGGCCCAGGCCCTGGCCGCCGCCAAGGGCGACCCGGAGGCCATGGTCCTGGACGAGGACTTCCTGGTGGCCATGGAGCAGGGCTTCCCGCCCTGCGGCGGCATGGGCATGGGCATCGACCGCCTCCTCATGGCCCTGACCGGCCAGGGCATCCGCGAGACCATCACCTTCCCCCTGGTCAAGCGCAGCTGAGGGCCGCCGGTCGGCTCGCCCGGCAGATCCGGGCCGCCGGTCGGCGCCGGGGGGCGCCGGTCGGCGGGCCCGGTGTCCGGGTCCGCCGGCGGGCCGTCGGACGAAGAGCACAGTGGAACCTGATAAACAAGGCTTGATCCGGAGAAAATGGGTGGATTATGTTCGGTGCGCCGGGCGCGAGCGTCCGGCGGAGCACGAACCGCACCGCACGAGGAGATCCGCACCATGACCAAGACCACGAGTTCCGCGCGCGAGTCCAGTGTCCACACCGGCCTGTCGGCCGCCTGCCCGGTGGCCGACGGCAAGATGAAGGTCTGCGAGATCGTCGACAACGAGGTGCTGGAGGTCGTCGAGTTCATCCTCGACGCCGACCAGCTGATCCACGAGGAGGAGCCCTCGCCCATGCCGACGGTCGTGCAGGTGCTCGAGGGCACGATCAGATTCTCCGTCGACGGCGTCGAGCACGAGCTGAGCGCCGGCGACGTGGTGTACATGGCGACCGGCGCCAGGCACAGCGGCCGCTCGGTCACCGCCGCGCGGGTCAGCGTCGTCGGCGTCAAGCAGGGCGGCGCCGACGAGTGACCCGCCCCGGAGCGCGGTCCCGGTCCGACCCGACGGGTTCGGACCGGGACCGCGCTCCTTTCGGCGCGTTTATACGACGGCGCTCGCGGGAGGGTGGAAACGGCGCGGATACTGGGGAAGGTCTGCTTTATACTGTTTATATGAGCGACGGGTCCAATCCCTTCTCCCCGTCCTTCGGGGTCACGCCCCGGGTCCTGGCCGGGCGCGACGCGGCCCTGGCCGCCTTCCGGGACTCCTTCAGCGGCGGCGCCGGCGCCCCGGCCCGCACGGTCCTCGTCGTGGGTTCGCGCGGCTACCCCTACCTGGTCCAAGCGATCGGCTACTGCGCCTGGAACGCCTCCTCGGGCGCGGCGGGCATCACCACCGCGCACGTGGACCGGTCCCTTTCCGAGGCGCTGGGCATGTACCGGGCGAACGTTCTGGAGCAGGCGTGGCTCGACGCCTCGCCGCGCGAGAGGGAGATGCTGGCCGTCATGGCGGCGATCTCGACGACGGAGCCGGTGAGCGTGGACGCCGTCCGGCGGGCGTGGGGCAGGACGAGCGGATACGTGGGCGTCTACCGGGCCCGGCTCCTGGCCGCCGATATCATCGCCGCTCCGGCCAAGGGGCTCCTGGCCTTCGTCCTGCCCGAGCTGGGGGAGTTCGTCCGCGAGCGCGCGCAGGAGGAGTCGGTCCTGGCCGGGCCGGACGCCTGAGCCGCGCCGCGCGGCCCTGCCCCGGGCGGGGGCGCCCCGGCCCGTCCGCCCTCAGTTGCGGACCTCGTAGGCGGCCAGCGCCTGGGCGACGTCGTCGAGGAACTCGTCGATCTCGTCCTGCTCGTAGCCGGAGCGGAACGCGGTGGCCTGGAACTTGATGTTGAGCACGTCGGCGGAGGTCAGCAGCCCGTCCGGGCCGCCGCGCCGCCAGGTCCCCGCCTCGTGGGCGCGCAGGGTGGCCACGATCCGGGTCATGAAGGCGTCGACGGCCTGGCGATCGTACCCGCCCCGGAGCTTGACGACTCTGAAGGTGCGGCGGGCGGCCCCGTCGGCCGTCAGCGCCGCCCCGGCGTCGGCCCCTGCCCCGGAGCCCCCCGCGGCCGCGGCGGCCCCGGCCTCGTAGTGCACCAGCGTGCTGACGACGTCGTCGAGGAAGTCGTCGACCCGCTCCTCCTCGTAGCCCTCGTCGTGGGCGGCCGGGATGGTCGGGAAGGCGGCGCCGGTCACGTCGCCGGAGTGCAGGACGTAGTCGGGCGCCGCGCCGTCCGCCTCCGTCTCCCACGCGCGCAGGGTCGCCACGATCTCCTCCAGGTAGGCGTCGACGCTGCTCTTCTCGTAGCCCTCGCGGCTGGTCGTGGTGGGCAGGTGCATCTGCTCGACATGATCGGCGGTCAGTAGCATGGTCGGGATCCTCGGTTCTGTGTGCGGGAGGCGCGGCGCCCCCGGGGGCGGCGGCGCTGACAAGAATAGGTCGGCGCCGTAACCCGGTACCAGCGGGACTTCCGTGACCCGGGCCCCCGATTTCCGCGAGCGCGCAGGTTTCCAGTCGAACGCGCACCTCCCAGCTGCGCGTTCGACTGGAAACCTGCGCGCTCGACGGTGGGGCGCGGCTCGACGGCGGCCCCGAGGGCCTCAGCCCTCCGGGACGCCGCGCCGCCCCGGCCTCACTCGAAGCGCACCGCGGTGCCCGAGACCATGCGCGTGGCGGCCCTGGCGCTGGCCAGGACGGCCGCGCCCACCAGCGCCAGGCACGCCCCGACCACCGCGTAGTACGAACCGGCCGGCCAGCCGATCGAGCGCGCGGACACGCCCGTGATGAGGACCCAGGCGGTGTAGGCCGCCGCCCCGATGCTCAGCGCCAGCACGGTGGCCACCGGCAGGAGGGTCTCGTAGGCCACGACCCGTCGCAGCGCGGCGTGCGGCATCCCCGTCAGGCGCAGCAGGCCGAGCACCCGCCGGCGCGCCAGCAGGGAGGAGACGGTGGACACCGCCAGGGACGCGGTGGACACGCCCGCCGCGATGAGGATGCCGATGTAGCCCAGCGCCGCGAACTGGTTCTCCGTGGCGGAGGCCTGGACGGCCCGGATGTCGTAGCGCGAGACCGGGTAGGAGACCAGGTCCGCCCCGACGGCGCTCACCATCGCGGTGCGGGCCCGCTCCACCGCCCCCGGGCCGCCGTCGGTGGCCACGAGCAGCACCGGCGCGCCGGCGGCCGACGGGCTCCCGGCCGACGGCCCGTCCATCTGCGGGGCCTGGGCCGGCGCCGGGTCGGCTCTCTCCCCAAGCAGCCAGTTCCAGTCCACGCTCACCCAGCCGGTCGGCGAGTCCGCCCCCGTGGCGCCCAGGGCGCGCGCGTCCTCGACCGGCAGGATCAGGCGCAGGCCCCGGCCCTTCTGCCCCTGCTGCGGCGCCTGCGGGTAGCCGAGCGAGGCGGTGGTGACCCCCGGCACGGCCCGCAGCCGCCCGAGGACGGAGTCCAGGGCCGCGGGGTCGGCGGTGGCGGGAGTGGTGAACAGGGCCTGGGGGTTCAGGCGCCCGGGCCCGGTCCTCACCCCCGGCACGCCGGCGGCGGCCGTGATGGCCACGGCGAACAGGGTGACGGCGTACAGGGCGACGACCATGCCGCCCACCGCCCGGAAGGCCGCGCGCGGGTGCTGGACCAGGCGGCCCAGGCCCATGACCTGCGCGGCGGTGCGGGCCCGGCGCCGCGCCGCCCGCGCCGCCCAGCAGGTCAGCAGCGGCCCCGCCCACAGCAGCCCCAGCATGGTCGACAGGAAGGACCCGATGAGCAGGGTCATCAGCGCCGTCGTGCTCAGCCTCCCGCCGGCCAGGCGCACCGCGGTCAGTCCGGCCAGGCCCAGCAGCAGCGGCAGGAGGGAGACGGGGCGGGGCGCGCGCTCGCGGCGCTCGCGGCTGGCGCCCAGCGGCCCGATGTCGGCCCGCCGGGTCCGCCACCAGGACACGGCCGTCGCCCCGCCCACCACGCCGACGGCGGTGAGGATCATGACCGGGGGCGAGGTGAGCAGGTCGCGGGCGAAGAAGCGCGAGGAGCCGATCGTCAGCCGGGCGGCGGCGGGGATGAGGGCCAGGTAGAGGACGACGCCCGCCACGGCGCCCAGGGCGCTGGTCGCCGCCGTCTCCGCCGCGGCGAGGCGGGCCACGCGCCCCGGCGTCGCCCCGATGAGCCGCAGGGTCGCGAGGCGCTCGGCGCGCTGGGCGGCCCCCAGGTCGGTGACGATGGCGATGAGCAGCAGGACGGGGGCGAGGATGGCCAGGGCGCCGATCGCGGCGACGACCCGGTAGGCCTGCGCGGCGTAGTCGTGGCCGACGAACCCGGTGACGACCTGCGGCTGCTCCGAGCCCTGCCAGGCGGCCAGGCGCGGGGCCTCCATCCCCACGACCAGGACGAGGGAGTCGGGGCCCTCCACGGCGTCCTCGGACAGGACGCCCGCCTGCCGGCCGTAGCGCTCGGCGAGCTGGTCGGCGGGCATGGAGGCGATGAGATCGGCCATGGCCGGCGAGGCCAGGTACTGGCCCGGACGGGGCACGACGTCGGAGCCGGGGATCCGCACGCGCGTGTCCTCGGTGGTGGCCACCAGCAGGACGGTCACGGTCCGGTTCCCGACGTGGTCGAGGGTGGAGGCGGCCCCCGCCGTGTGCGCGGTGAGCTCGGTGTCGGGCATCAGGGCGGTGGGCGAGGCCGTGATCGGCGTGTGCCAGCTCGAGCGCCGGCTGCGCTCCCCGAAGGCCTGGTAGGCGGCGGTGAGCAGGAGGAAGACGGCGACCCCGACCATGACGCCGGCGACGATCCCCAGCAGGCGGCGCCGGGCGGAGCGGTCGCCGGCGACGATCAGGCGCGCCAGTGCGAAGTCCCTCATCGCTCCCCCCGCTGCGCGCGTCCGGAGGCCGGCCCGGCCGACCCCGGCGCTCCGGCGGGGCCGACCGGCCCGGCGGGGTCGGTCTCGACCAGGCCCGAGCCCGCGCTCAGGCGCCCGTCGCGCACAATGACCTCGCGGTCGGCGTAGGCGGCGGTGCGCGGGTCGTGGGTGATGATGATCAGGGCTGCGCCGGCGGACCGGGCGGCGCGGGTGAGGGCCTGCATGGTCTGCTCGGCGGCCAGGGAGTCCAGGGCGCCGGTGGGCTCGTCGGCGAAGAGGATCCGCGGCCCGCCCACCAGGGCGCGGGCGACGGCGACCCGCTGGGCCTGCCCGCCCGACAGCTGGGCGGGCAGCTTGTCCTCGTGCCCGTCCAGGCCGAGCTCGGCGAGCTGGGCGCGGGCGCGGGCCAGGGCCCGGCGGCGCGGGGTCCCGGCCAGCAGCAGGGGGATGGTGACATTGTCCAGGGCGGACAGGTCCGGCAGGAGCTGGCCGAACTGGAAGACGAAGCCGAACTCGGCCAGGCGCAGGCGGGAGCGCCCGGCCTCGTCGAGGCGGGCGATGTCGCGCCCGGCGTAGTGCACGCTCCCGGCGTCGGGCACCAGGACCCCGGCCAGGACGTGCAGGAGGGTGGACTTGCCCGACCCGGACGGGCCGGTGACGGCCAGGACCTGCCCGGCCACGACGTCCAGGTCGACGCCGCGCAGGGCGCGGGTGGTGCCGAAGGCCAGGGCGAGGCCGCGCGCCCGCATGATGACGCCGGACTCGGGGCTCATGGGCGCACCTGCTCGCGCAGCTCGGTCAGCCGGGCCGCCGTCAGGTCGATCCAGCGCAGGTCCGCCTCGATGTGGAACAGGGCGTGGTCGGCGATGAGGACGTCGTGCAGGTCCGCCCCGTCCTTGAGGCGGGTGATCTCGCGCATGCGGGCGGTGTGGGCCGCGCGCTGGAGGTCCAGCAGGCGCTCGGCGTCCTCGCCCAGGAGCAGGGCGATGATGGTCTTGGCGAACAGGTCGGCCTGGATGGAGTCGGCGGGCACCTGCGGGCTGCGGATCCACTCCTCGACGGCGTCGCGCCCGGCCGCGGTGATCTCGTAGCGCTTGCGGTCGGGCCCGGCCCCGGCCTGGGCGCCGAGCTGGACGATGAGGCCGTCGCGCAGGAGGCGGGCGAGGGTGGAGTAGACCTGGCCGAAGGCGAGCGGCTTGGTGCCGGCGAACCAGCGGTCCCAGTTCGTTTTGAGGTCGTAGCCGTATCCGGGGCCCGTGCCGAGCAGGCCCAGGAGGGTGAGTCGGGTGTCCATGGCAACCACTATACACGCGGTGTATACGCGCGGTGCGCACAGCCCGCCCCCGTCCCCGCAACGCCGAAACCGGCGGGGCCTCTCGTCGGGTCCGACCTCCGCGAACGCGCAGGTTTCCAGTCGAACGCGTAGCCGGGAGGCGCGCGTTCGACTGGAAACCTGCGCGTTCG
Source organism: Actinomyces dentalis DSM 19115 (assembly GCF_000429225.1). GTDB lineage: Bacteria > Actinomycetota > Actinomycetes > Actinomycetales > Actinomycetaceae > Actinomyces > Actinomyces dentalis. Next base: position 23,540 of record NZ_AUBL01000002.1, read on the forward strand.
CGGAAAACGGGGCCGATCCGTCGAGGGCGCCGTGCTCTCCGTCATCGCGGTTTCCCTCCCGCCCGTCCCCATGAGGCACGGGAGCGGGGACGGCGCGGACTCACATGACGCCGTCGGCCCGGTTCCCGGGAACGGCGAGGGAGCCGATGTGCTCGGCGATGGTGGCCTCGCACTGGCGCCGCGAGACCGCCCGGCAGCCCCGCTCCATCCAGTCCCGGATGCGCTCGGGCTCCTCCAGGGCCAGGCGCAGGCCGCGGCGCAGCAGCACCGTCGGCGGCTTGCGGCGCTCGGCCAGGTCCCGGCGCAGCCGGAACCACCAGGTCGCCAGGCGCGGACGGCGCAGCACCAGGGCGGCGGCCAGCACGCCCTCGGCGCGGCAGCGGTCGATGAGCTCGGCGGCGAAGACCCCCTCCGCCACGAAGGCGTGCGCCCGGCCGATGTCCAGTCCCGCCCGCCCGACGGCCGCGTTGCAGGGGATCGAGTATATCGGCACCTCCGTCCGGCCGACGGCGCATAAATCCAGGATCGCCCTCATGGCCCGCTCGGCGTCCCAGCTGTCCGGGTGGTCCCAGTCGATGCGGTTCGCCTCGCACCGGTCCGCCCCCGCCCCGCCGGTGATCCCGCCGCCCACCAGCGGCATGCCGGCCTCGTCGCCGTCGCGGTAGAAATCGTCGAGCTTGAGCCGCTTGGCGCCGACGCGGCGCAGCAGGGAGGTCTTGCCCGAGCCCGAGGGCCCGGCCAGCAGGATGACGCAGGCATTCACGAGGTCTTAGCCTACGGGCCGGGCCGGGCCGCCGGGGCGCCAATGGGGCCCGGTCCCGACCGGGGCCCGCCCCGGGCCGGGACCGGCCGTCCCGCCGGCTCAGGAGCGGGCGACCAGGGCCCGCAGGCGGGCGCGCGCCCCCTGCTCGCGCAGGGCCGCCAGCTCCTCGGCGTAGACGGAGCGGAAGCGCTCGTCGTCCGCCAGGTCCCCGAAGATCTGCGCGTTGCCGATGAAGCCGGTGGCCTCGCCGTCCTCCTGGGCCCGGGCGAAGGGGCGCAGGTCGTCGACCACGGGGATCGCCCCGCCCCTCTCGTCCGTGCCCAGCACGCCCAGCGACCAGGCGGCGCACATGGCCGTCCCCAGGCGGATGGGGCCGCCGGCCCCCAGGTTGGCCCGCACGGTCGGCAGGACGAACTTGGGCATGCCCGAGGGGGCGAAGAAGGCCAGGCGCGCCAGGGTGTCGGCGATCGCGGCGTTGGTGAAGCGCTCGAAGAGGGTGTCGACGTACTCGTCCAGGTCGATGCCGGGCACGGCCAACAGCCGCGGGCGGGCCTCGCGGGCCAGGAAGGCCCGGGTCCACGCGGCGATCTGGGGGTCCGCCGCCGCCTCGTGGGCGTAGCCCATGCCCAGCAGGCGCCCCCAGTGGGCCAGGGCCTGGTGGGAGGCGTTGAGCAGCCGCAGCTTCATGAGCTCGTAGGGGACGACGTCGTCGACCATCTGCACCCCGACCCGCTCGAAGGCCGGCCGGCCGGCGGGGAAGTCGTCCTCCAGCACCCACTGGACGAAGGGCTCGGCCACCACCGGCCAGGCGTCCCTCACCCCCAGCTCGGCGGCGACCTCCTCGACGTCGGCCGGGGTGGTCACCGGGGTGATGCGGTCGACCATGCAGTTGGGGAAGGAGACGCGCTCGTCGATCCACTCGGCCAGGTCGGGGTCGGACATGCGGGCCTGGCTCACCACGGCGGTGCGGGCGGCCCTCCCGTTGCCCGGCAGGTTGTCGCAGCTCATGACGGTGAAGGGGGCGGTGCCCGCCTCGCGGCGCCGGCGCAGGGCCTCGACGATGTAGCCGAAGGCGGTGGTGGGCTCGCGGGGGTCGGCGGCGTCGCGGCGGGCGCCCTCGGAGTCGGTGCGGAAGGCGCCGGTGGCGTCGTCGATGTTGTAGCCGCCCTCGGTGACGGTCAGCGACACGATGCGGGTGGCCGGGGCGGTCATGACCTCCAGGACGCCGTCGCGGTCGTCGGGGGCGAAGCGGTAGTCGTGGATGGAGCCGATGACGGCCGGCTCGCGGCGGCCGTCGCGGTGCTTGAGGGTCAGGGAGTAGAGGTGGTCCTGGGACGCCAGCGCGTCGCGCATGCGCGCGTCGCCGGGCAGCAGGCCGACGCCGCAGATGCCCCAGTCCAGGGCCCCGCCGGCGCGCATGAGGCGGTCGACGTACATGGCCTGGTGGGCGCGGTGGAAGCCGCCCACCCCCATGTGGACGATGCCGGTGGTGATGGCGGAGCGGTCGTAGGCGGGGGCGAGGGGGGAGTCGGCCAGTGAGGCGGTCATGATGATTCCTGTTCGTGGTGGGTGGTGCGGGCGGTCGGATCGGTGGCGGATGGATCGGTGGGGGCCGGGGCTCAGACGGCGGGCGCGGGCGCGGCCGCATCGTCGGACAGCTCGGGGGCGGTGTGGAGCACCCGGGCGTTGCCCGGGAGCTTGAGGGCGAAGCACAGGAGGAAGGAGACGACGTACAGGCCGGCCAGGGCCAGGGCCACCCACAGGTAGCCGCCGGCGGTGGTCTCGTCGCCCAGGAGGAGGGCGACGACGGCGGGGCCCACGAAGGCGCCCAGGCCCGCGCCGAGATTGAGGATGGCCAGGGCGTTGCCCGTCTCGCCGTGGGCGTGGGCGGTGATCAGCGGCGTGGTGGGCACGTGGGCGCTCAGGCCGACGCCCACGCCGGCCGTGCCCAGCGCGATGAGCAGGAAGTTCGGGCCCGCGACGATGGGGATGAGGTAGATGTAGAGCAGCGAGGCCGCCGTGATCGGCGTGGCCGCCCACTGCAGGGTGTTGCGCCAGCCGATGCGGTCGCCCATGACGCCCCAGAAGACGTCGCCGACAATGGCGACGAGGCCGAAGATGGAGAACTCCAGAATGGCCTGCGCCTCGGGCATGCCGAAGACCTTGTGGAGGTAGACGACGTAGAAGGCCTGCATGCCGTACTGGCCGGAGAGGTTGATGATCTTGACGATCCCGCCGATGGAGACCTTCGGGTGGCGCCACAGGACGGAGACGGCCGAGCCCAGGGACTGGCCGATGGACTTGCCGCGGGTCCGGGCCGAGGAGGGGTGGCGGCGCAGGAACAGCATGCCCGTCGTGCCCCCGATGGCGGCCAGCGCCCAGCCGACCCACAGGGTCGCCACGTGGCCGATGGCGCCCAGGAAGAGGCTGGACAGGTAGGAGCCGAGCAGCTGCATGCCCAGGGAGAAGGCGAACCAGAACCACCCCGAGACCGAGGACTGGCGGGCCGGGGGCGTGACCATCATGGTCCAGGTGAGGAACCCGTAGGCGAACATGGGGTAGCCGAAGCCCCGCAGGCCGTAGAACAGCAGCAGGAGGTGCATGTTGTGGCTGGGCAGGCCCACGGCGATGAACAGGGCGTCGAAGATCAGGAAGGAGATCAGGCCGATCAGCATGACCTTGCGGCAGCCCAGCGCGTCGCACAGGGCGCCGGACAGGAAGGCGGCCAGCGCCACGACGACGCCGTAGGAGGTGATGATCGTCGAGGCCTGCGGGACGCTGAAGCCGACCGCGTCGCTGGAGAGGTAGTTGGTGATCCACACGGCCTCGATGCCGTCTCCGATGACGAAGACGACGACGGCGAGGAAGCCGGCGGCCAGGTCGGTGGGGAAACCGGTGCGCTGTATGGCGGCGACCAGTCGGTTGGAGCTGGGCATCATTGACCTCGTTCGGTGAGACGGCACTGTCGCGGCTCCGAGCCTTTCCGGGGCCGACACGACCAGTGTGCGGCCGGCCGGCGCCCGCGCGGTTGCCCGTTCGGGCGTCCGGCGCCGACCGTTCGGCCGGGCCGGCAGCGGCGGGGCGGCGGCGTCGGACCCGCCCGCGGGGCCCGCGCGGTGACCGCGGCGGGGTCCGCGGGTGACCGCGGGCGCCCGCGGCGGGGTCTCAGACACGATCGACCCGGGTCCCCAGCGCCGTGAGGCGCCCCGCTGCGGCGGTGCGCAGTTCGCGGCCGGTGATCACGCGCTCGACGTCGCGCACGTGGGCGAAGCGCACGAAGGTCGAATGCCCGAACTTGTCGTGGCTGCCCACGAGCACGGCCCGGCGGGCGCAGCCCAGCGCCGTCTCCTTGACGGCGGCGACCGCCGGATCCGGGGTGGTCAGCCATCCGTCGTCGGTGATCCCGTTGGCGCCCATGAAGGCGAGGTCGGGCTCCATGCGCTCGAGCATGCGCGTGGCCCAGGCGTCGACGGCGCCCAGCGTCGTCGGGCGCACCCGCCCGCCCACGACGATGACGGTGGTGCGCGGCCCTGCGGCGAGCTCGACGGCGGTGGGCAGCGACGTGGTGACGATGGTCAGGTCGCGGTCGGCGGGCAGGACCCGGCCCACCAGGAGGGGCTGGTTGCCCTCGTCGAGGAAGACGGTCTCGGCGTCGCCGAGGAGGGCGGCGGCCGCGGCCGCGATCCTCTCCTTCTCGTCGGCCAGGTGGCGGGAGCGGAAGCCCTGGTCGGTCTCGAAGGCGGCCGACTCGGCCGGGACAGCCCGCCCGTGGGAGCGGATGACCCGCCCGCCGGCCTCCAGGTGGCGCAGATCGCGGCGGATCGTCTCCACGGAGACGCCGAAGGCGCGCGCGAGGGAGGCGACGTCGGCGCCGCCGGCCTCGCGCAGGTGGGTGATGAGGGCGTCGCGCCGAGCCCGCGAGGTCGGCTGGCGCGACGGCGCGCCGTCAGGGGCCATGGCCCTATCATGCCCGCCCGGCCGGGATCGGCGGGGCGGGCAGGCCGGCCTCCGGGCGCGGGGCTGGCCTCAGTGGGCGATGACGACCTTGAGATGGCGCGGGCCGTGCACGCCGTTGACGCGCACCAGCTCGATGTCGCTGGTGGCCGAGCCCCCCGCGATCCACGTCGTCGGGCGCGCCGGGTTCCGCCCCAGGACGTCCACGGCCTGGGGGACGGTGGGCATGATCGCCTCGCGCTCCAGGACGACGACGTGGGTGTCGGGCACCAGCGTGATCGCCCGGCGCCCCTGGTCGGGCTCGCCGTCGAGGATGATGGTGCCCGACAGGGACACCGCCACGCGCGCGCAGGTGACCACGGCGTCGACCTCGTCCAGCTCCAGGGTCGGGATGGGCGCCTCGCGCGAGTCCTCGCGCACCACGCGCCCGCGGCGGGCCGCGGCCCGCTTGCAGGCTTCGGGCAGTCCGGAGGGGACGACGACGATGCGCGCGCCGCCGAGCAGCTCGTCCACGGCGTCGAGGATCTGCTCGTCGTCCGGGGCCAGGACGACGTCGGCCGAGTAGTCCTCCAGCTTCTCCACCATGTCGGCCACGACGGGCTCGGAGCCCGGGGGGTGGGCGCCGACGCGGATGTAGTCGCGCGGGATCTCGCGCACGGGCCGCCCCCGCTGGGAGCGGGAGATGGCGTCGCGGGCGCGGGCGAGGACGGCGGTCCTGGCGTCCATCACTTCTCCTCCTGGTTCTTCAGCGCCCGGCGGGCCGCCTCCACCGTCGCGGCCGGGGTGATGCCGTCGGGGTGCGTGCGGCGCCACCACTGCCGCAGGGACTCCTCGGGGGCGACCGGCAGGTCGCGCGTGCGGGTCCACAGGGAGGCCGGGAAGGGCAGGGCGCCGATGCGCCCGTCGCGCCCGATGACCCGGGTCGCCCTGACCCCCTGCGCGGCGGCCGTCCACAGCGCCGGGTTGGACATGACCGGCGTGGACGCGTTCATGGCCACGTCCCACATGTCCGGCACCAGGCGCCGCTTGACGTCCACGGAGCGGGCCCGCAGGTGGATGAGGATGGTGGGGATGTCGATCTTGACCGGGCAGACCTCGGCGCAGGCCCCGCACAGAGAGGAGGCGAAGGGCAGGGTGTGGACGGGGTCGTCGTCGGCCAGCCCCTGGGTCAGCTGCGGGGTGAGGATCGAGCCGATGGGGCCGGGGTAGACCGAGCCGTAGGCGTGCCCGCCGGTGTGCTGGTAGACCGGGCAGATGTTCATGCACGACCCGCAGCGGATGCAGGCCAGGGCCTGGCGCCCGATGGGGTCGGCGAGCGCCTTGGTGCGCCCGTTGTCCATGAGGATGAGGTGGAACTCCCGGGGGCCGTCGCCCGGGGTCACCCCCGTCCACATGGAGGTGTAGGGGTTCATGCGCTCGCCGGTGGCGCTGCGCGGCAGGAGCTGGGAGAAGATCTCGATGTCCCGGTAGCGGGGGACGAGCTTCTCGATGCCCATGAGGGTGATGAGGGTGTCGGGCAGGGTCAGGCACATGCGCCCGTTGCCCTCGGACTCGAAGACGGACACGGTGCCGGTCTCGGCCACGCCCATGTTCGTGCCCGAGACGGCCACGGAGGCGTGCAGGAACTTCCTGCGCAGGTGGGCGCGGGCCGCCGCGGTCAGCTCGCGGGGGTCGTCGGACAGGTCCGGCGGGGCGTCGCCCATGCGGTCCAGGAAGATGCCGCGCACCTCCGAGCGGTTGCGGTGGATGGCCGGCACCACGATGTGGGAGGGCATGTCGTCGGCGAGCTGGACGATCATCTCGGCCAGGTCGGTCTCGTGGGCGGTGATGCCCTCGGACTTGAGGTGCTCGTTGAGGTTGGTCTCCTGGGTGGCCATCGACTTGATCTTGACGACGTCGTCCACGCCCTTGGACCTGATGATCGAGGTCACGATCCGGTTGGCCTCGGCGGCGTCGCGGGCCCAGTGGACGACGCCGCCGCGGGCGGTCACATTGGCCTCGAACTGCTCGAGCAGCTCGGGCAGGCGCGAGGCCACCTCGAACTTGACCGCCTCGGCGGCGCTGCGCAGGTCCTCCCAGTCGGGCATCTCCTCCACGCGCTGGGCGCGCTTGGCCCGGATGGTGCGCGTGGCGTGGCCCAGGTTGCGCCGCATCTGGGTGTTGGCCAGGGTCCTGTGGGCGCCCTCGGGGAAGGTGTGCCCCCAGCGCAGGGGGTCCTCCGGGGTGTCGACATCGGTGCGCCAGCCGCCGGTGCGGGCCTGCGGGGCGGGGGCGGGCGTGCCGAGGAACGTGCGCGTCATCAGAGCCTCACCGACTCCCTGCTGGGCTGGAAGGAGACGTGCCCCTCGAAGGGGGCGTCCTCGGTGGATGCGAGGATCTCGGCGATGTGCATGATGCGCACGCCGGAGTTGACCCGGGACAGGGCGCCGCCGATGTTCATCAGGCACGAGTAGTCCCCGGTGCACAGCACCTCCGCGCCGGTGGACATGACGTTGGCGGCCTTGTCGGCGACCATGGCGGTGGAGGTGTCGGAGTTCTTGATGGAGAAGGTGCCCCCGAAGCCGCAGCACACCAGCGCGTCGGGCAGGTCGAGCAGGGTCAGCCCCTCGACGGCGCGCAGCAGGCGGTAGGGCCGGTCGCCCAGGTGGGCCACGCGCATGGAGTGGCAGGTGGGGTGGTAGGTGACCGTGTGCGGGAAGTGGGCGCCGACGTCGGTCAGGCCCAGGACGTCGATGAGGAGCTCGGAGATGTCGTAGGTGTGGCGGCTGAGCTCCTCCACGCGCCGGGCCAGGGCGGCGTCGCCCACGTGCTCGGCCACGAGCCTCTGCTCGTGGCGGGCGGCCCCGGTGCACGAACCGGAGGGCACGACGATGGCGTCCCACTCGCCGTCGAGCACCGGCTCGAAGGTCCGCACGTGGTTGCGGACGATGGCCGCCGCCTGCGCGAAGTAGCCGGTGTTGGCGTGCATCTGGCCGCAGCAGGTCTGCCCCTCGGGCAGGACGACCTCGTGGCCGAGGCGCTCCAGGATGGCGACGGTGGCCTGGGCGGCCTGGGGGAACATGGTGTCCGCCAGACACGTCGCGAACAGGGCGATGCGCACGGTTGACCTTCTTCCTCGAGGCGTCAGTCGATGGCACCGGCCACGATATGGCACGCCGTCCCCTCCCTGCTCGCGCCCCCGCCCTTCGGCGCCGCGGCGCGCGAAAACGACGGCGGCCCGGAAGAGCGGGAGGGGCCAATCCGTCATGCGCGCCGCGCGGAATGCGCCCCGCCCCGCCCGCCCGGGCCGCGCCCGGCTCAGGGGACGGGGACCAGCGGGCCCAGCAGGCCCTGGGAGGCGGCCAGGACCAGCGCGCACAGCGTCAGCAGCAGGCCGATGGAGAACGGCGCCGCCCGCCTGAGGATCTCGGCGTCGGCGCCCTCCGCGTCGACGGCGGTGGCCGCGATCGCCAGGTTCTGCGGCGAGACGATCTTGCCCAGCCCGCCGCCGATGGTGTTGGCGGCCAGCAGCAGGCGCGGATCCAGGTGCGCGCCGGCCGCCGCCGTGGCCTGCAGGTTGGCGAACAGGGCGCCCGCGCTCGTGGCCGAGCCCGCCACGGCGGTGCCGATCCACCCCAGGACGGGCGACAGGAAGGCGAAGGCCGCCCCCGTCGTCGCCAGGGCCGCGCCGACCGCGGTGGTCTGGCCCGAGAAGTTCATGACGTAGGCCAGGGCCATGACGGTGGCGATGGTCAGGATCGACCAGCGCAGGGCGTGGACCGTGCGGGGCAGGACCGCGAACATCGCGCCCACGGAGGCGGGGAAGCGCCCGCCGGAGGAGACCAGGCCGTAGACGACGGCGACGATGGCCGCCGTCAGGAAGATCCACGTGCCCGGGTTGGACAGCGTCTGGAGGGTGTAGACCGCCGAGGCGGAGGCCCGCCCCTCGGCGTTGAGCAGGCTGCCGTACACGCCCGGCCACCGGATCTTGATGTCCGTGCCCGACAGCAGCGCCGACAGGTCCGCGCCGATCCTCCACAGCTTGGTGACGGCGATGATGACCACGACGAGCACGTAGGGCAGCAGGGCCAGGGCCACGCGCCCGCCGTCGGGCCGGTCCGCCGCGGCGACCTCGGTGCGGTGCTCCTCGGGCGTGGCCGGCGTCCACACCAGCAGGAAGACGAAGCAGGCGGTCAGGCCCAGCAGGGAGGCGACGACGGCGGTCAGCTCGTAGGACGCCCCCGGGGTCAGGAAGTGGCCCAGCGCCGCCGCGCCCCCGGCGACCAGCGCCAGCGGCCACAGCTGGCGCACGCCGCGCGCGCCGTCGAGGATGAGCAGCAGCAGGGCGGGGATGAACAGGCACAGGATCCAGGTCAGGCGCCCCATGTCGGCGGCCACCTCGACGGGCCCGGCCCCGCCCAGGCTCGCGGCGGTGGTCACGGGGATCGCCATGGCGCCGAAGCCCACGTTGATGGCGTTGCCCACGATGGTGGCGATGGCCGCCCTGACCGGGGGCAGGCCCAGGGTCACGAGCATGGCGCCGGTGATCGCCACCGGGGCGCCGAATCCCGCCAGCCCCTCCAGCAGGCCGCAGAAGCAGAAGGCGACGATGAGGGCCTGGGCGCGCTGGTCGCCCCTGCCGATGGTGTTGAACACGGCCTTGAGGTCCTGGCTGCGCCCCGAGGTCTCGGTGAGGTTGTACAGCCACACCGCCGCGATGATGATGTAGATGATGGGCACGAAGCCCATGGCCAGGCCCTGGGCGCCGCTCAGGACGGCCATCGGCGCCGGCATGCCGAAGACCAGGACGGCGATGAGGGCCGAGGCCGCCAGCGAGATGAGCGCGCACCAGTGGGTCTTGACCTTGAAGACCCCCATGAGGACGAAGAAGGCGACCAGGGGCAGCAGGCCGACGGCGGCCGTGAGGAAGACATTGCCGCCCACCGCCGTCGTCGACGGCGTGAAGGAGGCGCCGGGCGGGGCCAGGGGCGGGCAGAGGGCGGGCGGAGGCGGGGGAGGTGTCATGTGGGTCTCCAAGATCGGGATGAGGCGCGCCATGGCCTATGTGTCCACGGCGAATCATCGCATCTTCCGCCGTGCGCGGCCCGGGGGTGACGTGCCCGGCCCCGCCCCCGGACCCGGGCGGCCCGGGCGACTCAGATGAAGCCCTGCGGCGGCATCGGGGCGCGACCGGCCGGGGCGACCCCCCGCGCCAGGGCGGCGATCTCGTCGATCCGGGGGACGACCTCGGCGGGCCGCGCCGCCCAGACCTTCATGACGATGTCGACGGCGACGGTGGGCAGCCCCGCCTTTCGCAGCACGACGACGACGCCGGGGTGGGAGATCGTGCCCACCGCCTCGCCGTCGGCCCGGCCCCAGAAGCCCGCTATGTCGGGGGAGGGGCGCAGCCTGACGGGCTGGACCGGGCCGAGGATCCTCCTGAGGAGCTGCTGCTGGGCCCAGTGGCGGGCGGCCTTGGTCCCGTCGTCGTGCGCGATGACCAGGACGATGTCGACGGCGAACAGGCTCTGCGCGTCATCGCCCAGGTACAGCAGCCGGGCCAGCGCCGACGGCCGGTCCATCCGCTGCACCTCCCGGAGCAGCCGCTCCAGCTCGGCCCTCCGGTCGGGGGTGTGCAGCCCCAGGCGGAGGCTCTGACGGCGGGCCCGCTCGCGCTCCCAACCGGGGGGCGGGAACTCGGGAATCGTGAGCCACTGCTCCGACGGCGGATATGCAGCGATCTGCATCCGTGATCTCCTCGTGGGCTTCATATAAGCGAATACGGATTTCGATTGTGGATCTGCGCATATTCTATGCTGCCGCTGTGCTCCCCCACGCGTCGGTCCCCGCGACGGTCTCCCAGCGCCTGCTGGGCGGAATGATCAATGCCTCACTCGTCTGCGCCGTCTGCGCCCTGGTCCCCCTGCCCCCGGCGGGGCGGGTCGGCGCCGGAGCGGGAGTGATCCTCGTGTGCGTCGTCAGCCAGGCCCTGACCGGGGCCGGCCCCGGCGGGGCGGTGTGCGGAACCAGACTCCGCCGCACCGCCCCGCCCCCCGGCCCGCCCGGACGGGCGGCCCTCAAGCGCGCCGGCCTCCTCCTCATCGCCTCCCTGGCCACCCTCGGCGCGGCCCCCCTGATCATGGTGGCCAGGACGGCGGGCCGAGCCGGGTGGGAGACCACGTGGTTCGACCGCGTATCGACGACCTCGGTGGTCTCGACGCGCTCGCGGGCGAGCTACACGCTGGTCATCGAGGGCCGGCCCCTGGCGCTGCGCGCGCCGACGGTCCTGGGGCGCGACCCCGAGGCGCCGCCCGAGCTCGACGGCGCCCAGCGGCTGGCGGTCCTGCCCGAGGAGACGACCCTGTCCAAGACCCACGCGCTGCTGGAGCCGACGCTGTCGGGAGTCATCGTCACCGACCTGCGCTCGACGAACCGGACCTTCGTGGTCGAGGTGGGCCACTTCCGGGAACTAGTACCCGGTCGCGGCGAGCTCGTGGCCCGGGGGTCGACGGTATACTTCGGGCAGGCCGAGTGCAGTATTCGGTGAGAGCACGAACCGCGGTGACGCCCCGGCGCACACGCCCGGGCCGGGAGCCGAAGGAGGGGCCAGTGGCCGATCAGCGGATGAGTACCCGTCAGGCGCGATGGGCGGTGGGGGACTGGATCCTCGTCGTCGCCCCGCACGGAGCGATCCTCCTGTCGCCGGAGGCGCCCGGCACCCTGGACGAGGATCTGTGGGAGCAGATTCACACCGACGGCGTGAGCCTCGCCTCGGTGCTCGACACCCTCGTCATGGGCGCGGGCGGGCGCCTGGCGCGCATCCCCGACTTCGGCCTGGTGATCCTCGGCCGCGACCGCGTCCACCTGGCGCTGCGCGGCGGGGTCGTCGCCGAGGTCGACGGCGCGCGCATCGACGCCGAGGGCGTGGTGACCTGGTACGAGTGCCGCGTCGCCTCCGCCGAATCGCTCGCGCTGTACGCCCCCGGCGCCGCCGATTCCGCGCAGGCGCGCCTGCATCCGGTGCGCGATGCCGTGCTCCCCGCCTCCGCCGTCCACCTGAGCGTCGGCCCGGCCGCGGCCGAGTCGGCCCTCCCGTCCGCCTCGGCCGACTCCGCCGCCTTCGCCGGTTCCGCCGAGGAGCCGGTGCTCACGGTGGTCGAGGAGGATGCCGAGGCGGCCGCGGCGGCGGCCGCAATGGCCGCCATGGTCGCGGCGGCCGCGCAGATCGAGGAGGCCGCGCGGCAGGCCGAAGAGGCCGAGGAGGCCGCGCGGGCTGAGGAGGCCGAGGAGGTCGCACGGGTCGAGGAGGGCGCGGAGGCCGCGCGGGTCGCCCGGGCGATCGCGCAGGCCGAAGACGCCGCGGCGCTCGCACAGGCCCGGGCGGCCGAGGCGCTCGCGGCGGTTGCAGCGGTCGAACGGGGTGAGGCGGCCGAACCGGCCGAACCGGAGGGTCCGGTCGGCGGGTCCGCCACTTCCGCCGAATCGGCTGATGACGTCGCGGGCGGCCCGTCCGCCCACTCCGCCGCCTCCGCCGCCGACGCGGCCCCGCCCGCATCCGCTCCCTCGGCCCCCTCGGCCGACGACGTCGCCCCCGCCGGGCCCGCCGGTCCGCCCGCCCCCGTCGTCTCACCCGTGTCCGCATCCTCGGTCCCCTCGGCCGACGACGACGTCTTCTCCGTCCCCTCCGCCTCGCCCGTCTCGGCGGCCTCCGCCGACGAGCCCGCGCCCGCCGCCGCCCTGCTCGGGCCGTCGCCCCGGCACGCCGCGCTGCCCGCTGCGCCGTCGACCGCCCCGTCCGGGCCGGTCTCCGCCCCGTCCGGGCCGCTGCCCCGCCACCGGCACGCCGCGCCGCCCGCCGAGCCGGAGGAGGAGCCCGCGCCGTCGGCCGCCTCCGCCGCCTTCGCCGACGATGACCCGACCCCGGTCTCCGGGATCATCGTGCCCACGGACATCCCGAGCCCGGTGGAGGACTCCGCCTCGACCCCCCAGATCATCGCCGACGTCGACCACCCGCTCGCCGAGCCGTCGTCGCCCGCCGGGACCGGCGACGACGACCCCGACGACACCGACGCGGCCCCGGCCGGGGGCTCCACGGGCGACGAGCCGCAGCTCGTGGACGCCGACCGCGTCCCGCGCGCCGGAGACCACGACGGCTGGACCGTCGCCGAGCTCCCCGCCGAGCTCGTCAACGAGCTCGGACAGACCCTGACGGGCTCCGAGCCCGGATCCGACCGGCCCGTCATCGACGCGCCCAAGAAGTCGCCCACCGCCCCCCGCACCGCCCTGTCCGCCATCTGCCCGGAGGGCCACGCCAACCCCACGAACTACGTCAAGTGCCGCGAGTGCGGCAGGGCCCTGGCCCAGCCCGCCCGGGTGATCATCTGCCCGCCGCTGGGCCGGGTGCGGACCTCCACGGGCGAGGTCGTCGAGCTGGACCGCCCGGTCCTGGTCGGGCGCGCCCCGGTCCCCTCCGAGGTCCGCGGCCCGGGGGACTCCGCCCCGGCGGTCCTGACCGTGCCGAGCCCCGAGCAGCTCGTCTCCCGCAACCACCTGCTCATCGAGCTCGACGAGTGGTCCGTGCTGGCGCGCAACCTCTCCGAGAGCAACGGCACCCTCCTGCTGCGCGAGGGCGAGCCCGCCCGCAAGATCCCCTCCTCCGAGCCGGTCCTGCTGCGCGCCGGCGACGTCCTCGACCTCGGCGACGGCCAGTCGCTGGCCATGGAGGACCTTCCGTGACATCGGGGCGGCCTCCCGCGCCCCCGGTCATCCCGGGATTCACCTTCCTGCGGGCCCTGGGGTCGGGCGGCTACTCCCGCGTCTACCTCTACGAGCAGCACATGCCCCGGCGCGAGGTCGCCGTCAAGGTCATGCACGACGTCGCCGTCAGCGCCACGAGCCGCTTCGAGCACGAGGCGAATCTCATGGCGAAGGTCTCCTCGCACCCGGCGATCCTGTCCATCTACGGCGCCGGCGTCTCCGAGGGCGGGCGCCCCTTCATCGTCATGGAGTACTGCCCACCCCCGCAGCTGGAGATGAGGGTGCGGCGCGCGCCCCTGTCGGTCGGGGACGCCCTCGACACGGCCATCAGGATCGCCGGCGCCGTCGAATCCGCCCACCGCGTGGGCATCATCCACCGGGACATCAAACCGGCCAATATCCTGTTCACCTCCTATCAGCGCCCCGTCCTGTCGGACTTCGGCATCTCCGCCATGCGCGGCCCCGCCGAGTCCCCCGACGAGCTGCGGGGGATGAGCGTGCCCTGGGCGCCGCCCGAGCAGCTCGTCGGCTCCCGGCACGCGGAGCCGACCACCGACATCTACGCCCTGGCCGCCACGACCTACGCGATGCTCGCCGGGCACAGCCCCTTCGAGACCCCCGGATCCGCCGAGTCCGTCTTCGACCTGGCCCGCAGGATCGTCAAGGACCCCGTGCCGCCGCTGGGCCGGCCCGAGGCGCCGCCCTCCCTCTTCCGGGTCCTGAGCATTGCGATGGACAAGGACCCGTCCCGGCGCTACCGCACCGTGCTCGCCTTCGCCCGCGCCCTCCAGCAGGTGGAGAGCGAGCTCGGCCTGCCCATCACGGCGGTCGACCTCTACTCCGACTCGCTGCCCGCCGCCGGGGCCGTGGCGGAGGACGGGTCCGACGACGACTCCGCCACCCGCATCGGCGTGTTCAGCCGCGTCGATGCGCAGGTGCCGTCCAAGGCCGGCGCCGCCCGCTCGACCTGGTCCTCCACCGGGAACCCGACCAGGAGGCGGTGGAACCCCGTGCTCGTCGGCACGATCGCGGCGGTGGTCGTGGCGGCGGTCGTCATCGGCGCCGTCCTGCTGTCGCAGGGGGCGGACGAGGCCCGCCCGAGGGCGACCTTCGCGACCCTCGCGCCGGGCGGCTCGGATCCCCTGGGGGCCGTCATCCCCCAGCCGCGCACCGTCGTCGGCGAGCGCCTGGGCGACGGGACGGTCTCCTTCACCTGGCTGTCCCCGCAGGACGGCTGGCGGGGCACCTACCTCTACCGCTCCGACGTCGCCGGCCAGGAGGACGAGGACCTGGAGCCGACGACGAAGCCCAGCGCCACGATCGCCGCCCAGCCCGGCTCCACGTGCATCGAGGTCTACGCGGTCCAGACGGACGGGAGGATGTCCCAGCCCGTGCGCAGCTGCGTCACCACCCCCTGACCGTCCCCCGACCCGGACCGCCCTGCGCGCCGCCATCACCACCTGACCTGAAGAACGCCACACCAAGGGGCTTGATCGAGCACCACACCAAGGGGCTTAACCGGGAGTCCGCGCCGAGGGCGCCCGGGGGAGTCGTTTTGGTGATGTCACCTGGGCTCGCATTGCGCCAGGTGGGCTCGCGCGAATCGAGCATAGCCGGATTTTGTCGCGCTGGGCTCGCACGGCGCGAGGTGAGGCGGACTGCGTCGCGCTGGGCTCGCATTGCGCAAGCCGGGCCGGGTTCGGGCCGGCCCGGAAGTCGGCTTGAGAACGTCAATGCCGTCGTTCAGGATCTTCGCCGGATCTGCGCCGGCCCGGGGGCGGCGGGAGGCTCTGGTGCGCTCGTTCGCGTCGGTCCCGCGGGCGGGGGCCGGGGCTGAGATCCGGCTGTCCGCCTCTCAGGCGGTCTCACGGGCGGGGCCGGGGATGGCCGGATCCCGCCCGGGTGCGCCGCCCGGGTCGCGAGCACGTCACTTAACCCGCGAGATCGTCACTTAACCCGCGAGCACGTACCTCTAGCAGACGTGCTCGCGGGTTAAGTGACGTGCTCGCGGACCCGGCCGGGGCTGGTCGTCGGTGACGGACTGGGCGTCGGCGTCAGCGGACACGAACTGGGCGACGGCGGGGCGGTTCCGCCGCCCCGCACCCGCATCACCGCCCTATGAATAACCTTCCGGTCAGGCGGAGCCACTCCAGCCGCTCCCGAGAGGTCCGCGGTGGCGCCAGTTGTCCAAATCTGTTGCAAAGGCCTGGATTCCATCGGGGTGCGTGAAGAGAATCGTTGATATTCCGCGCTTCTTCTCGCGGCCGATCCTGGTCCGAGACGCCTTTGCAACAGATTCGGACACATCCTCGCCCCGGCCAACCCCAGGAGCCCCACGCGTCTCACCATGACCTCGTCCGCCCCCTCTGCATGATGAGCGAGAAGGGTCGTTAAGGAGAAGGGGCTCCGCAGTGCGTCCGTGGGATCGGTGGGAGCGGGTGCGCCACTGGCGGGGAGTACGGCCCCGGCCCGAAGCAGCCGCGCGCCGGTCACAGGCGGGTGCGCCGGAGGGGAGGGCGGGCGCGCGATCGGGCGCGCGAACACGACGGGCCCCGCCCGTCACCGTCAGGGCTCGGAAACGGAGACCCGGTAGACGGCGTTGCCGAAGACCACCTTCGATCCGGGCATCGCCGCCTCCTCCTTCTCGGGCACGAGGGCGGTCACGGCGCCGTTCGACTCGATCCGGGTGCCGTTGGTCGAGTGCAGGTCGGTCACCCACACCCCGCCGGGCACCGGCACCAGCAGGGCGTGCGTCTTGGACACCGACCGGCTGGGATCGAAAATGCTCGCGCGCTGGGCCTGGGGGTAGGCGGAGATGTTCCTCGGGTCGCGGCCCACCACCGTGGGCTCGGGCAGCGGGATCGACTCCCCGCCCGTGTCCGGCACGAGGACGATGGTCTGCTCATCGGTGCGGCGCCGGTGGCGCGCCGTCCGACGGCGGGTGCGGGTGTCGGGCGCGTCCAGGACCATCGTGTCGTCCGCGGACGCCTGGGCGGCCCAGCCGGTCGGGGCGGCGGAGGTGGCAGCGGCGGAAGCGGGGGCGGACTGGGGGATGGCGAGGGTGTCGAGACCGGAGGGGGCCCTGCCGCTGGGGTCCCCGGTTCCGGGCGCGCTGGCGGCCCCGGGTGCGCTGGAGGTTCTGGGCGCGCTGGCAGCCCTGGGTGCGCTGGCGGCTGCGGGGGGTCCGGCGGGTGCGCCGGTGGTCCCGGGTGCGCCGGAGGGCCCGTACGCCCTGGGCGCAATGGGAGTCCCGTACGACCCGTACGCCCCGGGCGTCGACTCCGCGGGACCCGCGGGCCCGGTAGGCCCCGCGGATCCCGTCGGCGCCACCGGCCCCGAGGGCGCCGAGGACCCCGCCCGCCCGGGCCCGCCAGGCCCACCGAGCCCTCCCGGCACGCCGGGCCCCGGCCCCGCCGGACCGGCCGCCGGACCCGGCCCCCCCTCGGGGGGCAGGACCGCCAGGTCGTCCGACGTCGGCGGGTCCAGGTGCGTGGGCACCGCTGCCCAGGGCACGGAGTCGATGAGGGCCTGGGAGGCGTCGTCGGAGGACGAGCCCATGGCGGAGGTGTCGAAGGTCGTCCCCCGGCCGCCCCCCTCCGGGGACTCGCCCGGGCGGAAGAACATGGGCGAGCCCGTCTCCGTGTCCCGCCCCGTCCACCCCGGCTGCGCGGACGGGTCGGACGCCGCCGCGCCCCCGCGCACGGTCACGGCCCGCAGGCCCGCCACGCGGTCGTGATACCCCTGACCGTGGGGATCCCGCGCCGCCGAGTGCAGGAGCACCACCGCGCCCAGGCCGAAGGTCGGCACGACGGTGATGAGCAGCAGGTCGAGGTGCAGCAGGAGGCGCCCCCCGGGCGGCCCGCCGGTCTCGACGTCCACCAGCCTCACCCCGCGCAGCCGCCCGCCCGGGCTCCAGCCCGTGACGGCCAGGGCGATCTCGCGGGGCACGCCCACAATGAGGCCGGCGATCGCCCACGCGAGCACCGTCGAGTCCATGAACAGGCCGATGAGAAGGCCGAGGGCCGCCACCACGAGTCCGCAGGCCACCAGGTCGATCGCGCCGGCGATGACGCGGTCGCCCACGGGGGCCGGGGTCAGTCGGGACCGGGGGAGCGGTGCAGACATGCGTGAGGTCACGGGTTCCTTCTCCTTGTACGACCGCCGCGGACGAGTCGCCGCCGGAAGCGGCGGGCGGTGCGTTGTCTGGGAAGCCGGCGCAGAGAGTGCGTCGACAAGCGTGCAATGAGGCGCCGCGGGGCGGACCGACCGGTGCTCATGGCCCTCATCATTGCATCGGCCGACTCCCAGAGCCCGTCAACGGCACTCGGGCTCGGCTCGCCGGCCCCGAAGATCTGGGCGTCGACCGCCCGGGCGAAGCGGCGCAGATCGGCGGTGGGGAAGCCGGGGGCGAGGACCTCGGCCTCCTCCCGGCGAGTCGCCCGGGCCGGCGGCGCCGACCCCAGGTCCCGGGCGCGATCAACCACCTCGTCCCAGGCCCCCGCCGCGCGATCGGGCCCGGATCCGCGGGCGCGCCGTCGTCGTCGCAGCGCCTTGAGCGCCAGGATCGTCACCACCGGCGCCACGAGCGCCAGCAGGCCCCCGACCACGGCCAGGACGAGGCGCAGATCGACGCCGGCGTCCCTGTCGTCCGGGGAGTTCCCGTGCCCGTCGTCGTAGGCGGGCGGCAGCTCCGCCGGGTGCTGGAGGGGCAGCGGCGGCTGGAGCACGCGCGGCTCGGGATTGGAGACCTTCTGGGTGTTCTGCTGCTGGGGCACGTGGTCGCGGTCGGGGGTCACATCCACCGCCACCCAGCCGGCCTGCCGGAAGTCGACCTCCACCCAGGCGCTGATGTCCTGGCCGGTGACGGTGGACGCGTCGCCGTCCGTGGCCGGCTTGAAGCCCATGACGACCCGGGCCGGAATGCCCAGCGAGCGGCACAGCAGCATCATGAGGACGGAGTACTGCTCGTCGTCGCCCACGAGCTCGCCGGCCTCCACCATCTGCGCCATCCGCGCCGTCCCGTGACCGGGCGGCGAGGAGCTGGTCGTGCCGTCGGAGTAGTAGCCGGCCCGCAGCGCCTGCTGGAGGAGGCGGATCTGGGCGACCGGCTCGGAGGCGGTGTCCACGATCGAGCGGGCCATCGCCTCCACCGACGGCGGCACATTGACGACGGCGCCCAGCCGCGGGCTCCCCGTGCCCAGCAGCGCCAGGTCGGCGTCGGAGGGCACGGAGGGCACGACGACCTGCTCGGTCAGCACGTCCCCGCCGGTCAGCCCCGCCGTGGCGATGCCCGTGGCGGAGGACATGTCGTAGTGGAGGCTGTCGGAGACGATCTCGGCGCGCGGGCCCGACACGGCGATCGACAGCGCGTCGGAGACCGTGGGGACCCAGGCGAAGCCGTAGTCCCGCAGGCGCACGACCACCTCGCGGGCCTGCGGCGAGTGCGTCCCCGCCCCGGTCAGCGGCGTGTCCGCCCCCACCCGCTGGAAGCGCGAGCTGTCGCCCTGGTCGATGCGCGCGCTCAGCCCGTCGTAGGCGTCGAGGGCCGCAATGCGCACGCGGCCGTCCTCGCCGACGCCGGACACCGTCATGAGGGTGGTCGAGGCGAACTCGGTCTCCAGGGCGCGCACCAGGGACAGGGGGGTGGCGTACTGGGTCAGATCGACCGGCGGCGCCAGGAGGGTCCGCAGCACCACGCGGTCCTGGGCGCCCGCCGGGGTGAGCGCGGCCGCCGCCGTCCCCGCCGCGGCCAGCACGGCGACGGCGCGCACGGCCCCCAGGCGGGCGCCGCGCCTCAGGCCCGCGTCCGAGCCGGCCAGGACCTCGGCCACGCGCGAGCGGCGCCCGCGCTGGGAGGCCAGCGCCCACAGCAGCAGCACCCCGCAGGTCAGGCCCGCCCCGATCGCCCGGGGCGCCAGGGCCGCCGGCGCCCCCCAGGCCAGGGCCACGAGCGCCTGGCCGACGACGGCCAGCCCGGCCGCGTGCACCCGCCCGTCCAGCAGGGCGCGCACGGCCAGCGCCGCCCCCGCCAGACCGGTCAGCCACGGCAGGACGCTCATGGTGGGGAAGGCGCTCAACGGCAGGGGCAGGGTCAGGGCGTCGCGCCACACGGTCACCGTCGCCCTGAGCACGGCCCGCACCGCCCCCGCCCCCCGCCCGGTGTCGGGCAGAACCCAGGGGGCGACCCCCAGGTGGACGACGGCGGCCAGCGCCAGCACGGGCAGGGCGCTCAGACGCCGCCGGCGCCCCACGGCCCCGACGACGGCGCCCGCGCACACGCCCCCGGCCGCCGCCCCCGCCCCGACCGCCGGCCCGAAGGCGGGGACGAACAGCGCGCAGGCGACCAGCTCCAGGCCCACGACGAGGGCCAGGTCGAGCGCCGCCGCCCCCCGCCCCCGGCGGGCGGCGGGCGCGGCGGGCGCCGCGGCGCCGGGCCGGGCGCTCACGCGAACCTCCTCATGACCAGCGGCAGGGTCTCCAACCGGTCCAGGTCGAAGCGCACCAGGGACCCCACGGCCCGCCGGCCCGAGGGGTTCGACCCGGCGCGCAGGGCCGCCGCGACGGTGTCGGAGGGGGTGATCGTGCGCACGCGCCCCAGGACCCCGTCCGGGCACAGCTGCCCGGTGACCGCCAGCAGCACCGAGGCCTCCGGGTGGTGGGTGGTGGCCCGGCGGGCCAGCTCGTCCAGGCCCAGGGCGCCGGTCGGCTCGATGGCGCACGAGGCGTCCAGCAGCCGGGCCGCCGAGGCCGTGGGCAGGGACTCCTCCTCGGTGACCAGGGCGACCTCGCGGGCGTGGCCGATGGCGTCCAGCGTCAGCGAGCAGGCCACGGACACGGCCGTCTCGAAGTCCTCCTCGTTCTCGTAGTCCCCGGCCCGGGTGTCCAGGAGCACCAGGAGGCTGGAGCGGTGCGTCTCCTCGAACTGGCGCACCATGAGGCGTCCGGTGCGGGCCGTGGAGCGCCAGTGGACGTTGCGGCGGTCGTCGCCGGGGACGTAGTCGCGCAGGGCGTGGAAGGCGACGTCGGAGCTGGACAGCTCCTGGGTGACGGCGCCCTCGACGTCGCGCATGAGGCCGCTGAGGACCGAGCCCAGGCGGATGGTGCGCGGGTGGATGTGCACCTCCTGGGACTCGGTGCGCTCGCGGGTCAGGCGCACCAGCCCCACCGGGTCGGAGGCGACCGAGACGACGGGCCCGACGGTGACGATGCCGCGCCGGGAGGTCGGCAGCACGAAGCCGCGCTCGTCGACGGCGCCCGGCGCCAGGGTGGGCACGGCGAAGACGGCCTCGACGGGGCCCACCGGCATCTCCATGCGCACGGGCAGGAGGGTGCGGGCGGTCGGGTTGGCGACCCGCACGTGGATGACGGCGTCGTCGCCCACGGTCACGCGCGGCTCGAGCAGTTCGTGGGTCACCGCGTGGGCGCGCCGCGGGATGAGCCACAGGCCGGCCGTGACGACGACGAGGGCGAGGACCCCGGCCCCCGCGCGGGCCTCCTGCCAGCCCAGGCGGGCGGCCGCCCACGCGGACAGGGCGAGCAGGACCAGGCAGAGCCATCCGGTGCGGGTCACCACCGACAGCCGGTCGCGGGCCCGGCGCACCAGGCCCGGCGCCCTCCGGTGCACCGCGGAGGCGAGCAGCTCGACGGCGCGCAGGAGGGGGCGGCGCAGCGAGATGCTCCGGGCGGTGCCGGTGGCCGGGGCGGGCCGGTCGGCCGTGCCGGGCGAACCGGCCGTGCCGGATGATCCGGGCGAGTCGGCCGTGCCCGCCGCGCCGATCGGGTCGGCGGTCATGAGGACGCGGCCCGGTCGTCCCGGGCCCGGGCCACGGGGGCCTGCACGTCGGCCAGGGCGCGGGTGATGACGCCGCGGGCGGTGGCGCCGGTGAACTCGGCGTCGGGGTCCATGACCAGGCGGTGGGCCCAGATCACCTCGGCGAGCTCCTTGACGTCGTCGGGCAGGACGTAGGTGCGCCCCTGCGCGGCCGCCCACACCCGCACCGCCCGGGTCATGGCGATGGCGCCGCGGGTGGACACCCCCAGGCGCGTGTCGGGGGAGTCGCGGGTGGCCTCGACCAGGGCGCCGATGTAGTCCAGCACCGAGGCCTCCACGTGGTTGCCGGCGGCGAGCCCCGCCATCGAGGACACGGCGTCGGAGGTGATGACGGCGGACAGGCCGGCCGAGCGGTCCGGCTTGGCCGAGCCGCCCAGTATCCGGGTCAGGGCGGCGCGGTCCGGGTAGCCCACGGAGGTCTTCATGAGGAAGCGGTCGAGCTGGGCCTCGGGCAGCCGGTAGGTGCCGGCCTGCTCCACCGGGTTCTGGGTGGCGATGACCATGAAGGGCCGCCCCGCCTCGTGGCGCACGCCGTCGACGGTCACCTTGGACTCCTCCATGACCTCCAGCAGCGCCGACTGCGTCTTGGGACTGGCCCGGTTGATCTCATCGGCCAGAACCACGGAGGCGAAGACGGGTCCGGGGTGGAACTCCCACGACCCGGTCTTCTGGTCGAACACGGTCACCCCGGTGATGTCGCTGGGCAGCAGGTCCGGGGTGAACTGGATGCGCGAGTGCGTGCCCTGCACGCTGGCCGCCAGCGCCCGGGCCAGCGCCGTCTTACCGGTGCCCGGCGCGTCCTCCAGCAGCAGGTGCCCCTCGGCCAGCATGGCCGTCAGCGCCAGGCGGATGACCTCCTCCTTGCCCAGCAGCGCCTTGGCGACGTTCTCGACGATCATGGTGAAGGTCTTGGCGAACCAGGTCGCGTGCTCCTCGGTCAGAGCCATGGCGGATGGTCCTTCCGGTCGTTGGGACGGCTCGGGGCCGCGGGACGAATGGGCGAGGGCCGGATGGGGGGCCGGCGCGCCGTGCAACAGCCTATTGCTGCGTGCAGGTGATCGAGTACGACGGCGGTACGCGGCCGACGTCGACCCGGTGCGGGAAGCGGTGGCGGGCGGCGCCGTTGGAGTCCACCGTGAAGGACTCCTCGTACCAGGAGCCGCCCCCCGGCTCGGAGTACCGGTAGCCGCACTGCACGGTGGAGTCCGGGTTGAAGCCGGAGGCGTCGATGACCAGGCGGCGGCAGACGGAGGGCGGCCAGCCGGTGTCGTCGACGTCCTGCGGGGTGCAGCGGGCCTCGGGGGCCTCGTCGATGTCGGTGATGATCGGGAAGCTCTTCTCGGTGCCGACGGCGACGCGGGGCCCGGCGGTCGCGCTGGAGCACTCCCAGTCCGAGGTCTGCCCGGCGTCGTTGCGCGCCCGCACGCACCAGGTGACCTTGTTCCCGGCGCCCGGGGAGAAGGACCTCGTGCCCGAGGCCTCGACCTGCGGGGCGTGCTCATTGCGCGAGGTGTCGCCCTGGTAGGTGGTGGGCCGTCCGCCGGTGGCCCCGGCCGTCCAGGTGCAGCTGACGCCCCCGCCCTGCGCGGAGCAGCTGACGCTGGGCTCCGAGGGCGGGCCGTAGGGCGTCACGGTCCCGGAGGAGACCGGGTCGGAGGCGGCGTCGTCCCCGTCCTCGTCCACGGCGCGGGCCTGCACCGTGTAGGGCGCGCCGTCGGTCAGGTCGGAGAAGGTCCTCTCCGAGGTCCAGTCCTGCACCACGTCCCCGCCGGAGACGACCCGGTACTCGATGTCGAGGTCGTCCGCGGACCAGCCGTTGCCGCCCACCGGCGTCGAGCGGCTCGTCACCTTGATCTGGCCGTTGACGCCGGTGGCCTCGGCCCCGGGCGTGGAGGGCGGCAGGGGCTTGCCGGTGACGGTGAATTCGTGGGAGCCGGACGAGGCCGTCCCGCTGCCCGCCGCGTTGGAGGGGGTGACCGTCACCGACACGGAGTGACTGCCCGGGCCCAGGCCCCCCGCCGGCACGGTCAGGGAGGTGTCGGAGGTGGTCTGGCTGCGGTTGACCGAGCCGGTCACGGACACGGCGTAGGTGACCGCGGCGCCGTTGGCGGGGGCGGGGCTCCAGCTGATGCGCAGGGCGGAGCCGTCGTACTGGATCGACGGCGTACCGGGGGCGCCGGGGGCGCCGAACACGTTCAGGCCCGCCGTGCTCCACGGCGAGGCCCCGCCGCCCTCGACGAGGGCGCGCACGCGCACCGTGTAGCCGCCGGGCTCCGCATTGCCGAAGGACGCCTCGGTCGCCGGCCCCGTGTAGGAGTTCACCGCCTGCCCGTCCCTGAGCAGCTGGGCCTCGTAGGTGACGGTCGCCCCCTCGACCGTCACCGCGCTCCACGTCGCCCGGGCCCGCCCGTTCGGGTCCGGGGTCACGACGGGGGCGTCCGGGGTCGCCTCCAGCGCCGTGGGCGCCGAGGGCGCCGAGGGCGCCGAGCGGCCCGCCCCGTTGACGGCCACGACCCGGAAGGAGTAGGTCCCGCCCGTCGCCAGCCCGTCGGCCCGGCAGGGGGAGGCCGTGCAGGTCCAGGTCCCGGCGCCGCCGGTCTCGGTCACGATGTAGGAGGTGATGGGGGAGCCGTGGTCGGCCCCCGGACTCCAGGACACGGCCATGGCCGAGGCCCCCGAGGGCGCGGCGCGCACCCCGGTGGGGGCGTCGGGCGGGGAGGCCACGGTCACCGTCACCGTGCCCACGACGGCGCGCGAGGCGCTGCCGGTGGCGTCGAGGGCCTCGTAGGAGACCACCAGGCGCCCGGTGAAGCCGGACTCGGGGGCGATGGTCAGGGTCGTGCCGGCGGCGGTGACGCCGCCCGACCCCGAGGTCACCTGCGGCTCCCGGCTCAGGGTGATGGGCCGGCCCGGGAAGGGGTTGGTCACCAGCGTCGCCACGTCCACGCTCACGGGGGAGCCGTCGGAGACGAGGGTCGTCGGGGCGGCCGTCATGCGGGGGCGGGTGGAGGCGACCACCCGCAGGGGCAGGGTCGCCGTGACCGCCGCGTTGGTGCCGTCCTCCACGCGCACCTCCAGCGAGCCCGCGGTGCCGGGCACGGCGTCGTCGGCGGCGCTGACGGACAGGGTCGAGCCCGACACCGAGGTGCTGAAGCCCTCCGGGGCGGCCCCGGCGGTGAAGACGAGGGGGTCGGAGTCGGCGTCGCGGGTCATGGCGGCCAGGTCCGCGGTCACGGCCGGCTCGCCGGGGGCGACCGCCACCTCCGTGGGGGTGATCACGGGAGGGGTGTTCGTCGTGGAGACCACCAGGACCGGCAGGGTGATCGTCGAGCTGAGCGCGTCGGAGCCGGTGCCGTCGGCCACGGCGAGCGTGAGCGAGGTCTGGCCCGTGAACCCCGCGGCTGGGGTCACCGACAGGCTCCGGCCCGAGTCGCCCGCCTGGGCGGAGTCGAGCCCGGTGCCCGCGTTGAGCGTCGCGGCGTCGGCGACCACCGGGGTCGTGCCGGCGCGCGTGAGGACGTAGTCGGACAGCGCCACCTCGCTCGTCCGCCCCGCGGGGATGCGCACGGGCACCCGGGCGGAGTCGACCCGCGGGCGCAGCTCGCTGCGGGCCGGCACGACGACGACGGCGCTGCCGGTGCGCCCGTCGACGTCGGTGACCGTGTACAGCACCAGGTACTGCTCCTCGCCGATCGTGGCGCGGATCGACTGGTCCGTCACCTGGGCGCGCGGGTCGTCGGCGGTGACGGTCAGGTCCCAGGGGGAGCCGTCGGCGTCCTTGTCGTTGTCCAGGACCGGCACCGTGACCGTGCCGTCCGCGGCCACCTGGTCGACCGTCACGTGGTCGTCCACGCCCACGGGGCTGACCGGCGGGGCCTGCGCCGTCACCTGGATGGTCAGGGTGCCCACGTCCGTGCCGCCCCGGGAGTCGGTGACCGTGTAGTGCACCGTGTACAGCCCCTCGGTCTGGGGCAGGACCGCCAGGACGCGGTTGGCGCGCACGGACAGCGTGAGGGCGTCGTCGTCGCAGGTCGGCGTGCCCACCAGGGACAGCGCGTCCCCGTCCGCGTCCAGGTCGTTGGCCAGCACCTCCGCGGCCACGGTCCGCCCCGGCTGGGCCGTGACCAGGTCGTCGGTGGCCACCGGGGCGGCGTTGGTCGTCGGGGCCGGGGCCACGCCCACGCGGACGGTGCCGGTCGCCTGGGCCCCGAAGCGGTCCTGGACGGTGTAGGTGAAGGTGTCCGTGCCCGTGGCCGCGCCCGTGGGCGTGTAGACGAGGCGGCCGCCGTCGGAGGTGACGGTGCCGTGGGCCGGCGGCACCTGGCCCAGGCCCACCAGGCTCACCGAGTCGCCGTCGGGGTCGGCGCCCTCCAGGGGCACCCGGATCGTCACCGGGGAGCCGCCCACCGTGCCGGCCTCCAGGGGCCTGGGCACGGGGGCGGAATTGGCCTCGTCGTCGCGGGCGCGCACCTCGATCTCGATGGGGGCGGAGGAGGTCTGCCCCTCGGAGTCGACCGCCGTGTAGGACAGGGTGGTCCGGCCGGGGGTCTCCCCGGCCTTGAATCGCACCGAGTCCTCGCTGACCCAGGCCGTGCCCGGGGCCCCGCCCACCGTCTCCAGGTCCTGGCCCACGGACAGGGTCAGGCCGGAGGGGGAGGCGTCGTTGTCGAGGACGGGCACGGTCACCACGTCGCCCACGCGCACGACGGCGGTGTCCGGGACCGCCACCGGGACCTGCACCTGCCCGGCGGAGACGGGCACGACGGCGACCCGGCCCATGGACGTCGGCTCGCCGTTGGAGACCGTGTACTCGATGTCCAGGCTCTGCGACAGGGGCCCGGCGGAGGTGATCTGCAGCAGGCAGTGGTCCACCACCGTCACGCTCACGCCCGACTCGGCCGGCGCGGTGGCCGACTGCAGGACGAGGATGCCGCCGGTGGGGTCGAAGTCGTTGCTCAGCGGCGCGATCGTCACCGCGCCGCCCTCGCGCAGCAGGGCGGTGTCGTTCTCGGCGACCGGCGGCACCGAGGCCTCCGCCGGCTCGACGACGTCGATGCGCACAATGCCCTTGGCGACGGCGGCGCCGGCGGCGACGTCGTAGTCGAGGTAGTAGGTGCCGGCGGCCTCGGCGGAGAAGGTGAAGGTGCCCGCCCGGCGGTCGAGGGTCGCGCTCGTCCCCTCCGGGGTCTGCTCGATCGCCGCCAGGCTGAGGGCCTCGCCCGAGGGCGAGGAGTCGTTGTCCAGGGGGGAGACGACCGTCTGGGAGCCGGCGACGACGCGCACGTGGTCCGCATTGGCCACCGGCGTCTGCGCGTCGGCGGCGCGGACGTCGACGGTGACGGTCCCCGAGGCGGTCTGGCGCCCGTCGGAGACGACGACGGTCAGCTCGCGCGTCCCCGGGGCGCCCTGCAGGTCGCGCACGGTGACGACCCCCTCGTTCGTGGTGCGCACGTCCAGGCCCTCGCCCTGCGCGGAGACCAGGTAGGCGGTGTCCCCGTCGGGGTCCTGCCAGCTGCCCAGGACGGACAGGGAGGCGGAGGCGGTGCCCGAGACGGTCACGGTCGGGGTCATCAGCTGCTCGGGGGCGGAGTTGACCTCCCAGGGGCGGACCTCGACGGTCGCCGTCGCCGAGTCGGACAGCCCCCGCCCGTCGTCGGCCGTGTAGGGCACGGAGATGGTCCCGGCGGCGTCGTCGGGCACGTCCAGGCGCAGCGCGAGCCCGTCCTGCGCCACGGCGACGGCGGCGTTGGAGGGCCGGCCCACCGGGGCGGCGGTGAGGACGTCGCCGTCGGGGTCGGAGTCGTTGGCCAGGACGGGCAGCACCGTGGAGCGGCCCGGGCGCACCCCGAAGGCGTCGTCGACGGCCTCGGGGGCGTGGTTCTCGTCGGTGCGCTCGGGCTGGGACTGGGAGTCGGAGGTCCGGGCGGAGTCGTCCTCGGTGTCGGAGTCCTCGTCGGTCTGGCTGGTCACGTCGGTCCAGTCCTCGACGAGCACGAGCTGCTCGTCGGGCAGCCACACGCTGCCGGTGACGATGTCGTTGATGACGATGGCGTCGCGGTTGACGCGGAAGACCGGGGCGCCGGCCGAGCCCAGGGCGTCGTCGTGGACGGTGGTGCGCTCCGAGCCGCACTGGCGCACGTACTGGCCCGAGCCCGACCAGGCGGCGTAGGCGCAGCCGCCCAGGCGCACCGGCTGCGCGGCCGCGCCGGGCGCGGGCGTCCCCTCGGAGGCGGGCACGGAGGTCACGCGCCCGTCGTCCAGGCCCACCGTGATGAGCGCGGTGCGCGAGGCCAGCAGGACGGAGTCGGACTCGGGCCCGGGCTGCTGGAGGGCCAGGCCGGGCTCGCCCAGGTCGACGTCGGCGCCGCTCGGCAGGTGGACCGTCCCGGTGCCGCGCTCGAGGACCACGGTGTCGCGCCCGACGGCGGTGACGGCGACGTCGGTGCCGGCGCTCAGCCGGCCCGGGCGCGTGACGGGCTCGGCCCACCCCTGCCCGTCCACGGGGACGGTGACGATGGCGCCGTTGGCGGGGGAGGCCGCGTGGACGGACCCGTCCACGCCCACGACGGCGACCGCCCCGGGCATATTGGCCAGCAGGGGGGCGGCGGCCGGCAGGGAGGCGACGGCGGGCACGGCGGCGGCCCGCACCGTGCCCTCGGCGGCGTTGACGGCGATGACCCGGTCCGCCCCCTGGGCGACGACGGCGCCGCTGGTCAGCTGGGCGGACTGGGACAGGGTGACGGTGGTCGGGTCGACGGAGGCCACGGAGGAGGCGGCGGTGTCGGGCACCAGGACGTTCTGCCCGGACTGGGTGACGTCGAAGCTCGCCGAGGTGGTGCGGATCTCGCCGTCGATCTGCCGGGAGCGGGTGTTGAGGCGGGCCACGAGGTGCTGGTCGGTGGAGGTCACCCACACGGCGCCGTCGTTGAGGTCGACCTCCGCCTGGGGGATGCCCTCGTAGGCCCAGGCCGCCAGGGCCAGGGCGAGGACGGACAGCGCCGCCGCCGCCGCCGACAGCCGCCGCGCCACGCGGCGGGAGGGCCGTCGCAGGATCGCGCGCAGGGCGGGCGGGCGCATCTCAGGCTCCGGGCACCGGCGTGCGGGCCGCGACCTCCTGGGCCAGGACGCGGCGCAGCATCGTCGACGAGGTGGTGGGCGTGTAGGGCAGGTAGACGACCCGGGCGCCGACCTCGGCCATCTGCTCCTCGAGCCGGCGGCCCTTGTCGGTGCCCTGCCAGTCCGTGCCCTTGAACAGGACGTCGAAGGGGGAGCGGCGCCAGGCCAGGCGCTTGTCCTGGTCGACGTCCGCGACGATGGCGTCGACCATGCGCAGCGCCCCGACCAGCGCCATGCGCTCGGCGTGGGGGACGATGGGCCGGCGCCCCTTCATCCGCTCCAGGGACTCGTCGGTGGCCACGCCCACGATGAGCCTCTCGCACCGGGCCGCGGCCGCGGTGAGGATGTTGAGGTGCCCGATGTGGAGCATGTCGAAGCCGCCCGGGACGTAGCCGGTGAGCATCAGTAGGCGCCCTTCCCGCCCAGGACGGCGCGCAGCGTCCTGGCCAGGACCTCGGCGTCCAGGGCGGCGCCCCGGTTCTCCACGTAGTGGCGGTCCAGGGCCACCGTGGAGTCCCAGGACAGGTCCGAGCGGCCCGAGACCTGCCACAGGCCCGTCAGGCCGGGCTTGACCAGCAGCCGGCGCAGCGCCTCGTCGTCGTACTCGGCGACCTCCTGCGGCAGGGCCGGGCGCGGGCCGACCAGGCTCATCTCGCCGCGCACCACGTTGACCAGCTGGGGCAGCTCGTCCAGGGAGGTGCGGCGCAGCAGGCGCCCGACCCGGGTGATGCGCGGGTCGTTGCGGTCCTTGAACAGGATCTCGTTGCCGGCGTCGCCCCCGGCGGCCACGACGGCCTCGCGGCGGGCGTCGGCGTCGATGTACATCGAGCGCAGCTTGATCATGGTGAAGTGGCGCCCCCGCTCGCCCACGCGCACCTGGGTGTAGAAGGCCGGGCCGGGGGAGTCCAGGCGCACGGCCAGGACGGCCAGGAGCAGCAGGGGGGAGGCCAGGGCCAGCAGCAGGGAGCCGGCGACGCGGTCGAAGACGTCCTTGGAGCGCACCCGCATGTGGCGCAGCTGCACGTCGATGAGGCCGCTCCACCCGTTGGTGACCGGCAGGCCGCGCATGCGGCCGGGGACGACGTCCTGCAGGCCGGGGGCCACGACGAAGCGCGCGCCCGTGGACTCCATGGCCCGCATGACGGTGACGATGGCGTCGGGCTCGACGGCGCCCACGGTCATGACCGTGTCGATGTGCTCGGCCAGGATGGTGCGGCGCAGGGCGGGGGCGTCGCCGATGGGGGCGGCGCCGCTGCGGCACGAGGCGGAGGAGAGGTAGCCCACGATGAGGAAGCCGTCGCCCGGGTGGCGGCGCAGCTGGCGCAGGAGCAGCTCGGCGCCCGAGCCCATGACGATGAGGGTGCGGCG
This sequence comes from Actinomyces dentalis DSM 19115, assembly GCF_000429225.1. Lineage (GTDB taxonomy): Bacteria > Actinomycetota > Actinomycetes > Actinomycetales > Actinomycetaceae > Actinomyces > Actinomyces dentalis. Next base: position 53,308 of record NZ_AUBL01000002.1, read on the forward strand.
CAGGCCGTGGCCGTCCAGGCGGCGGCGGCGCAGCCAGGAGGCGGCCGCGCAGCGGTTGGTCAGGGACAGGCCGGTGACCAGGGCCAGCGGGACGAGCGCGGCGTGCGCGCCGGCGTCGGGCAGGACGCCGTCCTTGAGGACCAGGGCCGCCAGGGCGGCGATGGCGCCGGCGCCCAGCACGGGGCGCCAGCCGGAGCGGGCCTGGTCGATGACGTCGACGCGGCCGGCGCCCAGCAGCCAGGCCAGGGCGACGGCGCAGGCCCCGACGCCCGCGGTCAGCGCGGCGCAGGTCGGACCCCACGCGCCGGCGACCAGGGAGCCGACGACGACCGCCGCGATGTCTCCGAAGGTGATCCACATCACCTGATCGCGGCGAACGACGGGCCACGAGGCGAAGCCGCGCGCGTCGAGGGACGGCGGGCGGGTGCGGGCGCCGCGGCGCTTGGACCGCTGGGGCGCGGTGGAACGCAGGATGGCCCCTCGGGGGGCTACCGAGGTCGCGGACAAGGTTCCTCCATAAACAAGAACGCGGGTGGGTAGGGTCGCCCGGGGAAGGCGGTGATTGCGTAATGGTACCGTGATCCCGCTTGCGAGTGGAAACCACGTGAGGGGGTTCACCCCCATCGCCGTCGGAGTCGCTTGCGAGGACCGGAAGCACCCCTCGTCAGACAAGGAGGCCCTCGCATGCCTCGGACCCCCGCAGCGCCGTCAAATCGTTCGGGCGCCTGGGCATCGGTGCAGCGCACGGCCCTGTCCAAGGTCCTCGTCATGGGGGTGGCGGGCGTCTTCGGGCTCATCAATACCCGAATAATCATCGGCCATTTCGGTACCGATGCCTATGCCCAGAACGGGCTCCTGGCGACCTTCCCCTCCCTCATGCCCTTCACGGACCTGGGTATAGGTGCTGTGATTCTCAACACAGTCGCCGGATCCGAGGACCTGCCCCGGGACGCCGTCGTGAGGCGCACTCTGACAACCGCCGTGCGTGTGCTTCTCATATCGTCCCTCGTCATCGCCACGGCCGGCGTCGTCCTCGGCCTGCTCGGGGCCTGGCCCGCCCTCCTGGGGGAGGACCTCATGGACGGCGGCGGGACCACGGCCACGGCCTGCCTGCTCGTGTACGCCGCCGCCCTGCCCCTGAGCGTGGGCCAGCGCGTCATCGTGGGCATGGGCCGCTCGGCCACGCAGGTCATCAGCACCGGCGTCGTCTCCCCGGCCCTGACCTGCATGCTGCTGGCCGCCGTCGTCGCCCGCCTCGACGCAGGCAACGCCGTGCCGGTCATGTCCTACCTGGCCAACACCCTCGTGTCGCTCATCTGCATCGTCGTCGCCTGGCGCGCCACCCGGCCCCTGCTGGCCGACGCGATGCGCGACGTGCCCCGGCTGCGGGCCGTGCGCGGGGTGAGGATCATCGACACCGCCGGGCCCCAGCTCTTCCAGTCCCTGGTCATCCCCATCGCCTTCCAGACCGACCGCCTCCTGCTGTCCCACCTGGGCGAGGACGGCTCCCTGGCGCAGTACAACCTGGCGGCGCAGCTGTTCAACCTGCTCACCCAGACCGTGGCCGTGACCGGGGTGGCCATGTGGCCCCACTTCGCCAAGGCCCGGGCCCGGGGGCGCATCGAGTCGCCCTTCGCCGCCTCGGCGGCCTTCGCCGGCCTGGGCGGGGCCCTGGGGCTGCTCCTGGCCCTCCTGTCGCCCTGGGCCGCGCGCGTCCTGTCCGACGGCGCCATCTCCCTGCCGGCGGCGCTGCTGGCGGCCAATGTCGTCAACGTCGTCATCGAGGCCGCCAAGCAGCCGCTGGGCATGTACATGACCGACCCCGCGGGCCTGCGCTTCCAGATGCTGCCCGTGCTCATCCTCGTGCCCATGAACCTGGCCCTGTCCTGGGCGCTCATCGCGCCCCTCGGCTCGGCCGGGCCCATCGTCGGGTCGGTGGTCTCCGTGATCGTGTGCCAGATCATCCCCTACGGGCTGTGGGTGCGCCGCGACCTGCGCCGCCGCCGCGCCCGGGCCGGGGCGCAGGGGGCCGCGGGCTAGCGGCCGCCCGGCCCGCTCAGATCCCGGCGGGGGCCGCGGCGGGCGCCGTCGGCCGCTTGAGGCGGCTCAGGACGTAGAGGTAGGAGCACACGCCCGCGCCGACGCCCGCGCCGATGACCCCGCCGTAGAGCAGGTAGCGCGCCTTGGACGGGCCGGAGGGGGCGGCGGGCAGGGAGGCGGTGTCGACGTCGTTGAGGTTCAGGGCGGTCTCCTCCTGGACCTTGACCGACAGATTGCTGACGACCTTGCCCAGCGCCTTGATCTCCGCCTGGGCGATCATCTGCGCCTTCTCGGCGCTGGAGGCGTCCGCGCTCACCTCGATGATGAGCGTGTTCTCCGGGTTGGTCACCGTGATCGCGTGATTGATCTCATTGGGGGCGACGCCGGTCATGGCGGCCACGTCGTCGAGGACGGGCTGGGAGGTGCCCAGCTCGACGAGGGTGGGCATGACGGCGGAGATGAGGGTCGAGGAGGAGGTCACGGACTGGGTGCCGTCCTTGCCGGCCGCGACGAACGCGCTGGCCGTGGAGGTGAACACGGGCGGGGAGAAGGCGGCGACGGCGTACCCGGCGATCGCCCCCAGCACCAGGTGCGCGAGCAGAAGGGGGGTGAAACGGCGCACGAGGGCGAGGACCTCGTATGGCTCCATGGCGACTGCTCCTACCTCGTACGTCCATCGGGAACCGGCCGTCTCTTGAATCGGCCGAGCCAGGACAGCGATGCTACCCGATATGGTAGGCGCACCCCGCGGTCCGCCTCCGGGCGGCCGCATCGCCGATCCCGCCCGCCCGGGCGGAGCCCAGTGGAGCCGACCGTGACCGAACCGACCATCCGAGACAATATCCGCGCCCTGGCCGCGGCGCAGAAGTCGAAGGCGGGGGCGCCCCTGTACTCGCGGATCGTCAACCGGCCCGTCGGGCGGGTGCTGGCCGCCATCGCCCACCGGGCGCACCTGACCCCCGATCAGGTGACGCTCCTCTCGGCGGCCTGCACCCTGGCGGGCATCGTGCTGCTGGGCGCGGCCCCGCTCGCGCCCGCGGCCACGGCGGGCACCTCGCTGCTGCTCATGCTCGGCTACGCCCTCGACTCCGCCGACGGGCAGCTGGCCCGGCTGCGCCACGGCGGCTCGAAGGCGGGGGAGTGGCTCGACCACGTGGCCGACGCCGTCAAGCTCTCCACCCTGCACGGCGCGGTGGCGATCGGCCTGTTCCGCTCCGGGCGGCTGGCCGATCCGGCGCTGCTGCTCCTGCCCCTGGCCTACGGCGCCGTGCAGAATGTGCACTTCTTCACCTACATCCTCACCTACCAGCTGCGCTACCACGGGGGCACGCCGCTGGCCCGGGACGAGTCGCGCCCCGGCCTGCTCAAGTCCGTGCTGTCGGTGCCCACCGACTACGGGCTGCTGTGCCTGGTCCTGGCCCTGCGCTTCGCGCCGGGGCCCTTCCTGTGGGTCTACGGCCTCATGCTGGCCGGGCACGCCGCCTACCTGCTGGCCGCACTGCCCAAGTGGTACCTGGAGATGCGCCGGCTGTGAGGGCGCCGGCCGGCGGGTCGTCCGCGGGATGCGCGGCCCCCGCCGGTCTCGTGACTTTCCCGCAGGGCGCGCGTCTTCCGCCGTCGCGGGTCACTTCCGCCGGTCCCGGGCCAGGACTGCGCGCACCAGGGCCTCCCGGTAGCGCCCGGGCGAGAAGCGCGCCAGCGCCTCGGCGCGCCCGGCGGCGCCCACGGCGCGGGCGTCGGCCGGGTCGGCGGCCAGGGCCGCCACGGCCCGGGCCAGGGCGTCGGCGTCGCCCGGGGGCACCAGGCGGCCCGTGCGCGGGGCGCCGGACAGCACCTCGCCCAGCCCCAGGCCGTCGCAGGCCACCACCGGCCGCCCGGCGAGCATGCCCTCGACCGCGACATTGCCGAAGGACTCCCCGAAGGAGGGCACGAGGACGACGTCGGCCGCCTCCAGGAGGGGGCGGGTGGGGCTGACGTAGCCGTGGAAGGCCACCGCCCCGGCCAGGTCGGCGCGCCCGGCCCGCTCGCGCAGCTCGGCCTCGAACCACTCGTAGCCGGGGAAGACAGAGCCGCACACGTCCAGGCGCGCGTCCGCGCCCCCGGCCCGCAGCCGCGCCACCGCCTCCAGGGCCACCATGGTGCCCTTGCGCGGGGACAGGCGCCCCACGACGACGCAGCGCAGCGGGTCGGTCGCGGCGCGCTCGCGCGCGGGGGCCGGCGCCCCGGCGTCGGGCACGCCGTTGGGCACGACGGCGATGCGCCCGGCCAGGGAGGGCAGCGCCGCCGTGAGCACGCGGGCGGTGGCCCGCGAATTGGCCACCACGGCGCGCGCCCCCAGCAGCGGGGCGGCCAGGGCCGTCTGGACGGGGCGGGGGCGCTGGGCCTCGGCCTCGTGGCAGTAGACGACGACGTCGACGCCGGCCAGGCGCCCGGCCGCCACCCACCACGGCAGGGTGAGGGTGTTGACCACGAGCGCGTCGGGGCGCGCGCGGCGCAGCAGGCGAACGGAGGCGGCCACCGCCGGGCCCAGGCCCGCGGCGAAGGGGACGATCCCGCGCCCGGACAGCGCCGAGGCGCGCAGGACGGGGAAGGGGAGCACCCGCGTGCCCGCCCCCGCCCGCCGCAGCCGCCCGTGCAGGGGGCCGGCCTCGGGCAGGACGACGCGCACCGCGGCGCCGGCCGCCCTCAGGGCGCGCACCGCCTCCACGAGCTGGAGGTCGGAGCCGTAGAGGTCGGCGGCCGGGTGGGCGATGAGGATCCTCTCCGCGCTCATGACGGCGCGATCCCGGCCCGGCGCCCGCTGGGGCGGTCGCTGCGCGGCCCGGAGGCGGCCAGCTCGCGGCACAGCGCCTCGTAGCGGTCGGCGACCTCGTCCCAGTCGTACAGGGCGGCCCGCTCGCGCGAGAGCTCCCCGCGCGCCGCCTGGGCCGCCGGGTCGGCCTCGGCGGAGGCGACCAGGCGGGCCACGTCGTCGGCCCCCGTCCAGTAGCGGCCGGCGTCGCCCAGGACCTCCCGGTTGAAGGAGACGTCGAAGGCGTCGACGGCGGCCCCCGCGCCGATGGCCCGCAGGAGGGAGGGGTTCGTGCCGCCCACGGAGTGGCCGTGGTAGTAGACCAGGGCCCCGGCGTAGAGCTGGTCGAGCAGCTCCTGGTCCCAGATGCCCCCCGGCAGGCGGACGCGCTCGTCGGCCAGGGAGGCGATGCGCTCGGTGTAGGCGTCGGAGTAGGGGGCGGAGCCGACGACGACCAGCGGGAGGACGGCGTCGGAGCGCACGTAGCCCTCGACGACGACGTCGACGTGGTTCTCCGGCTCGAAGCGGGCCACGAGAAGGTGGAAGCCCCCGGGGCGCAGGTCCATTTCGCCCAGGCGCTCGGAGCCCGCCCGGGTCAGCGGGGCGCCGTAGGCGATGAGGGCGGTGGGCGCCCCGAACTCCTCGGCGTAGTAGTCGGCGATGCCCTGGGCGTCGGCGATGATGGCGTCGGACAGGCGCACGGCGGCGGCCTCGGCGGCCCGGTAGTAGCGCCGCCCCGCCGGCCCCCACTTGCCGCGGCGCCACTCCAGGCCGTCCACGTGGGTGGCCACCGGGATCCGCGCCGCGCGCAGGGCGGGCAGGAAGGGCGCGTTGGCGGCGTTGAAGACGATGGCGACGTCGGGGTGGACGCGGCGCAGGAGGTGGCCCACGGACAGGGCCGTGTGGGACAGCGTCTCCAGGGAGCGGCGCTTGAGGGCCGGCAGCTCGACCACCCGCATGCCCAGGTGGCGCGGCGGCAGGGGCGCGGAGGGGTCGGGGTTGCGCGAGTAGACGAGGACCTTGTGCCCGCGCGCGGCCAGGCGCCGGCCCACCTCCTCGACGGCCGTCTCGAAGCCCCCGTAGTGAGCGGGCACACCCCGTGTGCCAAGCATCACAATTCTCAGTCGAGAGGGGTCGGGCGGGGTCATAAGCAGCCTCCTGCATGGGAAAGACGGGCTAAGAATGGGGATTCGAGCGGAGCGATCCTCACCCGATAGTATGTATCCCATCCGCCCATCGTATGAATGCCCTCCGTCGGATGGCGCATACTCGGACCATTCACCCACCCCTCACCTCCCTACCCCGTCTGGAGAGCACGTGAAGCCGTCACGTCGTCGCCGCGGACTCCTGTCCGCGATCGCAGTCCTTCCCCTCATCGCGATGGCCTGGCTCGGCGCCGCCCCCGCGGCCGCCGACCCCGCCCCCGCCCCCGCACCCGCGGACGCCGCCCCCGCGGCCCCCGCGCGCCCCGCCACCTCCTACTCCGCGGACCCGCTGCCCACGGCCCAGATCAACGGCGTCGTGTGGGACCAGCTCGTCGTCGGCGACGTGGTGTACGCCACCGGCCAGTTCACCCAGGCCCGCCCCGCGGGCGCGGCCGCCGGCCAGCAGGAGACGCCCCGCTCCAACATCCTGGCCTACACCCTGAGCACCGGCGAGCTCATCGAGGGCTTCGCCCCCGCCCTCAACGGCCCCGGCCGCGCCCTGGCCCTGTCCGACGACGGGCGCACCCTCTACGTCGCGGGCGCCTTCAACAAGGTCGACGGCAAGTGGCACAACAACCTCGCCGCCTTCGACCTGAGCAACGGCGGCGCGCTCATCGACTCCTTCAAGCCCGTCTTCAACACCACCGTGTCCACCATCGACGTCGTGGGCAGCACCGTGTACGCGGGCGGCTACTTCAAGAGCGTCAACGGCCAGCCCCGCCTGGGCCTGGCCGCCGTCGACGCCTCCACCGGGGCCACCCTGGACTGGACCGCCTCCATCAGCGGGGTCAACGCGCAGGTCTACGGCCTGCGCGTGTCGCCCGACGGCACCAAGGTCGTCGTCGGCGGCTCCTTCCAGGCCATCAACGGCTCCTCCAACCCGGGCTACGGCCTGGCCCTGCTCGACGCCAACACCGCCCAGATCCTGCCCACCCCGGTCAACTCCCAGATCCGCAACGCCGGGCGGTACGGCGCCATCTACGACGTCGCCGTCGACGACAACGGCTTCTACGGGACCGGCTACTCCATGTCCATCAGCGAGGCCAATATCGAGGGCGCCTTCAAGGCCGACTGGAACGGCCAGCTCATCTGGCTCGAGCCGTGCCACGGCGACACCTACTCCGTCTACCCCACCGCCTCCGAGGTCTACGTCACCAACCACGCCCACTCCTGCCAGACCATCGGCGGCTTCGCCGACACCAGGCTCCCCTCGGGCCACCTGGACTACAAGGCCGGCCTGGCCCTGACCAACTCGCCCGACGTCACCATCGGCACCCAGGGCACCGACGGCTACTACGACTGGTCGGGCTACAAGAGCCCCGACATCCTCGACTGGTACCCCAACCTGGGCCTGGGCACCTTCACCGGCCAGTACCAGGCCGCCTGGGACGTGACCGCCACCCAGGACTACCTACTGCTCGCCGGTGAGTTCATCAGCGCCGACGGCAAGCCCCAGCAGGGCCTGGTGCGCTACCCGCGCCGCGGCGCCACCGCCACCCACGCGCCCGAGGGCACCGGGGCCGACCTGGGCGCCACGATCAAGGCCGACGGGCCGGGCACGGTCACCGCCTCCTTCAACCCCACCTGGGACCGCGACGACTCGACCCTGACCTACAGCCTCTACCGCGACGCCGAGACCAAGCCGGCCGCCTCCACCGACGTGTCCGACCGCTACTGGAGCCGCAGCCCGCACACCGTCCAGGACGCCAAGGCCCCCGGCGGCGAGCACAGCTACCGGCTCGTCGTCAGCGACGCGGGCGGCAACACGATCTCCACCGACCCGGTGACGCTCACCGTGGAGCCGGGCCCCGACGCCCCCGCGGCCGTCCAGGCCTCCGACGCCTTCGACCGCACCGTGCAGAACGGCTGGGGCAGCGCCGACAAGGGCGGCGCCTGGACCACCACCGACGGGGCCCCGGTCTCCGTCGCCGACGGCGCCGGCATCGTGCCCCTCGACCACGTCGGCTGGACGACCGCGGCCACGCTCAAGGACTTCTCCGCCCCGCAGGCGCAGGTCTCCACGACCTTCACCCTGAGCGAGACGCCCAGCGAGCGCGGCGTCTACACCACCGTCATCCCCCGCCGCACCGACTCGGGCTACTACGGGGTCAAGATCGTCGCCGACAAATCGGGGGTCACCGCCTTCCTCATCGCCGTCGACGGCAAGACCGAGACCAACCTGACCAGCACCCGCCTCCCCGACAGCTGGAGCGCGGGCACCCCGATCCACGTCACCGTCTCCGCCACCGGCTCGGGCACCACGAGCCTGAGCGCCACGGTGTGGACCGGCGACGGGGCGGCCCCGCAGACCCCGACGGTCACCGCCGAGGACTCCACCGCCTCCCTCCAGGGCAACGGCTCGGTCGGCCTCCAGTCCTACCTGTCCACGTCCTCGACCTCGGTGACCGGCCAGCTGCGGGTCGACGAGTTCAACGCCACCAGCGACTTGGCCAAGTGAGGATCGGACGATGAGCCCCACCCGGTTCCGACGCGGCTGTGCCGCCGTCCTCCTGGCCGCCTCCCTGGCCCTCCTGGGCGCCTGCAGCAGCAGCGGCCACGGGGGCGGGGCGTCCGGGGCGTCCGCCGGCTCGACGGCGTCGACGGCGGCCTCCGCCGCCGCGAGATCGTCCTCGGCCCCGGGGGGCGCGCCCTCCGCCGCGGCCCCGGGGACCGCGCCCTCCGGGGCGCCGTCCGGCGGCTCCGCCGCCCCGACCCCGGACGGGCAGCCGGGCGAGCCCGGCTACACCCAGCCCGAGGCCGACCCGGTCCCCCTGGAGTCGCCGGCCAGCGTGGCCGACGCCCAGGTCAAGCTCGCGGTCGAGGCGGTCAATGTCGAGGCGACCGTGCCCGGCGAGGTCTCCGGCCCCGCCGTGCGCGTGAAGGTCACCGCCACCGCCGGCTCGGCGGCCCTCGACCTGTCGGGGGCGAGCGTGACCGCCACCTACGGGCAGGACTCCACCCCGGCCGTCATGCTCACCAGCGACCAGCAGAGCCAGACCCTGCCCGACTCGGTGGCGGCCGGGAGCGAGGCGACCGGCGTCTACGACTTCGCCATCCCAGAGGGGTCCCGCGACCAGGTCGTCGTGCGGGTCTACCTCAACTCGCAGGAGCCCGCCGCCGTCTTCAGCGGGGCGGTGTCCTGACGGCGGACTCCGAAGGGGCGGTGGGCCCCTTCGGATCCGCCGCGGGCCGGCAGCAGCGCGACGGCCGCGTCGGAAGGAGGGGAACGGACGATGACTCATCTGCTTCCCCTTCTCGCCGCCGCGGCCGTCGGCCTGTGCGGGGCCGCCGGCGTCGTGGTGACGGCGGCCCGCCGGCCCGCGGCGGGCGCCGCGGCCGTCTTCGGCGTCCTGGCCCTGGTGGGGGTGTGGGTCTGCCTGCCCGTCAACCCGTACGTGCCGCCCGTGGTCCTCGTGGGCGCGCTCGTGTGCCTCGGCCTGGCCCCGCGCTTCTCCTGGCGCATGACCGGGGGGGACGTGCTGGTGCACACCGCCTTCGCCCTGGTCGGCGTCGCCGCCCTGGGCGGGGCCTCGAGCACGCAGGTCCTGGGCGAGCTCATCCTGGGCGCCTACCCCGCCTACATGATCGGGCGGATGCTCGTCGAGCGGATCGGCCTGGTCCGGGCCGCCGAGATCATGACCTGCGTGTGGGCCGTCGCGGCGGTCCTGGGGCTCGTCGAGGCCGTCACCGGCTTCAACCCCTTCACGGCCATCCCCTTCCCCAGTCACCTGTACCAGGTGTGGGCCGTGTCCCAGGAGCGGGCCGGGATGGCGCGGGTCGAGGGCGCCTTCGGCCACTCCATCGCCTACGCCACGTCCATGGCCGCGGGCATCCCCTTCGCGGCGGTGACCCGGTGGCCGTCCTGGCTGCGGTGCTCGGCCATGGTGCTCCTGCTCGGCTCGACCCTGCCGAGCCTGTCGCGCACGGGCATGGTGTGCGCCCTCCTGGCGCTCGTGCTGTCGCTGACCCTGCTGCGCACCGATATCGGTCCCCGGTGGCGGGTGGGCACCCTCGCGGGGCTGGGGGCGGCGGGCGCCGTCGGCCTGTCCCGCCTGCTGGATGTGTTCGCGCGCGCCGGCCGGGAGCAGTCCGGCAGCGCCGAGTACCGCGGCACCATCCTCGTTCTGGTGAGCCGGCTGCGGTTCCTGGGGGCCTCGCCCGCGGCGGTCAACCGGGGCGGGACGACGAAGTGGGCCGGCTTCAACTCCATTGACAACGAGGTCCTGCTCGCCGCCCTGCGCTTCGGCTGGGCGCCGGTGGCCCTGTTCCTCGTCGGCCTGGCCGTGGTGGTGGGACGGGTCCTGGTGCGCCGCGGCAACGCCGCCCAGGTGGCGCTGACGGCCCTGACGCCCGCCTACGTGACAGTGGCCTTCATCACGCAGCTGGACAGCGTCGTGTGGATCGTCCTGGGCATGGCGGTGGCGGCCCAGGCGGCCTCGACCTCCGACGACGGGCGGAGCCTGACGGCCAAGGAGGCCGAGGAGCTGCGGGTCGCCAGGGTCGTGGCGGCCTTCGGCCGCCGGTTGGTGCCCGCGACCCCGTCCCCGGCCTCGCCCGCGACCCCCTCCCCGTCCCCGGCGCCCGGTCCGGTTTCGCCCGCGGCCCCCGCCTCGCCCGCGGCCCCCGCGGCCCCCGACCCGGTCCGCAGCCCCGCCGCGGCCCCGGCTCAGGCGACCGCGCGCCGTCGGGCGCCGTCCTACGCCCCGGCCCGGACGGCGCCGTCCCCCGCCATGGCCGGGACCCGGGCGGCCGCGCGCCGCCGAGCCGTCCCGGTCGTGCCGCAGGGTCCGCCCCGGAGCCGGCCTCCCCAGGGCCCGCCCCAGAGCCGTCCGCCGGTCGCGTCGCAGGACCCTCCCTCGGGTCCGCCGCAGGGTCCGCCCCGGAGCCGGCCTCCCCAGGGTCCGCCCCAGAGCCGTCCGCCGGTCGTGCCGCAGGGCCCGCCTCAGATCCGGCGGCGGGAACGGCAGTAGGGGCCAGCCCTCAGGGGATGGGCGTGTCCGGCCCCGGCAGCTCGCCGCGCGCGCAGCGGCGCATCAGGCGCAGGCCGTCGCGCGTGCCCGCCCAGGCGGCCCGCAGGCTGGAGCGCGAGCGCAGCAGCTGGCGCCGCCCCCCGCGCAGGACGATCGCGCGGGCGGCGGCGGGCGCCGTCGCGGCCCACCGGCGCCGGGCGGCGGCGTCGAGGTGCAGGGCGGCGTAGAGCAGGCGGTTGCGGATGTTGTAGTAGTAGTAGGCGTCCGACTTGGCCGGGCCCGCATCCGCGTCCCCGTCGCGCTGCGTGCCGCCCTCGTCGTGGACGGCCACGGCCTCGCGGGCCAGCACGAGCGCCCCGCCGGAGCTCACCACCCGCCGGGAGAAGTCGACGTCCTCCCAGTAGAGGAAGTAGCGCTCGTCGAAGCCGCCGACGGCCTCGAACAGCCGGGTCGACAGGGCCAGGCAGGCCCCCGAGAGCCACGGGTGGGTGCCGCCGGGCGGAATCGGCCTGGTTGAGCGCGGGGAGCGCATGGACCCGTCGGCCAGGCAGACGACGGCCCGGTCGGCCACGACCCGCCCCTCGGAGTCGGTGAGCACGGGGGCCACGAGCGAGCGCGGCTCGCGCTCGGCGCGCGCCAGCAGGCTCAGGACGGCCTTGCGGTCCAGGACGGCGTCGGGGTTGAGCAGCAGGAGCAGCCGGGCGCCGTCGGCCGCCGCCCGGGCCCGGGCCAGGTTCATGCCGCCGCCGAAGCCCGTGTTCCCCTCCGGCTCGACCAGCGTCCAGCCGTGCTCGGCGCACAGGTCCCGGGTCCGCAGGCGGGTCTCCTCGGTGGAGTAATTGTCGACGACGACGACGCCCGCCTCGGGCGCCGCCCGCGCCACGCGGGTCAGGTTGCGCTCCAGGAGCTCGGGCGAGCCGTAGCTGACGACGAGGATCGCGGCGCGCGCGAGCAGGCGGGCGGCGTCGTCGCCCGCCGGTCCGCTGACGCGGGGCGTGGGGCCCATGGTGGCGTCCTTTCTTCCGACGGGCCGGTTGCGCGGGGCCCGGAGCCCTGATAGTACCGTCGCGCACGCGCAAGCACAGGAAGACGGCCAGGAGGCGACCGGTGGACACTCAACGGGATCCCGCGACCGGCAACGGACCCGACGGCGCCGGGACCGCGCCCGGCCCCGAGCGGCCCCGCCTGACCGTCGCGGTCCTGACCTACCTGCGCAACGCCTACCTGGCCGAGCTGCTGCCCGCGCTGGTCGAGCAGGCGGGGTCGGTGGCCGGGCGGGCGCGGGTGCGCATCCTCGTCGTCGACAACGACCCGGCCGGCGGCGCCGAGCGGACCGCGAGGGCCGTGCGCCCCGCCGGTGCGGACTCTGACGGCGCCGGGCCCGCGCCCGGCGCCGAGCCCGAGGTCGTCTACGTCCACGAGCCCGAGCCCGGCATCGTCGCGGGCCGCAACCGCGCCCTGGACGAGTCCGGCCGCGAGCGCCTGCTCGTCTTCATCGACGACGACGAGCTCCCGCGCCCCGGCTGGCTCGCCGCCCTGCTCGACGCCCGCGAGCGCCACGGCTGCGCGGCGGTCACCGGGCCGACCCCGCCCGTCTTCGAGACGGCCCCCGACCCGTGGGTGGCCGCCTGCGGCGCCTTCGACTCCTGGGAGGCGGCCGACGGCGCGCGCGTGCGCAGCGCCGACACCGGCAACCTGCTGCTGGACCTGGGGCGCGTGCGGGCCCTGGACCTGCGCTTCGACCCCCGCTACGGGCTCACCGGCGGGGAGGACTCCCTGTTCACCCGGCGCCTGACCCTGGCGGGGGAGGAGATCCGCTTCGCCGCGGGCGCCGTCGTCGACAAGCGCGTGCCCGCGCAGCGGGCCCGGCGGGACTGGGTGCTGCGCCGCGCCCACCGCTCCGGCTCCACCTGGGCGCGGGTCCGCATCGACACCGCCGATCGCGCCCGCACGGCCCTGCGCCTGGGCTACGCCGTCAAGGGCCTGGCCCGGGCCGGGCGCGAGGGGGTGCTGGCCCTGCTCGCCCGGGCGGGCGGCGACGTCGCCTCCCGGGCGGTCCACGAGGTCGGCGCCCGCGGCGGCCTGGGCATGGTGGTCGGGGCCCTGGGCGGGAACGTGGCCGAGTACGGCCGGTCGGGCGGGTCGGGCCGATCGGGCGGGTCGGCCGCTCCGGGCGCGCCCCGGAAGGGGGCGTCGTGAGCGGCGCCGGGCCCCTCGTGCCCCCCGCGGGCCTGACCGTGGCGATCCCCACCTACCGCCGCCCCGGGGCCGTGGCCCGGGCCCTGCGCGCCGTCCTGGCCGAGGCGGGCGCCTGCCGCGAGGACGGGGCGGGTCCGGGCGGGCCGGTCGAGGTCCTCGTCATCGACAACGACCCCGACGGCTCCGCGCGCGAGGCTGTGGCGACCGCCGCCGGGGGCGCGCTCGGCGCCGGATCCGCGCGCGACGCCGGGACCGGGCCCGGCGCCGCGGACGGTCCCGGCGCTGCCGTGCGCTACGTCGTCGAGCCGGCGCCCGGCGTGTCCGCCGTGCGCAACCGGGCCCTGGACGAGACGGCCGGCCGGGCCCTGCTCGTCTTCATCGACGACGACGAGGAGCCCGAGGCCGGCTGGCTGCGGCGGCTGCTGTCCACCCGCCGGGACACCGGGGCGGCCGCCGTCGCCGGACTGGTCGTGCCCGACTACGAGGCCGAGCCCGGCCCGTGGCTGCGGGCCGGGGGCTTCTTCGACCGCCAGTCCTGGCCGACGGGCGCGCGCCGGCCCGTGGCGGCGACGAACAACCTCCTGCTGGACCTGGGGGCGGTGCGCGCCGCCGGCCTGCGCTTCGACGAGGCCTTCGGCGCCACCGGCGGGGAGGACGCGCTGTTCACCCGCTCGCTCGTGGCGGCCGGGGGCGTCATCGTGTGGTGCGACGAGGCGCGGGTGCGCGACCGCGTGCCGGCGGCGCGCCTGGAGCGGGCCTGGGTCCTGCGGCGCCGCCGCTCCCACGCGGCCACCGCGGTGCGCGTCGAGCTGGCCCTGGCGGGGCCGGGGGCGCACCCGGGCATCAGGGTCCGGGCGCTGGCCGGCGGGTGCGCCCGGGTCCTGGCGGGCCTGGGGCGCATGGCGCTGGGCGGGCTGGGGGCGGTGGCCGGGCGCGGGCTGGTGCACCGGGCGCGCGGGGCCCGGCTCGTCGCCCGCGGGTCGGGGATGGCCGCCGCCGCCGTCGGCCGCGGCGCCCACCGCGAGTACGGCCGCCCCTGAGGCCGCCGCTTCACCGAGTTCCGCGGACGGCCGAGTTCCGCGGACGGCCGAGTTCCGCGAACGCGCAGGTTTCCAGTCGAACGCGCGGCTGGGAGGTGCGCGTTCGACTGGAAACCTGCGCGTTCGCGGAGATGTGGGGCCGCGAAGGGGAGGAGTGGGCGCGCGTTCGCGGAGGGGGACGGCTCCCGCCCGCTACTCCACGACGTCCTCGTCCACCCAGTCCAGGGTCCGGGCCACGGCCTTGACCCAGTTGCGGAAGAGCCGCTCGCGTTCGGCCGGATCCATCGCCGGCTCCCAGCGCCTGCCCTCCGCCCAGTTGGCGACGACGTCGTGCGCGCCCGACCAGAAGCCGACGGCGATCCCGGCCGCGTAGGCCGCGCCCAGCGCCGTCGTCTCCAGGACCGTGGGGCGCACGACCGGCACCCCCAGCTGATCGGCCTGGAACTGCATGAGCAGCTCGTCGCGGGTCATGCCGCCGTCGACCTTGAGCTCGGTCAGCCCGCCCGGCCCCGGCCCGCCGCCCACCGCCGCCTGCGCCGCGTCCCGGTTCATGGCCTCGAGCACCTCGCGGGTCTGGAAGGCGGTGGCCTCCTCGACGGCCCGGGCGATATGGCCCTTGTTGACGTAGCGGGTCAGGCCCACCAGGGCGCCGCGCGCGTCGGGCCGCCAGTGCGGGGCGAACAGCCCGGAGAAGGCCGGCACGAAGTACGCCCCGCCGTTGTCCTTCACCGAGCGCGCCAGGGCCTCGATGTCCTTGGACTCGGCGATGAGGCCGAGGTTGTCGCGCAGCCACTGCACCAGCGACCCGGCCACCGCGATGGAGCCCTCCAGGGCGTAGACGGGCGGGCTGCCCTCGATCTGGTAGCACACGGTGGTCAGCAGCCCGTTGCGGCTGCGCACCGGAGTGGTGCCGGTGTTCATGAGCATGAAGCAGCCGGTGCCGTAGGTGTTCTTCGCCTGCCCCGCCTCGAAGCAGGCCTGCCCGAAGGCCGCCGCCTGCTGGTCGCCCAGAATCCCGGCGATGGGGGTGTCGATGAGCAGGCCGTTCCTGCGGCCGCGGCCGAACACGCCCGAGGAGGGCCGGATGTCGGGGAGCATGGACACGGGGATCCCCATGTCCGCGCAGATCTCCTCGTTCCAGTCCAGGGTGTCGATGTTCATCAGCAGCGTGCGCGAGGCGTTGGTGACGTCGGTGGCGTGCACCCCGCCGTGCGCCCCGCCGGTCAGGTTCCACAGCACCCAGGTGTCCATGGTGCCGGCCAGCAGCTCGCCCGCCTCGGCGCGGCGCCGGGCCCCCTCGACGTTCTCGAGGATCCAGGCGATCTTCGGGCCGGCGAAGTAGGTGGCCAGCCCCAGCCCCACCCGGTCCTTGTAGCGGTCGTAGTCGGGGGCGCTGGCGCCGGGCGCCGCGGCGGCCAGGCGGTCGCAGATGCGCTGCGTGCGGGTGTCCTGCCAGACGATGACGTTGTGCACCGGCTCGCCGGTGGTCCGGTCCCACACGACGACGCTCTCGCGCTGGTTGGTGATGCCCACCGCGGCGATGGAGTGCCGGTTGACCTCCGCGGCGGACAGGGCGCCGGCCACGACGTCGCGCACATCGCGCCAGATCTGCGCCGCGTCGTGCTCGACCCACCCGGCGCGCGGCAGGATCTGGTCGTGCTCCTTCTGGTCGACGGCGACGATCGCCCCGTCGTGGTCGAACAGGATGGCGCGCGAGGATGTGGTGCCCTGGTCGATGGCCAGGACGTAGCGCTTGTCGGGGCTGGCGGACGGGGGCGTCGGCGGTGCGGGGCTCATGGGCGCAGCCTCTCAGACGGCGCGCGTCAGGCGGGCGACGGCGGCCGCGTCGGTCGCCTCGGCCTGGGCGGCGGCGAGCTGCGCGACCCGCTCGGCGTAGGCGGCCCTCTCCGCGGCGACGTCCTCGTCCGTCCAGCCCAGCAGCGGCGCCATGACCTGAAGGACCTCGTCGGCCGCCGACAGCCCGCGGTCGCGCCGCTCCATGTCCAGGCGCACCCGGCGCAGCAGAACGTCGTCGAGGTGGGCGGCCCCCTCGTGGGTGACGGCCCAGGCGACCTCGGCGCGCAGGAAGGCGCTCGCCCGCGCCAGCGGCTCGCCGTAGCGGCGGGCGGCGCCCTCGTCGGAGTCGATGAGCTCCAGCAGGGCGGGCGTCTCGTCGCCGTAGCGGTCGAGCAGGTGGGTGACGCGCGCCAGCGTCCAGCCGCGCTCGCGGGCGATGTCCCCGGCCCGCGCGGCCAGCTCGTGGTAGCCGGCCGCCCCCACCAGCGGCAGGTCGGCGGTGGTGGAGGGGTGGGCCCGGGCCAGGGCCTCGCCCAGGGCGTGGTCGACGGCGTCGACCGCCATGACCCGGTAGGTGGTCAGCTTGCCCCCGGCGATGGAGGTCAGTCCGGGCGCCACGCGGGTGACGGTGTGCTCGCGCGAGACCTTCGTGGAGGCGGCCCGCGCGCCGGGCCTGAGCCGGGGCTGGAGCAGGGGGCGCAGGCCGGCGTAGACGCCGATGATGTCGTCGCGGGTGAGGGGGCGCGACAGGACCTCGTTGGCGTGCTCGAGCACGTAGTCGATGTCGGCGGCCGTGGCCACGGGCTTGGAGGGGTCCTCGCTCCAGGGGGTGTCGGTGGTGCCGATGACCCAGTAGCGCGGCCAGGGGATGATGAACAGGACCGACTTCTCGGTGCGCAGGAAGATCCCGGTCTGGGCGTCGATGGCCTCCTTGGGCACGACGACGTGGATGCCCTTGGAGGTCAGGACCCGCAGGCCCCCGGCGTCGGCGGCCAGGTCCTGGGTGGCCTCGGTCCACACGCCGGTGGCGCTGATGACCCGGGCGGCCCTGATCTCGCGGGTCCGGCCGGTCTCCAGGTCGGTGACGGCCGCGCCGGTGACGGCGCCGCGGGCGTCCTTGAGGAAGCCGGTGACCCGGGTGCGGTTGGCGGCCAGCGCCCCCAGGCCGACGGCGGTGCGCACCAGGTCGATGACCAGGCGGGCGTCGTCGACGCGGGCGTCGTAGAAGCGGATGGCGCCGGCCAGCTTGTCGGGGTTCAGGGCGGGGGCGAGGGCCGCGGCGCCCCTGCGGCCCAGGTGCTTCTGGAGGGGCAGGGTCCGGCGCCCGCGGGCCCCGGCGACGGCGAGGGCGTCGTACATGCCCACGCCGACGGCCGAGTAGGAGCGCTCGTAGGCGCGCTTGAGCGGCCACAGGAAGGGCTGGGCCTTGACCAGGTGCGGGGCGGTGGTCTCGAGCAGGCGGCCGCGCTCGGTCAGGGCCTCGTGGACCAGGGGGAAGTCGAGCTGGTAGAGGTAGCGCAGGCCGCCGTGGATGAGCTTGGAGGACCAGGAGGAGGTGCCCGAGGCCCAGTCGCCCATCTCCACGATGCCGGTGCGCAGGCCGCGGCCGGCGGCGTCGAGGGCGATGCCGGCGCCGGTCACGCCCCCGCCGACGACGAGGACGTCGAGCCCCTCGTCGCCGCTCATGGCCGCCAGGGCGCGGTTTCGCTGGTCGGTGGTCAGGGCGGTGTCCTGCGGCAGGGCGGTCATGGTGTGCTCCCGGTTGTGTGCGCGTCGCTGTGCATCCGCTTACCAGGATGGGCCGGGTGTGCGAGGATGGGCAAGCGGTGTGCACGAATGTGCACGCGGGGTCGGGGCGTTTGGGACGATGCGCATGCGGGACGACGACGGGCGGGCCGTGTACGAGGCGGCCTCCATGTACTACGCCCAGGGGGAGACCATGGAGGTCATCGCCCGGCACCTGGGGGTGTCGCGCTCCACCGTCTCCCGGCTCCTGGCCCGGGCCCGCGCCGAGGGCGTCGTGCGCATCGAGCTGGTGGCCCCCGGCGGGGGCGGCCTGGAGCGGCGCATGGGCGAGGAGCTGGGGGTGCGCGCCCGGATCGTGCCCGTGCGCGAGGGGACCACGGAGATCCACCGCCTCCAGCAGGTCGCCGCTGTGGCGGCCGCCCGGTTCGCCGACATGGTCGTCGAGGAGGCCGGGGGGAGCGGCGCGGGGGAGGACGGGCTCGTCATCGGGACCGCCTGGGGCACCACCATGAGCGAGCTGAGCGCGGCCCTGCCCGTGCGGCGGGTGCCGGGGGCGACCGTCGTCCAGCTCAACGGCGCCTCCGACCCGCTGCGCGAGGGCCCCAGCGCCGGCGAGGTCCTGGCCCGCATGGGTTCGGCCCTGGGGGCGCGCACCATCGCCTTCCCGGTGCCCGCCTTCTTCGACCGGGTCGCCACCCGGCGGGCCATGTGGTCCGAGCGCTCCATCGGGCGCGTCCTGGCGGTGGCGCGCCGGGCCCGCCTGGCCGTCTTCGGCGTCGGCTCGGTGCAGGGGGCGCTGCCCTCCCAGGTCTACGCCGCCGGCCACCTGTCCCGCCAGGACCTGGCGGTGGCGCGCCGCGAGGGCGTGGTCGGGGACGTGTGCACCGTGCTGCTGCGCGCCGACGGCAGCTGGGGTGATATCGAACTCAACGCCCGCGCCACCGGCCCCACGCCCCTCCAGCTGGCCCGGATCCCGCGCAGACTGTGCGTCGTGGCGGGGGCGGGCAAGGCCCGCGCGACCCTGGCGGCACTGCGCGCCCGGGTGGCGACCGACCTCGTCATCGACGACGCCGCCGCCCGCGCCGTCCTGGCGCTGGCGACGAGGAAGGAGAGGGCATGAGCGAGCCCGCGGGCGCCCAGCGCCGCAAGATCGTCCTGCGCCCGGCCCGCCCGGCCGACGTGCGCGCCATCTACGAGCTGGTGCGCCCCTACGCCGACCGCCGCATTCTCATCGCCAAGGACCTCATCGCCTACTTCGAGGACGTCCAGGAGTTCACGGTGGCCGAGGAGGTCAGCGCCGACACGGGCGGCGCGACCGACCTGGTGGGCTGCGGCGCCCTGCACGTCATGTGGGACGACATCGCGGAGGTGCGCACCCTGGCGGTGCGGCGCGACCGGCTCCACCACGGCATCGGGGCGGCGCTGCTGGGCGAGCTCCTCGAGCGCGCCAGGGCCCTGAGCCTCAGGCGCGTGTTCTGCCTGACCTTCGAGGTCGACTTCTTCGCCGCCCACGGGTTCCGCCCCATCCAGGGCGCGCCCGTGGGGATGGACGTGTTCGCCGAGATGGTCCGCTCCCACGACGACGGCGTCGCCGAGTTCCTCGACCTGGCCCGCGTCAAGCCCAACACCCTGGGCAATTCGCGCATGCTGCTGGAGCTGTGAGCGCCGCGGCGCCCGGCCCCGGGGCCGCCGTCGAGCCCGGAGCGCCCGGGGCGCCCGGCGCCGGGCCCGGCGACCCCGGGACCGTCGTCGAACCCGGTCCCCTCGTCGAGTGGTACCGCCGCTGCGCCCGGGACCTGCCCTGGCGCCGGCCGGGCACCGGCCCCTACGCCGTCCTGGTGTGCGAGGTCATGAGCCAGCAGACCCCGGTGGCCCGCGTGGAGCCGGTCTGGCGGGAGTGGATGCGCCGCTGGCCCGACCCCGCGGCGCTGGCCGGCGCGCCGACGGCGCAGGTGCTGCGCGTGTGGGGGCGCCTGGGCTACCCGCGCCGGGCGCTGCGGCTGATCGAGGCGGCCCGCGCCGTCGTGGCCGAGCACGGCGGGACGCTGCCCGAGGGGTACGAGGAGCTGCTCGCCCTGCCGGGGGTGGGACCCTACACGGCCGGCGCGGTGCGCGCCTTCGCCCACGGGCGCCGGGCCCTGGCCCTGGACACCAATGCGCGGCGGGTGCTCGCGCGCGCGGTGGGAGGGACGGCGCTGCCGCCGCCGAACCTGGGCCGGGCGGAGCGGGAGCGGGCCGAGGCCCTGCTTCCGCCCGACGACGCCGGGGCCGCCCTGTGGTCGGCGGCCGTCATGGAGCTGGGGGCGCTGGTGTGCACGGCGGGGGACCCGCGCTGCGGGGAGTGCC
This sequence comes from Actinomyces dentalis DSM 19115, assembly GCF_000429225.1. Classification (GTDB taxonomy): domain Bacteria; phylum Actinomycetota; class Actinomycetes; order Actinomycetales; family Actinomycetaceae; genus Actinomyces; species Actinomyces dentalis. The sequence continues at coordinate 73,442 of NZ_AUBL01000002.1, forward strand.
CGTGGCGGGGGCGCTGCGCCTGGGTGGCGGCCGGCCGTCCCCCCGATGAGCACGCCGCCCGACGTCGTCGCCAGGCCTGGCGCGGCACCGACCGGCAGGCGCGGGGGCTCGTGATGGCGCGGCTGCGCGAGACCGGTCCCGGGCAGCGCGTGGGCCGGGAGGATCTGCTCGCGGCCGCGGCCGCGGCGGGGGCCACGTCGGCGACCGCGAGCGGCCGGGTCGGCGGGCGGGCCGGCGATCCGGCGGATCCGCTCCGGCCGGAGCGGGCCCTGGCCGGCCTGCTCGCCGACGGCCTGGTGGCGACCGACGACGGCGGCGCCACCTACCGCCTGCCCTGAGCCGGCGGGCCGACGAGGCGCACGGTCACCGCGCGAGCTGGTAGACCCGCTGGCGGGAGACTCCCAGTGCGCGGGCCGTGTCGGAGGCGCTGTAGTGGTGCTGCTCCCGCAGGAGGGCGACGGCTTCGCGCCGGCGCGCGGCGGCGCGGTCGAGAGCGGTGCGCGCGGCGAGCCCGTGCGGCAGTGCGGCGGGGCGGATCCGATCGTCCGCGGCCGTGTCGGCTGCGCCGTCCGTCTGAGCCCCGCCCCTGGGGGAGTCGCCGGGAAGGGCGGCGGGGGCCTCGTCCCACCCGGTGAGCCCCGCTGAGACCCGCCCCTGGGGGAGTCGTTTCGGTGATGTCACCTGGGCTCGCATTGCGCCAGGTGGGCTCGCGCGAATCGAGCTCAGGTGGATTATGTCGCGCTGGGCTCGCACGGCGCGAGGTGAGGCGGACTGCGTCGCGCTGGGCTCGCATTGCGCAAGCCGGGCCCGGCCCGCGCAGGTTCGGCCCGCATCGGCTCCGGTCGCCCTGGAACTCGGCGCGCACCGCCCCGGGCCCGGCCCGCGCCTGCCGGGTCCGCGCTGGCTCCGGGCCCAGGATCTCGTTGAGCGGACCTGGATTTGCGCAAGCCGGGCCCGGCCCGCGCCTGCCGGGTCCGCGCCGATGCGGAGTCGGCCGTACCGACCCCGGGGCCGTCGTGGATCCGGTCCCCGTCCCATTCCATCCCGCCCCGGCCGGGTCCGCGCGATCGTCACTCAACCCGCGAGCACGTCTGCTAAAGGTACGTGCTCGCGGGTTGAGTGACGATCTCGCGGGTTACCCGGCGATCTCGCGGACCGCGGTGACGGCTTCCGCGGGGCCGCGGGGACCCTCCCCTGCGGCCCCGGATCCGCGGGAGGCCACACCGGATCATCTGCTACGCCCCTTCTTCTCCGCTACGCCCTTTTACCCTCCGCTACGCCCCTTTTTCTCGTACAGTGAAGGGTGAAGGGGCGTAGCAAATGAGAAGGGGCGTAGCAGACGGTCGAGTCCCCCGGTGTGGTGCCCTTCCGGCCAGGTGGTGATGGCGGCGGGCAGGGCGGCGCCCCTGATCGCGGCCGAGAGCCCGGACTCCGTCGCGCTCTCCGTGCGCGCCGCGGTCCCCGAGGTCGTCATGGAACCCGCGACCCGCCGCCGCGCCAGGGGACCCGCCTCGAAAAGGTGGCCGGCGCGTGACTTCAAGGTCGCCGCGCGGCGCCGCTCACCCGGGAAACGGCGTCATCGCGCCATTCCACGGCGGACGGCCGCGGAATCGGGGCGTTAAAGATACGCACCGGCCACCTTTTTCCGCGCCGTCGTCGCGGCGGAGGCCGTCGGAGACCGCCATCAGGACCGCGTTACCCGCCTTGACCCTCAAGTCTTCCCGGCCAGGCACCACGAACCGGAGCCGACTCCGGGATGGGGTCGGACGGTACGAACCGGACCGGCGCGGGCCGGCCCCAGGGCGACCGGCCCAGGGCGGCCGGGCCCGGCTTGCGCAATGCGAGCCCAGCGCGACGCAGTCCGCCTCACCTCGCGCCGTGCGAGCCCAGCGCGACATAATCCACCTGAGCTCGATTCGCGCGAGCCCACCTGGCGCAATGCGAGCCCAGGTGACATCACCGAAACGACTCCCCCGGGGGCGGGGCCGCCATGACCCTGGGCCTGGTGGGAGCTGTGGCCGGCAAACGACTCCCCCAGGGGCGGGGCCGCCGCTCGACGTCGGCGCGGGCGTCGAGCAGTGCCCTGACGACTCCCTCGGGGCGGTGCCGCCGCCCTGCATCCTCCCGCGCCGCCCTGCCAAGAGGAGCGCCCGCGCCCATGGCCGCGCCCTCGCCCGGTGTGCGGTGGGCCCGTGCGGCGGGGCGCGCCGGGGCCCGGGCCGGGGCGCCGGTAAAGTCGGCGGCATGGCAGGACGCAGCCCGAAGGACGACGACGCACATCGCGGCGCGCGCGCCCGCCAGTCCCGTCCCACGGGGGCCGGCAGGCCCTCGGCGAGCGCCCGTCGCGGCGCGGCCTCGGGGCGGGGTCACCAGGGGCGTCCGAGTGCCGACGGCGGCGGCGCCTCCGCCCCGCGCAGCGGTGCGTCCCGTCAGAGCAGGCCCCGCCAGGGCTCGCGGCCGCCCCATCGCGACGGCCCGGCGCGCTCCACGGGACAGCGCGGGGCCCCGGCCGCCGCTCGCGGCGGAGGCCCGCGCGGTTCGACTCCGCGCGGCGGCGCTTCCCGCGGCAGCGCCCCCCGCGATGCCGGGCCGCGCGGCGGTTCCCGCGGCGGTTCCGCCCACGGCACCTCGTCGCGCGGTTTCACCGCCATTGTTCGCGGTGCGGGCCCGCGCGGCTCAGCCCCGCGCGGCACCACCGCCCGTGGCGCCACTGCCCGCAGCGGTGCTTCCCGCGGCACCGCCCCCCGCGGGTTCGCCGCCGTCACCCGCGGTGCGGGGCTGCGCGGCTCGACCCACCGCGGGGGCGCCCCTCGGGGGGGCGCTGCGCACGGTTCGACCCACCGCGGCGGCGGTCCGCGCGGTGCCGGCTCGCGCGGCGCGCCCCGCAGCAGCACCACCGGCGCCGCGGGGCCCGCCCCCCGCGGTGCCGGGGCGCGCGGCGCCCCCTCCCGCGCGGGCTCCGCCTCCCGCACGGGCGTGTTCACCAGCGGGAAGGCCCTCAAGGCCGCCGCCTGGCCGGACGAGTCATCCCGTGGCACGGCCTCCCGCAGCGCGCCTCGCGGCGCCTCCTCCCGCCCCGCGCGCGGCCGGACCCGGCCGCGCCCCGCGCCCAGACCCCGCTACTGGTTGCGGCGCCTGTCCGTCCTCCTGGTCCTGGTCGGCCTCCTGGCCGCCGTCGGCTACGGAATCCTCACCGCCGCCGCCTGGACCCGCGCCACCATCCGCCAGCAGGACGAGCAGGCGGCCGCCGACTCGGTCGTCACCGTCTACCCCGACCCCGCCGCCTGCGCCCGCTCCTCCCTCGACGTCGCCGTCAACGCCCCCGCTGAGACCACCGTCGGCGCGGGCCTGACCATCGGGGCGACCGTGACCAACACGGGCTCCGAGGCCTGCCTGCTCGACGTCGGCGGCGCCAACCTCGGCGCGGTCATCGCCTCCGGCACCGACACGGTGTGGACCTCGACGACCTGCCCGGCCGAGCCCACGAGCCGCATGCTCCTCATCGACGCCGGGGACTCCGCCGCCGTCACCCTGACGTGGGACGGGCGCCGCACCTCCCCGGACTGCGCCCCGGCGCCGACGCCGACCCCGACGACCTCGGCATCGCCGACGCCGTCGCCATCGCCGTCGGCCGCCGCTGACCCGTCCGCGCAGGCCACCCCGAGCCCCGCGCCCAGCCCCGTGGACGCCCGCGTCGCGGGCGCGGGCACCTACCGGCTGCGCCTCCAGCTCGCCGGGGAGGACCTGACGGGCGAGCAGGTCTTCGTCATCGGGTAGCGGCCGCGCCCCGCGCCGTCGTCGTCCCGGGCCGCCGCCCCGCGCCTCGCCGGGCGACTCAGGAGTAGCGGTCGACGATCGAGACCTCGGCCAGGCGCGACAGCCCGTCGCGCAGGGTGCGGGCGCCGACGGCCCCCACGCCGTCGAGCGCCTGGAGCTCCTCGACCGTCGCCCCCAGGATCTGCTGGAGGGAGCCCCAGTGGGCCACGACGGCGCGCGCGGTCGCCAGCGGCAGGCGCGGGATCTTGGCCAGGATGCGCAGGCCCCGCGGCGACAGCCCCGCGTCGAGCTCCTGCCCGTCGACGCCGCCCAGCCCCATGGACCGGGCCACCATCGCCAGGTCCAGCAGGGCGGGGGACCCCACCCATTTCAGGCGCTCGTCGACGGCGTCGATGTCCAGGCCGTCGGGGAGGTAGTCGGCGAGCAGGAAGTCCCGCTCCGCCAGGACGCCGCGGGTCAGCTCCTCGTGCTGGAGGGCGAGCAGGCGCCCGTCGGTGCCCAGCTCGGTGACGTAGCCGTCGATGTCGGAGGCGATGCGCCGCACCATCTCCAGCAGCTGGAGGACCGCGGCCACGTCCCGGACCGTCACCAGGTCCTCGATCTCCAGGGCGTCCAGGCTCCCGGAGGTCCGGGTCAGGCGCGTGGTGTAGCGCTCCAGGGTGGCCAGCGCCTGGTTCGCGCGCGCCAGGATCGCCTCGCTGGGCTCCAGGACGTGGCGCCTGCCGTCGGCGTACAGCGAGATGAGCTGCATCGACTGGCTCACCGAGATGACCGGGTAGCCGGTCTGGCGGGCCACGCGCTCGGCCGTGCGGTGGCGCATGCCGGCCTCGAAGGTCTCGATGTCGGCGTTGGGCAGCAGCTGGACATTGGCGCGCCGGATGCGGTTGGCGCTGCGATCGACGACGACGGCGCCGTCCATCTTGGACAGCTCGCGCAGGTGGGCGGCGGACAGCTCGACGTCGAGATTGAAGCCCCCCGAGGATATCGACTCGACCGTCTCGTCGAAGCCGAGCACGATAATGGCGCCGGTGCGCCCGCGCAGAATCCGCTCCAGCCCGTCGCGCAGAACGGTCCCCGGCGCTATGAGCGCCAGGGTGTCCCTGAGCAGACCGCCGTGCGCTTCGCTCATCAGCCCTCCTTATTGCTGTGCGCCGCCCATGGTAATGCCAGGATCTTGATATGGGTCGTGACCTGCGACTCCCGGCCCGGCGGCGGCGCGCCCCGGCGCCGGGTCGCCGGCCCGTCGGCTCACCCCCGGGGCAGGGCGGCGCCCAGCGCCTCCCCGACGTGGCCGACCGCCAGCACCCGCACGCCGTCGACCGGCCGCAGCTCGGCCGACCCCGCGAGCGGCACGACCGCCTGGTCGAAGCCCAGCCGGGCCGCCTCCGCCAGGCGCCGCTGGATCCCCACCGTGGCGCGCACCTCCCCGGTCAGCCCCACCTCCCCGAAGGCGACCAGGCCCGGGGGAGCGGGCAGGTTCCGCGCGGCGCTGGCCACCGCGATCGCCACCGCCAGGTCCGTGGCCGGCTCGACGGCGCGCGCCCCGCCGACCGTGGAGACGTAGACGTCCGCGTTGGAGGTGTCCAGGCGCAGCCGCGCCGCGAGCACCGCCAGGCTCATGGCCACGCGCGAGTGGTCGACGCCGGAGGTGGTGCGCCGCGGAGAGGCGGCGGCGGTCGGCGCGACGAGGGCCTGCACCTCCACCGGCACGGGGCGGCGCCCCTCCAGGGTGACGGTGGCGCAGGTGCCCGGCACCTGGGAGCGCTCCGAGGACAGGAACAGCCCGCTGGGATCCTCCAGCCCGACGATGCCGCGCTCGCCCAGGTCGAAGCAGCCGACCTCGTCGGTGGGGCCGTAGCGGTTCTTCACCGCCCGCAGCAGGCGCAGGCGCGCGTGGCGGTCCCCCTCGAACTGGCAGACGACGTCGACCAGGTGCTCCAGGACGCGCGGCCCGGCGATGCCGCCGTCCTTGGTGACGTGACCCACCAGCAGGACGGGGATGGCGCGCTCCTTGGCCACCGCGATGAGCGCCCCGGCCACCGCCCGCACCTGGGTGACGCCGCCGGCCGCCCCCTCGACCTGCGTCGAGGCGATCGTCTGGACGGAGTCGACGACCAGCAGCGAGGGCCCCACGGCCTCGACGTGGCCCAGGAGCGCCCCCAGCTCGGTCTCGCCGGCCAGGAGCAGGGCCGGGTCGATGGCCTCGATCCGCTCCGCCCGCAGCCTCACCTGGCTGACGGACTCCTCCCCGGTGACGTAGAGGACCGGCCCGTCGCCGCGCTCGCGGGAGACGGCGGCGGCCTTGGCGGCGACGTCGAGCAGGAGGGTGGACTTGCCCACGCCCGGCTCCCCGGCCAGCAGCACGACGGCGCCCGGGACGATCCCGCCGCCCAGCACCCGGTCGAGCTCGCCCACGCCGGTGGGGCGGGCCCGGGCCCTCTCGGCGCTGACCTCGCCGATGGGCCGGGCGGGTTCGGCCGGGCGCTGGGCGGCGGCGCGGGCCGGGGCGGCGGTCAGGGCCCCGGCGCCGCCGGGAGATTCGACGAACTCCTCCAGGGTCCCCCACTCGCGGCACTCGCGGCACTGCCCCAGCCACTTCGGGCTGGTCCAGCCGCACTCGGTGCACACGTAGGAGCTGCGCGGCCTGGCGGTCTTCATGGCGGGCATGACGGCAGGCTACCGGGGAGGGCCGACACGAACCCGCGGGCGCGTCGCCCGTCCGGCGGAATGCCGGGAGGGGATCAGGAGGGGGCGCCGTAGCCGGTGGCGGGCGGGACCGTGCCGTAACCCGGGGCGGCGGTGTTCGTGCCGGGCTGATACGACCCGGGCTGCTGGTAGGACCCCTGCTGGGTCGCCCCGGGCTGATACGACCCGGGCTGGTGGGCCGGCTGGCCGTAGGGGGCGGGGGCGCCGTCGCCCGGCGGGTAGGAACCGGGCTGCTGGTAGGGCCCCTGCTGGGCCTGCTGGGCCTGCTGGACCGCGCCGGGCTCCGCATAGCCGTACGACGCGGCCTGCGGCGCCCCCGCGGCCGCCGGCGCCTGGGCGGGAACCGCCTGAGCCGGTCCCGGGCCCGCCTGCTGCCCCTGCGCGCCCGTGGCGAGCATCCAGCGCTTGGACTCGGGCACGAGGTTCGGGTAGCGCTCGACCAGGAAGCCGTCGATGGCGCGGGCGGCCCAGATCAGAATGATGATCGGCAGGACGAGGAGGAGCCTCGGGACGGGCACGGTGCCGGTGGCGTGGTTGTAGATCCAGAGGAAGATGCCGATGGTTCCGAGCCCTCCGAGGACGACGGCGATGACTATGAGGAGCCAGTAGATCTTGGAGTGGACGGTCTGCGTCTTCTTGGGCGCCATGAAGAGGGTTCCTCGCAAGGGTCGGCGGGCAGGGCTGGACAGCAGTATCCGTCCGACGACCCGCCCATGGCAAATCGCGTCCATGGGGACTCATCCCATGCCGGACCCCGCGCCGACGTCTGCTGCGCCCCTTCGCCCCCCGCTGCACGGGAGAAGAAGCGCAGCGGAGGGTGAAGGGCGCGCTCCTCCTCGCGGCCCCGCCCTCAGCCCCGGGCCCGGGCCAGGGCCCGCCGGGCGACGTCGGCCACGTGCTCGCCGGTGAAGCCGTACTCGGCGAACAGGCGAGTGCCGGGCGCGGAGGCGCCGAAGTGGTCGAGGGACACGACGGCGCCCCCCGCCCCGACGATCTCGCGCCAGCCCATGGCGATGCCCGCCTCCACGGAGACGACGACGGCGTCCTCGGGCAGGACGCGGGTGCGGTAGTCCTCGTCCTGCTCGGCGAACCACTCCAGGCAGGGGGCGGAGACCACGCGGGTGGGCGTGCCCGAGGCCTGGAGGAGGTCGCGGGCCGCCGCGGCCACGCCGACCTCGCTGCCGGTGGCGATGAGGACCACCTCCGGGGCGGCGGGCCCGCCGTCGGCGTCGGCGGCCTCGATGAGGACGTAGGCGCCGCGGGGCACTCCGGCGGCCGCGGCCCGGGCGTCGGCGAGAACGGGCAGGTTCTGGCGGGACAGGACCAGGCCGGCCGGGTGGTGGCGGCGGTGGAGGATGACCCTCCAGGCGGCGGCGGTCTCGTTGGCGTCCCCGGGGCGCACGACGTCGAGCCCCGGGATGGCGCGCAGCGAGGCCAGGTGCTCGACGGGCTGGTGGGTGGGCCCGTCCTCGCCGACCCCGATGGAGTCGTGCGTCCACACGAAGACCGGGTCGATGCCCATGAGGGCGGCCAGGCGCACGGGCGGGCGCATGTAGTCGGAGAAGACCATGAAGGTCCCGCCGTAGGGGCGGGTCAGGCCGTCCAGGGCGATGCCGTTGAGGATGCCGCCCATGGCGTGCTCGCGCACTCCGAAGTGCACGGTGCGCCCGTAGGGGCCGTCGCCCTCCTTGCGGGCCAGCGAGGCGGGCAGGAAGGAGGGTGCGCCCGCCATGGTCGTGTTGTTGGAGCCGGCCAGGTCCGCGGACCCGCCCCACAGCTCGGGCACGACGTCGGCCAGGGCGGACAGGGTCCTGCCGGAGGCGGCCCGGGTGGCCAGGGACTGGCCGACCTCCCAGGCGGGCAGGGCCTCGGCCAGGCCCTCGGGGAGGCGCCCGGCGCGCAGCCGCTCCAGGAGGGCGGCGCGCTCGGGCTCGGCGGCCCTCCAGGCCTCGAAGCGGGCGTCCCAGTCGGCCCGGGCCGCGGCGGCGCGCTCGGCGGCGCGGGCGCGGGTGCGGTCCAGGAGGTCGTCGGGGGCGTAGAAGTCCTGCGCGGGGTCCAGGCCCAGGGCCTTCTTGAGCCCGGCGACCTCCTGCGCGCCGAGCTTGGCGCCGTGGCTGGAGGCCTGGCCCTGCTTGGTGGGGGCCGGCCAGGCGATCACGGTGTGCAGGCGGATGAGGGAGGGGCGGGCCGTCTCGGCGCGGGCGGCGGCCAGGGCGGCGCGCAGGGCGGCGTAGTCCTCCTCGTAGCCGGCCCCGCCGCCGGTCCAGTCCACGTCCAGGACCTGCCAGCCGTAGGCGGCGAAGCGGGCGGAGGGGTCCTCGGTGAAGGCCAGGTCGGTGCTGCCCTCGATGGTGATGTCGTTGTCGTCGTAGATGGCGATGAGGTTGCCCAGCTCCTGGGCCCCGGCCAGGGAGGCGGCCTCGGAGGTCACGCCCTCCTGCAGGCAGCCGTCGCCCATGATCGTGTAGACGTAGTGGTCGAAGACGGAGTCCCCGGCCGGGGCGGCGGGGTCGAGCAGGCCGTGCTCGAACCTGGCGGCCATGGCCATGCCGACGGCGTTGGTGAAGCCGGCGCCGAGCGGGCCCGTCGTGGTCTCCACGCCCGGGGTGTGCCCGAACTCCGGGTGCCCCGGGGTGCGGGCCCCCCACTGGCGCAGCTGCTCCAGGTCCGAGACCTCCAGGCCGTAGCCGGCCAGGACCAGCTGGATGTACAGCAGGAGGGAGGCGTGCCCGGAGGACAGGATGAGGCGGTCGCGCCCCAGCCAGCGGGCGTCGGCGGGGTCGTGGGTCATCTCGTACTGGTAGAGCAGGTAGGCGACGCCGGCCAGGGAGATGGCGGTCCCCGGGTGCCCGGATCCGGCCTTCTCGACGGCGTCCGCCGCCAGGGCCTTGGAGATGTTGATGGCCCTGAGGTCTTCGGCGGTCAGTGCCTGGGAGTCGGTGCCCATGCGGAACTCCTTCGTGATGAGTCTGGTCGGCGGGGCGCGCCGTGGACCGGCGCCCGTGAGGATCCTCCCCGGCGCCGGCGGAGGGGGCAACCGGCCCCGGGAACGGATGCGCGGGGGCCGTGCGCGGCGGCCCGCGCGCCGACGAAAGTAACACGCCGCAACAAACCGGCGCGCTCAGGGGCGCGGCTTCATGACCGGAGGCGCCGTGGGGGGCTGGGATGCGCTCGGGCGCGACCAGCCGGGAGGAGCACCTGCCCGCCAGTGCCCGGTGGATCGAGATCCACTTCGGGTCGAAAGCTCGACGGCGGGCGGCGTGTCGTTGCAGGCACCCCACTGCGAGCACGTCCCGCCCGGCATTCCGCCGCGAGAACTACATGTTTCCAAGTAGGTTCGCCTTTGCTATGGCGAATTCAGTCTCGTTGATGAGCCCCTCGCGGTGAAGCGTGGCCAACTCCCTGAGACGGTCCGTCACGGATGAAGCCCGCTGCTGGGTCGGCGACCCGGGGGAATCCGGATGTGATTCGGGCTGCACGTGGGCCTCGATTTGGGCGCGCTCCTGAGGCAGGGGGAGGCCGAGTGCGGTGAGCGCGGCGCGTTCGAGGGCGCGGCCGATGGGAACCTGGTCCCTGAGAACGACGGTGATTCCCATCGAATTCTGCCCCTCGTTGGTCAGGGCGTGAATATTCATGTCGGTTGTGATCGTTAATGTTGATTTCCCAGACTTCGCCTTGATCACATGACTGGCGCCGGCGCCGACCGCGGCTGCGACGGCTCCGAGGGGCAGGGCCTTGATTCCTCCGCCGATGAGACCGGAGAAGGTCTGCACGGCGGTGGTCTTCGGAGCGGCCGTAGCGCGGGAATCGTGTGCGGAGGGGTCTGTCTGACCCTCGACGAACGCTACTGAAATGAGTCGCTCATAGGGTGCCTGCTTGACGCGAGAAGACGCATTTCGACGGGTTCTCGCCTCGGGCGAGGACTCCGAGCGGCTCATAATCCGAACGTATCCGCCTTCATAGATCTCAACGCAGTGCCCGCCGAATTCCCCTTTGGTCAGCAACCGTCCCGCAGCGGTCTGGCGCGCCATCTCCTCGGCGTACTGCTGTCTCTTGGCGGCCGCCCGGTCGTCGACGGCCTTCTTGATCGATGCTCCTATCCGTTTGAGAGCCGATGACTTTAATCCTTGAGAGGACTTTGGTCCCTGGACGTGCTCGGTCCAGGCGCTTCCGTCCCACCAGCGAACTTGTCCCTGTCCGTCGTCGTACCAGCCGGCAGGTGTCGACACTTCAACTTCCCCCATTCTTCGCAAGTGCTCGCTTCCTCAACGCAAGGATAGCGCTTATTTGCGGGATGGGAGCCGGAGTAGCCGGCTTCACAGAGGTTTTCTGCCCCGGGTTGTTCGCGTTGCGGCTCACATCCAGGCGCTGGGGTCGGCGACGACGTCCTCCAGCAGGGACCAGGCGGCGCCGGTGGCCCCGGACATCTGATCGCCCGCGGCCGTCATGATCCGGGGCGCGGACCAGGCCGAGGCCAGGACGCGGCGCTCCAGCTCGGACTCCAGCTCGGGGCGCAGCACCTGCGCCAGGGGGGCCAGGTGCCCGCCGAGGACGACCACGGGGATGTCGAGCAGGTTGATGGCGGCCCCCAGCCCCGCCCCCAGGGCGCGGGCGGCGCGCGAGACGGCGCTCCGGGCCCGCTCGTCGCCGGCCCTCCAGGCGTCCACGAGCTCGTCCGGCCGGGCGTCGTCGGGCAGGCCCGAGGCGGCCAGGATGAGCCGGCGGCCCGCGTAGCGCTCCACGCAGCCCCGGTTGCCGCAGGAGCAGCGCGGGCCGTCGGGGTCGACCTGGATGTGCCCGATCTCGCCGGCGAAGCCGTTGGCGCCCACGACGATCCGCCCCTCGCGCATGATCCCGGCGCCGATGCCGTTCTCCCCGGACAGGTAGATGAAGCTGGGCCAGCAGTGCGGGGCGGCGGGGCGCTCGCGCCCCACGGTGATCGCCCCGTAGTTCGCCTCGTTGCCCAGACGCAGCTCCAGCCCCGCCGGGGCCAGGACGTCGTCGAGGTGCTCGGCGGGGCGCACGTGGCGCCAGCCCAGGTTGGGGGCGCGCAGGAGCCGGTCCCCGCTGACCAGGCCGGGCAGGGCGAGGGCGGCGCCCACGGCCCTGGCGCGGGCGACGGCGTCGACGCCCAGGACGTCGGCGGCCAGGCGGGCCAGGCGGGCCAGGACCCCGGCGGGGTCGGAGTCGGCGAAGTCGTCGACGACGACGTGCTCGGCCAGGACCTGGCCGGACAGGTCGATGGCGCGCACCGCCATGTGGGCGACGTTGACCTCCAGGCCCAGGGCCATGAAGGTGCCGCGCGGCGGGGCCAGCGGGACCGCGGGCCGGCCCGGGCCGGTGGCGGGCGCCGGGTCGAGCTCGGCGAGGATGCCGGCCGCGACGAGGTCGTCGGCGAGCCGGGAGGCGGTGGAGCGGGTCATGCCGGTGGCGGCGGCGACTCCGGCCCGGGAGACGGGCTCGGGGGAGGACAGGACCCGCCGGGCCACCAGGGCGAGGTTGGCGGTGCGCAGGGTCGACTGGCGGGCCGACGCCGCGACCGCCGCCCCCGCCGCGCCCGGGCCCTCCCCGCCGGGCGCCGTCGTTCTTCTTGAGCGGACCACGCCTTGACCCTACTCCATGGCAACGATATAGTTGTGCGAGCAAACAAATAGTGGGGCGCGCGTCCCGCCTCGCCCCGCACCCCTGGGAGTACGCCGAGGGGCGCGCCGAGCTCGGCGCCCTGAGACCGCCCGCCCCTCAGGGGCGCAGGCAGGCGAGCGGGATCACCCAGACCCCGTCCGGGCGCCGCAGCACCGGCCCGGTCGGGATGATGACGGCCAGGGCGGCGGCGGGCCGTTCGACCTTGGCCGCGACCCTGAGCAGGGCGGCCGCGGCGTCGTCGACGGCCCGGTGGGAGAGCCTGACCTCGAAGCCCGCCCAGCGCCCGTCGCGCGCCTCGACGACGACGTCGATCTCGTCGCGCCCCTTGGCGTCGCGCAGGTGGAACACGCCGCGCATGCGGGCGGCCTGGGCGGCGACGCGCAGGTCGTGGACCGCCTGGGACTCCAGGACGATTCCGAGGGTCTGGGGGTCGTTGAGCAGGCGGGAGGCGCCGGCGCCCAGGAGCGCGAGCGCCAGGGACGGGTCCGCCAGGTGCCGTTTGGGGGTCTGGATGAGCGGCGTGCGCGAGCGCAGGCGCGCCGCCCAGGCCGGCTGGTCCTCCACCAGGAACAGCCGCGCCGCGAAGTCGTGCAGCTCGGAGACGAGGGAGTCCGCGGGACGGTGTCCGGTGATCTCGCCCATGCGCCTGCGCACCGCGGCCAGGGAGGCCGGCTGGGCCACCAGGCCCGCGTAGGCCGCGAGGAACGCCCGGAACCGGCGCGGGTCGCGGCGGGGCCCGCCCACCAGCGGGTAGTCGTGCTCGCTCATCTCGTCGACGTAGGACGTCACCGCCTCGGCGGCGTCATCGGCCTCCAGGTCGAGCCGGCCGGGCCAGCCCCCGCGCACCATCCAGGAGACGTAGTCGGCGACCGTCGCCGCGGTGCCGGACGACGGCTCCAGGGCGCCGTCGAGAAGGGCGCCGAGGGAGGCCGGCGCCGCCGGGGCCCCGCACTCGGACAGGGTCATGGTGCGCATGGTCAGGTTCCGCATCCTCCCGGCGCCCGAGTGCCTGCGGGCGTCCTCCTCCGGCGTGGCGGAGCCGGTGAGGATGAACTGCCCCCGGGCGCCCCGGTCGTCGACGGCGTGGCGGACGGCGTTCCACACGCCCGGGACCGCCTGCCACTCGTCGAGGAGCCGGGGGGTCGCCCCGTCCAGCAGGAGACGGGGATCGGCCGCGGACAGCGCCATGACCGCCGTGTCCTGGTCCAGGCCGATCTCGGAGGCCGCCGCCCGGCGCGCGGTCTCCGTCTTGCCGCAGGCGCGGGGGCCCTTGATGACCACGGCCCCGCTCGTCCTCAGCGCCCGGGCCAGCTCGTCGTCCACCGTGCGGGGCAGATAGGTGCGCATGCCCGCCAGCCTACGCGAGATAGGGAGTAATCCCCACCTGAGATAGGGAGTAATCCTCACTTCGGGTATGGAGTAATCCGTACCTGAGGTGGGGATTACTCCATACTCCGAGGGGCGGCCGCCCTCAGACGACCGTGAGCACGACCCGCTGGTAGCGGGTGAGCGCCGGGGAGCCCGTGTCGGTGCCCTCGACGACGAGGTGGATCTGCTGGCCCGCCTCGGCCCGCGCCGGGACCGTGACGACGACGGTGCCGGCGCCGTCGTCCTCCAGGCGGGGGACGAGGGGGCACGGGGCCGGGCCGGCCTCCGGGTAGGCCCACCAGCGCAGCAGGACGTCGTCGCCGTCGGGGTCGGTGGCCGTGGCGGTGAGGGTGAGGACCTCGCCGGGGCGCACGTCCCGGGCCAGCCCGCCCTCGACCGCGGCGGGGGCGCCGGCGAGCAGGACGAGCGGGGGGTGGTTGGCGTCCTCGTAGCGGGGCGTGACCGACCAGGCCAGGCGCGCGGCGAACTCGTTCTGCAGGGCCCGCCACCAGCGGGTCTGGTGGTACTCCTCGGGGGCCGAGCCGTCGGCGGCGCGGTCGACGACCAGCGGCGGGCGCTCCGGCTGCTGCGCCCCGGGCAGGGAGAGGCGCATATCGGAGGTGAAGGCGTCCGCCAGCTCGGGGTGGGGGACCTGGCGTCCGCCCCAGCCGCCGAAGGTCGCGTCCTGCCAGGAGCCCAGGCCGTTGGGGACGAGCAGGGCGAAATTCGAACTGTCGCCCTCGGAGATGAAGGCGCCGTCGGGCTGGAGCGGGCACCACACGGTGTAACCGGCCGCGGCCAGCTCCTGCGGCGTCGCCCCGGAGACGCCGAAGTAGTCCTCGTCGTCGAAGCCCGCCGCCATCTGCCGTCCGTCGCCCCACACGCGGTAGGCGGCGCCCAGCGGCCCGCGCGAGCTCACATTGCGCCGCATCCACTCGGGGCCCACGAGCTCGGCGTCGCGCGGGGACAGCACCGCGCGGGTCAGGTACCCCCAGGTCATCGTGGCGACCTCGCGGTGCTCCAGCCCGGGCCAGGCGGGGCGGATGTAGGCGGACAGGGCGGAGTCCTGCTCCCCGAAGGAGGTGATGACGACGCGGTCCACGATCCGCCGGCGCAGCGCGGGCCAGTCCCCGCGATCCCCCAGCTCCTCGGCCACGGTGCGCAGCGCCCGGGCGATGGTCGACACCCCGCCCCAGGCCTGGATGAACAGGGGCCGGGTGGCGTCGGCCGCCTCGCCGTCGGGGCCGACGGCGCCGTCGGGGGTCAGCGCGATCTGACGCAGGAGGTCGGCGATGAGGGAGGAGCCGGGGGTGACCTCGTCCATCTCCCCGGCGGCCGCGATATTGCCCATGCGCACCAGCGAGCGCAGGCGGGCGGCCGTGGGGAAGCGGGGGTCGTGCACGCGCAGGGTCTCCTCCACCTGCTCGTAGGCGTCGATGGCCTCGTCGATGTGCAGGACGGCGCCGGCCGGGGGCCACCGGTGGGGCTCGATGCCGCGCCCCGGGTCGCCGGCGGAGTGGCACTGGGAGCCGGCGTAGACCAGGCCCCGGATATCGAGCTCGGCCGCGTGGGTGAGCAGACGGATCATGGAGTTGAGGTCGTCGAGCTCGGGATCGGTGGTGATGACGGTGCGGGGGCGGTCGGTTCGCGGGAAGGCTTCCTTGCGCATGGCACGAGAGTGTCACAGCGCGTCCCCGCCCCGGCCGCGAGCGCCGGGGCGGGGACGGGGCCGGGACCTTTCAGGGCAGGAGGACGGTGAACCAGTCGACGGGGGACTCGCCCGCCCCGCCCGCGCACCGGCCCGCGGCGCTCCCGGCCCACGGGCGGGCGCGTGCGGCGGTGCGCGTCCGGAAGCGTCGCGGGCGCGTCCGGGCGGCGGGTGTTCAGTACGGGGGGATGGCGTCGAGGATGGCGGTCAGGTCGAGGGCGTGGAGGGCGGCGGGGTGGGGTGTGGTCTCGTATGCGCCGGGGGCGGTGGCGCTGGGGCCGCGGGTGGTGAGGACCGGTTGGGGCGGGGCGGTCGGGCGCCGGGGGCCGGTCGGGTCCGCCGCGGGGGCGGGGGTGTTGTCGGCGTAGTGGCTCAGGCCGTGCTCGAGGCGGGCGATGACGGTGTCGGTCAGGGCGCGGGCGAGGTGGTCGGGGACGGGGGCGGCCGGGAGGGTGATGTGGTGCGGGCCGACGCGTCGGGGCAGGGCGGTGATGGTGGCGTCGCGGTTGCGGCGGTAGCGGGCGCCGGTGGGGGTGGTCCAGGTCAGGTCGCCGTCGGGGGTGCGGGTGAGGGTCCATCCGGGGGCGTGCTTGAGGCGGTGGTGGGTGCGGCACAGGGCGGTGAGGTTGTCCAGGCCGGTGGTGCCGCCCCCGCTCCAGGGCGTGATGTGGTCCAGGTCGCAGCGGCGCGCGGGCACGGCGCAGCCCGGGTGGGTGCAGGCGCCGTCGCGGGCGCGCACGAGGTCGGCCAGGGCGGCGGGCGGGCGGTAGCGGGTGCGGCCGACGTCGATGACGGCGCCCGACAGGGGGTCGGTGACCAGGCGCCGCCAGGTCCCCCCGGCGGCCAGGGCGCGGGCGACGGCGTCGGGCACGGGGGCGGTGCGCCCGCCGATGCTCACGCGGGGGATCGGCGGGGAGTCGGACGGGGACGCGCCGGGCGGGCCGGGGGCGGACGGCGGGTCGTCGGGCGGGGCGGTGCCGGGCGGCCGGTCGCGCCCCGGCTCCGGGGGCCGGCCGATGAGGCGGTCCAGGGGGACGGTGACGTCGACGGCGACGCTCAGTCCCGGCGCCGGGTGCACGGGGTCGGCGCCCGAGGGCGTCCACCAGGGGCCGGTGGAGCCGACCAGGTGGCTGAGCGCCGTCAGCAGGCCCTCCAGGGGCACGCCGTCGGGCAGCAGGCGCCCGGGGTCGGGCGGGCCCGCCCCGTCCGCGCCGGGTGCGCGGTGCGCGCGGCGCTTCCCGCCGGGGTCGCCGGGGTTGCCGGCCCCGTCTTCGGTCGGGGCCGGCGGCGCGCCCCCGGGCCCGGCGCGCACGGCGAGGCGCTGGGCCCGGCGCAGGGCGTCCAGGCACATGCCGGTCAGGGCGTCGCAGCGCAGCTGGGAGGCGGTGCGCTCGTCCCCGCCGGCGCGGGCGGAGGCCACGACCGCGTCGAGGGTGGCGTCCAGGAGGAAGGCGTCCAGGGTGGGCATGAGAAGTCTCATCTCGCTCACACCCGCCCCGACCGGCCGGGGGCGGCTCACGTGGCGGCGGGCGGCGTCTCGCCGGCGGCGCGCGTCGGCGCCGGCGGGGTCGAGGGCGGCCAGGGCCTCGTCCACCTCGCGGGCCAGCCGGGCGTGGGGCAGGTGGGCGGCCCGCGGCAGGACGCGGGCCTGCACCCGCAGGGCGGTGCGAGCGTCCACGCCCTCCAGTCGGCGGGTCACGGCGTCGGCCTTGGCCCGGTCGATGAGCCCGACCCGCTGGAGGTCGCCGGTGGGGGCCAGCGCCGCGTCCAGCAGCGCCTCGCCGCGCTCCAGGATGCGCACGGCGCGGGTGCGCGAGACGCCCAGGCGCAGGGCGATCTCGCCCGAGGCCGCCAAGCGGGTCTCGTCGGGGGCGGCCAGGCGCAAGGTCCCGCCCCGCTGCGGGGGCCGGGCGGTCATCTCGGGGCAGCGGGCCAGGCAGGCCGCGGCGAGCGCCCCGGCCCACTGTGCCCAGGAGGACAGCCGCTCGCAGGCCGCCACCAGCTCGACCAGGGCCCCGGCCCCCAGTCCGACCAGAGCGCCGGCCGCCGCGCCTCCCCCCGCGACGCGCCCGGCCCCGGCCGCCTCCAGAAGCGCCCGCTCCCCCGGGTCCGGGGCCCCGGCGGCCGTCGCGTCGAACAGGCCCTCGTCGGGCGCCGCCGCGCGCGCGGGGTCGAAGAGGGACTGCACCCACCCGCCGGGCCCCGGCGCGCACGGCCCGCCGCCGAAGGCCTCGACGCCCTCGTCCGACCCCCCGGGGCGCGCGGCGGGCGCCAGCACGTGGCGCATCACCCGCTCGACGACCTCCGCCAGCGCCCCGCCGGGGGCCATGGCCGCCAATCGCCCCGCGCACTCCCCCGCGCCCGCTTCGACGACGCCGTCGAGATCGGCGGCGCCGCCGGCGTCGGCGAGACCGGCGGTGTCGACGGGGCCGACACCATCGACGGCGTCGGCGAAACCGGCGGGCCGGTCCGCGGCGCACCCGTCCCCCGCACCCGCCGGTGCGGGAGGGGTCGGGGCGCCACGAAGTTCGAACATACGTACAGTATACCCCCGCTCCCGCCCGGAATCCAGCCCCGGGCCGCGCAATCCGGCGCAAAAACGGGAGAACAGCGCCCGCCCGGCGCGCGGTGCCGCTCCGCGGCGCAGGGGAAGATTGTTATAGAGGTGTCCGAGTGCGTTTCCCGGGTGCGGGGCGCAGGGCCGGTGGGCCTTTCTCGCTGGAAGGCAGAAGACAGGAGAGTCGGGCGGGTTCCCGGGCGAGTCCCTTGGCGCGGTGGTGCCGCGGGGCTCCTGGCCGGCGGCCCCGGGGTCCGCGGGAGGCCGCGCCGGATCGTCTGCTGCGCCTCTTCGCGTCTGCTGCGCTCCTTCGCCCTCCACTGCGCTTCTTCTTCTCGTACGGTGGAGGGTGAAGAGGCGTAGCAGAAGGAGAAGGGCGTAGCGGACGCGGGTGAACCGGTGGGTGAGCGGTCCGGCGGCTCGAAAAAGATGGCCGGCGCGTGCTTTTCGCCCCCCGTCGCACTCCTCCCGTCTCGAGGAGGCGCAATGGGACCTTCTCACCGGAAAATTCCCCGGACCAGCCGGGATCGGCGTGCTGGCGGGGATGGGCGGGCGCGGGGTGGTGCGGGTGGGGCTTCTGGGGCGATCCGGGGCGGGGACGTGTCCGAATCTGTTGCAAAGGCGCTCCGGGCCGGGATCGGCGGCGAGAAGAAGCGCGGAATATCAACGTTTCTCTTCCGGCGTTTCGGCGTGATCGGGGCCTTTGCAACAGATTTGGACAAACGGTGCCGTCGCGGGCCCCTGCGCGGACGGCGGTCCCGGCGATCGCCCCGGCGCTCGGTCCGGCCCGCCCCGCCCCGAGCACTCCACCCTGCCCGTGGGACTGTCCACGGTCAAGAACGCCTACGGCACCCATCTACGCCCAGACCATGGCCTCGGCCATGATCGCGGCCCTGCCCCTGACGATCCTGTTCATGCTCTTCCAGCGGCAGATCATCAAGGCGGTGGCACCACGGGCCTGGGCGGGCAGTGAGGCCGCGGTAGGCCCGGATGGGTTCGCGGGGCCGGTGGGCTCGGCGGTCCCGCCGATCCCCCCGGCTCCGCGAGCTCCGGCCCGCCGCCCTCGTGCGTGGCCCCGGCCGCGCGGACGCGGATGCTGACACCGCGCCAGGACCGGGAACTTCCCGGTCCCGGCACCCGACTACCCGGGCGAGAACCCGCCCGGGCAAGTCGGGCGGGCCGTCGGTGAGAGGACGCCCATGTTCACATTCGACCAGACGCCGGTGAAATTCGTCGGGCTGCTGGTGCTCCTGACGTGGTGCACGATCTGGTGCGCCCGCGAGCTCGCCCGCTCCCGGGGCGCCCGGCAGCGCATCTGCGACGCGCTGCACCTGCTCATGGCGGTGGTCATGCTCGCCATGGTGCCCAAACCGGTCTGGATGGCGCTGACGGGTGCGATCCCCGTCCCCGTCGTGGTCGCGGCCTTCGCCGCGGCGACCCTGTGGTTCGTCTGGCTGACTGCCGGGGCGCCCGGCCGGTCCGCCCGCCCCGACGACGCCGCGGACCACGCCTGCGCCGGCCGCGCCCACGCCGGGCACGCCGGGCACATCGCCATGTTCGCCGCCATGACCTGGCACCTGGCGGCGATGGCCGTCAAGGCGTCGGCGAGGGCCGAGCTGGGCATGGGCCCGGCCATGCACCAGTGGATGGAGCAGGCGGGGCGGCCCGGCCGGGTCCTGTGGGTGTTCGCGCTCGTGGGGCTGCCGTTCATGGCCTACCTGCTGGTCGCCGGCGCCCTGGCCCTGTGGCGGGCGCTGCGACCGGGCGGCGCCGCCGATCGCCGTCTCGCCGCCCTGTCCGACTTCGCCATGAACTTCGGCATGTTCTGGATGAGCACGGGGCTGCTCACCCCCATCCTGCCCTTCTTCGCGGCGCTGGCGTTCTGACGGCCCTCGCCACCGCTGAAGGCGCCTGGTCGCTCCCGGATGGCGCGGTTCTTCCGGGGCCGGTTGCGCATTTGGCTCTGCTGCGCTCCTTCACCCCTCGCTACGCCTCCTTTTCTCGTACAGTGAAGGGTCAAAAGGCGTAGCAGAGACAAAAGGGCGTAGCGGACGCGAGTCCCCCGCCGTCGTCGTCCTCCGTGAACGCGGCCGGGGGAGGACAGCGGCGGCGCGGCCCGGGGGGACTGCGGCGCTAATGGCAGGTGCAGTGCGGCCCGCACTGGCAGTCCCCGCACAGGCAGGGCCCGCCCGTGCGGCAGCCGCACAGCTGCACGTCGACCGCGTTGACGATCCGCTCGCCGAGCCCGGGGCGGGGCTCGGGCAGGGCGCGCAGCTCGGCGTCCAGGGCGGTCGCCCGGGCCAGCCAGGCCGAGCAGGACGGGCAGTCCTCCAGATGGGCGGCGATGCCGGGCACCGGCAGGGGCGGCTCCTCGCCGTCGAGCAGGGCGGACAGCGCCGCCCGCCAGGAGGCCTCTTCGTCCACGGGCTGCATTGGGGAAGCATACGCGCCACTACGATGGCCCGGTGAGCACCGTCGACGACGTCACCGCGCTCGCGCTCGCGGCGGGCGGGGGCGACCGGGCCGCGCTGTCGGAGTTCATCCGCGCCACCCAGGCCGAGGTGTGGCGGTTCGTGGCGCGGCTGGCCGGCCGCCAGGCCGCCGACGACCTCACGCAGGAGACCTACCTGCGGGTGCTCGGCGCGCTGGCGGACTTCAAGGGCAGGTCGAGCGCCCGCACCTGGCTGCTGGCGATCGCCAGGCGGGCCGTCGCCGACCAGTTCCGCCGCCAGGCCGCCCGCCCGCTCACGATCCCGGTGGACTGGACCCGGGTCGAGGGGGAGTTCGGGGGTCGGGGCGCGGCGCCCTCCGACCCCCTGGGGGAGATGCACCTGGAGGAGCTGCTCGGGGAGCTGAGCCTGGAGCGGCGCGAGGCGCTGGTGCTCACCCGGCTGCTGGGCTTCAGCTACGCGGAGGCCGCCGAGATCTGCGGGTGCGCCGTGGGCACCATCCGCTCGCGCGTGGCCCGGGCCCGCACGGACCTGCTCCTGGCGCTCGCCCGGCAGTCGGAGGCTCCCGCCCCCTCGCGCGTGGGCTGTGTCCGCGCCCACTATGCTGGACGCCCGGGGCCGGCGGACCGGGGAGCCGGTCCCACGACAGACAGGACGACATCATGATGATCAATGGAGAACTCATCGACCTGCGCGCCGGCGCCTACGAGGCCCGCGTGGCCGCATCCGGCGCCACTCTGGTCCACCTGCGCCGCGAGGGGCGCGACCTGGTCCTGCCCTTCGACGCCGAGACGAGCCTGCCGGACGCCTGGCAGGGCAAGACGCTCCTGCCGTGGCCCAACCGGATCGACGGCGCCCGCTACACCTATGCGGGCGCGACCTTCGAGGTGCCCTGCAACGAGCCCGCCACCGGCGCCGCCCTGCACGGCCTGGCCGGTTGGGTGGACTACCGGGTCGTCCCGGAGGCGGCCGGGGAGGGGGCCGACGCCGGACGGGGCGGGGCCGCCCCGAGCGCGACGACCCTGGAGCTGCACCTGCCCGCCTCCTACGCCTACCCCTGGGCCCTGGACGTGAGCGTGCGCTTCGCCCTCGACGCCGAGTCCGGCCTGACCATGACGACGACCGCCACGAACGCGGGGGCCGCGTCGGCCCCGGCGGCGAACGTTCCCGGCGCCCCGGTGGTCGACGGCGCCTTGGCCCCCGCCCCCTACGGGGTGTCCTGGCACCCCTACCTCACCCGCTCGGTGCTGCTGGACGAGTGCGTGCTGACCGTGCCGGCCTCCCGGGTGCTCGACGCCGACCCGGCCACCATGGCCCCGACCGGCGAGCGGGGGGTCGCCGGGACCGACTGGGACTGGAGGGAGGGGCGCCTCATGGGCGCCACCGCCACCGACAACGCCTACACTGGCCTGCCCGAGGGGACGTGGCGGGTGCGCCTGCGCGGGGGCGAGGGCGATCGCGCCGTCGTCATGAGCGCCGCCGCGCCCTGGGTCCAGGTCTACAGCGGCGAGCACCTGGGGCGCCGCGGTGTCGCCGTCGAGCCCATGACCTGCCCGCCCGACGCCTTCAACTCCGGGACGGACCTGGTGACCCTGGCGGTGGGGCAGTCCCACGTCTTCAGCTGCGCCATCCGCGAGGAGGACTGAGGCCCGGCGGCGGGGGTGGCGACGACGGCCCGGCCTCGACGACGGCGGCCATCGAGCCGGCCGCGCGCCGGTCCAAATTACGGCACGCTGGTGACATCTCTCCAGGTCGGCGACGAGGCGGAGATCGACGAGGCGCTCGGCTTCCTCGTCAACCGGGGTGTGGACGGCCTGATCGCGGTGACGCCGAGCACGGGCATCGCCCGCGCCGCGGTGCGCGCGGCCAGGGGCGTGCCCATGGTCGTGGTCGCCGACGGCTTCGCGCCCTCGGAGCACATTCACGTGGTCTCCGTGGACCAGGGGCTGGGCGCGGGGATGGCGGTGCGCCACCTGGCGGGCCGGGGGCGCAGCCGGATCGCGCACATCGCCGGGCCGGGGGACTGGTTCGACGCCCGGGCGCGGGCCGGCGTCGGGTCGGGCCGCGAGGCCGGGCGCGGGTCGGCCCGGCGGTGGGACGGCGCACTCGGGGCTCTGCCGGCCGGCCTTCACCGGGTCGTCATCAGCACTGCATGATCTCGCCCAGGTCCCAGACCGCTTCGGGCTGGTCGGGCGTCACCCTCTCGCCGACATAATAGATCTGGTGGTTCTCGGCCGCGACGAGGCACTCGATAATAGTGGACAGTGCCGTGTCCGCGTCGCCGATCGCCTTGGTGATGCTGGCTTGGTAGTTCGCCGCGGCCGGCGTTAATGGAATCATGGCGGCGGAATTTCAGATGCGCTGTCGGTCGTCGGGTCGTGCTGTTCCGTTTGCCTCTGAATCAAGGGCGTCTGATAAGTCTCTGAGACGGCCCTGCCGCGACTGGCGGGACGGCGAGGGCGAGGGTGTGCAGGAGTTCGGTCATGGCGTTAATATCGTTCTGGTCGTAGTTCAGGCTCAAATTCTCGTCGTTCGCGGTCCTCGGGTCGCTGAGATAGAAGCGGATGCCCAGGGTGTGGATGTCGGCATCGGGGTAGAGCCAGCCCCCTACAATCCGTCCCCCGCCATTCTTGTCGGGCCAGATGCAGCCGCGGCCCTGGGTGTCGTCGAAGGTGATCCGGGGCAGTCCCTTGTCGTCGAGTTCGGTGAACTCCGTGCTGCCCGCTCCCGCACCGAACTTACCGCCGATGAAATAACTGACGTCGAGGGAGGAGTGCAGGCCCTGCGGCATTCGGATGCCGTGAATATGGCAGTCGAAGGTGTCGCGGCTGCTATTGTGGCCCGGTGAGTGAAGGTAGGACAAGTCGGTGGGATAGAAGCAGAGCCCATCCTCCAGGAGTTGCCTGGGAACGACTTCGCACAGCGTCTGGTCGGTCAGGAAGGTCGGAACGGGCGGGACCGAGGCCTGATCGCCCCCGTGGTCGGCGCAAGCGGATGACCCGATCATCACCGCGGCCAGGAGGCAGGCCCGGCGTCTGGACATA
Organism: Actinomyces dentalis DSM 19115; assembly: GCF_000429225.1. Taxonomy (GTDB): domain Bacteria; phylum Actinomycetota; class Actinomycetes; order Actinomycetales; family Actinomycetaceae; genus Actinomyces; species Actinomyces dentalis. Next base: position 96,695 of record NZ_AUBL01000002.1, read on the forward strand.
TGCCAGAGCGATCGTCCATTCATCCTCCCGAACAAGTGTGATGAATATCGACTAGCCATGACTTCTCTGGAGTATTGGGAGAACGGATCAGTAATTGTGGAATATGGATGTTATTCCGGCCGCGGTCATGGTGTTACCGGCCAGGTCGTGGGCCTCCTCCACCGGTGGCTCAAGCCCATCGGAATTGTTCATGCTTGTTATATAGATCGAACTTCTCTCGTCCTCGACGGCCTCGGCGCGGTCGTTCAGGTTGTTGATGAGGGCCTGCATGAGCCCGGTGTCGACCTTGATGAAAGTCATGACCTCGACTCTCTTCCCGATCCGAATTCGACGGTTTGCGCCGCGAGGGGGTCGCGGCCGGTTCGGGGGCGAATGATCATCGGCGGTCTCCAGGGTCCAGGCGCGCACCGCGAGTCGTGCGGATTACCAGTACTCACCGTACCGTCATCGCGGGCGTCCGGTCAAATGCCCAGGCGGGTGAGCCCGCGGATCGGGCGGGGAACCGGGGAATTGGGGCTCCGCGCCGCCGGGCCCGGTGCGGAGCCCTCTCGCGGTGCGGACCCGCCCCGGGGCCACGATTGTCCCGCGGCGAGCCCGGAGCCGGGCGGAGTACGGCCCGGCGGATTTCGGCGTCGGGGCCGGGGAGCAGGCGAAGGAGCGCTCACGCGGGCATCGGCATTGATATCGACCGCCTGGCGGATCCGGCCTTCTTGGCGCAGGGCCGCCTGGAGGCCCATTCTGACCACCGCTGGTTCGCGAGCGCGGCCGGGGCCGCCTCGGGCCGCTCCCCCCTCGGGGTGAGCCCGGACGGGGTGTGGGAATTCGCCTACGCCAAGAACCCCGTCCCAGCCGTCGACGGCTTCCAGGACCCCGACTACGACGTCTCCCAGTGGGACGACATCCCCGTCCCCGCCCACATCCAGTTCCGGGGCTACGACCTGCCCCAGTACGTCAACGTTCAGCACCCCTGGGACGGCCACGAGCAGATCGACCCCGGCCGGGTCCCCCAGGACTACAACTCCGGTGGCCTCCTACGTGCGCGGCTTCACCCTGCCCGGACCCCCGCCCGACGGCGAGCGGATCGTGTTCAGGGCCAACCGCCACGAGTTCGGCGCCCGGGGCGCGTCATGACCCGCGAGCGCACCGAGGCCGACCTCACCGCCGGTTGGCGAAGCGCTCCAGGAGGGTGGCGTCCCCGCCCACGACCAGGACGTCCTCGGCGGACACCAGCGTGTCCGGCGTGGCGTACTCGAAGGGCTCGCCCGGGCTCATGAGGCCGAAGACCGTCACCCCGTAGCGGCTGCGGACCTTCGACTCTCCGATGGTGAAGCCGTGCAGCTCCATGGGCGGGCGCATCTTGACAATGGTGAAGCCGCCCTTCTCCATCTCGATGTAGTCCAGCATCCGCCCGGACACCAGGTGGGCGGCGCGCTGGCCGGCGTCGAACTCGGGGTAGACGACGTGGTGGGCGCCGATGCGGCGCAGGATGCGCCCGTGGGCCCGGGAGATCGCCTTGGCCCAGATCTGCGGGGTCTGCAGGTCGACGAGGTTGCCGGCGATGAGCACGCTGGCCTCGATGGAGGTGGCCACGCCGACGACGGCGGTGCCGAACTCGGTGGCCCCGAGCTGCTCCAGGGCCTCCATGTCGGTGGCGTCGGCCTCGACGAGCGGGATGCGGCCGGTCCACTGGCGCACGGTGGCCGGGTTGGTCTCCACGGCCAGGACCTCCCGGCCGAGCCGGTCCAGGGTCGCGGCCACGGCCGCCCCGAAACGGCCCAGGCCGATGACGAGGGTCGAGTCCGTGCGGTCGACGGGCGCTGCCATGGCTTCTCCTGCGTGTCGGCGGCCGGGCACCTCGCCACGGCCCGGGGCCACCGTAGTCCACCGCGGCGGCCGGCGCCGTCGCCCCGGCGGGGCCGGCGCCGTATCCTGGCCGGTATGCCGCGTGTCACCCAGTCCCACAGGGACCGCCAGGCCGCCCGGATCCTCGACGCCGCCGCCGCCTGCTTCGCCCGGCGCGGCTTCCAGGCCACCTCCATGGACGAGATCATCGGCGCCGCCGGCATGTCCTCCTCGACGGTCTACCGCTACTTCCCCGAGGGCAAGGGCTCGCTCATCCGCGCGGTCCTGGAGCGGGCCACGGACCCGGTGCTGACCTGGGTCGCCGAGCTCGCCGAGCGCCCGGAGCTGCCCGACGCCGAGGCGGCCCTCCTCGACGGCGTGAGGCGGACGCTGGCGCTGGAGGGCCTGACCGGCGACGGGCACGGGTCGCGGGATCGGGACGACGGGGGCGCGGCGAGCGCCTCCCTCATCGCCTACGCCTGGGTCGAGATGTCGCGGGACTCCCGGGTGCGCGAGGAGAGCGCGCGCCGCTACGCCCTCGTGCGCTCGCGCATCGCCGCGCTCGTGGTCAGGTGGCAGGCCGCCGGGCGGATCACCGACCGCCTCGAGGCGCGGGCCGTGGCCGCCGTCGTCCACAATGTCATCATGGGCCTGGTGGTGGACCGGATCGTCCTGGGCGCGGCGGGCGGCGGCGAGGTCGACGACGTGGTGCGCGCCGTCGCCGCCCTCCTGGCGCCCTGAGCCCGCGGCGGTCCCGCCCGGGGCCGGGGCCGGCCGGTCAGCCGATGAGCGGGCGCTCGGCGGGCATGCGGATGACGCGGCGCCGCTCGCGCATGGCCAGGGCGCTGGCCGCCGTCATGGTGCCCACGCGGCCGACGAACATGAGGACGATGATGACGTACTTGCCGCTTTCGGGCAGGTGGGGCGTGATCCCGGTGGACAGGCCCACCGTGGCGAAGGCGCTGGTGGCCTCGAACAGGATCCGGTCCAGGGACAGGTCGGTGAGCTGGAGCAGCAGGAGGGTGGCCGCGCCGATGATGCTCGCGCCGATGAAGGCCACCGCCACGCTCAGGCGCACCGTCGACAGCGTGATGCGCCGCCCGAACGCCTCGATGTCCTGGTCGCCGCGGGCCTCGGCCATAATGGCCAGGATGAGGACCGCGAAGGTGGTGACCTTGATGCCCCCGGCCGTCGAGGCCGAGCCCCCGCCGACGAACATGAGGGCGTCCTGGAGGAACCAGGTGGCCTCGTGCATGTGCTCGGGCTGGATGGTCGACAATCCGGAGGAGCGGGCGTTGACGCCGTTGACCAGGGCCGTGAGGACCTTGCCGCCGACTCCCAGCGGGCCGTAGGTCTGCGGATTGGACCACTCGAAGGCGGCGATGGACAGGGAGGACACGAGGGCCAGCAGCGTGTAGGTGGTCAGCGTGAGCTTGGAGTGCAGGGTCCACAGGCGGGGGCGGCCGCGGCGGCGCACGACGTCGAGGATGACGGGGAAGCCGACGGCGCCCGCGAAGGTGCCCAGCACGATGGGCAGGCACATCCACCAGTCGGCGGCGTGGGGCGCCAGGCCCTCGGGCATGATGACGAAGCCGGCGTTGTTGAAGATCGAGGCGGACATGAACACCGCGTACCAGGCGGCGTGCCGCAGGTCCAGGCCCAGGGTGAGGAAGCGGGGCAGGAGCACCAGCGCCAGGACGCCCTCGACGCCCAGCGCCGTGAAGATGACGGCCCGCAGGAGGGAGGCCACGTCCCCCAGGCGGGACTGGTTCTCCGAGGCGGCGAGCATCCGCTGGGTCAGGCCCACGTGCCGCGAGACCGCGAAGGACAGCAGGGAGGCCAGCGTCATGATGCCCAGGCCGCCCACGGCCGCGCCGGCGATGATGACGGCCTGGCCGAAGGGGGACCAGGCGGTGGCGGTGTCCACGGTCGTTAGTCCCGTTACGCAGACCGCGGATGTGGCGGTGAACAGGGCGTCGACGAGACTGGCGCCGCGGTGGTCCTCGGGAGTGGCGATCGGCAGGAGGAGCAGGATGGTGATGACGGCGATAATGGCGGCGAAAACGGCGACGGCGAGCCGCGCGGGGGAGAAGCGGGCGGCCCTCTCCAGCCGGTTGCGCACGCCCAGCCGCTCCAGCAGGGCCGCCGGGCCCCCGCTCCGGTCGCGGGCGGGCCGGGCCCCCGGCGTGTCGTCGGGTTCGGCGCGCCCGGGCCGCCGGGCGGCGCGCACGACGCGCAGCGGCAGGGGCGCCCGCCAGGCGGTCGGACGCAGGGGAAGACGCGCCCGGGCGGCGCGGCGCCGGGCGTTTCCGGGGGATGGGCGCTGCGGGGAGGACACGGCGACATTGTGTCCCAAGCGCCCCGTCGGATCATCTCCGACGCGGTCGTGACCTCCTCGAGATGTGAGATGCGACGCCTGTGACGGATGGGGATCGCAACCATCTGTGCGTCGTCTGGGACTCGGGTTATATTGGCCGTACTCCCGTTCGCCCGACGTTCGGGAGCAGGCGCCACCCCTCGGTGCGCGCTCCACCACACCACTCCAGAGACGGGACTAGCACCCATGGCACCGGGCATCCCCACCTCCTCCGGCGCGTCGAGCGCCCCTTCCTTCCTCACTGTCGCCGAAGTCGCCGCGATGCTGCGCGTATCCAAGATGACCGTCTATCGCATGGTCCACTCCGGGGACCTGCCCGCGATGCAGGTCGGTCGCTCCTTCAGAGTGCCCGAGCGCGCCGTCAAGGAGTACCTCGCCGCGGGACTGGGTGACTGGGGCCACGAGTCCAGCGAGTCGACGGGGTCCTAGGACCCGTTAGAATCAGCCGGTCACCTGTGCGGGGGAGGGGGCGAGCGCGCCCTCCCCCGCGCGCTCGCCCGGCGCCCGCCGGCGCGCCGTCGCCGATCCGACGGCGCCGCGAGCGCCCGCCACGCACGACCACGAGGAGTCCCCATGGGATCTGTCATCAAGAAGCGGCGCAAGCGCATGGCCAAGAAGAAGCACCGCAAGCTGCTGCGCAAGACGCGCCACCAGCGCCGCAACAAGAAGTGACCCCCGCCCGGCCGCAGTCCTGGCCGCCCGGCGTCCAGGCCCTCGCCCGCCCCCTGGGCCCGCCCGCCCCCGCGCGCCTGGCCGAGCTGACCACCCTGCGCGTGGGCGGACCCGTCGGCTCCTACCTCGAGGCCCACGACGAGGAGGAGATCATCGGGGCCGTGCGCCGGGCCGACGACTCCGGCACCCCCCTGCTCGTCCTGGGCGGCGGCTCCAACGTGCTGGCCCACGACGACGGCTTCGCGGGCCTGGTCCTGCGCGACGCCCGCCAGAGGGTCGTCCTGGCCGCGGACACCGACTGCGGCGGCGTCGAATTCACCGCCACCGCCGGCACCGCCTGGGACGACCTCGTGCGCGAGGCCATCGCCTCGCACTGGGGCGGCTTCGCCCCCCTGTCCGGCATCCCCGGGACCGTGGGCGCCGCCCCCGTGCAGAACATCGGCGCCTACGGCAGCGAGGCCGCCGAGCTCCTGGCCTCCGTGCGCGCCTGGGACCGGGCCGCGCGGCGCGTGGTCCACCTGCCCCTGGCCGACCTGCGCCCGGCCTACCGCGACTCCGCCCTCAAGCGCTCCCTGACCGACCCGGGCGTCGGGGGCGGGCGGACCTGGGGGCCCACCGGCCGCTGGGTCGTCCTGTCCGTCTCCTTCCACGTGCGCCGGGCCACCCTGTCCGCCCCCATCGCCTACAACCAGCTCGCCGCCGCCCTGGGCGTCGAGCTCGGGGCCCGGGTCGACGAGCGCGCCGTGCGCGAGGCCGTCCTGGACCTGAGGCGCTCCAAGGGCATGGTGCTCGACGCCGCCGACCACGACACCTGGTCCGCCGGCTCCTTCTTCACCAACCCCGTCCTCACCCGCGCCGCCGCCGACGCCCTGCCCGCCGACGCCCCCCGCTACCCCGTGACCGATCACGCGCGCATCGGCGACGACGGCGGGCCCGCCCCCGTCGTCGACGGCCTGGTCAAGACCTCCGCCGCCTGGCTCATCGACCACGCCGGCTTCGCCAAGGGCTACGCCCTGCCCGGATCCGCCGCCTCCCTGTCCACCAGGCACGTCCTGGCCCTGACCAACCGCGGCGGCGCCCGCGCCGCCGACATCGCCGCCCTGCGCGACGCCGTCGTGGCCGGGGTCCGCGAGCGCTACGGGATCACCCTCGTGCCCGAGCCCGTCGCCGTGGGCTGGTGAGGCCGGCCCGGCCCGCCCGGTGAGGCCGGGCCCCGCTCAGCCGGCCAGCCAGGCGTCGACCTGCGCCAGCCACCGGCGCTTGGAGGACGGCGAGGCCAGGGACGCCCGGATCGAGCCGCGCGCCAGGTCGGCCAGGGCGGCGTCGTCCAGGCCCAGGGAGCGGGCGATGGCGTACTGGTCGGTCAGGCGCGAGCGGAACAGGAGCGGGTCGTCGGCCCCCAGGGCGACCTGCGCCCCGTGCTCCAGGAGCAGGGCCAGGGGCACGTCGGCGGCCCGGCGGTACACGCCCAGGCTCACATTGGAGGCCGGGCACACCTCCAGGCTGATCCCGGCGGCCACCACCTCGTCGAGCAGCGCCGGGTCCTCGCTCGCGCGCACCCCGTGCCCCAGGCGGGTGGGCCCCAGCTCGGCCACGACGTCGCGCACGTGCGCCGGGCCCAGCAGCTCCCCGCCGTGGGGCAGCGAGGCCAGCCCCGCCCGGCGGGCGATGCGGAAGGCCGGGCCCCACGAGCGGGTCAGGCCCGCCCGCTCGTCGTTGGACAGCCCGAAGCCGACGACGGTGCCGGGCCCCTCCCCGGCGTAGCGCGCCGCCAGGCGGGCCAGGGCGCGGGCGTCGAGCGGGTGGCGGGTGCGCGAGGCCGCCACGATCACGGCCACCTCCACCCCGGTGAGCTCCGTGGCCCGCGCGGCCGCGTCCAGGATGATCTCCAGGGCCGGGGTGATCCCGCCCACGGAGGGCGCGTAGGAGGTGGGGTCGACCTGGATCTCCAGGCGGCGCGAGCCCTCGGCGGCGTCGTCGAGGGCGGCCTCCACGACGATGCGCCGCATCGTCCCCTCGCCTGCGACCAGGTGGCGGGCGGCGTCGTAGGCTCGCTGAAAGCGGAACCAGCCGCGGTGGTCGGCCGGGACCCGCAGCGGGTCGGCCTCGATGAGGGGCGCCGGCAGGCGGGTGCGCGAGGCCGCCGCCAGGTCCGCCAGCGTCTGCGGGCGCATCGAGCCCGTGAAGTGCAGGTGCAGGTGCGCCTTGGGCAGGGCGGACAGGTCGCGCATGGCCGGATTGTTCCACGCCGCCGGCCGGCGGGCGGATGTGAATCAATCCCCGCCGGTAGGGCAGACTGTGCCCATGAGCAATGCGCTGGCCCGCCGGGAGCCCGAGGAGGTCGCCCTGCTGACCGGGCCGCGCGCCGCCTCCGTCCTCGCCGCCGCACTCGCCCCCGCCGGTCAGCGGCTGGAGAGCTGGGAGGTCCACTCCGTCCACCACCGGCCCGGCGCGGGCGTGTCGGTCGGCTACACCGCCGTCGTGCTGTCCCCGGACGGGCGGCGCCGCACCGAGTACCTGTGCGCGACGACGGCGCGGCTGTCCAACCCGCAGGCCCCGGGCCTGACCCGGGTCGCCCCCACCGGCGGCGACGGCCCGCCCGTGCACGTGTGGCGCCACCCCGCCGACCCCGAGTTGCCCGCGCTCGCGGTCGCCTGCACCCCCTCGCTGCTCTCCCGGCGCCTGGGCGCGCAGGTCAAGGCCACCATGGTCGCCTACCGGCCCACGCGCCGGGCCGTGGTGCGGGTCACCTACACGGATCAGTCCACGTCCTACGCCAAGGTCCTGCCCCCCGGGCACTCCCGCGCTTTCGCCGAGCGGCACCGGATGCTGCTGGCCGCGGGGGTGCCGGCCCCCGAGGTGCTGCGCGACGACCCGGACGGCCTGGTGCTGCTGTCCACCGGCCGCGGCGTGGCCCTGTCGGGGCTGCTGTCGCGGGGCATGGACGTGAGGCGGGCGGAGCGCGTCTTCGCCTCGCTGACTCGTCTGCTCGACTCCCTGCCGGCCTCCGCGCTCCAGCTCGAGGCGCACCCGGCCTGGTCGGAGCGGGCCCGCCACTACGCGCACGCCGCCGCCACCGTCCTGCCCGAGCACGCCGCGCGGGCCCGCGCCGTGGCCGACGGCGTCGAGCAGCTCATGGCCTCCTCCGATCCCGGTCCGATCGTCCCGGTCCACGGCGACTTCTACGAGGCGAACGTGCTCATGGAGGGCGAGGGCGTGGCCAGCCTGCTCGACGTCGACTCCCTGGGGCCCGGCCGGCGCGTGGACGACCTGGCCTGCCTGCTGGGGCACGTGAGCGTCCTGGACCACCTGGCCCCGGCCTCCTACCCGCATCTGCGCCCCGTGCTGGAGACGTGGACGGCCCTGGCCGAGGCGCAGGCGGATCCGGTGGCCCTGCGGGCGCGGTGCGCCGGCGTCGTGCTGTCGCTGGTGGCCGGGGCGCGGCGCGAGGACGGTGGCCCGTGGCGGCCCGACGCCGAGGGCAGGCTGGCCCGGGCCGAGTCCTGGCTGGCCGCCGGCCGGGAGATCCAGGCGCGGCGCGGGGCGCACTGAGGCGGCGGCGCGCCGCGCGGCGCGGCGGGCGCCCCGGCCCCGCCGTCGTGCATGACAATGCACGCCGCGTCATATACGTGACATATTCCCCTGCCATTCTGCTGCGGCACCCGTCCGGTCCCCGACACGGAAGGCAGACCGATGCTCCCACCGCTCCCCGGCGCCGCGCCGTCGCCCGCCCTGTCCGCCCCGCCCGCCCGGGGGCTGTCCGAGGTGCTCACGGGCATAGACGCATTCCTGTGGGGCCCCTGGCTGCTCATACCCCTCCTGCTGGGGACCGGCGTCGTCCTCACGGTGCGCCTGCGGGGCCTGCAGCTGCGCATGCTCGGCCCGGCCCTGCGCTTCGCCCTCCTCCAGCGCGAGGGCGGTGGCGAGGCCGCCGGCGCCGAGGGCGACATCTCGCACTACCAGGCGCTGACCACCGCCCTGGCGGCCACCGTCGGCGTGGGCAATATCGTCGGCGTGGCCACCGCCATCCACCTGGGCGGGCCGGGGGCGCTGCTGTGGATGTGGGTCACCGCCGTCTTCGGCATGGCCTCGAAGTACTCCGAGGCCTTCCTCGCCGTGCGCTTCCGCACCACCGACGCCCGCGGCCAGCAGTCCGGCGGCCCCCAGTACTACCTCCAGCGGGCCGTCGGGGGCGCGGGCGGGCGGGCGCTGTCCGTCTTCTTCGCCTGCGCGGCCGTCCTGGCCTCCTTCGGCATCGGCTCGATGACCCAGTCCAACGCCGTGGCGGCCCAGCTGCGGGCCTCCTTCGGCTGGGATCCGGTGATCGTGGGCATTGTGCTGGCAGTGGCCGTCGGCTCGGTGCTCCTGGGCGGGATCGAGGCGATCGGCCGGGTGACGGCCGGCTTCGTGCCCATGATGATCGTCTTCTACGTGGGCGGCTGCCTGTACATCCTGGCCGTCAACATCACCTCCGTCCCCCACGCCCTGGGCATGGTCCTCGCCGGGGCCTTCACCGGACGGGGCGCCGTCGGGGGCTTCGCCGGCTCGACGTTCCTCATGGCGCTCCAGTACGGGGTGGCGCGCGGCATCTTCTCCAACGAGTCGGGCATGGGCTCGGCGGCCATCGCCGCCGCGGCCGCCAAGACGCACCACCCCGCCCGCCAGGGCCTGGTCTCCATGACCCAGACCTTCATCGACACCATCATCGTGGTCACCTGCACCGGCCTGGTCATCCTGTCCACGGGCACCTGGGCGGAGGGCGACGACCCCGCGACCATGACCGGGCAGGCCTTCACGCACGGCCTGCCGGGCCAGTGGGGCCACTACATCGTCTCGGTCGCCATCGTCTTCCTGGCCTCGTCCACCATCCTGGGCTGGGCCTACTACGGGGAGCGCTGCGTGGAGCGGCTCGTGGGGGTGCACGGGGTCCTGCCCTACCGGCTGCTGTTCACGGTCGTCGTCTTCATCGGCACGGTCACCGAGCTCAAGGACGTGTGGACCTTCGCCGACATCGCCAACGGCCTCATGGCCGTCCCCAACCTCATCGGCATGCTCGCGCTCTCCGGCCTCATCGCCCGCGAGACCGGGGACTACCTGGCCCAGGACCCCCGCCTGCGCCGCCGCGGGGACTCCTTCTCCTCCGTGCCGCAGGAGGAGGAGCCGCAGGAGGGGCGCGACGCCGCCCGGTGAGGGCGCCCCGCCCCCGGACCCTCGGGGGCGGGGCGCCGGCTCACTCGACCTCGGCGAGCAGGGCGGCCATGCGCCCCACGCCCTCGGCGATGGCCTCGTCGCCGGTGGCGTAGGACAGGCGGATGAAGCCGGAGCGGCCGAAGGCCTCCCCGGGGACGACGGCGACCTCGGCGTGCTCCAGGACGAGCCCGGCCAGGGCGGCGGAGGAGTCGATGAGGGAGCCGCGCAGGGTGCGCCCGATGAGCGCCTCGACGCTGGGGTAGGCGTAGAAGGCGCCCCGGGGGACCGGGACCGTCAGGCCCCCGATGCCCGAGAGCAGGTCCACCATGGTCCGGCGGCGCCGGTCGAAGGCGTCGCGCATGGCGGTCACGGCGGACAGGTCCCCGCTCACGGCCGCCAGCGCCGCCCGCTGGCAGACGTTGGCCACGTTGGAGGTCAGGTGCGACTGGAGGTTGGTGACGGCCCGCACGACGTCGGAGGGGCCGATCATCCAGCCCACGCGCCAGCCGGTCATGGCGTAGGTCTTGGCCACGCCGTTGAGCACGACGGTCTGGTCCGCCAGCTCGGGGACCAGGGCGACGATGTGGGCGCTCTCGGCGCCGTCGTAGAGCAGGTGCTCGTAGATCTCGTCGGTGATGACCCAGACGCCGTGCTCCAGGGCCCACCGGCCGATGGCGGTCAGCTCGGCGGGGGTGTGGACCGCGCCGGTGGGGTTGGAGGGCGAGCACACGAGCAGGGCCTTGGTGCGCGGCGTGCGGGCGGCCTCGAGCTGGTCGACCGTGACCTTGTAGTCCTGGTCGGCGCCCGCGAAGACCTCGACGGCCCTGCCGCCGGCCAGGGCGATGACCTCGGGGTAGGTGGTCCAGTAGGGGGTGGGCAGGATGACCTCGTCGCCGGGGTCGACCAGGGCGGCGAAGGCCTGGAAGACGGCCTGCTTGCCGCCGTTGGTGACGACGACGTCGTCGGGGGAGACCTCGTAGCCCGAGTCGCGCAGCGTCTTGGCGGCGATGGCCTCGCGCAGGGCCGGCAGGCCCTTGGCGGGGGAGTACTTGTGGTTGACGGGGTCCTTCGCGGCGGCGACGGCGGCGGCGACGATGTAGTCGGGGGTCGCGAAGTCGGGCTCGCCGGCGCCGAAGCCGATGACGGGGCGGCCGGCGGCCTTGAGGGCCTTGGCCTTGGCGTCCACGGCGAGGGTGGCGGAGGGGGCGATGGCGGCGAGGCGGGCGGAGACCCGGCGCCCTGGTGCGGTGCTGACTGTGCTCACGGGCCAATGGTCACACGCGCCGCCGTCACGCGCCGGTTACACGGGGGCCGGGGCCCGCCGGGGCCGGGGGCGGGCGGCGCGCAGCGGGGCGCGGGGACGGCGCCGTCGGCCACGTGTCGCAGCCCACGGGCGGCGGTGTGGGCAATCGGCCGGGGGTGTGGCAGGATGGGTCATCGCCGAAGGGCAGTGGCGCAATTGGTAGCGCACCGGTCTCCAAAACCGGCGGTTGTGGGTTCGAGTCCCGCCTGCCCTGCTGAGAACGGCGGATCTGTCGGGGGATCCCGTCGGTCCCGTCCTCATCGCCCGCCCGGGCGCTGACCGAGTCGTCGAATCCGAGGATCCTGAGCATGAGCCGAGGCGCAACCGCCGCCAAGAAGAGGACGCGGACCGCGAAGCGCAATGTCTTCGCGCGCATCGCCCTGTTCTTCCGCCAGGTCGTCGACGAGCTCCGCAAGGTCGTGTGGCCGACCACCGGCGAGCTGTGGACCTACTTCTCGGTCGTCGTCGTCTTCATCGTCGCGATCATGGCCTTCACCGGGATCCTCGACACCGTCTTCGACCGCATCGTGATGTGGGTCTTCGCCTGAGCGGCGCCGACCTCCCGCGCCCGTCAGGCCGACCCCTGAATCCATACGAAAGCAGGTAACCGTGTCCGAGGAGATGCCCCGCGAGGAGGCCCAGGCCCAGGCCGGCGAGGCCGCCGACGAGACCGCCCAGGAGGTCGACCCCGTCGAGGAGTTCCGCCAGAAGATGTCCTCGCTGCCCGGCCAGTGGTACGTCCTGCACAGCTACTCCGGCTACGAGCGCCGCGTCGCCGCGGACATCATGGCCCGCGCCGAGAACTTCGAGCTCGAGGACTACGTCTTCGACGCCGTCGTGCCCATGGAGACCGTCATCGAGGTCAAGAGCGCGGGCCGGAAGAAGGAGGTCTCGCGGGTGCGCCTGCCGGGCTACGTGTTCGTGCGCATGGACCTGGACGACCCGGAGACCTCCGACCGCGTGTGGCGCACCATCAAGGACACCCCCGCCGTCACCGGCTTCGTCGGCGACCGCTACAACCCGGTGCCGCTGACCTTCGAGGAGGCCGTCTCCCAGCTCGGCCCCACCCCCGAGGAGGTCGCCGCCAGGAGGGCCGCCGCCCACGCCGCCCCCGAGCGGGGCGAGCGCACCCGGGTCGCCGCCGACGGCCAGGTCTACGAGATCGCCTTCGAGGTCGGCGAGTCCGTCATCGTCACCGACGGGCCCTTCGAGTCGCTGCCCGCCACCATCTCCGAGATCCACCCCGAGACCCAGAAGCTCCAGGTGCTCATCTCCCTGTTCGGCCGCGACACCCCGGCCGAGCTCGCCTTCACCCAGGTCGCCAAGATCTGACGGCCCGCGGGCGGGGCGTGGCCGCGGCGGGGCGTCGCGTCTCACAGCCCCGACCCCTGTGACGCCGCGCACCGCGCCCCGCGCCCGGGCCCGGCCCGGGCTAGGATGACCACTCGTGCGCGCGCGCCTCTCAACGCCGCGCCCACCGCTGCGCGGCAGGCGCGCAGCTCTTCTCCGGACAAGAAGGACCACCACATGGCTCCCAAGAAGAAGGTCGCCGGGCTCATCAAGCTCCAGATCCAGGCCGGCGCCGCCAACCCCGCCCCGCCGATCGGCCCGGCGCTCGGTCAGCACGGCGTCAACATCATGGAGTTCTGCAAGGCGTACAACGCCGCGACCGAGTCGCAGCGCGGCAACGTCATCCCCGTGGAGATCACCGTCTACGAGGACCGCTCCTTCACCTTCGTCACCAAGACCCCGCCGGCCGCCGAGCTCATCAAGAAGGCCGCGGGCGTGGCCAAGGGCTCCGCGGCCCCGCACACCGACAAGGTCGGCTCGCTGAGCCGGGAGCAGATCCGCGAGATCGCCCAGACCAAGATGGCCGACCTCAACGCCAACGACATCGAGGCCGCCGCCAGGATCATCGCCGGCACCGCCCGCTCCATGGGCATTGACGTCGAGGCCTGAGCCCCGCCCCGCCGACCGACCACTTCACACATCTTCACACACCCCGTGGAAGGGCCTCGCGCGGCCCGTTCACCACGACTGCAAGGAGAAGCAGATGCCCAAGCGCTCCAAGGCCTACCGCGCCGCCGCCGAGAAGATCCAGTCCGGAGTCCTCTACACCCCGGCCGAGGCCGTCAAGCTCGCCAAGGCCACGTCCGTCACCAAGTTCGACTCCACCGTGGACGTCGTCCTGCGCCTGGGCGTGGACCCCCGCAAGGCCGACCAGATGGTGCGCGGCACCGTGTCCCTGCCGCACGGCACCGGCAAGACCGCCCGGGTGGTCGTCTTCGCCCAGGGCGAGCGCGCCCAGCAGGCCCTCGACGCCGGGGCCGACGAGGTCGGCGATGACGACCTCATCGCCAGGGTCGCGGCCGGCTGGACCGATTTCGACGCCGCCGTGGCCACCCCGGACCTCATGGGCCGGGTCGGCCGCCTGGGCCGCGTCCTGGGCCCCCGCGGCCTCATGCCCAACCCCAAGACCGGCACCGTGACCATGGACGTGGCCAGGGCCGTGTCCGACATCAAGGGCGGGCGCATCGAGTTCCGCGTCGACCGCGCCGCGAACCTCAACTTCCTCATCGGCAAGGTCTCCTTCACCGATGAGCAGCTGGTGGAGAACCTCCAGGCCGCCCTGGACGAGATCGTGCGCCTCAAGCCCTCGACCTCCAAGGGCCGCTACATCCTCAAGGCCACCATGACCACCACCATGGGCCCGGGCATCCCGCTCGACGTCACCAAGGCCTGATCCGCCCCGACGCCGCCGCGCCGGTCCGCCCCCGTGGGCGGGTCGGCGCTCGTGCGCCCGGCGCGGCGGGGCGCCGGTCCTCGCGCGCTCGACGGTGCGGGTATCTTGGGTCGCGTCCCGATTGGCATGACGACTGGAATCCGTATGAGCTCAACGACCGTCCTCCCCCAGGGCGAGCCCCGTCGCCTGGGCAGCGCCTACGTCCTCGACGCGCGCATCGGCGCCGGGGCGCAGGGCGAGGTCTGGCGGGGCCACCGCACCGAGAGCCCCGGCGCGCCCCTGGCCGTCAAGCTGCTGCGCGCCGAGCTCCTGGACGACGGCGCCGTCGTCGAGCGCTTCATCAAGGAGCGCGCCACCCTGCTGCGGGTGCGCTCGCCCTACGTCGTCGGCGTGCGCGACATGGTCATCGAGGGCACCAGCTTCGCGATCGTCATGGACTTCGTCGACGGCGGCGACCTGCGCGGGCTGCTGGCCGCCTCCGGCCCCCTGCGCCCCGCCGAGCTGTGTCGCATGGGCGCGCTCATGGCCCGCGGGCTGGCGGCCGTGCACGACGCCGGAATCGTGCACCGGGACCTCAAGCCGGCCAATGTGCTCATCGACTGGGGGCCGCAGGGGCGTCCCGCGCCCGCCCCGCCCGCGCCCGCGCCGCCGCCCGGGCCGGGCCGGCGGGTGGACCGCTCCGCCGCCACCGTGCCCGAGGCCCTGGCCGCCACCCGCGTCGTCGGGGCCGCCCAGGCCTGCACGCCGAAGCTGGCCGACTTCGGCGTCGCCCGCATCTGCGACACGGTGTCCTCCTCCCACGTCACCGGGGCGATCGGCACGCCGCTGTACATGGCCCCCGAGATCCTCGCCCCGCAGGCGCCGACCACCGCGGCTGACATCTACTCCCTCGGCGTGGTCCTCTACGAGCTGGCCTGCGGCGTGCCGCCCTTCACCGGCGCCCCGGCCCAGGTCCTGGCCCAGCACGCCCGCCGCGACGCCGGCCGGCCCGGCGGGGTGCCCGACGAGCTGTGGAACCTGCTGGCCGCCATGCTGGCCAAGCACCCCGAGGCCCGTCCCCCGGCCGCGGCGGTGGCCGCCGAGCTGGAGCGGCTGGGCCCGCTCCTGGCCGCCCTGCCGGCCTGCACCCCGCTCACCGAGCCGCCGGCCTCCGCCCCCTCCCTCCAGCCCTACGACTGGGCGCAGGAGGCCGCGTCCACCCGCTCCTCCGCCCCCTCAGGTCCGGCGGCGCCCTCCGCGCCGACCTGGTCCTCCGCCCCCTCCGGTCCGACGGCGCCCTCGGCCCCCGTCCCGGCCGGGACCCCCGCGGCCCCCGCCGCCTACGGTTCCACCGCGGCCCCCGCCGCCTACGGCTCCACCGCCGTCTACACCGGCCCGGGCCCCGCCCCGGGTTCGGGCCCCGGGCCGCGGCCCGGCCGGCCGGACTCCGTCCACCCGCCCGCCGCGCCGCCGCGCCGTCGTCGTCGCCTCATCCCCGTCATCGTCGTCGTGCTCGTCGTGGCCCTCGCCGGCGGCGCCATCGCCTGGTGGGTGCTGGGGCGCAACCGGCTGCCCGACAGCCCCTCCCTGGCCGACGTCGTCGCCGCCGGCACCGTCACCGAGCTCCAGCGCATCCCGGACAGCTCCGCCCTGCGCGTGGCCCCCGACGGCGGCGCCCTGGCGACCGACGACTCGGGGACCTGGAACCTGTACGACCTCAACCGCTCCAACCAGGCCGGCGTGTGGTCCGGCGAGTGCTCCGAGGCGGCCTTCTGGACGGCAAAGGCCCTCCTGTGCGAGAACAGCGGCTCCGAGGCGAGCCTGGTCAAGCTCGACGGCTCCACCTCCGAGGTCCCCGGCCCCGTCGACCACAACCTCATCGGCTCCACCGCCACCACCGCCGTGCTCATCGACGACTTCTCCTCCGGGTCCCTCATCGGCATGGACTCCTCCGGCAAGGAGACCTGGCGGGTCTACGGCGACTTCTCCGGCGGGCGCGTGGACAACGGCTTCCTGGTCGCCTACGACTCGAAGAACAAGCAGGTGGACGTCATCGCGGCCGACTCCGGCGCGGTGCTGCTGCGCCGGGACGTCAAGACCAGCCCCAACTTCGGCTCCCGGGACGAGCCCCTGCCCGGGGGCGTGGGCGTCGACGTCGGCCCCGAGGCCTTCTACGTCACCGACGGCTCCTCCTGGACGGTCTACGACGCCACCGGGAAGGAGGTCAGGACCATCAGCTCCTCGGCCCCGCGCACCTCCTGGGTGAGCTCGGCCCCGCTCAAGGCCGAGGAGCTGGCCGACCTCATCGCCGCGGCCCCCGCCTCGGGGGGCGTGGCCGTGCGCGGCAGGAGCCGGACCGTCACCGTCACGGTCGACACCGGCGCCTGCACCGCCGCGGTCGACGGGGTCACCATCACCGCCGCCCGGCCCGCCCAGAGCAAGGACTGCCTCCTGACCCCGCTCGGGCTCGCGGGCGACGACGACGTCCTCGTCCTCCAGTCCGGCCTCGACCCGGAGAACCAGGCCGCCAAGGACGCCGTCGTGACGGCCCACAGGCTCAAGGACGGCGAGCAGACCTGGAGCATCAAGGGCGCCCTCAAGCGCGTCATCGCCCCCTCCGAGCAGGCCCAGGGCGAGGTCGCGTCCCAGCCCCGCCTCCTCATGATCCAGGGCAGCTCCTACGACTTCAACGAGGTCCTCTACGCCGTCCTGCCCGAGTGAGGCGGGCGCGGGTCGGCCGGTGGCGGGCGGCCCGGGGAGGTGAAAAGGTGGCCAGCGCGGATCTTTCGGGTGCGCGGCGGCTCCTGTGCGTTCGGACGATGGCGTCATCGCACCAGTTCGGGACGGGGCGCATCCGGGAAGGAGGGTGAAAGATATGCGCCGACCACCTTTTCGGGTCCCGTGCTCCACGGTCATGACCGCCCTGGCCTGCGAATCCAATGGGTATACTGCTCAAAATGCAGCAGGGCACGTGTCGAACCTTATCCGCAGTCTCGTTCTGGTAAGGAGTTCTTATCATGAGATCCGTATCGCGCCGGTCGGTCCTGGTGGGTTCCGTCGTGGTGGCGGGCGGAACCGCGCTGGGCGCCTGCACCGGAAGTTCGTCGAAGGGCGGCGGGGGCGCTGCGGGCGCGCCCGCCGGTTCCGGTTCCTCCGCCTCCGCCCCCGCTCCTGCGAGCAGTCCGGGCGCTGCGGGTTTTCGCAGCGGCTGCTCCGGTGTGGAGTGGGATCTGGAGGCGGGCCCGGCGGTGGTGAGGGACGGCATGACAATCCTGCGCCTGTCCTTCTCGCCGGTGTCCGAGAACTCGGCCTCCCTGGGCACGAGGGTCTTCTCGACGTCCGATTCCTCTCATGTCATCGGCGAGATCAAGCTGTTGTCCCTGGCGGGCTCCGCCGTGTATCCGGTGATCGGCGGGGATGCTCATCCGCTCAGCAAGAGCGTCTCCCCGGGTGAGGGCGTAGAGCTGTTCCCGGTTTTCGGGGCGGTGCCCCAGGATGCCGGGACGGTGGAGGCCTTCCTGCCCAATTTCGGCGTGGTGGCGGGTATTCCCGTGGTGGGGGAGGCCGAGGCCGGGTTCGACGTCGCAGCAGCGCTGTCGGGAGCCGACCCGGATACGAGTAAGGCCGGACCCTACAGCATCGGGTCCGCGACCTTCACGGCGGACGGCTCGTCGAACACCCGGAAGGACAGCGCGTCGACGACGGTGACGGTCAGCGGCGATGTCACCTTCGCGTCGGACTCGGCCGAGCTGAGCGGTCAGGCGGATGCGGTGCTGGCCTCGGCGGTGGAGCAGATCAAGCGGTTCCCCTCGGGCGGGGGCCTGGCGATCACGGGCCATACGGATGATGTGGCCGACGACGCCCACAATCAGACCCTGTCCGAGCAGCGGGCCCGGGCGGTGTCGGACCGGTTGAAGCAGCTGGTCGATCTGTCGAAGTGGACGGTGGAGGCGACTGGGAAGGGCGAGGGCGAGCCGCGCGTCCCCAATGACTCCGATGAGCACCGGCAGGTCAATCGGCGGGTGGAGATCGTCCTGACCCCCTCCAATCCCGCGGAGGGGGAGGGGAGCAGAGCGGGCGCGTCCCCCGCACCCGCCCCCGCGTCCCCGGCCGCGGGGTCCGGTCAGATGCCGCAGGCCCAGGGCCCGGTGGGCACCGGCGCGGACGGCGTGGACATCACCATCGACTCCGTCGCGGTGCACGTGTGGATGGAGAAGGTGACGCGCGTGGGCGGCTATCTCGTCGGCGAGCTCCTCATGCGCACGGACTCGGAACTCATCATTCCCGCGATGGCCTTCGGCCTTCCCGGGGCGTGGGACGGCCTCGGCGGTCAGTGGATGGGTCTGGGCTACTCCGTCGTGTCCAACCTGACCCTGCTGAGCGGTGACACCCATTACCTGGAGGCGTATTACATGCCCGGGTCCGATACGCTCCGTCCGCTCGCCAACGCCTTCACCCCCGCGGTGAAGAGCGGTCAGGTGCCGGCCCGCTTACCCGCGGTGTGGCCGGACACCGGGCAGGACGCCGTCGTCCTCGACCTTCCCGGCGGCAAGAAGATGCACCAGGACGCCCTGTGCCTGCGACTGACCGGCATCCCCGTCGTGGAGGGATGAGAGCGCGGGGCCGCTCGTCCCGGAGTCCGCGCGTCCGGCGAGTGAGGGCGCCGGCCGCCTCAGGCCCCCGCGCGCACGGCGAGGATCCAGGCGAGCCAGGCCCCCGCAATGAGGTGGGGCCCCATGGCGATCATCTGCCTGCGCCCCACGACGCGCGCCGCCATGAGGACGAGGGCGCTCAGTCCGGCCAGGATCACGCCCGCCAGCACCCCGCTCAGGGCGGCGCCCCAGCCCAGGGGCCCGAGCCACAGGCCGATCAGGGCGCACAGCTTGACGTCGCCCATCCCCAGGCCGGAGGGCAGCAGCGCCAGGATCAGGGCCGCCCCGCCGATCCCCAGGGCGCACAGCGCCGCCCGCGCCGGCGGGGCGCCGGCCCGCGCCGCCGCCCCCGCGGCGAGCCCGACGGCGGCGCGCGCGACGAGGGCCGCCCCCAGCCAGGCCGCGGCCGCGCCCAGGAGCCGGTTGGGCAGGCGGTGGCACACGGCGTCGACGCTGCCCGCCACGACCAGGAGCGCCACGACGGGCACGGCGACGAGGCCGTCGGCCCAGCGGTGATGGACCAGCGCCCACAGCGCCGTCGTCGTGCACGCCGTGGCGGCCAGGGCGGCCTGCGGTCCGGCGCCGAGCAGTGCGCGGCGGCGCACGACGGGCGGCGGGCCGTCCCCGGCCGGCTCGGCCACGAGCCCGGCGACGTAGTCGCGGGCGAACCGGGAGGCGGGGCCGGCCACCGCGGCGGCGCACGCCGAGGCGGCCGCGACGACGAGGGGGACCGCGACAATGAGAGGGGTCGCAGTGGGCACGGCCCCAGCCTCTCACGCCCCGGGGCGGGCCCTCGCCCCTCCCGGCGGCGAGGGGGTGGGAGCGGTGACCGATCGCACCCGCCTCCGCCGCCCGTGCGCTTGCGCCCCGGGGGAGGGGAGCGGCTAGGGTGTGCCCTGCCGAAGACCGCAGGTCGCCCGCCCCGGCGGGACCGAGTCCGACGACGTCGGAGCCCGCGCAGGTGAGACGAGACCCCCCGCATCGGCGGGGATGCGGCCCCGTGCCACCGGCGCGGGGCCTTATTCGTCGTGGGCCCTGCGGCAGACCACGGAAGGAGGGCCCATGGCAAGGCCTGACAAGGAGGCGGTGATCGCCCGGCTCGCGGACAGGTTCCGCGCCTCGGACGCCGTCCTGCTGACCGAGTACCGCGGGCTGAGCGTCGCCGACCTCAAGGCGCTGCGCCGCTCCCTCGCCGGTAACGCCGAGTACACCGTGGTGAAGAACACGCTCGCCGCGATCGCCGCCCGCCGCGCCGGGCTGGAGGACCTCGCGGAGGACTTCACGGGCCCCTCGGCCCTGGCCTTCGTCACCGGGGAGCCGGTCGAGGCCGCCAAGGCGCTGCGTGACTTCGCCAAGGACAACGCCAACCTCGTCCTCAAGGGCGGCATGATGGACGGCAACGTCCTGGACGCCGCCGCGGTCGAGAAGCTGGCCTCGCTCGAGTCCCGCGAGGTGCTGCTCGCCAAGGCCGCCGGCGCCGTCCAGGCGTCCCTGGCCAAGGCCGCGCACCTCTTCGCCGCGCCCGCCACCCAGGCGGTGCGCACCGTCGACGCCCTGCGCGACAAGCAGGAGGCCGCGGCCTGAGCCGCGCGCGTCACCCCGTACAACTCGTGGCCCTGCGCGCCGTCGCGCGGCAGGACCCGCTTTCCAGGAAGGAATGTCCACTATGGCGAAGCTGACCACCGACGAGCTCATCGAGGCCTTCAAGGAGCTCACCCTCATCGAGCTGAGCGAATTCGTCAAGGCCTTCGAGGAGACCTTCGACGTCAAGGCCGCCGCCCCGGCCGCCGTCGCCGTGGCCGCCGCCCCCGGCGCCGCCGGCGAGGCCGCCCAGGAGGAGGAGAAGGACGAGTTCGACGTCGTCCTCGACTCCATCGGCGACAAGAAGATCCAGGTCATCAAGGAGGTGCGCGCCCTGACCTCCCTCGGCCTGAAGGAGGCCAAGGACCTCGTCGACTCCGCCCCCAAGGCCGTCCTCGAGGGCGTCAACAAGGAGACCGCCGAGAAGGCCAAGGCGCAGCTCGAGGGCGCCGGCGCCTCCGTCACCCTCAAGTGAGCCGCTCCGGGCCAGTCGCCCGGCCGCCCCGATCGCGCCCCGTCCGCCTTCACGGCGGGCGGGGCGCGGCGCGCGGAGGGGCCGGAAGGGCGCGGCGAGGCAGTATGCGCGACTGTGGCGCGAATCGCAAGACCCAATGCGTCTGCGGTATGGAGGGTCCGGGGGCGTGCGTGTACGCTAGCGCTTTGCGTCCATTGTGTGTATAAGCAACTGGAGGCGCCGCCCGGCCGTGGACCCCGAGGGCCCTGCGCGCCGCGCCGGCGCCCACCGGCCCCTCGCAGTGTACGCAGAGTGATCCCCGAGATGAGGGAAGGATCCCCCTTTGGCCGCCTCGCGCACCTGTGCACCAACTGCCGCTGACATCGCCGCGCGCACCGCGTCGCGTCGCATCACCTTCGCGAAGATCGCCGAGCCCATGCAGGCTCCCAACCTCCTCGCCCTGCAGACCGAGAGCTTCGACTGGCTGGTCGGCAACGAGAAGTGGCGCGCGCGGGTGGCCGCCGCCAACGCCGTGCGGCCCGGCTCCCTGCCCGAGACCTCCGGGCTGGAGGAGATCTTCTCCGAGATCTCCCCCATTGAGGACTTCGGCGAGACCATGGCCCTGTCCTTCCACGACCACCGCTTCGAGGAGCCCAAATACACGGCCGAGGAGTGCCAGGAGAAGGACCTGACCTACTCCGCGCCCCTGTACGTCGTCGCCGACTTCGAGAACTTCTCCACCGGCGAGATCAAGTCGCAGACCGTCTTCATGGGCGACTTCCCCCTCATGACGGACAAGGGCACCTTCATCGTCAACGGCTCCGAGCGCGTCGTCGTGTCCCAGCTCGTGCGCTCCCCGGGCGTGTACTTCGAGCGCACCACCGAGAAGGCGTCGGACAAGTACGTCTACAACGTCAAGTTCATCCCCTCGCGCGGGGCCTGGCTCGAGTTCGAGATCGACAAGAACGACCACGTCGCGGTGCGCATCGACCGCAAGCGCAAGCAGGACATCACCGTCTTCCTCCTGGCCCTGGGCCTGGACGAGTCCGAGATCCGCGAGGAGTTCAAGGACTACCCGACCCTGACCGCCTCCCTGGACGAGGACCGCAAGATCACCACCCAGGACGAGGCCCTGCTCGACATCTACAAGAAGATCCGCCCCGGCGAGCCGCCCAGCGTCGAGGCCGGGCGCACCCTGCTGGAGAACTTCTACTTCAACTCCAAGCGCTACGACCTGGCCAAGGTCGGCCGCTACAAGATCAACAAGAAGCTCGGCCTGGACGCCCCCCTGACCGACTCGGTGCTGCGCATCGAGGACGTCGTCGCCGCCATCAGGTACCTGCTGGCGCTGCACGCCGGGGCCCAGAGCGTCGAGGGCGTGCACGACGGCGAGATCATCGACGTCGCCGTCGAGTACGACGACATCGACCACCTGGGCAACCGCCGCATCCGCGCCGTGGGCGAGCTCATCCAGTCCCAGGTGCGCACCGGCATGAGCCGCATGGAGCGCCAGGTGCGCGAGCGCATGACCACCCAGGACGTCGAGGCCATCACGCCCAACACGCTCATCAACATCCGGCCCGTGACCGCGGCCATCAAGGAGTTCTTCGGGACCTCCCAGCTCAGCCAGTTCATGGACCAGAACAACCCGCTGGCGGGCCTGACCCACAAGCGGCGTCTGAGCGCGCTGGGCCCGGGCGGCCTGTCGCGCGAGCGCGCCTCCATGGAGGTGCGCGACGTGCACACCTCCCACTACGGGCGCATGTGCCCCATCGAGTCCCCCGAGGGCCCCAACATCGGCCTCATCGGCTCGCTGGCCACCTACGGGCGCATCAACCCCTTCGGCTTCATCGAGACGCCCTACCGGGTGGTCAGGGACGGGCGCGTCACCGACGAGACCCACTACCTGACGGCCGACGACGAGGACCGCCACGTCATCGCCCAGGCCAATGTCGAGCTGACCGCCGACGGCCACTTCGCCGAGGACCACGTGCTGTGCCGCGTCACCGGCGGCGAGCCGGCCCTCGTGGCGGCCGACCAGGTCGACCTCATGGACGTCTCCCCGCGCCAGATGGTCTCGGTGGGCACCTCCCTCATCCCCTTCCTGGAGCACGACGACGCCAACCGCGCCCTCATGGGCGCCAATATGCAGCGCCAGGCCGTGCCGCTCATCCGCCCCGACGCCCCGCTGGTGGGCACCGGCATGGAGCGGCGCACCGCCGTCGACGCCGGCGACGTGCTCGTGGCCGACAAGGCCGGCGTCGTCACCGAGGTGTGCGCCGACTTCGTGCGCGTGGCGAACGACGACGGCACCGAGAGGGTCTACAAGGTCGCCAAGTTCCGCCGCTCCAACCAGGGCAACTGCTACAACCAGCGGGTCGTGGCCGCCGAGGGCGAGCGCGTCGAGGTGGGCACCGTCCTGGCGGACGGCCCGGC
Organism: Actinomyces dentalis DSM 19115; assembly: GCF_000429225.1. GTDB lineage: Bacteria > Actinomycetota > Actinomycetes > Actinomycetales > Actinomycetaceae > Actinomyces > Actinomyces dentalis. The sequence goes on from NZ_AUBL01000002.1 coordinate 119,924, forward strand.
CACCGAGGGCGGCGACCTGGCCCTGGGGCAGAACCTGCTCGTGGCCTTCATGACCTGGGAGGGGCTGAACTACGAGGACGCCATCATCATCTCCCAGCGGGTGGTGGCCGAGGATCTGCTGACCTCCATCCACATCGAGGAGCACGAGGTCGACGCCCGCGACACCAAGCTGGGCGCCGAGGAGATCACCCGCGACATCCCCAACGTGTCGGAGGAGACCCTGGCCAACCTCGACGAGCGCGGCATCGTGCGCATCGGCGCCGAGGTGCGCAGCGGGGACATCCTCGTGGGCAAGGTGACCCCCAAGGGGGAGACCGAGCTGACCAGCGAGGAGCGCCTGCTGCGCGCCATCTTCGGGGAGAAGGCCCGCGAGGTGCGCGACACCTCCCTGCGCGTGCCCCACGGCGAGTACGGCATCGTCACCGGCGTGCGCGAGTTCGACGCCGCCACCGAGGACGCCGAGCTGCCGGCCGGGGTCAACCGCATGGTGCGCGTCTACATCGCCCAGCGCCGCAAGATCACGGTGGGCGACAAGCTCTCGGGCCGCCACGGCAACAAGGGCGTCATCTCCAAGATCCTGCCCGTGGAGGACATGCCCTTCCTGGCCGACGGCACGCCGATCGACGTCATCCTCAACCCGCTGGGCGTGCCCAGCCGCATGAACGTCGGCCAGGTCCTGGAGCTGCACCTGGGCTGGGTCGCCTCGCGCGGGTGGGACGCCTCCGCCGCCCGCGAGGCCGGCCGGGAGTGGGCCGAGCGCCTGCCCGAGGACGGCGTGAGGGTCGAGCCGCGCACGCCCGTGGCCACGCCCGTGTTCGACGGCGTGCGCGACGACGAGCTCATGGGCCTGCTGGGCTCCACGCTGCCCAGCCCCGACGGCCTGCAGCTGGTCCGCCCCGACGGCAAGGCCCGCCTGTTCGACGGCCGCTCCGGCGAGCCCTTCCCGTACCCGATCTCGGTGGGCTACATGTACATCCTCAAGCTCCACCACCTCGTGGACGACAAGATCCACGCCCGCTCCACCGGCCCCTACTCCATGATCACCCAGCAGCCGCTGGGCGGCAAGGCGCAGTTCGGCGGCCAGCGCTTCGGCGAGATGGAGGTGTGGGCCATGGAGGCCTACGGGGCCGCCCACGCCCTCCAGGAGCTGCTCACCGTCAAGTCCGACGACGTCAACGGGCGCGTCAAGGTCTACGAGGCCATTGTCAAGGGCGAGGACATCCCCGAGCCGGGCATCCCCGAGTCCTTCAAGGTGCTCATGAAGGAGATGCAGTCGCTGTGCCTGAACGTCGAGGCGCTCGACCACGAGGGCGCCACCATCGCCCTGGACGACACCGATGACGAGGGGCGCCGCGCCTCCGAGGAGCTCGGCTTCGACCTGGGCCGGCGCCCCGGCGGCGCCACCGCCTCCACGGTCGACGAGATCTGACTCCATCATCTATGGCGGCCCCGCCGCGGCGACGGCGGACCGCCCCACCGGATCATCCTGATGAGAACACATCGGAAGTAGGAACTGTGCTCGACGCCAATGTCTTCGATCGCATCCAGCTCGGCCTGGCGACCAGTGAGGACATCAAGTCCTGGTCCCACGGCGAGGTCAAGAAGCCCGAGACCATCAACTACCGGACCCTCAAGCCGGAGAAGGACGGACTCTTCTGCGAGAAGATCTTCGGCCCCACCCGGGACTGGGAGTGCGCCTGCGGCAAGTACAAGCGCGTGCGCTACAAGGGGATCGTGTGTGAGCGCTGCGGCGTGGAGGTCACCCGCTCCAAGGTGCGCCGCGAGCGCATGGCCCACATCAGGCTGGCCGCGCCCGTGACCCACATCTGGTACTTCAAGGGCGTGCCCTCGCGCCTGGGGTACCTGCTCAATCTGGCGCCCAAGGACCTGGAGAAGGTCATCTACTTCGCCGCCTACATGGTCACCGAGGTCGACGAGGAGGGCCGTCACGACGACCTGCCGTCCCTGCGCGCCGAGCTGGAGGTCAAGAAGAAGCACGTCGAGGAGGCCGGGCTGGCCGACGTCGAGGCGCGCGCCCAGCGCCTGGAGTCCGAGCTCGCCCAGCTCGAGGCCGAGGGGGCCGAGGCCTCCCAGCGCGACAAGCTCCGCAAGACCGCCGAGCGGGAGATGGGGGCGCTGCGCCGCAAGACCCAGCGCGCCCTGGAGCACATGGACAAGGTCTGGGACCGCTTCGTGTCCCTCAAGGTCGGCGACCTGGAGGGCGACGAGGTGCTCTACCGCGACATGGTCGCCGACTACGGCATCTACTTCAAGGGCGCCATGGGCGCCGAGGCCATCCAGGCGCGCCTGCGCACCTTCGACCTGGAGGGCGAGGCGGCCGCCCTGGCGGAGGTCGTGGCCAGCGGCTCGGGCCAGCGCAAGACCCGTGCCATCAAGCGCCTGAAGGTCATCAACGCCTTCCGCATGACCGGCACGGCCCCCGAGTCGATGGTCCTGGACAACATCCCGGTCATCCCCCCGGACCTGCGCCCCATGGTCCAGCTCGACGGCGGGCGCTTCGCCACCAGTGACCTCAACGACCTCTACCGCCGGGTCATCAACCGCAACAACCGCCTCAAGCGGCTCATGGACCTGGGCGCCCCGACGATCATCGTCAACAACGAGAAGCGCATGCTCCAGGACGCCGTCGACGCCCTGTTCGACAACGGTCGGCGCGGCCGGCCGGTCACCGGCGTGGGCAACCGGCCGCTGAAGTCCCTGTCCGACATGCTCAAGGGCAAGCAGGGGCGCTTCCGCCAGAACCTGCTGGGCAAGCGCGTGGACTACTCGGGCCGGTCCGTCATCGTGGTGGGCCCCCAGCTCAAGCTGCACCAGTGCGGCCTGCCCAGCCAGATGGCCCTGGAGCTGTTCAAGCCCTTCGTCATGAAGCGGCTCGTCGAGCTCAAGGAGGCCCAGAACGTCAAGGCGGCCAAGCGCATGGTCGAGCGGGTCAACCCCAAGGTGTGGGACGTGCTGGCGGAGGTCATCCGCGAGCACCCCGTGCTGCTCAACCGCGCCCCCACGCTGCACCGCCTGGGCATCCAGGCCTTCGAGCCCCAGCTCATCGAGGGCAAGGCCATCCAGCTGCACCCGCTGGTGTGCGGCGCCTTCAACGCCGACTTCGACGGCGACCAGATGGCCGTGCACCTGCCGCTGGGGGCGGAGGCCCAGGCGGAGGCCCGCATCCTCATGCTCTCGTCCAACAACATCCTCAAGCCCTCCGACGGGCGCCCGGTGACCATGCCCAGCCAGGACATGATCATCGGCACCTACTACCTGACCCAGACGCCCGACCCGTCCGTACCGGTCGAGCACGACGCCGAGGGCAACGAGATCGTCCCGTCCTTCTCCTCCTTCGCGGAGGCGGTCATGGCCCACGACTTCGGGCGGCTCGACGTCAACGCCACGGCGGACATCCGCTTCGAGGAGGGCATCACCGCCCCCGTCGGCTGGGAGGCGCCCGAGGGCTGGAGCGAGGGCGACCCCATCACCCTGCGCACCTCGCTGGGCAGGGCCCTGTTCAACACGGCCCTGCCCGAGACCTTCCCCTACGTCAACTACGTCGTGGACAAGAAGGCCCTGGGCAATATCGTCAACACGCTGGCCGAGTCCTACCCGCGCGTGGCGGTGGCCTCCTCGCTGGACGCCCTCAAGGCCAACGGCTTCTACTGGTCGACCTGGTCGGGCATCACGGTCGCCTTCGCCGACGTCGTCTCCCCGCCCTCCAAGCCGGAGATCCTGGCCCGCTACGAGGACGAGGCCGCCGAGATCCAGGAGCAGTTCGAGCTCGGCGCCCTGACGGAGGGGGACCGCTACCAGTCGCTCATCGACATCTGGACCAAGGCCACCGCCGAGGTCGCCGCGGCCATGCGGGAGAACTTCCCGGACCGCAACACCGTCTACCAGATGGTGGTCTCCGGGGCCCGCGGCAACTGGGACCAGATCCGCCAGCTCGCCGGCATGCGCGGGCTGGTGGCCGATCCCAAGCAGCGCCTCATCGACCGGCCCATCAAGTCCAACTACCGCGAGGGCCTGAGCGTCCTGGAGTACTTCATCGCCACCCACGGCGCCCGCAAGGGCCTGGCGGACACCGCCCTGCGCACCGCCGACTCCGGGTACCTCACGCGGCGTCTCGTCGACGTCTCGCAGGACGTCATCGTCCGCGAGGAGGACTGCGGCACCCGCAGGGGCCTGACCAAGCGGATCTTCTCCTACCGGGACGTCGACGGCGAGCGCGTCAAGGTCCCCAGCGACATCCTGGGCACCACCGTCTACGGCACGACCCTGGCGCGCGACGTCGTCGACGCCGACGGCGCGGTGGTCGTCGCCGCCGGCACGGACCTGGGCGACGCCGAGATCGCCGCCGCCATCGACGCGGGCATCGAGGAGATCACGGTCCGCTCCGTGCTGACCTGCGACTCCGCCGTCGGCACCTGCGCCGCCTGCTACGGCCGCTCGCTGGCCACCGGCAAGCGGGTGGATATCGGCGAGGCCGTGGGCATCATCGCCGCCCAGTCCATCGGCGAGCCCGGCACGCAGCTGACCATGCGCACCTTCCACACCGGCGGCGCGGCCGGCGCCGCCGACATCACCCAGGGGCTGCCGCGCGTCCAGGAGCTCTTCGAGGCCCGCACCCCCCGCGGCGAGGCCGCCGTGGCCGAGGCCGCCGGCACCCTGACCATCGAGGACGACGCCGACGGCAAGCGCCTGATCATCGCCCGCGAGGACGGCGAGGAGGACCTCGTGGTGCCCGTCTCGCGCCGTCAGCGCCTGCTCGTGGCCGACGGCGAGAGCGTCAGGCCCGGCGACGCCCTCACCGAGGGCCCGGTGGACCCCAAGAAGGTGCTGCGCCTGCAGTCCGTCTCGGTCGCCCAGCGCCACCTGGTCGACGAGGTGCAGGAGGTCTACCGCTCCCAGGGCGTGGACATCCACTCCAAGCACATCGAGGTCATCGTGCGCCAGATGCTGCGCCGCGTCACGGTCCTGGAGGCCGGCGACACCATGCTGCTCCAGGGCGACCTGGTCGACGTCATGCACTTCCGTGCCGAGAACCGCCGGGTCATGGCCGAGGGCGGCACGCCCGCCTCGGGCCGCCCCGAACTCATGGGCATCACCAAGGCCTCCCTGGCCACGGATTCGTGGCTGAGCGCCGCCTCCTTCCAGGAGACCACGCGCGTGCTCACCGAGGCCGCCATGAACGGCAAGTCCGACCCGCTGCTGGGCCTGAAGGAGAACGTCATCCTGGGCAAGCTCATCCCCGCCGGAACGGGCCTGGCCCGCTACTCCGACATCGAGGTCGAGCCCACCGAGGATGTCAAGGCGGACGTCTTCTCGCGCACCGGCCTGGGCGAGGGCGTGTTCGGCGTCGAGGAGGGCGCGGCCATGGAGGAGTACCCCTCCTTCAAGGGGGACTTCCGGGCCGACTTCTCCGACGACTTCCGCACGGGCTTCTCCGAGAGCGAGGACTACCGGTTCTGAGCGCGCCCGCCCCGTCGCGGGGCCCGAGCGGCGGCCCGCCACCTGCCCGGTGGCGGGCCGCCGCGCTGCGTCGCGGACCAGGAGCGCGTTCGTTCACCACAGCGTTGAAACAGGTCGGGTCAAGTACAATTTCTTGTACTTGATCCGATTCCGCCTGCGCATCATGATGAGGCCCGTCGCGCCGCGGGCGGGGTCGTGGAGCCCTTCCCGAATGGCGCGGCGGAGTCGGTGCACCCGCCGGAGCCCTTCCCACCTCCGGCAGCCGAGGCGAAGGAGCAACGTATGGATTCGGCTCAGGGCACGTGCGCGCGTGCGGACGACGATCGCGGTCCCGGAGCGGACGCCCCGACGGACGGCGCCGGGGATGAGTGCGTGGTCGCCGCCCCGCCTCGCGCCGAACCGGAGGACGACCGGGTGCTCGGGGCCCTGGAGGCCCTGAACGGAACCTGGTCCAGGGCGCTGGAGGAGCTGACGCTGGCCGCCCGGATGCACGATCGCATCACCGAGCTCCAGGCGGATCAGGTCAATGCGCTGCTGTCGCCGGTGGCGCGCCGCCTCATCCGCCTGCGGGAGCAGATCCTCGACGCCGCCGGACGGTGCGCGGTCGCGCCCGTGCCCAACCTCGGCGAGCAGCTGGACTTCTTCGCCGAGGGCGTGCAGGACGCTCTGGAGATGCTCGGGGTGGAGGAGGTGGCGCCCGCCGTGGGCTCGTCCTTCGACCGCTCGCGCCTGCGCGCCGTCGAACGGATCGCGACGGCGCACGCCGAGCGGGACCGGACGGTGGCCAGAACCGTGCGTCCCGGTCACGCCTTCGTCGGGGCAGGCTCGGCGCTCAAACCCGCCGAGGTCGGCGTCTACGTCTACGATCCGGGGCTCGCGCCGGAGGCGCCGGCCGAGGAGCCGACTGTGTCCGTCAAAGACGTCAGCGACCAGGGCGTCGCCCCCGCCCGCGCGGACGGGGGCGCGGACGGGGCGGAGCCGCCCGACCGCACGCCGCCCCGGCCGGGCGCGCCGCAGAACTGATCCGACTCACCCGAGAGGAAGAGAGCACATGAGCGAGGACGTCTTCGGAATCGACCTGGGGACCACCTATTCGGCCATTGCGCATATGGACGAGTACGGGCGGCCGCAGATCATCCAGAATCGCGACGGCCAGAACACCACGCCCTCCGTCGTCTACTTCGAGAGCGCATCCAATTTCGTCGTCGGCCAGGAGGCGAAGAACGGCGCGAGGGTCTACCCCGACGAGACCGTCTCCCTCATCAAGCGGGAGATGGGGGAGAAGAACGAGCGCATCTTCTTCGACGAGCCCTTCTACCCGGAGACCATCTCCTCGCTCATCCTCAAGCAGCTGGTGGCCGAGGCGCAGGAGGCGACGGGGTCAACCAGCAGCAGGGTCGTCATCACCGTCCCCGCCTACTTCGGTCTGGCTGAGAAGGAGGCCACCCGGCACGCGGGCCAGATCGCCGGGCTCGACGTGGTCGGGATCCTGGCCGAGCCGGTCGCCGCGGCCCTGTCGACGGGCATCACCTCCGCGCAGGACAAGTGCTACTTCGTCTACGACCTGGGCGGCGGCACCTTCGACTGCACCGTGCTGCGCACCGCGCAGGACACCTTCGAGGTCGTCGCCACCGACGGCAACCGCAAGCTGGGCGGCGCGGACTGGGACGAGGCCCTCTTCGACCTCGTCCTGTCCAAGTTCGTGCAGGAAAAGGGCATCGATGACGACCCGGCCGCCGACCCGGAGTTCTACCAGGGGCTCATGAACGACGTCGAGAGCGCCAAGAAGACCCTGAGCAAGAAGGAGAAGGCGCGCCTGCGCTGCAGTTACGAGGGCGTGCAGGGTGTGGTCAACGTGACCAGGGAGGAGTTCGAGGCGGCGACCCGCCCCCTTCTCAACGAGACGCTCGACATCGTCCAGCGGACCCTGGACGCCGCCACGGCGAAGGAGCCCGGGCTGAGCATCGACGAGATCCTCCTCGTCGGCGGGTCCTCCCGCATGCCCCAGGTCGCCGCGGGCCTGTCCTCCCGCTTCCCCTGGCCGCTGAGGAATACGGAGTTCGACCTCGCCGTCGCCGAGGGCGCCGCCATCTACGGCAACGGCGTGCAGCCGGCCGTCTCCGACGGCGCCGGGAGCGAGGACTCCGCCCCCGCCGCCGGCCTTCCGGGGCTGGGATCGGGCCAGGAGATCGTCCTGGACGGCCGTCAGGTCACCTTCACCAATGTGCTGTCCAAGTCCGTGGGCGTGCTCTTCTTCAACAAGGAGACCGAGGAGGACTACATCGGCTTCCTCGCCCACGCCCAGGACAAGCTGCCGATTCACACGACCATGACGGCGTTCACCATCAGGGATCACCAGACCTCGGTGGAGGTCCAGCTCTACGAGCAGTCCGGCGAGACCGAGTCCCGGGAGGTCGAGCACAACAAGCGGATCACGCCCGAGGGCGTGGACCCGAGGATCACGGGCCTGCCGGACCTGCCGGAGGGCTCCCCCATCGAGCTGACGCTGTCGATCACCAATGAGGGCCTGGCCTCCCTGCGCGCCGTGGAGCCCACCAGCGGTCATGAGCTGACTCTGGAGGCCTCCCTGTCGCCGATGCAGCCGGAGGAGCTCGAGCAGGCCCGCGGCATCGTGTCGCGGATGAGCATCAGCATCTGAGGCCGCCGCAGGGTCCGGGGGATCGCGAGGAGAGGCGATGGAATTCGACAAGCAGTACCGCAAGTCCGTTCTCACGGCGATCAGGAAGGACAAGTCCCTGCAGGCGGGCATCGACGCCGCCCTGCGGGCGATGAACGCCGATGCGGGCCTCGCGCTGCCCCCGGACCTCGACCTGCCCCTTCTCTACGGCATCGGGCCCTCTATGACCGACGCCCAGCTGGAGCGGCGGGTGCTCAGGGAGATGCCCTCGATCTGGAACAAGAACAAGCGGATGTTCCCGTTCTGCGCCCGCCTCAAGTCCATCCACGACCTCCTGGTCGAGCGCAGCCCGGTGACGAGTCAGGACTTCTGGCGCGACCAGGTGGGGCGGGCGCAGGAGATCCGCGCGCAGCGGCTGCGCGAGCTGGCGCAGGCCATTGCGGCGGACAGCGGGGCCGCCGCCATCGGGGCCATTGAGCGCCCGGTCGTCGAAGCGTTCGCCACCAGGGCCGGAGTCGATCCCGCGGCGCTCATCGAGGCCGTGGAGGCCGCCTCGGTGCGCGTCGTGACACCCCTGGAGGAGCCCCGGGTCCGCTATCTTCAGGACCGTGTCCGCAAAGAGCTGGCGAGCTCCCCGTTCCACACCCTCGTAGACGCCATCCTCGGCACCGGGTCGACGGCGGACCTGGCGCGTCCCGACCACCAGATGCCCGACTCCTTCGCGATCGTCGAGGGGTTCCGGCCCCAGGGCGGCTCGTGCGCCCGCATCGATCTGGCCCGGGCGATCGAGGCGCGCGACTACGCGTCCAAGGCGCCCACCGCCGAGGCCTCGGCGGTGAGTAAAGCCATGCGCGTCGTGCTCAATGGCGTGGACACCGAACAGGAGCTGCAGGACGCGCTCCTGATGAGCGTCATCGACTACGCCCGCCAGCTCGCCGTCAGCGCCCCCCGGCCCCAGGTCCTGGCGGCCCTGGTCAAGGCCCGCGTCGCCCCCGAGGACGCCGCCCGGATCGTCCTGCACGTCTCCGGAGGCTCGGCGGGGGCCCCCGTCGAGAACCTGGACACGGTCCGGGCCCACGTCGCGGCCCACGAGCTGGTCGCCGCCCGGGCGGTCTGGACCCGTCTGGAAGGTACTGGGGCCGACCTCAGCGGGGAGGAGGCCCAGAGCACCCTGAGGACGCTCACCGCCGAGGAGAACTCCTTCGCGCAGGCCATGGAGGACTTCCGCCGTCATCGCGACACCGACGTCCTGGCGGCGCGCGGCGCCCTGCGCCGGGCCATCGCCGTGTGCTCCGATGACGAGGAGGCCCAGCGCCTTCTGGAGGCCATGCCCCCGTCCCCCCCGCGCGCCGTCCGGGCCGGGGTCGAGAGCACCGGGGCGGTCGCGCTCAGCTGGAGCGAGCCGGCGGAGTTCACCGGCCAGGTCTCCTACCGGGTGCTGCGCCGCGAGGACCGGGCGCCCGCCGGCCCCCGCGACGGCGTCCTCGTGGCCGAGGACGTCACCGCGCTGAGCGTGGAGGATCCGGCGCCGGCGTGCGCGCGCCCCCTGTACTACGGGATCGTCGCGGTGACGCAGGGGCGGTGCTCGTCCCCGGAGACGGTTCAGGCCCTGGTGCTGCCGGCCCCCGCATCCCCCCGCGTGCACGTGGGGGAGACGGGCGCCGACGTCGCCTGGGAGCTGCCCCGGGCCGCCCTGTCCGCGGAGGCCGGGCTCGTCGGGCCCGACGGGCGGACCCGCCGAGTGGGAACGGCCTCGCGCACCGCCCTGTCCCTGAGCGGCCTGAAGACCGGCGAGCGCTACGTCCTGCGCCTGCGGGGCGTGTACTCCCTGCCCGACGGCACCCGCCGCACCGGCGCCCCCCTGGAGGTGGAGGTGATCCCTCACGGCGAGCTGCGGCCCGTCGTCGACCTGGCGGGGCGCCTGGAGGGCGGCGTCTCCAGCGGCCGCGTGCGCGCGGTCTTCACCTGGAGCGCGGTTCCGGGGGCGGAGGTCCGCCTGTACCGGTCGCGCGCGGGCATCGGTGCGGCGCCGGGCGCGCGCACGGCCCTGGACCAGATCGAGGAGCGCGGCGTGCGGATCCTGGGCACCGAGTCCGGCGACGCCGTCCACCGGGAGCTGACCGCCACCCTGCGCGCCGGCGCGCACCGGGTCGTGGCGGTGGTGGTCGACGGCGACCAGGGGCTGTGCGGCAACGAGATGGTCCTCGCCGCCGCCCCGCCAGTCGCGGATCTGCACCTGGACAGACTCGGCCAGACCGTCAGATTGTCCTGGGTGTGGCCCGACGGCGACTACGCCGTCCGGCTGCGCTGGTCCACCCCCGACTCCCGGGCCGGCCGCGAGGTGCGGCGCGCCCAGTACGACGCCGAGGGCGGCGTCGTACTGCCCATCGGGGACGCGGGCGGGCGGATCGACGTGGCGGTGGTCCCCGTCGGCCTGGCCGGGTCCGTCGAGGGCGCGGCCCAGACGCTGACGGTGCCGGCGCGCGCTCACAGGCGCATCGCCTATCACGTGACCTGGCGCAAGAAGATGCTCGGCGGCCCCAGCGCCGCGGTCTTCGCCTTCGACGGGGCCCGCGGTGGTCCTTTCGACGTCCGGCTCGTCGTGCGCGCGGGTCGTCACGCGCCGTCCTCCCGGGACGCGGGGACGGGGGCACCCCGCCGCATCGACCCGGGTTCGCCCGAGAGCCTGGTCGTGGAGGTGCCCGTCGCGCGGGGCCGGGGAACCTGGTGGGCCAAGGCCTTCTCGGCCCAGGACGGGGTCAAGCTCGTCGATCCCCCGATGAGCGAGTTGAAAGGAAACTGATATGGCGCTGTTCCGCTTCAAACAGGCCGTCTGCCCCTACTGCTACCGGCGCATCGAGTCCGGTCGGGCGGCCTTCCGCTGCAACGGCCACGCCGCCGCCGGCAAGTCCCGGTGCGCGGCCAGGCCCGATCCCGAGCGCAAGCAGGTCCTCGGCGTCGACGAGGCCGTCCTCCCCACGTGGCCCGATGAGCGGAACCCGCTTCAGCGCCACCGGCCCTTCCTCTGCCCCGACTGCCTCGGGCCGACGACGCGGGTGTGCCCGGTGTGCCACACGCCCTGGCCCTCGACCTTCACGGCGGACAGCCCCCTCATCGGCCTGGTCGGCGTGCGCGGCTCGGGCAAGACGATCATGCTCTCGGTCCTCGCCCAGGAGCTGACCACGAGCATCCAGCGGCGCTTCGACGCCGCCATCCACCCCACCGGGAACAGGAGGCTCGTCAGCCAGCTCGCGAACTGGAGGTCCGACATGGGCCGGGGCGGGCATCTGCCCAGTCAGACCGAGGCCTACCAGCACGTCTCCAAGGACCAGCGGGACTCCGCCGAGCCAGCGGTCTTCGAGTGGCAGCTCGCCGACGGCAGGAACCACCAGCGGTCCACCATCTTCTCCTTCTACGACACGGCCGGGGAGGACCTGGCCTCCATGGACCGGGCCCGGGAGCTCAACTATCTGGCGGCCACCGACGGGGTCATCCTCCTGCTAGACCCCTTCGGCTTCACCGGCAACCACGACCTGGCCCGCAGCAAGGGCGTCGACGAGGACCTCCTGCGCGACCGGCCCGAGGACGTGCTCCGCAATATCGTCGAGCTGCTGCGCCAGGCCGACAAGGTGGGCTCCCGGAAGAAGATCTCGCGGCCCCTGGCCGTCGTCGTGTCCAAGATCGACGCCTTCTTCGACTCCATCGACGAGGACAGTCCTCTGCGGCGCCCCAGCTCCGACAAGCCCTACTTCGACGAGGCCGAATCCCTCGAGGTGCATGAGCACGTGGCCATGCTGCTCGACGAGTGGTCCGGCGGCGGGCTCCTGCGCATGCTGGAGCTCAACTTCTCCACCTTCCGGCTCTTCGCCGCCTCGGCCCTGGGCGCGGAACCCGACTACGCCCGGCGCACGGCCAACCCCCGCGGCGTTCTGCCCCACCGGGTGGCGGAGCCGCTCCTGTGGCTCATGGCGCGACGCGGCTTCCTGCCCAAGGAGGGATGACATGTTCGATGTCCTGGGATACACCGACTGCCGCGCCGATCAGTCGCTCAACGGTTCCACGGGATTCCAGTTCTGCGCCGCCTCGGCGGGCGCCGGCGACGTGGAGCAGAAGATCGTCCGCCCCCGGGTGCACCACTGGGCGCACGGCCTCACGCGGATCCCGCCCGAGCAGCACCCGGAGACCTTCCGCTGCTGGACGCAGGACGGGGCGCACATCATCCTCCGGGGCCGGTCGCTGGCCCGCCGCACCGCCAGCGGACGGGACGGCAACTCCTACACCTTCGCGGCCCTGACCCGGGACGCGTGGGACATCCTGCCCGCCCGTCCCGCGCAGCTGTGGAGCGCCCCCGACTGGCCCTCCTCCGAGGTCTACGGGAGCCCCGCCCCCTGGCCCACGCCCCTGGCCCTGGACCCGGACTTCGAGCCCGAGGGGCTCCAGGCGTGGGTGCGCGAGCAGCCCTGGGCCGTCGAGCACCTGGCGCAGCTGCTGACCATGGTGGAGATGACCTCGGGCCCCGAGGCCCGCAAGCTCCTCATCGAGCACGAGGATCAGGGCGTCGTCGTGCGGTGGATCTCGCTGGCGCAGCTGACCATGTCCGATGAGGAGGCGATGGGCAGCTCGGTGCACTCCTTCGTGGAGGAGCCCGAGTCCGCCCCGGCGACCTTCGTCGGGGCCCATCCGCTCCTGTCCGACGGCGTCCGCCCCGACGCGGAGGGCTACCGGCTCTTCGACCCGCTCCACGAGCGCTGCACGCCCGTCGAGCCCAGCGGCTCCGCCCGTCGCCACGCCCAGTGGTTCCTCACCATGGACGCCGACGAGGCCCTCGCCGCGATCTCCACGAGCCGCGCCTGGGCGCGGGTCCTGCCGTCCTCCGACTCCGATGGGGCCGCGCGGCTGGCCGGCATGGTGCTTCTGGGGGTCGGGGAGCCGCGCCCCGGGGACGTCCCGGTCGCCGCCGAACTGCTGGGCGGACTGTGCCGCCAGGATCCCGATTCGGTTCCCGAGTGGGGTGAGGAGCTCGTCGGCCTCCTCCAGGCGTGCTCACCGGCCTCGGCGGACGACGTCGGCGCGGCGGGGGAGGTCATCTGGGAGCTGGACCGGGTCGGCGAGACGGGACTGGCCCGCCGGCTGGCCTCGCTGTGCCTGAGCTGGGGCGGGCGCAGGCCCGACCTCCTGGAGGCCTGGCTCGCCCGGCGCGCCGTCGGGCGCCCGCCGCTGCGCTGGGAGGGGGGCGAGGACGGCCCCCTGCGCGTGGCCGCGGACGGCGCCACCGCCCTGGCGGCGGCACTGCCCGCGGATCTCCTGCCCGAGCTGTGGACGCTCCTGGGCGATCTCGGGCTCCTGGAGTGCCTGCCGGGCCCCCGGCGCTCCCGCCTCCTGGCCGAGGCCGCCCGCGGGTGCCTGTCATCGCCCACAGCCCTGGAGCGCCTCATCGATTCCGGGCGCGGCGAGGAGGTGGCCCGCCTGGTCGCCCGGGACCTGCCCGGGCACTGGGCCCGGGGCGGCGAGGGGATCGCCGCCCTGGCCCGGGGGGAGTGGGACGCCCTTCTGTCCCGCCCCCAGGCGCTCGTGGGCGGGCCGGAACTGGACGCCTTCCGCTGGCTGCGCCAGGACCTGTCGCCCCTGCTGGAGGCACCCGAGGCGCTGGAGAACCTGTGCGCGCTGCTGCCGGCGAGCGCCTGGCCCCTGGCCGAGGCCGCCGCCAACGGCGATGAGGCCCTCGTCGAGGCCTGGCTGCGCACCCACGATCGCCTGAACGACTCCCTGGAGGCGCGGCTGGCCGAACTCACCTCCGCCGAACAGCCGGCCCATGCCCGCATCCACTGGCTCATGCTGGCGGCCCGCACCCCCGCCGGCGGGCCCCGCCCTGTGAGCGGGGCCGCGCTGCGAGGGCACGTCGAGACCTTCGAACGGCTCCAGGACGCCCTGAGGCGCTGCCGGCCCTGGGAGCAGGAGGTCAACGCGGGTCTGCGCGCGCTGCACGAGGACAGGCGGGCGCACCCCCTCCTCGTGGCCTACGCCGACACCCTGGCGAAGGCCGCCCTGCGCGCCGCCGACTACCGGGCCGCCGACGCCGTCGTGTCGGACCTGACGGAGAGGGCTCAGCGCGCGGTCGCCCACGAGCTCGACCGCATCGTGCGGGAGGGGCTGGGCAAGACGGATGTCGCGGTCCTGGAATCCGCCGTGCACCTGGCCGGGGACGAGGACTCCCCGCTGGCCGTCGCCGCCGGGGACGCCGTGGCGGCGTTCTGGAGGGACGTGCGCATGCGCGGCGTCCGTCAGAGGCTGGAGAAGGAGCTCGAGCGGCGCCGGCGCCTGGATCTGCTCGACCAGATCCGGGCGCTGGAGGGCCACTCGACGGCGGCGCGCCTGGGCAATTCGGTCCAGCGCGGGCTGCGGCGCATGAGAAGACGGGGGAAGATCTAATGGAAGACCTTATCTTTCTGGCTTTTGTTCTGGTTCTTGCCGCATTCGCCATATGGCTCACCGTCATGGCGGTGTGGGCCGCGTTCGCCCTCCTGGTGAGGATCCTCGCGTGGGTGGTCGTGTACTGCGCGGCGACGGCGGCCCTGGGACTGGTGGGCGGGCTCCTGCACGGCTTCGCCATTCCCGTTCAGGCGCTGGCGCAGGGGCGCGCTCAAATGGCGACTCCGGCGCGCATGGCGGCGGGCGAGCTCATCAAGGGCCCGCCGCCCGGGGAGAACGCCGCCCACGGGTGGGACCGGGCCTGGCCCGTGTACGTGCCCTACCAGGCGGGCTTCGACCGGCAGGCGGTCAGTGCTCTGTTGAAGGACCGCGTGCGCGCCGCCTGGGCCTTCTTCACGGGCAGGGGCCCCCGGAGCGGGCGACCCGCCGCGGACTGGAAGGACTTCCTGAGGCAGAAGGCGCTCCACGCCCTGCACTGGCTCGCCTGGTCGGCGGCGGCCCTGCCCCTGATCGGCTGCTTCATCATCGGCACGGCGACCTCGGTGCTCATCTGGCAGGTCATCATGTGGCTGGGGCAGTCCCTGGTGGCGCTTGCCAGTGCGGCGGTGCAGGCGATTCTCCGCCGGTACGAGTCCTGGTCCCGTCGCCGGGCGCACCAGTCGATGCTGTGCAGCCACTGCCTGCGCTCCTCCTCCAGCCCGGCCTACCGGTGCTCCCAGTGCAGTGCGGTGCACTACGTGGTCCAGCCCGGACCGCAGGGTCTGCTCCACCGGGTGTGCGAGTGCGGCGCCAAGCTGCCGAACACGGTCTCGGGGGCCTCTCGGAGACTGGAGGTCGTGTGCCCCTACTGCGGCCAGGACATGGCCGACGGCGCGGGGATCCGCCACGTGGTCGTGCTCCCGGTCATCGGCGCCGTCGCCGCCGGCAAGACCCGCTTCCTGCGCATGTCGGTGGTCCAGGTCGGCGACGGCCTGACGGGCCGCGGCTCTCTGAGGGCGCTGAGCACCGAGGCCAAGGCCTTCCTGAAGGACTCGCACGAGCTGGTGCAGGCCGAGCGGCGCACGGTCAAGACCCCTCACGTCATGCCCAGGGCACTGCAGTACCATGTGGTGGAGCGCGGCGGCAAGGAGATCGAGCTCAATATCATCGACGCCGCGGGGGAGTTCTTCGGGGACTGGGAGACGTCCAACGAACTGCCCTTCCTGGAGACGGCCCCCGCTTACGTCCTCCTCCTCGATCCGCTGGGTCTGAAGGACGTGCACGCCGAGTTCACTCAAACCCTCCCCGCCGATCAGGACGACATGGACATCGCCCCGCCGGATCAGATCAACGCCTACCACACGGTCATGGACCGACTGCGTGCGCAGGGCGTGGATCTGAGCAGGCGCGCACTGCTGGTCGTGGTGTCCAAGGCGGACATCCTGCGCTCCCTGCCGTGCGGCGAGACCCTGCGCGGGTCCGCCTCCTCGGACGCAGTGCGGCAGTGGCTCGCGGACAACGGCATGGACGCGGCCCTCCAGAGCTTCCGCATGGACTTCGGCACCGTGGAGTACTTCGCGTGCGACTCCATGCACCACCTGCCCCACGAGGACCCCGTTTCCCCTTGGCGGGTGGTCTCCCGCGTCGCCGCCCTCAATGACGCGGCGGCGCTCCAGGCCGAACCGGCTGAACCGGCCGGGCAACCCGCAACCGCCGACGCGACCGCCTGAAAGGGGAATCGACATGACCACCAGGATTCCGACGTCGTATAAGCGGTATCGGGCGCTGTGGATCGTCATCCACGCGGCCCTGCTCGTCGCGCTCCTCCTCGTCACGGCCAACTGGTACGCCTTCGGCGGGGGGGATCGGCTGCTCGCCCACTGGGCCGACCAGGTCATGATCCTGCAGCACGATCTGGCCAACGCCATCCGCTTCCCCTGGGACTGACCGTGACGAGGCCGAACAGAACACTGTGCCCGAACTGCGGCGAGGGCGTTCTGCGGGGCGGATGGTGCTCCAAGTGCTCCTACCGCACGCCGGAATCCCGGCAGCGCGAGCAGGAGGCTCAGAAGCGCCGGCGGGCGGCCGATTCCGCCGCCGACCAGTTCCCGGGCCCGCAGACCTGGGCCCCTCGGCGCGGCGCGGGCCGCCCCGCGCCCCCGGTGCCCGCCCCTGGGACCGGGACCCCGGTCCCCCGGCGCGGCGCGGGCCGCCCCGCGCCCCCGGTGCCCGCCCCTGGCGGGCGCGGGCCCGCGGCGGGCGCGGTCGCCCTGGACGGCACCGTGGTCGATGTCGGCGACATCATCAAGGAGACCGTCGATCTGCGCAGCGCCCTGGCGGCGGGCACCGCGGTGCGCGGGTGCCTCCTCCTGCCGCTGCGGCTGGCCGGGATCCTCGCCGGGTGCCTGTTCGCGCCCCTGCGCCTCCTGCTCATGCCGAGCCTGTTCATGGGGCACTCGAAGCCCCAGCAGGACGAGATGGTCGTCCTCGAACGCCATCCCTTCGTCGTCCAGGACGCCTCGGGCGCCCGTCACGACTGCTACATCCGGGGGGAGTTGCGCGGGGCCCCCGTGCGCCTGGGCGAGCGGGTGAGGGTCCAGGGGCGCGTGGAGCGCGGCACCGGTCTGCTGCGCGTGGCCCGCTTGACCAATACCATGACGGGGGCGACCACGACCGGCCACGTCGACGTCCGCGTCCGTCGTCAACCGTATGTTGTTGCGGGCGCCATCATCTTCATGGTGCTCGTGCTCCTCATGCTGCGGAGGGTGCTGTGAGCCGGGGATGGGAGGGCTCCCGGGCGGAGTCCGATGAGTTCGGCGAGGAGGCTCCGTCCCGCCCGGAGGGGGCGGACGGCGTCTGGGAGGGGTCCCGGGCCGCGGACGCCCGGATCGAGGACGACGCCCTGTGGTCGGGCGCCCGCGCTCCCCGGCAGTGGCAGGCGCGCCCCGACGCCGAGTTCCGGGCGGAGTTCGACGACTTCGTCGAGCCGGGCGAGGCCGGCTTCCCCGTCGCGGAGCGCTTCGAGGACCCCGAGCAGTGGATCGAGCGCATCAACCCGCGCTGGGAGGGGCCGAACGGCCCGTATGGGAGCAATTGCGCCGACTGCGCCCGGTGCGTGGAACGGACGTGGCGCGGGCACGGGGAGGTGGCGGCGGGCCAGCTCGAGGACGGTGAGTCGGTCGAGCGCGTCGAGCAGTGGACGGGGCCCCTCGAGACCGTCGACGGCGAGGGCGCCATTTCCCGGCTGGAGCGGGGCGGCCCGGGGTCGAGCGCCTACGTCGCCAGCACGGGGGAGGGGTGGGGCCACGCCTACAACCTCGTCAACCACGAGGGTGAGGTCCTGCTCGTCGACGGGCAGGACCACCGTGTCGAGAGCGCCAGGGGCCTGCTCGATGGGCATGATGAATTCCACCTGCACCCGGAGGCCTGGCACCGGGCCGCGTTCTGGGATCCTGAAGGGAAAGAGCTGTGACCGTGCACATGATCGAGGAAGAGGTCTGGAGGGTCTTCGAGAGGGCCTCGGGACATCACCGTGAGAAGTTCCGCCTGGAGCGGGTGGAGGGCGGCTGGGTGGTGCGGTGGGCGGATCGCGCCTCGACTCCCATGGGGATGGCGCCCTGGGTGGTCACCGACGGCGGCGAGGCGATGCGCGTCGGGTACCCCCTCTCGCTCAAGACGGTTCTGGCTGAGGTCGCCCGAAAAAGAGCGTCGTGAGTCCCGCGATGGCGCCCGAGACGGTGATGGGGCTGCCGTCGACGGTCGCGGGCGCGCAGGCGGCGCTCGCCTCGCTGCGTCATGGCCCCTTCGCCCGATGGCGCTGCGCGCAGCCTGCGGTCGCCCCGGGCATGACGTGGTTCTCCATCACGGCGGTACCGACGGAGGAGGCCGGTGCCACGACCGCGCTCGAACGATTCCTCTGCGCCGCCTCCGGGGCCGGCGCCGTCGTTGTGCTGCGCCTCGGACACACCGACGCGGCCGGGATCAGGTGGAGCATCGGGACGCAGGACGAGGCCGCCGCGCGGCGCTGCCGCCTCATGCTCGCCCCGTTCTACGACTTGGAGGCCGAGGCGGAACCGGCGCTGACCGGCGGTCTGGGCGTCGGGGTGGTCCACCGGATACTGGCGTTGCCGGGCGAGAATCCGGCCGATTCCCCCCGGGGGGTGCCGATCCTGGAGTTGCTGCCCTCCGTGAGCGGGCAGTGGTCCGTCCAGCTGCGCTGCTCGGCGCTGCGCCCCGGGGCGCTGGAGCGGGCTGAGGATCTCCTGGTGGATCTGGAGCAGCGGGCCGCCGAGCAGCTGACCCGGACCCAGCAGGTCACCGCCACCGTCAGCAGCTCGACGACGTCGGCCGGGTGGAGCCTGGTCATCGACCACATCGCCGCCCTGCGCCGTCTGGTCCGCCTCATGGAGGCCCGCGGGGGCTGGGCGGTGGACACCTGGGTGACGGCCCGGACCGAGCCGGAGCTCGACGCCGCCCTGGCCTGCCTGCACGGGGTGATCGGGCAGGAGCAGGGTCTGCACGTCATGACCCGCGATCTGGAGATCTCCGGGACGGGCGCGGAGCCGGACCCGACCAGCCTTCTTGACTCGCGCACCCTCGCCGGGGTCCTGGCGAGTCCCGGCGCCTCGGTCCCGGGGCTCCTCGCCCGGCCCGCGCCCCCGGCCCACCGCCACGGGGCCGGTGTCGCCGGGCCCCTGGACATGGGCCGCGCCTGGGGCACGGACCAGCGGGTCTGCATCGGCCTGGGCGACCTGGAGGGGCACGGCTTCCTCACCGGGGCCACTGGCTCGGGCAAGTCGACCAGCCTGCTGCGTCTGCTCTCCCAGGCCTGGAACCGCCACCACCTGCCCTTCCTGCTCATCGACCCCGTCAAGGACG
Source organism: Actinomyces dentalis DSM 19115 (assembly GCF_000429225.1). Classification (GTDB taxonomy): domain Bacteria; phylum Actinomycetota; class Actinomycetes; order Actinomycetales; family Actinomycetaceae; genus Actinomyces; species Actinomyces dentalis. The sequence continues at coordinate 139,326 of NZ_AUBL01000002.1, forward strand.
AGTACGAGCGGATGTCGGAGCACTTCGAGGGCGGCCTGGCCCTCGTGCGGGGCAGGGATATCCGACTCGACATCATGCGGGCCTGGGAGGGCGAGGACCCGGCCGACCACCTCGCCCAGGTGGCCCGGGCCTTCATCGGCTCATTCACCATGCCCTCGCCGGCGCCCTATGTGGTGACCAAGCTCTTCGACCAGGTCGTGGGGCAGCCCGGGGGGCCGGGCGGCGCCGCGCTCCACGACGTGAGGGACATGCTCGACCCCATTGTCGCGTCCCTGGGCTATGCGGGCGAGCCGCAGGCCAATATCCGGGCCATTATCGCCACGCGCCTGGACCTGCTCCTGTCGCCCCTGCGCGCCGCCCGCCTGTGCTGGCCGGACTCGACCATGATCTCCCGGCTCATGAGCGGCCCCGCGGTCGTCACCCTGGCGGATCTGGGCGACGACGAGGAGCGGTCCTTCCTCGTTCTGGTCCTCACCATGGCCGTGCGGGCGATGGCGCGTTTGCGCGGCGCCGTCGGGGGAGTGCGCCATCTGCTGGTCTTGGAGGAGGCCCACCGGGTCATTCCCGACATCCCGCCGTCGGCGGACCCGGAGGCCACCAGCGCCGGCAAGGTCTCGGCCGATCTGCTCTCCGGCATGCTCGCCGAGGTGCGGGCCTACGGGGAGCAGGTCCTCGTGGTCGACCAGAGCCCCTCCCGGGTCAGTCCCGAGGTGCTGCGCAATACGAACCTCAAGATCGTCCATCGCGTGATCCACCCCGACGATCAGGTCCAGGTGGCCGGGGCCATGAGCATGCTCGCGCAGGAGAGCCGGGGCCTGGGACTGCTGCGCGCCGGGCAGGCCGTGATCTCCTCTCGGGCGCGGCCCCAGCCGCAGACCGTCGCGATCGCCATGGCCGAACCCCTGCCGCGGGCGGGCGCCCCGCACCGGGTCGCGGCACCGCCGGCCGACTGGCCCTGCTGCGACGGCGATGAGAACCGCCACTTCCGGGCCTGGAGTCAGGCGGACGCCGCCGCGCCGCACCTGGCCCTGTTCCTCACCGGGGCGCGCGAGGGCGCGGGGGACGGCGCCGCGCTGCGCCGCTGCGTGCACACGGCGCTGGCCGCCCTGGCGCCTCCGCATCAGACGACCGTGCCCTGCCTGGTGTGGGCGGGGTTGCGCCGCCTGCTGGTCCAGGAGCGCCTCGAGGGCCTGTTGCCCGACGCCGGAGCGGTGGACCGGGCGCTGGCCTCCGCCTTCGAGCTGTGGGAGTCCGGCCGCGGCGTCACGCGGGAGGCGGGACTCGACTTCTCGGTGCCGCTGGCGGCCAACCGCCGGACCTGCCCCTGGTGCGGGGAGACCTGCGCCCTGGGGGTTCTCACGCGCACCCAGTACAGGGCCGGTCCGGGGCTGGGACTGCGCCTGCTGGAGACCAGTCGATGGCGCGACAGGGGCAAGGACATCGAGAGGCACGTCCGCAACGAGGCCTCGCGCCTGGAGCCGCTGCTGGGGGACGGCGCCGCGCACCACGTCATGCGCTGCCAGATCCGTCAGATCGCCGCGAGGAACAAGATTCACGAGGCCTTCGCCGAAAGCCTCATCCGCGTATGCGGTGTGGAGAATTGATGGGAATTCCGCCATGGACGTCATTATCGGTATCGACCTGGGAACCACCCGCTGCGTGATCGCCCATGACGCGGGCGACGGCGCGCCGGTCGTCATCAGTGCCGAGGACGGGAGCTCGTACACGCCCTCGGTCGTCCACTTCGACGGGGAACGGTGGGAGGTGGGGGTGGGAGCGGCCCTCATGGCCCCGGTGGATCCGGATTCCACCGTCGTGGGGATCAAGCGGGAGATGGGCGAGGACACCGCCATGTCCTTCGGCGATGAGGAGTACGGCCCGGAGGGGATCTCCGGGATCATTCTGCGCCACCTGGCCGACCTGGCCGAGGCGGAACTGGGTCGCGGGCGGGTGCGCGCCGTCATCACGGTCCCGGCGTACTTCGGGGCCGCCGAACGGGAGGCCACCCGCAGCGCCGCCCGCATCGCCGGGATCGACTGCCTGGGACTGCTGGCGGAGCCGGCCGCGGCCTCCCTGGCGGCCGTCGGCGCCCTGGAGGAGGGGGACACCCGCCTGGTCTACGATCTGGGCGGCGGCACCTTCGACGTCACCGTCATCGAGCAGCGCGGCCGAGGACCGGCGAGCGTCGTCGCGGTCGACGGTGACTGCCGTCTGGGCGGTCTCGACTGGGACGAGCGCCTCAGCGACCTGATCCTGGAGAAATGGATCACCATCGCGGCCGACCCCGGGGCGCAGGATGACGACGAATTCCTGGAGCGGCTCCGCGCGCATGCGGAGAAGGTGAAGATTTCCCTGTCGCGTCGCGGGAAGGCGGATGTGAACCTGCGCCGGTGCGGGCATCGGGCCGCGGTGACGATCACCCGGGAGCAGTTCGAGCGCGTCACCGCTGACCTGCTGGACAAGACCGTGGATGTGGCGCGCCGGGTCCTCGCCGCCGCCCCCGTCCGTCGGGTGCGGGCCCCGCACGAGGCGGTCCTGGTGGGAGGATCTTCGCGCATGCCCCAGGTGACGCGCGCCGTCGCCCAGCACCTGGGCATGCGGGCCGTCCTGCGGGATCCGGACACCTGCGTGGCCAGGGGCGCTGCGATACTGGCCCGCGAGCTGGCCGCCCGGCGACCGGACCGGACCGCCGGGATGTCCGCTGCGGCGGTCGGGGCCGCGCGCAATCCGCTCCTCACCCGCAGCGTACTCACCGTGGCGCCGCGACAGATTGGACTGGTCCTGCGGGACTCCCGTGAACCCGGAGGACCGGAGACCGTCGTCCCCGTCGTCGCGGCCAATGAGGCGCTGCCGGTTTGCGATCGGCGGATCTCGGCGGCGACGCTCGCCCCCGATCAGGGTCGCGCCATGGTGACCTTGGTGGAGCAGCTCGGCCCCGTCGTCCAGCCGGAACGGGAATTCTACCGCGACGTCGCGGTCCTGGAGATCTCCGGTTTGAAGGGGGCGCGGGGCGGCGAGGTCGTGCTCGAAGTGAGCGTGGACGTCGACGGCATCCCGCGTCTGGCGGTCCTCCAGGACGGCAGGCCGCTCGCGGTGCGCGGCCGCAGCCGGGGCGCCGGCGCGCCGGAGCGCCTGGACCGGCTGACCCGGCGGGTCAGCGGCCCGGCCCTCGTCCCGGTGGCGCAGACCCGGGACTGGCTCCCGCACGACGCGCGGCGGGCCCGTCCCCTCGCCCGGTGGCCGGTCGGAGATCACTTCGACGAGCTGGCCGACTCCTTCGGGGGCGCGGTGATCCTGTGCCTGGACGTGTCCGGATCCATGATGGACGACCTGCCCCAGGCCCAGAAGGGCTGCCTCGCCTTCCTCGACTCCGCGCGGGAGGCGGGATACTCGGCGGGCGCCGTCCTGTGGAATCACCTCGTCGTCGGCTCGGCCGCCCCGAAGCCCGGCGGCGGTGCCGCGCGCGCCCTCATCGGCGCCGCGACGGCCGACGGCGGGACCAACGTGTGCCCGGCCCTGCGCCGCGCGGACGAACTTCTCGAGGGGTGCCGCGGCGACCTGGTCATCGCGATCTTCGGCGACGGCGATCTGGGGGATGCGGAGCGGGCCGAGAATATCGCCCGCGCCCTGACCGGCAGGGGGATCCGCATCATCACCTGCGGGCTCGGCCTGGCCAGCGCCCGCTCTCTCGCGCAGATCTCCACGGAGGAGCGCCCGGCGCCCCGAACGGCGGACGCGGGCGGGCTGTCCGAGGGCATCGCCTCCATGGCCGCCGGACTGCGCCGGTGGTGAGCGGCCGCAGCGGCGGGCCTGGGAAGAACTGCCCGGATCCGCCCCGCGGGGGCCGCTGTACTCTGGGGGCGGCCGCCACCCGGCGACTCAGCGGGCGGAAGGCCCAGTCCCAACACCACCGCACGTTCAGGATCATCATCATGTCATCACCCTCCTACCCGCCCCCGGCCTACCAGCCCGCCTCCGGCGGGGCCCCGGATCCCGGCGGCGCCCCGGTCCCCCCGGCGGAGCCGTACGCGCGCGCCGCGGCGCCCGAACGCCGCCGGCGCTACTCCACCGCCGCCTTCGTGGCCGGGCTCCTGACGGTGTGCGCCTGCGGGCTGCTGGGCTGGTCCGCCTACACCCTGCTCGCCTCCGTGAAGGTCTTCAAGGTGATCCTGGGGCAGGGCTCGCTGGTCAGCGGCACCGTCATCGCCGTCTTCGGCCTGGGGGCGGTGGTCGCCCTCATCGCGTTCATCACATCGATCGTCGGCGTGGCGCGCTCGCGGGCCCGGCTCGTGCCGGCGCTGGTGCTCCTGGCCGCCCTGGTCCTGCCGGCCGTGGCGACGGGCTACGGGATTCAGCAGGGCGGCAAGACCCTGTACAACCAGACCCTGGCCGACGCCCAGAACTACATCGGCCAGATCGACACGGGGGACGTCAACGCCCTCTACGACCGGTTCAAGGCCTTCGGCGTCAACCTGCCCGGGCGCCAGCAGATCGTCGACGTCCTCAACGGTGTGGGGAGGGGCGACGACGGCGCCCCCGGCGGGGCCACCCCGGCTCCCGGCGGGCAGAGCGGCGCCCCGGACGAGACCCCCGGCGGAGCGGACGACGCCCCCGCCGCCCCGGGCGGGCCGGGCGGGTCGGATGACTCCTCCGGCGCCCCGGACGACGCCCCCGCCGCGGATAACGGCTCGTGAGCGCCTGAGCTCCGCGCCGCCCCTCCGCCCGCGCCCGGGCGCCGGGGTGTCCAGGACCACGCGCATGGCTCCCGTCGAGCCCTGGCGGCGGCGGCGCGCCGCGGGTAGCCTGGCCCGCGGTGCCCGCACGCGGGTCGCCTCTCCACTTCCGTTCCCAGCGGGCGCGGCCGCGGCCGTCCCGTGACGCGGGTCTGCCGCGGCGGGAACCGACGGGCCCCTGACGCGGGGCTCCGGACGCAGCGCCGGCGAGCCGGCGACGGCGGGCCGGCCCAGACCCCGCGGCGGCGCGCGCCGTCGCCGGGGGAGCGGGGCCGGCGGCGGGCCAGATCAGCCCAGACGCACGTGTAGATGGAGAATCCGTAGTGCCCACCATTCAGCAGCTGGTCCGCAAGGGCCGCTCGACGAAGCGCTCGTCGTCCAAGACGCCGGCGCTCAAGGCCAGTCCGCAGCGCCGGGGCGTGTGCACCCGCGTGTACACCACGACCCCCAAGAAGCCCAATTCCGCCCTGCGCAAGGTCGCCCGCGTGCGCCTGTCGACCGGCATCGAGGTCACGGCCTACATCCCCGGCGAGGGCCACAACCTCCAGGAGCACTCGATCGTGCTGGTGCGCGGCGGCCGCGTCAAGGACCTCCCCGGCGTCCGCTACCACATCGTGCGCGGCGCCCTCGACACCCAGGGCGTCAAGAACCGCCGGCAGGCACGGTCGAAGTACGGCGCCAAGAAGGAGAAGAAGTAATGCCCCGCAAGGGTCCCGCGCCCAAGCGCCCCCTCGCCGTCGACCCCGTCTACGGCTCGCCGGTCGTCACCCAGCTCGTCAACCGCGTTCTGCTGGACGGCAAGAAGTCCACCGCCGAGCGCATCGTCTACGGCGCCCTGGAGGGCGTGCGCTCCAAGACGGACCAGGACCCGGTCTCCGTCCTCAAGCGCGCCCTGGACAACATCCGCCCGGCCCTGGAGGTCCGCTCCCGCCGCGTGGGCGGTGCCACCTACCAGGTCCCAGTCGAGGTCCGCCCGGCCCGCGCCACCACCCTGGCCCTGCGCTGGCTCGTGGACTTCTCCCGGCAGCGCCGCGAGAACACCATGACCGAGCGCCTGACCAACGAGATCCTCGACGCCTCCAACGGACTGGGGGCCGCTGTCAAGCGCCGCGAGGACATGCACCGAATGGCCGAGTCCAACAAGGCCTTCGCCCACTACCGCTGGTGACGGCGGCGCGTCGGCCGGGCCCGCCCCGGCGGGGGCCGGCCGGCGTCATCACTTTGAACCGACTGAATAACGAAGGACTTCACTCGTGGCACTCGACGTGCTGACGGACCTGACCAAGGTCCGCAATATCGGCATCATGGCCCACATCGACGCCGGTAAGACCACCGTGACTGAGCGCATCCTGTTCTACACGGGCATCAACTACAAGATCGGCGAGACGCACGACGGCGCCTCGACCATGGACTGGATGCCCCAGGAGCAGGAGCGCGGCATCACCATCACCTCCGCCGCCACCACCTGCTTCTGGAAGAACAACCAGATCAATATCATCGACACCCCCGGCCACGTCGACTTCACGGTCGAGGTCGAGCGCTCCCTGCGCGTGCTCGACGGGGCCGTGGCCGTCTTCGACGGCAAGGAGGGCGTCGAGCCCCAGTCGGAGACGGTGTGGCGTCAGGCGGACAAGTACGGCGTCCCGCGCATCTGCTTCATCAATAAGATGGACAAGCTGGGCGCGAATTTCGACTTCTCCGTCCAGACCATCCGCGACCGCCTCCACGCCACCCCGATCGTCCTCAATTTCCCGATCGGCTCGGAGAGCAGCTTCTCCGGCGTCGTCGACGTCCTCCAGATGCGGGCCGTGCGCTTCCCGGAGAAGGACGCCAAGGGCAAGGACACCCGCGGCGCGGTCGTCGAGTACGAGGAGATCCCGGCGGACCTGGTCGGCCGGGCCGAGGAGCTGCGCGCCGAGCTCATCGAGACGGTCGCCGAGGCCGACGACGAGCTCATGGAGAAGTACCTGGAGGGCGAGGAGCTGAGCGTCGACGAGCTCAAGCGGGGCATCCGCAAGCTCACCGTGGCCGGCGAGGCCTTCCCGGTGCTGGCCGGCTCGGCCTTCAAGAACAAGGGCGTCCAGCCCATGCTCGACGCCGTGCTCGACTACCTGCCCTCCCCGCTGGACGTGCCCGACGTCGAGGGCCACGCCCCCGGCAAGGAGGACGTCGTCGTCACCCGCTCCGCCGACGAGAAGGAGCCCTTCTCGGCGCTCGCCTTCAAGGTCGCCACGCACCCCTTCTACGGCAAGCTCGTCTACGTGCGCGTCTACTCCGGCAGGGTCTCCCAGGGCGATATGGTCCTCAACGCCACCAAGGGCAAGAAGGAGCGCGTCGGCAAGCTCTTCCAGATGCACTCCAACAAGGAGAACCCGGTCGAGCAGGCCCACGCCGGGCACATCTACGCCTTCATCGGCCTCAAGGACGTCACCACCGGCGACACCCTGTGCGCCCAGGGCGCCCCGGTCATCCTGGAGTCCATGTCCTTCCCGGACCCGGTCATCCACGTGGCCATCGAGCCCAAGACCAAGGGCGACCAGGAGAAGCTGGGCATGGCCATCCAGAAGCTGTCCGAGGAGGACCCGACCTTCACCGTCCGCCTGGACGAGGAGACCGGTCAGACCGTCATCGGCGGCATGGGCGAACTCCACCTGGACGTCTTCGTCGACCGCATGCGCCGCGAATTCAAGGTCGAGGCCAATGTGGGCAACCCGATGGTCGCCTACCGCGAGACCATCCGCAAGAAGGTCGACAAGGTCGAGTACACCCACAAGAAGCAGACCGGCGGCAGCGGCCAGTACGCCAAGGTGCTCATGTCCTTCGAGCCGCTCACCCCCGAGGCGGACGAGAACGGCGAGGTCGCGCACTACGAGTTCGCCAACGAGATCACGGGCGGGCGCGTGCCGCGCGAGTACATTCCCAGCGTCGACGCCGGCGTGAGGGACGCCATGCTCACCGGCGTGCTCGCCGGCTACCCGGTGGTCGACGTCAAGGCGACCCTCGTCGACGGCGGCTACCACGAGGTCGACTCCTCCGAGATGGCCTTCAAGATCGCCGGCTCCATGGCCTTCAAGGAGGGCGCGCGCAGGGCCTCCCCGGTCCTGCTCGAACCCGTCATGGCCGTGGAGGTGCGCACCCCCGAGGAGTACATGGGCGACGTCATCGGCGACCTGAACTCCCGCCGCGGCCTGATCCAGTCCATGGAGGACGCCGTGGGGGTCAAGGTCGTCAAGGCGGCCGTGCCGCTGAGCGAGATGTTCGGCTACGTCGGCGACCTGCGCTCCAAGACCCAGGGCCGCGCCGTGTACTCGATGAGCTTCGACTCCTACGCCGAGGTCCCCAAGAGCGTCGCGGACGAGATCATCGCCCGGGCCAAGGGCGAGTAACCGCCTCCGGCGCGCGGGGGCGCCCCGCGCCCGCATTCCAGTAAGATTCCCAACAATCCACCAGTAGAGACTCTCGGCGTCGGCCCGGCTAGCATGTGTGCAGTCGAACTTCGACGAAGAGAACTACCCGAGTCCCAGGAGGACACCAGTGGCCAAGGCCAAGTTCGAGCGGACCAAGCCGCACGTCAACATCGGAACGATCGGTCACGTCGACCACGGCAAGACGACGCTGACCGCTGCGATCTCCAAGGTCCTGCACGACGAGTACCCGGACCTCAACCCCTTCACCCCCTTCGACGAGATCGACAAGGCCCCCGAGGAGCGCCAGCGCGGCATCACCATCAACATCGCGCACGTCGAGTACGAGACCGCCAAGCGGCACTACGCCCACGTCGACGCCCCCGGCCACGCCGACTACATCAAGAACATGATCACCGGTGCGGCCCAGATGGACGGCGCCATCCTCGTGGTCGCCGCCACCGACGGCCCCATGGCCCAGACCCGCGAGCACGTCCTGCTCGCCCGCCAGGTGGGCGTGCCGGCCCTGCTCGTCGCCCTCAACAAGGCCGACATGGTCGACGACGAGGAGCTGCTCGACCTGGTCGAGATGGAGGTGCGCGAGCTGCTGTCCTCCCAGGACTACGACGGCGACGACGCCCCCGTCATCCGCGTGTCCGCCCTCAAGGCCCTGGAGGGCGACCCCGAGTGGGTCGCCAAGATCAAGGAGCTCATGGACGCGGTCGACGAGTACATCCCGACCCCCGAGCGCGACATGGACAAGCCCTTCCTCATGCCCATCGAGGACGTGTTCACCATCACCGGCCGCGGCACCGTGGTGACCGGCCGCGTCGAGCGCGGCAAGCTGCCGATCAACTCCGAGGTCGAGATCCTGGGCATCCGCGAGCCCCAGAAGACCACGGTCACGGGCATCGAGATGTTCCACAAGTCCATGGACGAGGCCTGGGCCGGTGAGAACTGCGGTCTGCTCCTGCGCGGCACCCGTCGCGAGGACGTCGAGCGCGGCCAGGTCGTGTGCAAGCCCGGCTCCATCACCCCGCACACCGAGTTCGAGGGCCACGTCTACATCCTGACCAAGGACGAGGGCGGGCGCCACAACCCCTTCTACTCCAACTACCGTCCGCAGTTCTACTTCCGGACCACGGACGTCACCGGCGTCATCACCCTGCCCGAGGGCACCGAGATGGTCATGCCCGGCGACACCACCGAGATGACCGTCGAGCTCATCCAGCCCATCGCCATGGAGGAGGGCCTCGGCTTCGCCATCCGCGAGGGCGGCCGCACCGTCGGCTCCGGCCGCGTCACCAAGATCATCAAGTGATCTGATCTCCCCGCCGCGGGCCCGCCCGCGCAGCGCCCGGGCGCCCGTCGTCTCCCCGCAGACGACGGGCGCCCGGGCTTTTGCGCGCCCGGCGCGCGGGGCGAGACGAGGTCGTGGCCGAGACGTTGTGCGAACGAGACGGGGGCGTGGCTGTTCCGAGACGTCCGTCCCATAGCCTCAATGGGTCTTCACGAGATTGATTCCCCCGTCCGTAGACCCTTCTTGGAGTTCCCCCGTGTTTCACTTCCGCCAGGACGCCGTGCGTCGTCGTCTGACGGGCCTCGTCGCGCTGTGCGTCGCGTCCGCGGCCCTCGTGCTCGGTCCGGACGCCGTTCCCACAACGGCGAGCGCCGCCCCCGCGGGCGCGGCGCTCCCCGCGGTCTTCGCCACCGGCGGCTCGGGCCGCTACGTCGATACGATCCAGTGGCTCCAGTGGGCCGACTACTCGCAGTTCCAGGGCGTGGCCAAGCCGAACGTCCCCGTGCTCGACTACGGGCAGACCAAGGACTTCGTCAATGAGCGCGACCTGGGCGACGGCGGCACCCTGGTGACCACCTGCACCCTGTCCAACCTCCAGCACCTGGGGCACAACCCGGCCACCACCGAGGCGCAGGCCAAGGGCCCGCTCGTGGCCACCATCCCGGGCGCCTGGGCCGGCGACGCGCTCGACAACCTCTACAACGTGGGCGGTCCCGGCCAGTGGAGCGACGGCTCGGAGACCTGGCACAGCGGGCTGACCTACCCGGGCGACTACACCAACAAGAACCAGATGGTCATCGGCCTGGCCAACGGCTACGCCTACAACGGCGCGAACACCTGGGACAGCAAGGTCTGGGGGAGTCCGGGTTCCAGCACCGACCCCACCGGCTTCAACGCCCAGGTGAGCGTGGACTACTCCTGCTCGGCCGAGCTGCGCGCCCCCGACGGCAGCATCATCCCGGTCCCCATCCAGGGGCTGGTCTTCGCCGACGCCGAGGCCTCCTCGCGGCGCTACGGCATCAAGTCCTGGGCGACCTCGGAGTATCAGGACGAGTGGGTCCAGGCCAGCACCGACCAGCCCGTCACCTGGCGCGTCCTGGACACCATGCGCTCGCAGGGGTGCGTCTCCAAGACCACCGGCAAGCAGGTGACCACCGACGCCGAGGTGTCCAACGGCGGCCAGACCCTGCGCCTGATGCCCAGCGACGAGGAGTGCGTCTACCAGCGGGCGGCGGACGGCACGTCGGGCACCTACTCCCATCCCAACGGCATCGGCGGCCCCGACGCGGTCATGTTCATGGAGGGCGCCACCAAGGCGACCATCACCATGCAGGGCGCCGGCTACTCCGCCGTCGCGCTGGGCCTCATCGTCGCCACCGACTTCGGCGACGCCCCCGAGTCCTACGGCTACGCCGGCTCTCTGTTCCAGCCCACCTGGAAGGGCGGAGAGGTGACGGCCACCACCGACGCCTTCGGGGTCAGCCCCCAGGCCGAGATGTACATGGACCGGGGCGCCCCCCGCCTGGGCGAGCGCATCGACGCCGAGGGCTACCAGAAGTTCTCCGCCGACGCCCAGGCCGACGACACCAATGCGATCTTCGACGACGAGGACTCCATAGACCTGACCCAGTGGGGCATCGTCACCGGTCCGGGGCAGTCCCACACCGAGAGGGTCGCCTGCGAGGGCACGGGCAAGATCGCCGCCTGGATCGACTGGAACAACAACGGGGCCTTCGACGACGCCGAGAAGAGCAACGAGGTCGCCTGCGACAACGCCTCGAACTCGGCGACGCTGACCTGGACGGTCCCGGCTGACGTGACCAACACCAAGCGCAGCGTGGACGGCGAGCCCGGCTCCCGGCCCGACAGCTACATGCGCGTGCGCATCACCAATGACAACGGCGGCGACGGCCAGAGGCCCGTGGGCATCACCTCCACCGGCGAGGTCGAGGACTACAAGGTCTCCATCCGCGTCCCCACCCTCCAGCTGACCAAGGGCGTCGACAACACCTACGCCTCCGCCGAGGTCCCGGGCCTGGGGGCCGACCAGTGGACGGTGACGGGCACGGGCGCCAATGACACGATCTCCGGGGCCGGCACGACCGGCGACCCCCAGGCCGTGGCCGCCGGCCAGGTGGCCCTGTCCGAGAGCTCGGACAACCCCGACGCCGCCGGCTACGAGGCGGGCCAGTGGACCTGCGCCGAGACCGAGGGGACCGTCGCCGAGACCGGCAAGCCCTACTCCTCCAGCGTCGGGCAGAGCACCGACGGCGCGGCGAGCCTGACCGTCAACAACGAGGACCGCGTCTCGTGCACGATCACCAACACCGCCAAGCCGGGCTCCCTGTCGTGGAGCAAGGTCGACGCCCAGGGCGCCGAACTGGCCGGGTCGGCCTGGGCGCTGACCGGTCCCGAGGTCCCCGCGGACACGGTCGTGGCGGACTGCGCCGGGGCCTCGTGCCCGGCGGGCGACTACCTCGACCAGGACCCGGCCGCGGGCCGCTTCCGGCTGACCGGCCTGAAGTGGGGCACCTACGCGATCAGGGAGACGACGGCGCCGGCGGGCTACGCCGCCGCGAGCGGCGAGTTCTCCTTCACCCAGATCAGGGGCTCCGCCCTGGAGGGGACGCTGGTGCCCGCCGAGGGCGTGGCGGGCAACGGCGTGGTCAACCAGCCCCTGGTGGGCTCGGTGACGTGGACCAAGGTCGACGCGGACAACGCCAAGCCGCTGTCGGGCTCCACCTGGACGCTGACGGGTCCGGGCGTGCCCGCGGGCACCGTCGTGAACGACTGCGCCCAGGCGCCCTGCCCGACCGATCCCTTCACCGACCAGGACCCGGTGGCGGGCTCCTTCAAGGTCGCGGCCCTGCAGTGGAGCGCCGACGCCTACGCCCTGACGGAGAAGGACCCGCCGGCCGGCTACGCGCTGGATGCGACGTCGCACTCCTTCACCATCTCGGCGGACGCCCTGGACTACGCCTTCACCGCGTCCTTCACGAATTCCAAGACCACCGTCCCCCTGCTGCCGCTGACCGGCGGCATGGGCGCGGACGCCTTCCTCCTGACCGGCGCGGCGCTCGGCGCCGTCGCCCTGGTCGCCGCCTACGTGAGGAGGCGCCGCTCGCAGACCGTTCAGTAACCCACCCGCAGCTGACGGGGCCCCGGTCCGACCGCGGATCCCGCCAGGGGCTTGACACCGAGCGGAGCAGAGCCTCGGCCCTGAGAGCGCGCCGTTTCCTCATCGCGTCTCCCCGCATCCCATCTCTTGAGCATCCGCACGGCCCGCGCCGTGCACGATGAAAGGACACACATACATGAGCACGACCGCTCGCGCCCTCGGGCGCCGAGTCGCCGCCGCCGCCGGGGCTCTGGCCATCGGCGTGGCGGGCCTGGGACTGGTCTCGGGCGCCGCCGTCGCCGCCGACGGCAATATCGACACCTCCAGGACCGGCTCGATCATCATCCACAAGCACGAGTCCGGCTCCCAGGGCAGTGACGGCACCGCCGACGGCAAGACCAATACGAACGGCGGCGACCCGGTCGCCGACGTCGTCTTCACGGCCTTCCCCATCAGCAACCTGGACCTGACCGCCCAGGCCTCCTGGGACGGGCTGAAGACCCTGTCCGTTCCGGCCGACGCCTGCGGCGCGGACGACAACACCCCCGCGCTGACGCTGCCCGGCGGCGCCGCGGCCGCCTTCGACGCCGGCGTGGTCAGCGCCCCGACCGACGCCACCGGCAACACCACCATCGGCAACCTGCCGGTCAAGGCCTACCTGGTCTGCGAGACCTCGGCCCCCGCGACGGTCAAGACGAAGTCCGCGCCCTTCCTGGTGACCATCCCGTTCCCGAACAACACGGCGAACACGGCCCACCCCGACGGCAATTGGCTCTACGACGTCAACGTCTACCCCAAGAACACCGTCGTGCTGGCCCCCACCAAGTCGATCACCGTCGAGGAGACCAAGCACGGCGTCCAGGCCGGTGAGCAGGTGACCTTCCCGGTCACCGCCAAGATCCCGTCCATCGCCGCGACGGACAACTTCACCCACTTCATCATCGACGACCCGCTCGACGCCAATATGGAGAACGGCAAGGTCGTCTCGGTCAAGATCGACGGCGTGGACGTGCCGACCTCCTACTACACCGCGACCGAGGGCCAGACGGTCACCGTCGGCTTCAACAGCGCCGGCCTGGCCCACCTCAAGACCAAGCCGAACTCCACGATCGAGGTCGTCTTCGCCGCCACCGTCAAGTCGGTTCCCGCCGACGGCAATATCCGCAACACCGCCAAGCTCTACGTCGACGCGAAGCCGTCGAACACCCCGCCGGACACCCCGCCGACCACCCCCAACGACATCCCCCCGGGCACCCCGGATGACGGCACTCCCACCAACGAGGTCGTCTCCAGCTGGGGCGACGTCAAGGTCCTCAAGCAGGACAAGGACAACGCCAAGGCGCTGGAGGGCGCGGTCTTCCAGGTCTACAACGCCGCCGACCCCTACGCCGCCGACTGCTCCGCCGCCACCAGGACCGGCGACCCGATCGCCGTGGGAGGTGCCACCGAGTTCACCTCCGACGCCACCGGCGTGGTGAGCATCGCCGGACTGTTCGTGGACTCGAAGGTGGGCGCCGCCGGCGTCACGGGCGTGACCCCCGACCACACGCAGCGCTGCTACGTCCTGGTCGAGACCAAGGCGCCCGCCGGCTACGTCCTGACGACGAACAACTCCACCCCCGTGGCCGTCAAGGCCGGCCTGACCGCCGACAAGGACGTGACCATCGACAACACCAAGCAGGACGTCCCCCAGCTGCCCCTCACCGGTGCCGCCGGCCGGGTCCTGCTCATGATGCTGGGCGCCGCGCTCATCCTCGGCGCCGTCGGCTTCGCCCTGTCGTCCCGCAAGAAGCGCGCGCAGGCCTGAGCGCCGCCGGCGCACCGGCCCCCTGACGGACCGGTGCGCCGACGCGCGGCCCCCGCGCCGACGCCGTGCGGCGGACAGACCCCGGTCTGCCCGCCGCACGGCGTCAGTCCCAGGAGAACCCACCGCATGTCACACCCCCGCCGTCGTCCCTCCGTCCGCGCCGCCCGCGCCGCCCGCTCCGGGCGCTGGCGCCTGTCGCGCTCCTCCCTCATCCCCGCGACGCTGGCGCTGGCGGGGATGATCGTCTTCTCCTACCCGACGATCGCCAGTTGGATCAGCCAGTACAACCAGTCCCGGGTCGTGGCCGACTACTCCGCGGCCGTGGACCGCACCAGCCCCGACGCCGCCACGCAGCTGGCCAATGCCCGCGCCTACAACGACGCCCTGTCGGTCGGCGCGGTCCTGCAGGCCAATACGAACGTGCCCACCGGCGCGGGCGAGGCGGGGGAGCAGGCCCTGAGCTACGACCAGATCCTCGACGTCAACGGCGCCGGCCTCATGGCGCGCCTCAAGATCCCCTCCATCGACCTCGACCTGCCCGTCTACCACGGCACCGCCGACCAGACCCTCCTGGAGGGCCTGGGACACCTGGAGGGCACCTCCCTGCCGGTGGGCGGCCCGGGCACCCGCTCCGTGATCACCGGGCACCGGGGCCTGGCCAACGCCGTCATGTTCACCAACCTCGACCGCGTCGAGACGGGAGACACCTTCGTCATCGAGGTCTTCGGCGAGGTGCTCACCTACCGCGTGGTCGAGACCAAGGTCGTCGAGCCCGAGCAGACCGAGGAGCTGCGCGCCGAGCCCGGCCGGGACCTGGTCACCCTCGTCACCTGCACGCCGCTGGGCATCAACACCCACCGCATCCTCGTCACCGGCGAGAGGATCCTGCCGACCCCCGCCGAGGACCTCGCCGCGGCGGGCAGCCCCCCGGACGTGCCCGGCTTCCCGTGGTGGGCGGTGATCCTGACCGGGGGCGTGGTCCTCATCGGCCTGTACGTCTGGCGCGCCGGCTGCCCGCCCCGCCCCCGGAGCGGCGGCGGGCCGGAGCGGGACGGGGCGGCCCCGGGGGAGGGCGCGCCCGACGCCGTCGTCGCGGCCCCGCCCGACGACGCCGCGGGTCCGTCCGAGGAGGGCGAGGGCCCGCCTGCGGTCGCGCCCGAGACCCCGCCAGCTGCGCCGGCCGCGTCCGAGGAGTCGCCGGCCGCGCCCGGGGCCCCGCCCGGGACCCGCGCGGAATCGCCCGAGGACCGGCGCCGCGCGGCGGAGGCCCCCACGCTCGTGCTGAGCCCGTACTCCGGCCTCGACGAGGAGATCTTCGGGCTCGGCCAGGGGCGCGGGGACGACGCCGGGGCGCAGGGCCGGCGTCGGCCGGTGCGCCGGGGCCGGACCCTGGGGGAGCACCTCGGCCTGTGAGGGGCCCGGTCCGACCGCCTGCGACACGCCCGAGCGCGGGGGACAGGGTGGTCGGTCTCACAGGCCCGGACGGCCCGCTCGGCTTCCCCGGCCGTGCGGGCGCTGATAGCGTTGGCGGGCCGGTCGGGCGATCGTCTGCCGGCCACCTCCCGGGGTCGACCCGGGAACCAGTCTGACGGACCCGATGCTCATCGGGTTTCCGTGTGTCCAGGCCGGTCTCATCTTTCTTCACAGGGAGAGCCGTGTGCGTCGCGCGAGCGACACACCCGAGCGCGTGGACCGGTCGATAGAGAAGCAGAGAGGTTAGGCGCCATGGCGGGACAGAAGATCCGCATCCGGCTCAAGTCCTACGACCACGAGGTCATCGACTCCTCGGCGCGCAAGATCGTCGACGTCGTGACCCGCGCGGGCGCGACGGTCGTGGGCCCCGTGCCGCTGCCGACCGAGAAGAACGTGTTCTGCGTCATCCGGTCGCCGCACAAGTACAAGGACAGCCGTGAGCACTTCGAGATGCGCACGCACAAGCGGCTGATCGACATCGTCGACCCGACCCCCAAGGCCGTCGACTCGCTCATGCGGCTCGACCTGCCGGCCGACGTCAATATCGAGATCAAGCTCTGAGGTGACAGGCCATGACCACGCTTAAGCAGCCGACTGCCGAGGCGCCCATCCGGGCGCTCCTGGGCACCAAGCTCGGCATGACGCAGATCTGGGACGAGGACGGCGTCCTGCGCCCCGTCACGGTCGTGCGCGTCGACACCAATGTCGTGACCCAGATCCGCACGCTTGAGAACGACGGCTACGAGGCCGTCCAGCTCGCCTTCGGCGAGATCCCCGAGCGCAAGGTCACCAAGCCCCTCAAGGGCCACTTCGAGCGGGCGGGGGTCGCCCCCCGCCGCCACATCGCCGAGGTCCGCACCGCCCTGACCGGCGAGTTCTCCCTGGGCCAGGAGCTGGGCGCCGACGTCTTCGAGGCGGGTCAGCTGGTCGACGTCACCGGCACCTCCAAGGGCAAGGGCTTCGCGGGCGTCATGAAGCGCCACGGCTTCTCCGGCGTGGGCGCCTCCCACGGCGCGCACCGCAACCACCGCAAGCCCGGCTCCATCGGCGCCTGCGCCACCCCGGGGCGCATCTTCAAGGGCCTGCGCATGGCCGGCCGCATGGGCCACGCGCGCCGGACCGTCCAGAACCTCAAGGTCCGCGGCGTCGACCCCGCCAAGGGCGTGCTGCTCGTGGGCGGCGCCGTCCCCGGGCCGAAGGGCTCGGTCGTCGTCGTGCGCACCGCCGTGAAGTCCGTCGCGAAGGGAGCCTGACACCATGGCTGACGCACTCTCCGTCGACATCGTCGACTCGAAGGGGGACAAGACCGGCTCCGTCGAGCTGCCCCCCGAGATCTTCGACGTCGAGCCCAATATCCCGCTCATGCACCAGGTGGTCGTGGCCCAGCTCGCCGCGGCCCGCCAGGGCACCCACTCCACCAAGACCCGCGGCCAGGTCCGCGGCGGCGGGCGCAAGCCCTACCGCCAGAAGGGCACCGGCCGCGCCCGCCAGGGCTCGATCCGCGCGCCGCAGTTCACCGGCGGCGGCGTCGTGCACGGCCCGCAGCCGCGCGACTACACCCAGCGCACGCCCAAGAAGATGAAGGCCGCCGCCCTGCGCAGCGCCCTGTCGGACCGGGCCCGCCACGGCCGCATCCACGTCATCACCGAGTTCGTCACCACCGACAGGCCGTCGACCAAGGCGGCCCTGGTCGCGCTGCGCCACCTCACCGACCGCAAGGTCCTGATCGTGACCGCCCGCGGGGACGAGCTCACCGTGCGCAGCCTGCGCAACCTCCCCGAGACGCGCCTGCTGCCGGCCGACCAGCTCAACACCTACGACGTCCTCGCCACCGACGACGTCGTCTTCACCGCCGACGCCCTGGACGCCTTCCTGGGCCGGGGCAAGGAGGAGTCCAAGTGAGCCTCGAGAAGTCCAGGAACCCCCGCGACGTCATCATCGCCCCGGTCGTCTCCGAGAAGTCCTACACCTGCATCGACCGCGGCCAGTACACGTTCATCGTCGCGCCGAGAAGCAACAAGACCGAGATCAAGCAGGCCGTCGAGGCGATCTTCGGCGTCAAGGTCGAGTCGGTCAACACCCAGAACCGCCGGGGCAAGACCCGCCGCACCCGCACGGGCATCGGCAAGTCGAAGGACACCAAGCGCGCCATCGTCACCCTGCGCGAGGGGACCATCGACATCTTCGGCGACATGGCGAAGTGACCCGGTAGGAGAGGATCGATATGGGAATCCGCAAGTACAAGCCGACGACGCCGGGTCGCCGCGGCGCCTCCGTGGCCGACTTCGTCGAGATCACGCGCAACCGGCCCGAGAAGTCCCTCGTGCGCCCGCTGCGCAAGACCGGCGGACGCAACTCCTCCGGGCGCATCACCGCCCGCCACAAGGGCGGCGGGCACAAGCGCGCCTACCGCATCATCGACTTCCGCCGGGCGGACAAGGACGGCGTGCCCGCCAGGGTCGCTCACATCGAGTACGACCCCAACCGCACCGCGCGCATCGCCCTGCTGCACTACGTCGACGGCGAGAAGCGCTACATCATCGCCCCCAGCAGGCTGAACCAGGGCGATATGGTCGAGGCCGGTCCGAACGCGGACATCAAGCCCGGCAACAACCTGCCGCTGCGCGCCATCCCCACCGGCACCGTGGTCCACGCCGTCGAGCTGCGGCCGGGCGGCGGCGCCAAGATCGCCCGCAGCGCCGGCACCTCGGTCCAGCTGGTGGCCAAGGAGGGCAAGTACGCGCAGCTGCGCATGCCCTCCGGGGAGATCCGCAATGTCGAGGCCGCCTGCCGCGCCACCATCGGCGAGGTCGGCAACGCCGAGCAGTCCAATATCAACTGGGGCAAGGCCGGTCGCATGCGCTGGAAGGGCGTGCGCCCGACCGTGCGCGGCGTCGTCATGAACCCGGTGGACCACCCGCACGGCGGCGGCGAGGGCCGCACCTCCGGCGGCCGCCACCCGGTCTCCCCGTGGGGCAAGCCCGAGGGCCGCACCCGTCGTCCCAACAAGTCCAGCGACCGCCTCATCGTGCGCCGTCGTCGGACCGGCAAGAAGCGCTGATAGGAGCCCGATATGCCGCGCAGCCTGAAGAAGGGGCCCTTCGTCGACGACCACCTCATGAAGAAGGTGGACGCCCAGAACGAGAAGGGCACCAAGAACGTCATCAAGACCTGGTCCCGCCGTTCGGTCATCACGCCGGACTTCCTCGGACACACCTTCGCCGTCCACGACGGCCGCAAGCACGTCCCGGTCTTCATCACCGAGTCCATGGTGGGCCACAAGCTCGGCGAGTTCGCTCCGACCCGCACGTTCCGCGGGCACGTCAAGGACGACCGCAAGTCGCGTCGCTGACGGACGGCGGAGAGTTTGAGAGGCAGGCAACTTATGGAAGCCAAGGCGCAGGCCAAGTACGTGCGCTGCACGCCGAGGAAGGCCCGTCGCGTCGTGGACGTCGTGCGCGGCAAGCGGGCGGTCGAGGCCGTGAACGTGCTGCGCTTCGCCCCGCAGGCCGCTGCGGTGCCGGTGCGCAAGGTCATCGAGTCGGCGATCGCCAACGCCCGCTTCAAGGCGGAGCGCGACGGCGAGCGCTTCGACGAGAACGAGCTGTTCATCACCGAGGTGTACGCCGACGAGGGGCCGACCCTCAAGCGGTTCCGCCCCCGCGCCCAGGGGCGCGCGGGCCGGATCCTCAAGCGCACCAGCCACATCACCGTCATCGTCGGGGACAAGTCCGACGCCGCCACGAAGGAAGGAGCCCGGTAATGGGGCAGAAGGTCAATCCGACCGGCTTCCGCCTGGGCATTACGACGGACCACCGCTCGCGCTGGTTCGCCGACTCGACCAAGCCCGGCCAGCGCTACCGGGACTTCGTCGAGGAGGACGTCAAGATCCGCCGTCTCATGGCGGACGGCATGGAGCGGGCCGGGATCTCCAAGGTCGACATCGAGCGCACGCGCGACCGCGTGCGCGTCGACCTGCACACCGCCCGCCCGGGCATCGTCATCGGCCGCCGCGGCGCCGAGGCCGAGCGCCTGCGCGCCTCGCTGGAGAAGCTGACCGGCAAGCAGGTCCAGCTCAACATCCTCGAGGTCAAGAGCCCCGACCTGGACGCCCAGCTGGTCGCTCAGGGCATCGCCGAGCAGCTGGCCAGCCGCGTCTCCTTCCGCCGGGCCATGCGCAAGGGCATGCAGTCGGCCATGCGCGCCGGCGCCAAGGGCATCCGCGTCCAGTGCTCCGGCCGTCTGGGCGGGGCGGAGATGAGCCGCAGCGAGTTCTACCGCGAGGGCCGCGTGCCGCTGCACACCCTGCGGGCGAACATCGACTACGGCTTCTACGAGGCCAAGACCACCGTCGGCCGTCTCGGCGTCAAGGTGTGGATCTACAAGGGCGATATGACGGAGCGCGAGTTCGCCCGTCAGCAGGCCGAGTCCGGCTCGCGCGGCCGCGGCGGCCGCGGTGAGCGCCGCGGCGGTCGCGGTGAGCGCCGCGGCGAGGGCCGTGAGCCCCGTGAGCCCCGCGGCGAGGGCCGTGAGCCCCGCGGCGAGGGCGCCCCGCGCCACAGCGGCGAGCAGCAGGCCGAGCAGGCGCCGGCCGCCGAGAGCGCTGCCGCCAACCAGGGAACGGAGGCCTGAGCCGTGCTCATCCCCCGCCGGACCAAGTTCCGCAAGCAGCACCGCCCGCACCGCACGGGCCTGTCCAAGGGCGGCAACCGGATCGCCTTCGGCGACTACGCCATCCAGGCCCTCGAGCCGGCCTACCTCACCAACCGCCAGATCGAGGCGGCCCGTATCGCCATGACCCGCCACATCAAGCGCGGCGGCAAGGTGTGGATCACCGTCTTCCCGGACCGCCCGCTGACCAAGAAGCCCGCCGAGACCCGCATGGGCTCGGGCAAGGGCGCGCCCGAGTGGTGGATCGCCAACGTCAAGCCCGGGCGCATCCTGTTCGAGCTGGGCGGCGTCGACGAGGCCCTCGCCCGCGAGGCCATGCGCCGCGCCCAGCACAAGCTTCCCATGAAGACCCGTTTCGTAACCCGTGAGGGCGGTGACGTCTGATGCCTATCGGATCCCAGGGGCTGACCCCCACCGACCTGGACGCCATGGACAACGAGCGCCTCGCCGAGGAGCTGTCCAAGGCCAAGGCCGAGCTGTTCAACCTGCGCTTCGCCTCGGCGACCGGCCAGCTCGAGGACCACGGGCGCCTCAAGGCCGTGCGCCGCGACATCGCCCGCATCCACACCATTGTGCGCGAGCGCGAGCTCGGCATCCGTACCGCTCCGAGCAGTCAGGAGTAGGAGTTCACGTGAGCGAGCAGACCACCACCACCAAGACCGAGCGGCCGCACCGCAAGGTGCGCCGCGGCTACGTCCTGAGCGACAAGATGGACAAGACCGTCGTCGTCGAGGTCGAGGAGCGCTACACGCACTCCCTGTACGGCAAGGTCCTCCGCCGTTCCAAGAAGGTCAAGGTCCACGACGAGCGCAACGAGGCCCGCCCCGGCGACCTCGTCCAGATCATGGAGACCCGTCCGCTCAGCGCCACCAAGCACTGGCGGCTGGTCGAGATCATCGAGAAGGCCAAGTGACCCGCTGACCGGCGGATTCCCGACGGCGCCGCGGCCCCTCCCGGGGCTGCGGCGCCGTCGTGCACGGCGGGCGCGGGAGCGGTGAGCAAAGGCACAGGCGCGGGCCGCCTCCTGCGGTTCCGCGCCATCCAGGGCCTGGACTAGGCTAACGGAGTTGCGCGCGCCCCCGGTGCGCCCCCCGGAGACCTCGCGCCCCGTGCGCCCGTGTCTGGAGGGCCTTCGCGCCGCGGACTCATCCCGGCCGATCGAGGGAGCGGTGCGCATGTGAACACAGAACGTTCGGCCAGGCTCGCGCTCCCCGGAGCGGGCGAGAACCGGCTCGACGACAGGAGAACACTCAATGATCCAGCAGGAGTCGCGACTGAAGGTCGCCGACAACACCGGGGCCAAGGAGATCCTTTGCATCCGCGTGCTCGGCGGCTCGGGTCGGCGCTATGCGGGTATCGGCGACACCATCGTCGCCACCGTCAAGGACGCCATCCCCGGCGGCAACGTCAAGAAGGGCGAGGTCGTCAAGGCGGTCGTCGTGCGCACCCGCAAGGAGCGCCGGCGCCCGGACGGCTCGTACATCCGCTTCGACGAGAACGCCGCCGTCCTCCTCAGGAACGACGGGGAGCCGCGCGGCACGCGCATCTTCGGCCCCGTCGGCCGTGAGCTTCGCGAGAAGAAGTTCATGCGCATCGTCTCACTCGCCCCGGAGGTGATCTGAAGCATGGCACGCATTAAGAAGGGCGACCAGGTCATTGTCATCGCCGGCAAGGACAAGGGCAAGACCGGCCGCGTCCTCAAGGTCATGCCCGACGTCGACCGCGTCGTGGTGGAGGGCGTCCAGCGCGTCACCAAGCACACCCGCATCGGCCAGTCCGCCCAGGGCGCCCGCACCGGCGGCATCGAGACCGTCGAGGCCCCGATCCACGCCTCCAACGTCATGCTCGTCGATCCCAAGACCAAGAAGCGCACCCGCGTGGGCTTCCGCGTCGAGGAGGGCGTGCGCCCCAACGGCCGCAGGCGCACCGTGCGCGTGCGCTACGCCAAGAAGTCCGGGGAGGACCTGTGATGGCTGACAAGACCGCCCCCCGCCTGAAGACCAGGTACACCGAGCAGGTGCGCCCGGCCCTGCGCGAGGAGTTCCAGCACCGCAACGTCATGGAGATCCCGCGCATCGTCAAGGTCGTCGTCAACATGGGCGTGGGCGAGGCCGCCCACGACTCCAAGATGATCGAGGGCGCCGTGCGCGACCTCGCCGCCATCACCGGCCAGAAGCCGCAGGTCACCCGGGCCCGCAAGTCCATCGCCCAGTTCAAGCTGCGGGCGGGCCAGCCGATCGGCGCGTACGTCACCGTGCGCGGCGACCGCATGTGGGAGTTCCTCGACCGCCTCATCTCGATCGCGCTGCCCCGCATCCGCGACTTCCGCGGCCTGAGCCCCAAGCAGTTCGACGGCAATGGCAACTACACCTTCGGTCTCACCGAGCAGTCCGTGTTCCACGAGATCGACGCCGACTCCATCGACCGCGTGCGCGGCATGGACATCACCGTGGTGACCACGGCCAAGACCGACGAGGAGGCCCGCTCGCTGCTGCGCCGGCTCGGCTTCCCCTTCAAGGAGAAGTGACATGGCGAAGACCGCTCTGATCGAGAAGGCCAACCGCAAGCCGAAGTTCGGCGTCCGCGCCTACACGCGCTGCCAGCGCTGCGGCCGGCCGCGCTCGGTGTACCGCAAGTTCGGCCTGTGCCGCATCTGCCTGCGCGAGATGGCCCTGGGCGGCCAGCTCCCCGGCGTGAGCAAGTCCAGCTGGTAAGAACTTACGTCGCAGGTCCGGTGAGGAAACCACGACGAGGAAGGGCGCAGGCCCACTCATGACTATGACAGACC
This sequence comes from Actinomyces dentalis DSM 19115, assembly GCF_000429225.1. Classification (GTDB taxonomy): domain Bacteria; phylum Actinomycetota; class Actinomycetes; order Actinomycetales; family Actinomycetaceae; genus Actinomyces; species Actinomyces dentalis. The sequence continues at coordinate 162,620 of NZ_AUBL01000002.1, forward strand.
CGATCGCAGACATGCTGACCCGTCTGCGCAATGCGAACAACGCCTACCACGACGCCGTCTCCATGCCGTCGAGCAAGCTCAAGGTGAATATCGCCGCCATGCTCAAGGCCGAGGGCTATATCGCCGACTACGAGGTGACCGACGCCCGGGTCGGCAAGACGCTCACGCTGAGCCTCAAGTACGGGGCCAACCGCCGGCGGGCCATCCAGGGCCTCAAGCGCGTGTCCAAGCCCGGCCTGCGCGTCTACGCCAAGTCCACGAACCTGCCCAAGGTCCTGGGCGGCCTGGGGGTGGCCATCCTGTCCACCTCCTCCGGCCTCCTGACCGACCGGCAGGCCGAGTCCAGGGGCGTGGGCGGGGAAGTCCTCGCCTACGTCTGGTGAAGCAGGAACGGAGGAATCACCATGTCTCGCATTGGACGTCTCCCCGTCCCGGTTCCCGCCGGAGTGGACGTGACCATCGACGGCAACGACGTGACGGTCAAGGGCCCCAAGGGCACCCTGTCGCGCACGATCAGTGAGCCGCTGAGCGTGACCCGGCAGGACGATGGCTCCATCCTGGTGACCCGGCCCGACGACGAGCGCCGCTCGCGCTCCCTGCACGGCCTGTCGCGCACGCTCATCCACAATATGGTCGTCGGCGTGACCGAGGGCTACTCCAAGCGGCTCGAGATCGTCGGCACCGGTTACCGCGCCGTCCAGAAGGGCACCGGCATCGAGCTGTTCCTCGGCTTCTCCCACACGGTCGTCGTCGAGGCCCCCGAGGGCATCACCCTCAAGGTGGACGGGAACCTCAAGATCGAGGTCTCCGGCATCTCCAAGGAGCAGGTCGGCGAGGTCGCCGCGAACATTCGCAAGATCCGCCCGCCGGAGCCCTACAAGGGCAAGGGCGTGCGCTACGCCGGCGAGAACGTGCGCCGCAAGATCGGAAAGGCTGGTAACAAGTAACCATGGCTTACGCGATCAAGAGGGGCAAGTCCAAGGCCGTCGCCCGCAAGATCCGCCACCAGCGCGTGCGCAAGCACATCAACGGCACCCCCGAGCGCCCGCGGCTGGTCGTCACCCGCTCCAACCGCCACATGGTGGCCCAGGTCGTCGACGACACGATCGGCCACACGCTGTGCTCCGCCTCCACGCTCGAGGACGTCGTCAAGGGCGTCGAGGGCCACAAGGTGGGCGCCGCCCGCAAGGTCGGCGAGCTCATCGCCGAGCGCGCCCGGGCCCTGGGCATCGAGGCGGTCGTCTTCGACCGCGGCGGCAACAAGTACCACGGCCGTGTCGCGGCCGTCGCCGAGGGCGCCCGCGAGGGCGGACTGAGGCTCTGAGCCAGACGACGAGAAAGCAGAGGAACAATGGCTGCATCGCAGCAAGACAGGTCCGCGTCGTCCGACGGCCCGGTCCGCGCCGCCGACGAGCGCCGGGGCGAGGGCCGCGGCCGCCGCGACCGCAGTGACCGCCGCGACCGTCGCGACCGCGGCAACGAGGACAAGTACATCGAGCGCGTCGTCGCCATCAACCGCGTGTCCAAGGTCGTCAAGGGCGGCCGCCGCTTCACCTTCACGGCGCTGGTCGTCGTCGGCGACGGCGAGGGCACCGTGGGCGTGGGCTACGGCAAGGCGAAGGAGGTCCCCTCCGCCATCGCCAAGGCCGTCGAGATCGCCAAGAAGAACTTCTTCCACGTCCCCATGATCCGCCGCTCCATCCCGCACCTGGTCCAGGGCGAGGACTCCGCCGGAGTCGTCCTGCTGCGGCCCGCCTCCCCCGGCACCGGCGTCATCGCCGGCGGCCCGGTGCGCGCCGTCATGGACTGCGCCGGCGTCCACGACATCCTGTCGAAGTCGCTGGGCTCGTCCAACGCGATCAATATCGTCCACGCGACGGTCGACGCGCTCAAGCAGCTCGAGCAGCCGGAGTCCGTGGCGGCCCGCCGCGGCCTGCCCCTGGAGGACGTCGCGCCGACGTCCATGCTGCGGGCCCGGGCCGAGGGCGAGGCCGACCGGCGCGCCGAGGCCGAGAAGAAGGAGGCCGCCGAGGCCGCCGAAGGAGTGGATGCGTGATGGCCGAGTCCGCATCGAAGCAGACGACCAAGCAGCTCAGGGTGACCCAGATCCGCTCGGGCATCGGCGGCACCCGCCGCCAGCGCGAGACCCTGCGCACCCTGGGCCTGCGCAAGATCCGCCAGTCCGTCGTGCGCGAGGACACCCCCTCCGTGCGCGGCATGATCGCCACGGTGCACCACCTGGTCACCGTCGAGGAGGCCTGAGATGGCTGACACCAGGAAGACCGAGTCGGCCGGGAAGTCCGGGACCGAGGCCGAGAAGGCCGAGAGGACCGAGAAGACGCGGATCATCAAGCTGCACCACCTGCGGCCCGCCCCCGGCGCCAAGAAGGCCAAGACCCGCGTGGGCCGGGGCGAGGGCTCCAAGGGCAAGACCGCCGGCCGCGGCACCAAGGGCACCAAGGCCCGCCGCCAGGTCCGCCCCGGCTTCGAGGGCGGCCAGATGCCGCTCCACATGCGCCTGCCCAAGCTCCGCGGCTTCAAGAACCCCAACCGGGTGGAGTACCAGCCCATTAACGTCGGCCGCATCGCCGAGCTGTTCCCCGCGGGCGGCCGGGTCACGGTCGAGGACCTCGTCGCCGCCGGCGCCGTGCGCGACGGCTGGCTCGTCAAGGTCCTGGGCGGGGGCGACGTCGACATCAAGCTGGAGATCACCGCCGACGCCTGGTCCGGCTCCGCCAAGGAGAAGATCGAGGCCGCCGGGGGCTCGCTCACCGCCCGCTGAGCGGGCCGGGCCCAGCCCCTCACCGGAGCGGGTCGCGAACGAGATCGAGGGCCCCTCCCACCGGTTCACCGCCGGGGGAGGGGCCCTCGATCGTTGTCAAGCCCTTCTACCGCTTCGGCGGCAGGAGAGGTCGCCGCGACGCGGGGCTTCGTCGCGGGGATGCGGGCGGACCGGGTGATCGAGGCCGCCGGGATGTGCCACGATCTTCCGGGCGGGCGGTGACGCCCGCGGGCGCGATGGTGACGGATACCCCGTTACAAGGGGGCGACGATGGGCCGCAGCGGGTGGTGCAGGCGGTAGGGTGGCTCACGGTGCTGTCCCGGTACCGGGCCGTCGTGCGCCCGCACGGCTGCCGTCAGATCGTCCCCGGAAGCCACAGGAGACCGAGTGCTCAGCGCGTTCATGCAGGCCTTCAAGACGCCTGACCTTCGGAGGAAGCTGCTCTTCACCCTGGGCATCATGGCCCTGTTCCGCCTAGGGTCCGTGCTGCCGACCCCGGGCGTCTCCCTCACCAACGTCCAGGCGTGCTTGGACCCCCTGAAGAACCAGCAGAACCAGGATGATCCCGGCCTGGTCAACCTCATTGACATCTTCTCCGGCGGCGCCCTGCTCCAGCTGAGCGTCTTCGCCCTGGGGATCATGCCCTACATCACGGCCTCCATCATCATCCAGTTGCTGCGCGTGGTCATCCCGCGCTTCGAGGAGCTGCACAAGGAGGGCCAGTCCGGCACCGCCAAGCTCACCGAGTACACCCGCTACCTGACCATCGGCCTGGGCGTGCTCCAGTCCTCGGCGATCGTGGCCACAGCCTCCACCGACCAGCCCTTCGGCATGCGATGCCCGGACCCGCTGGTCCCCCACTCCTCCCCCCTGACCATGGCCCTCATGATCGTCACCATGACCGCGGGCACCGGCCTGATCATGTGGCTCGGCGAGCTCATCACCGACAAGGGCATCGGCAACGGCATGTCCCTGCTCATCTTCACCTCCATCGTCGCGCGCATGCCCAAGAACCTGCTGTCCATCTTCGGCGGCTCCGACGCCTACAAGTTCTTCGTGGTCATCGCCATCATCCTCGTGGCCACCGTCGCCGTCGTCTTCATCGAGCAGGCCACCCGGCGCATCTCGGTGCAGTACGCCAAGCGCATGGTGGGCAGGCGCCAGTACGGCGGCTCGACCACCTACATCCCCATCAAGATCAACACCGCGGGCGTCATCCCCGTCATCTTCGCCTCCTCGATCCTGTCCATGCCCCAGCTCTTCGCCCAGTTCTCCAACACCAATGCGGGCTGGGTGCAGTGGATCCACAACCACCTCCGGCAGGACGCCAATGTCTACCTCGTGGCCTACAGCCTGCTCATCCTCTTCTTCACCTTCTTCTACACGGCCATCACCTTCAACCCGGAGGAGATCGCCGACAATATGAAGAAGTACGGCGGCTTCATCCCCGGCATCCGCGCCGGGGAGCCGACCGTGCGCTACCTCTCCTACGTCATCAACCGCGTGACGGTGGCCGGCTCGGTCTACCTCGTGGTCCTGGCCCTGCTGCCCACCCTGGCCGTCAGCAGGTGGCTCGGCCTGTCCTCGAGCCTGCCCTTCGGCGGCACGACGATCCTCATCATGGTCGGCGTGGGCCTCCAGACGGTCAAGGAGATCAACTCCCAGCTTCAGCAGCGCCACTACGAAGGGTTCCTCTCATGAGCGCACGCATGGTCCTCCTGGGCCCCCCCGGAGCCGGCAAGGGCACCCAGGCCGCCCGCATCGGCGAGCGCCTGGGCATACCGGCGATCTCCACCGGCGACATCTTCCGCGCCCACGTCGCCGGGAGCACCGAGCTGGGGCGGCGGGCCCGGGCCTACATGGACAAGGGCGAGTACGTCCCCGACTCGGTGACCAACGCCATGGTCGCCGACCGCCTGACCGAGGACGACGCCGCCTCCGGCTTCCTCCTCGACGGCTACCCCCGCACCGCGGCCCAGGTCGACGCCCTGGATGACATGCTCTCCGAGCGGGGCGAGGCCCTCGACGTCGTCGTCGAGATCACGGCCGACGCCGACGCCGTCGTCGAGCGCCTGCTGGGCCGCGCCGCCGAGCAGGGGCGCGCCGACGACACGGAGCCGGTCATCCGCCGTCGGCTCGAGGTCTACGCCGAGGCCACCGCGCCGCTGGCCGCGATCTACGAGGGCCGGGGCCTGCTGCTGCGCGTGGACGGCATGGGCGGCATCGACGAGGTGACGGACCGGATCATGGCGGCCCTGGCCGCCCGACTGAGTGTGTAGGTGCCGTGTTCTCCCGCAAGCGCATCGAGCTCAAGACCCCTGATCAGGTGCGCCACATGCGCCGTGCCGGGCTCGTGGTGTCGGACATCCACGCGGCCCTGCGCGAGACGGTGCGCCCGGGCGTGACGACCGGCGAGCTGGACGCGGTGTGCGCCGGTGTCATCGAGGCCGCGGGCGCCCGCTCTAACTTCCTGGGCTACTACGACTACCCGGCCACGGTGTGCGTCTCGGTCAATGACGAGGTCGTCCACGGCATCCCGGGCCCGCGGGTGCTGCGGGCCGGGGACCTGGTCACCTTCGACTGCGGCGCCTGCATCACCGACGACGACGGCGTCCAGTGGCACGGCGACGCCGCCTTCACCACCGTCGTCGGCGGGCGCTACGACGGCGACTCCGACCGCATCCTGGACCGCACCACCCATGAGGCCCTGTGGGCGGCCATCGCCGCCGTCGCCCGGGCCGCCGCGGGCCAGGCCGGCGGGCGCGCCCAGTGCCTCAACGCCATCGGCGACGCCGTCGAGGACGTCGTCGAGGCCACCGCCGAGCGCGACGGGCTGCGCCTGGGCATTCTGGAGGAGTACGTCGGCCACGGCATCGGCACGCGGATGCACATGGCCCCCGACGTGCTCAACTACTCCGTCAGGCGCAAGGGCCCGCGCCTGCGCCCGGGCATGGTGCTGGCCATCGAGCCCATGCTCACCGCCGGATCCGCCCGGGTCCGCGAGCTCGACGACGGCTGGACGGTCGTCACCCAGGACGGCTCGCGCGCCGCCCAGTGGGAGCACACAGTGGCCGTCGTCCCCGGCGGGGTCTGGGTGCTCACGGCGCCCGACGGCGGAGTCGAGGGCCTGGCCCCCTTCGGGATCGAGCCCCGCCCGGTGCGCTGAGGCGCCGGCCTGTGGCCGGGAACACCGCGAATGTGCCTCATCTCGCGTGGTGCCCCCCGGCGGGCCGTCGTATCCTTGGCAGTCGGTGCGCCAGCGGTACGCCCGCTCGGCGCCCTCTCCGACGGCGTCGCCATCGGAGGAAACTCGAGTGAGAAGGCACCGGAGGAACATGGCTAAGAAGGACGGCGTCATCGAGGTCGAGGGATCGGTCGTCGAGGCCCTTCCGAATGCGATGTTCCGGGTGGAGCTGAGCAACGGGCACGTCGTGCTCGCGCACATCTCCGGCAAGATGCGGCAGCACTACATCCGCATCCTCCCCGAGGACCGCGTAGTCGTGGAGCTGAGCCCCTACGACCTGTCCCGCGGTCGCATCGTCTACCGGTACAAGTGACGGTCCTCCCCGCGAGGGGCGTAAGGAGGAGCATTATGAAGGTCAAGCCGAGCGTCAAGAAGATCTGCGACAGCTGCAAGGTGATCCGTCGCCACGGCCGCGTCATGGTCATCTGCGACAACCCGCGCCACAAGCAGCGCCAGGGCTGAGGCCCGCGCACGGCCCCCCGCGGGGAGGCCGCCATCAGCACCCGCCCCGGCGACCGGCCCCGGCCGGCGCAACCCCCGGTTCTCGGAGGCCGGGGCCGCAGCGCACAGCGGAGAGGTGGGTGACGACCTCCGGGAGCACACAGGAGAACCACACCGTGGCACGCATTTCCGGCGTCGACCTGCCTCGCGAGAAGCGAGTCGAGGTCGCGCTGACCTACATCTACGGGATCGGGCGCACTCGCGCGGACCAGACCCTCAAGGCGACGGGCGTCGACCCCGACACCCGCGTCAAGGACCTGACCGAGGACGAGCTCGTCGCCCTGCGCACCCACATCGACTCCAGCTACCGGGTGGAGGGCGATCTGCGACGCGAGGTCCAGGCGGACATCCGCCGCAAGATCGAGATCGGCTGCTACCAGGGTCTGCGCCACCGCCGTCACCTGCCGGTGCACGGCCAGCGCACCAAGACCAATGCGCGCACCCGCAAGGGCCCCAAGCGCACCGTGGCCGGCAAGAAGAAGGCCAAGTAAGCAGCGGCCGCGGCGCGGCGAGGGCCCGCCGCGGACGACGATCCCGAACGAAGAAGGAAGCATGCCCCCCAAGACCCGCACCGCCGTGCGCAAGCCGCGACGCAAGGACCGCAAGAACGTCACGCACGGCCACGCCTACATCAAGTCCACCTTCAACAACACCATTGTCTCCCTGACCGACCCGCACGGCGCCGTCATCGCCTGGGCCTCCTCCGGCCAGGTCGGCTTCAAGGGCTCGCGCAAGTCGACCCCCTACGCCGCCCAACTGGCCGCCGAGGCCGCCGCCCGGCGCGCCCAGGAGCACGGCATGAAGAAGATCGACGTCTTCGTCAAGGGCCCGGGCTCGGGCCGGGAGACCGCGATCCGCTCCCTCCAGGCCGCCGGTCTCGAGGTCGGCTCCATCACGGACGTGACCCCTCAGGCCCACAACGGCTGCCGCCCGCCCAAGCGCCGCCGCGTCTGAAGGCCTCGGGCCGACGGCGCCCCCGCCCCGCACGGCGGCCGCGCCGTCGGCCCCATGCGCCCCGCCGACCGGCGGGGCGCGGGCGCACCGCGGCGGGCCCGCGGCGCCCGAGTCACGAGGAACGGCGTCATATAGCGGGCGCCGCGACGAAAGGAAACCACGTGCTCATCGCACAGCGACCCACGCTCACCGAGGAGGTCGTCGAGGAGGACCGCCGCTCGCGGTTCGTCATCGAGCCCCTGGAGCCCGGATTCGGCTACACGCTCGGCAACTCCCTGCGGCGCACGCTGCTGTCGTCCATCCCGGGCGCGGCCGTCACGTCCGTGCGCATCGACGGGGTGCCCCACGAGTTCCGCACCATCGCCGGCGTCAAGGAGGACGTCACCCAGATCATCCTCAATATCAAGGAGATCGTGCTCTCCTCCGAGAACGACGAGCCGGTGGTCATGTACCTGCGCAAGTCCGGCCCGGGCGCCGTCATCGCCGGCGACATCACCCCGCCGGCCGGCGTCGAGATCCACAACCCCGAGCTGGTCATCGCCACCCTCAACGAGAAGGGCAAGCTGGAGATCGAGCTGACGGTCGAGCGCGGGCGCGGCTACGTGTCGGCCAACCAGAACAAGGATCCGAACGCGGAGATCTCCCGCATCCCCGTGGACTCCATCTACTCGCCGGTCAAGAAGGTCTCCTACGCCGTCGAGGCCACCCGCGTCGAGCAGCGCACCGACTTCGACCGCCTCGTCGTCGACGTCGAGACGAAGGCCTCCATCACCCCGCGCGACGCCCTGGCGTCGGCGGGCAAGACCCTCGTCGAGCTCTTCGGCCTGGCCCGCGAGCTCAATGTCGAGGCCGAGGGCATCGAGGTCGGCCCCTCGCCCATGGATCAGGCCCTCCAGCAGGACCTCGCCCTCATGATCGACGAGCTGGACCTGCAGGCCCGTTCCTCCAACGCCCTCAAGCGCGAGGGCATCCACACCGTCGGCGAGCTCGTCGCGCGCAGCGAGGCGGACCTGCTCGACATCCGCAACTTCGGCGCCAAGTCCATCTCCGAGATCAAGGAGAAGCTGGCCGAGCTGGGGCTGTCCCTCAAGGGCTCCCCGGTCGACTACCTCGCGGACGACGACTACACCAACCCCACCTTCAGCGACGAGCACCTGGCCTGAGCCCCGCTCGCCATTCATCTAGGAGACAACATGCCCCGCCCCACCAAGGGCCCCCGACTGGGCGGCTCCCCCCAGCACGAGCGCCACATGCTGGCCAACCTGGCCACCCAGCTCTTCCTCCACGAGTCCATCAAGACCACGGAGGCCCGCGCCCGCCGTCTGCGCCCCTACGCCGAGAAGCTCATCACCAAGGGCAAGCGCGGCGACCTGCACGCCCGCCGCACCGTGATGAAGAAGGTGACGGACAAGTACGCCGTGTACCGCCTGTTCGAGGAGCTCGCCCCCCAGTTCGAGGGGCGCGAGGGCGGCTACACCCGCATTGTCAAGACGGCGCCGCGCAAGGGCGACAACGCCCCCATGGCCGTCATCTCCCTCGTGCTCGAGCCGGTGGCGAAGAAGGAGATCGTGGACGACGCCGTCGCCACCGCCAAGAGGGCGGCCGCCGAGGCCGTCAAGGCCGAGGAGCCCGCCGCCGAGGCCGATGAGGCCGAGGAAGCCGCCGAGGATGTCAAGGCCGAGGAGCCCGCCGCCGAGGACGCGCCCGCCGCCGAGGACGCGCCCGCCCAGAAGTGAGCCGTTAGTCCCGCCGCTCCGCTCCGGGAGGTCCGGACCCCATTGACGGGGTCCGGACCTCCCGGCAATTCCCGGGGCCCGGCCCTACCACCGCCGTACGGGGCGCCGCCAGGGGGCCGCGTCACCGTGGATATCACAGTCGGTCCGCCACCGCCGTGCGCCGGGGGCCGGACGCCGCCCCAGATGCCGCCCGGCACCGCCCTCCGCCGCGTATGCAAGGCAATTCGTAGAGGACCGTGAGCACCGGGGGAGGATGGGGCGGCGATGCTCCCGGGTGCCGCCCCGCACCCTCATTGTGATGAGACTCACATACGGATCTGTGGGAATCGCGACTTGAGGTTTCCGTCCGGTCACAATCGCGCTAGGCTGAAATCATATTGAGTCCTGACCTGACTACTGGGAGTTACACATGCCCCTGACAGACACATTGCGTAGTAGGGCGACTGTTCGTTCTGCGGCCAGGCGCGCCCTCGGCGTCCTCGTGGCCGGCGGCCTGGCGACGACCCTGGGGTGGACGGCGCTGACGGCGCCCGAGGCGCAGGCGGCGGGAACCGTCGAGGTGACGGGCATCACAACCCGCACGCTCCACGGCGATGACCCGACGACGGTCCAGGCCTGGCAGCGCATCGACATCACCGCGAACTGGACCGACAAGAACCCGACCGCCGGGGACACCATCAGCCTCGCCCTCGGGGAGGGACTGCGCTGGCCCGGCGGCGTCGACTTCCAGCTGACCAAGAAGGGCGACGAGAACGTCAAGATCGGCGACTGCGCCGTCCACGAGGCCGACAAGACCCTCATCTGCACCCTCAACGACACCGTTGAGCAGTGGGAGAGCATCGACGACGGCGAGCTCACCATCCACGCCCAGATGACGGACAAGATGGTCGGCAAGACGCAGACCACGGTCACCGTCAACGGCACGGACTTCACGGTCATTCCGGGCGATGACAACAACGACGGCACCTGCGACATCAGCTGCGACGGCGTGATCCCGAAGAAGGCCGACCCGAACAGCTTCAAGATCGGCTGGCTCAGCCGGGTCAACGATGACGGCAGCTATGTGTGGACGTGGGAGGTCAACGTCTCCGGCGCCACCTCCTACAAGGTGGTCGACCAGGGCGGGGACTACCGCTACGTGGAGTGCACGGACTCCGACTGGGGTCACTACTGGCGGCCCCAGGACGCCGCGTACAACGAGGAGACCCGCACGGTGACCTGGACGACGGCGGCGGCGACCACCGTCTGCCACGTCCTCTACACCTCCGGCTCCACGGCGGGCTCCGTCTCGAACGATGCGGTGGTCAACGACTCGGCGACGACGCTGACGGCGACGGCGACGGCCAACGCCCTCGGTGAGGGCTACGGCGACGGCTCCAACGCCACGCCGACGCCGACGCCGACCACCGAGGCCCCGACCACGCCCGCTCCGACGCCGACCACCGAGCCGACCGCTCCGGCCACCACCGAGCCGACCACCCCGGCCACCACTGAGCCCCCGGCCACCACCGAGCCGACCACCCCGGCCACCACTGAGCCCCCGGCCACCAC
>NZ_AUBL01000003.1 GCF_000429225.1 Actinomyces dentalis DSM 19115
GCCCGCCACCATCCACCTCAGCAGGAGCACCGCCTGGGCCCGGCAGGTGGCCGCCCTCTGCCACGGACGCGCGTCGTGCGCCCTGCGGTGGGCGGCCAACCACAGGCAGATGGTGTGGGCGATGGACTCGGGAACATCCAAAGTGGCAGGATAGGACAGCACGCGGGGACCCCCTGGTAGCGAATCCAGTGGTCAGAACACACTATCCCGGGCGGCCCCCGCGCGCACCACCCCCGCCCCCGCCCAATCCCCCCCGCGCCACTGCGCCGATCCCGGCCAGTCCAGGGGCCCTCCTGGTGAGAAAGGCTCAATATTCAGTCCGCTAAGGCGCACCTGGCGGAGATCCCACCAGGAACCGCGGCTCTTTTCCTCGCTCCTGTACCCGAGCGCCCTGAACTCGTAGCCCACCTCATCATCGACCACACTGGAAGCTCAACCTGTTCCGTTGCTGAGCTCCCCGACGAGACGGTCCGCGCGATTGCCGCGCTGCACGAGGGCAATCACTATCTGACGCATCAGGAGCTCAGCAGGTTCTCGCGAATCATCCCTTCGGAGATCCTAAGACTTCCTCCCGGCACGCCGATCCTTCTGGTCCCGCTCGAAGAACTGTGGCCGATCCCGTGGCCAGCGATTCCTCTCCAGGGCACCGCTGAAGAGCCCCTCGGACAACGGCACCCGCTAAAACTCTGCCCCTCGCTGTCTGTTGCAACCGCGGTGAGGAGAAGAAGCTTCCCCGCCGAACGCCGCGTACGAGCGTGGATTGGCCCTGACGTTCTTTCAAAAGAATCCTGGCCCTTCAAAGACTCGGACTGGTGCCACTCGTCGACGGAGATCCTCGAAGCACTGACCAATGGAACTCCGAACCAGGATGCCGTGGTTGTTGCTCACGGGGTTCCTGCAGAAGGAATTACACACGCACTGGTCCTCGATGAAGGAAAATTCCTCACTCCCTTCGAGGCGATGATCGGCACACCACCGGGCAGGGTCGGACTGCTGACGTGCTGGAGTGCTCACACACCCATCGGCTCGTCCGGAGACCCGCTTAACGTTGCAACGGTCATGCTCGCACGAGGAGCTAATAGCGTATTAGCGACTTCTGCCGAACTCGCCGATGATTCTCTGAGCGGGATCTTCGCAGGCAATGTGATTCATGACGTCTCTGAAAGTGATTGGGGTCGCTCTCTTCAGAGGGCCATCACCCGGTTCTCACGCACGGAGCCGTTCCAGGAGGACCTTTCGAGATGGGCCCCTCTGCGCGTTCTGGGCGCGTGGTGACGATTGAGAGCAAGCCGTGTTCGACCAGGATCTGACTAATCTGGCCTTCCAGTTCCAGAGAGAAGGATTGATCTCTGCCGAGATCAGTGGAAGACCTCCGCGCCTCTTAGCCCGAGGGAAGTGCCCTCGGTGCGGACAAACCTTTGACATCAACATGCCCATGTCTATCGTCGCGGTGGGGCATTTAGGACTAGGACTCGGCAAGAGAAGGAGATTATTGGAATCGGCTCCCAGTACCTCCAGATATATTACACAATCCGTGATCTGCAACGCAAGGCTCGAGGTGGAAGGGACAACCACTGAATGCGGCGCCTGCTTCAAGTTGTACGCAAAACGCCCCGAAGGATAACCCATGAACGATCAGACGGCCCCGAATGACCCTCACTCCGACCTGCCCGCCATTCCGCCTCGAGCACCCACAGAAGAAGAGCGCGCAGCCCTTTCGGAGTGGAAACTACTGATAGAGACAGCGACGCAAGAGGTTTCCGAATCGGCGACCAAATGGCGAGAAGGACTACTGGCTCTGGTGACCACAGCATCGTCAGGGCTGCTAGTAATTCGAAGCACCGAGTTGTCAACCCTCCAGGGCGTCATGTTCTGGATAGTATTGATAGCATGGTCAACGGCATCAGTCGCAGGCATGATCGGGGTCTGGTACTCGCTCTCCGCCAGTGCGGGCACGCCGATAGAGATTGACTACAGCACGTTTGCGAGAGACTATGGCTCGGTCGAGGGGTTCCGCATAGAGCAGAGCCTTCACATTGCAAGAACACTGCGAACAGCCCGTCTCGCAGTCATACTCAGCCTCACTCTCACCCTGATCGGAGCATTCTCGCTCCACCTGTCACACAATGTCGTAGAACCAAGACTCTTGATCGAAACCACGACGGGGAGCTTTTGCGGATCGGTGGAATCGGCGGACCACGGTGAGATCCATCTTCTGATCGACGGCGAGCGCGATGCGCGCGTGTTCCCCTTCTCCGACGTTTCCAACCTCAGCGTTCACAGTTCCTGCTGAATCCGCGGTCACTACTCGCAGAGCACAGGGCTGCAAGGAAAGGAGAGGGAGCGCACGGACCTCCTCGTCTCCGCACCCGCCCATCCCCGTCACCACCTTGATCCGGGCCCATCCCGGGATCTTTCTGGTGAGAAGGACGCATTCTCCCCTCGGTGGGAGTGCGCACTGGAATGAGAGGCTCCTCCAGGGCTCAGGAGAGGAAGCTTTTCTTAGTCCAGAAAGTCCCTCTCGCTCCGGCGCAGGATCTCATCGAGCCGGGTGACGCGGCATCGGCAAGGTCCCCGCGCGCGACCGCGTTCCTCTTTGACGGCCGACGGGTCGAACACCCCGTCGTTGCCCCCGCGTCGATGCCGACGGGTACGTCAACGTGCATACCCTCCCCCAGCTCCCACCCGGAGCGCGGACCCGTGCGGGGTCTCCGGGCGAGCACGACGACGTGACGTCTCACACCTGATGTCCCCGCGCTGAGCGCCGCCGTCGTCGAGACCCCAGCGGTCGGACGTCACCTCGTCCAACGGGGCCTCCACGTGCTCGACGGCGCGCCCGAGTCCGAGGGCACCGCTGGCATCCGCCCTCGGCTCCTGGTCCGCGGGACGCCGTGAGGCAGGTTCCACACGGACACTCAGCGCGCGTCCAGGGCGGCAGCGGGTAGCCTCACGATCGCCATCGCCGCACGCACCCCTGGGAGACGCCCCATGAACTGGCTGCACGCCGTCATCCTCGGCATCGTTGAGGGCATCACCGAGTTCCTGCCCGTCTCCTCCACGGGTCACCTCAACATCGTTGAGAAGCTCCTCGGCTACCAGATCGACGACAAGGGCATGACCGCCTTCACCGCCATCATCCAGATCGGGGCGATCCTGGCCGCCGTCGTCTACTTCTGGAGCGACATCGTGCGCATCGTCGTCGCCTGGTTCAAGGGCCTGGCGAGCAAGGACGCGCGCAAGGACCCCGACTACACCCTGGGCTGGGGCATCATCCTGGGCTCCATCCCGGTGGCCGCCGTCGGCCTGCTGCTCAAGAGCTTCATCGAGGTCACCGCCCGCTCCATGTGGGTCATCGCCGGCGCCCTCATCATCTGGAGCGCCGTCATGTGGTTCGCGGACGAGCACTCCGACGGCCCGGTCGGCGCCACCCACGCCTCCACCGGCAAGGGCATGAGCGAGGTCAAGGTCAAGGACGCCCTCATCATCGGCTCCTTCCAGGCCCTCGCGCCCGTGCTGCCGGGCATCTCCCGCTCCGGGGCGACCATCTCCGCGGGGCTGTTCCTGCGCTTCGACCGGGTGACCGCCACCCGCCTGTCCTTCTTCATGGGCATCCCCGCGCTCATCGCCGCGGGCCTGCTCGAGGCGGTCACGGCGGCGGAGGACATCAGCTCCCCGCAGATCGGGTGGACCGCCACGATCATCGCGACCGTGGTCTCCGGCGTGGTCGCCTACGCGACGATCGCCTGGCTGCTGAAGTTCGTCTCCTCCAACAAGTTCACCGACTTCCTCCTGTACCGGGTGGCCCTGGGCGTGATCATCATCGTGCTGGTGGCCACGGGCACTATCGCGGCCTGAGCGGCCCCGCCCCGCCTCCCCGTTGGGATGCGGGGCGGCGGCGCGGGCGGCGGGACTGGTCACCGCTGCCGCCCGCCGCCCCGCCCGCCCTCGCGGTGACGCAGAGAGGGACCGACGAGGGCCAGCGCGACGGCCGGCGGGACGGGCGACCTGCCGTTTCCGCCGGTTTCGCGTGTCTTCTCCGCCGGTTTCAGCGGCGAATCAGCCCTCGACGGGCACGTCCGTCAGGCGCCAGGGGACCGGGGTGTACTTCGAGTCGGCGGGGCGGTCCACGATCACCGTCTTCTCCCCCGTGTCCGGCCACGCCATGCAGATGCGGGCGCTCCGCCCGTCCTCGGACAGGGAGATCAGGTTGAGATCGGCCAGGGGCCGGTGCGAATCGGCGCCGACGGGCAGGTAGTCGACGGGGAAGACGTAGTTCCCGCCGGAGATCAGCGTGACTCCGCTGGCGGCGACGATCGAGCTGACGCCGCCGAGCTCGCCGCGGGCGTTGTTCAGCCCGAACCCGGCCGAGTCCCTGAAGTAGGTGGACAGGAACTTCAACTTCTGATCGTTCCCCGACACGACGAACTCGCCGAAGAGCAGCCCGCCGCGCCGCGTCACCTTGTCCAGGACGATGGTGACCCCCGGGTCGTCGGCGCCGCTCGAGACGGAGACGCCGTCGGGCCCCTTCGCGCTGGGCCCGGCCGCCTGCGGCGCGTCGCCCCCGCCGGGGGTCTGCGGGGCGTCCGGCTTGGTGCCGCCGGTGGGCGTGATGACGATCTCGACGCGGCGGTTGGCGGCGCGGGCCGCGTCGTCGGTGCCCTGCGCGCGGGGTTCGGTCTCGCCCTTGCCGGTCGTCTGAACCGTCCACGCCGACAGGGGCGTGAGCTGCCCCAGGCGGTCCGACACCGCCTGCGCCCGCTTCTCCGACAGCGTCTGGTTGTAGGCGTCGTCGGCCACGTCATCGGTGTGACCGGTGACGGTCAGGGCCCCGCCGTCGGGGTACGAGGCGATGGTGTCCGACACCCCCTTGAGGATCCCCTCGGCGTCGGCCGACAGGTCCGCCGAGTCCGACTCGAAGGACACGTCGTTGGACACCGTCACCTTCACCGAGTCATCCGTGGTCAGCTCGCTGGTGGACCGGTCGACGGCCTCGACGTAGCGCTCCAGGGCGAGCGGCGCCGCCCGGTTCTGATCGGGCTCCGCCTCCTTGAGGACCGCCTGCGCATCGAGGTCCGGGACGGCGCCGGCGTCCACGACCGGCACCTCGAAGAAGCCCGTGTCGCTGAGCATGACCGTCACGCTCGTCACCTCGGGTCCCACCCCGCCGAAGGTAGGGTGGTAGTCGGCCGACCCGCCAGCCTTCACGCCGGGCAGGCCCGCGACGGCGCCCCGCGTCGTCACCCAGACGCGGCCGGCGCCGGGATCGACCATTCTCAGGGGCCGAGTGGCCGTCAGGTCATGCACAACGGTGCCGACCCACCGGTCGCCGACGCCCAGCTCGCCGTCCTGGATCGGGTCGTCGGACGGACGGTCGACGTGGAGGCACAGGATCGAGGAGGATTCGTCCACGCGCACGAGCGGGCCGATCCTCACGTCGAGGGTGTGGCCGCCCAGGACGTTCTCGAGGCGGGTGTCGACCGCCGTCGGGGCGGTCGACGGCGAGGCCGCGCCGGGCGTCGAGGATCCATCCGCCGAGGGCGCGCCCGCCGTCGGCACCGGCACACTGTCGTTGCAGGCGGCCGCGGCGCCGATGGCGAGGGTCAGGAGCGGCAGGGTCAGGGCATGACGGCGGGTCAGGACGCGGCGGCGGGGCGGGAGGGGACGATTGGCGGAAGGCACGAGACACCTCTTCGTATGGCCGATGGAGTACGGAGCACGCGGCCGGCCGGTTTCACGGGCCGGCCGGCGGCACTCGCCACCGTAGACGCCCGCCCGCCGCCCGCCCATGGGGAGAAGCGCCCGGTCCCCTCCCCGTCCGTCCCCGTGGACAACCTGTTCGGAGCGTCCTCGGCCGGCGAGCGGGATGGGGGCTTGACACCTCGCCGGCGCCCACCGGGCCGCCGGTCGCTCCGAGGATGCCACGGCCCTGTTCGATCCACCGCCCGACTCCGGCGCCGCAGATGCGGATCGGCCCGACGAGTGACACAGCAGTGCGGATGTCTCCAACAACAGAACACCCCCGCTCCGCGCATGCCAGCGGCTCGATCCCGTAGACTGCCGGCATGGTCGCCCTCTCCCTGATCCCGCTCGGCACGCGCCTGGCCGAGTTCGTACTGCAAGCCCCGGTCGTGATGGCCGTCCCGTCCGCCGACGCCCTCGGCGAGGAGGTCGCCTCCCGTCTGGAGGCCGGGGTCACGGATGCCCGACGCCGATGCGAGGAGCAGGGCGTTGACGCCGTCCTGCTGCGCGGTGCGGCGACCGAGGTCGAGATCCTCCTCGCGGAAGTGGTCGCCGATGACGACGCCGTCGGAGCCCTCGCCCGGGAGCCCGGTCACTTCGAGGAGACCCTTCGCGAGCGGGCCCGGGATCGCCGCCGGGACGTGGAGGCGGCGGTCGAACCCTTCTTCGACGCGCTCGTGGGGGCCGTCTGCGGGGAGTTCGCGCGACTGGTACCGGAATCCGCGTGTCCTCGGCGCGGGGACCCCACCCGCCCGCGCATCCGGTTCGGCAGCCGTCCCGCGGAAGATCCCGGGTTCGTCGTCAGGCGGGAGCAGGCGAGGCTGTTCGACGCCGTCTTCTCCGAGGCCGCGCCGCGCACGGTGCTCACGGGAGCGGCCGGCAGCGGGAAGTCGCAGCTCGCGACCGCCGTCGCGGCCCGCTGCGAGGCGGAGGGCTGGCCGCTCGTCGCCTGGATCAGCGCGGAGTCCCGCGGGGCCCTCGTCTCGGGGTTGTCCGGCCTCGGCCGAAGGCTCGGCGTCGACGGCGGGCGGCAGCACTCCCCCGAGGATTCCGCGCGGCGGTGCCTTGAGGCGCTGGCGTCAGCGGAACGGGCGGACCGGCTCATCGTCCTGGACGATTTCGACAGTCCCGACGACCTGACCGACCTCATCCCTCGTGGGGAGGGGCTGCGAGTCCTGGCCGCGACGAGACGAACGGATTGGGATCAGGACCGCTTGGCGCATATTCGCGTGGGGGGCTTCGAGCGAGAGCAGTCGATCGGAATGCTGCTCGACCGCACGAATCAGACCGACCGCGAGGCGGCGGACGCCATCGCCGAGACTCTCGGCGACCTGCCGCTGGCAGTTTCGCAGGCCGCGGCAACTATCAAGCGCGGCCGGTACGGTCTCGAGGATTATCTCGAGCAACTCGAGAAAGGCTCCTCGAGGCCACGGCGCCACCGTCCGGAGGGGGATTGTTCCGAAGCGATTGGTACAGCTCTGCGGCTGGACTTCCAGAGTGCGTTCGAATGGATCGGGAGTCGGAGCCCGCGCCAGGCCATGATCACCCGTTACAATCTCGGCATTCTCGCCCTGCTCGCCGCCTCGGGAATACCCAGACGCTGGATGGAGGGCGCGGACGAGGGGTCCTCCGACGCCCGTGAGGCGCTGAACGCGCTCATCGAGTCCTCGGTCTGCAGACTGTCGGAGGACGGCACCAGGGTGATGCTGCCCCGGCTTCAGGTCCAGGTCATCCACGAGGACTGGGAGAACGATCCGGTGCAGCGGGAGCGGACCGAGAGGGAGGCGGTCGGTCTGCTGAATGTGGCGGATTTCTTCTACATACAGAAATCGCAGGGGGAGGTCCGGCTCCGGGAGGTCCTCGACCTTGTGGACCAGTTGCGGGCGACGGCCGAGCAGAACTACTCGAAGAACCTGTTCGCTAATCCCCGAATCGGAGACGCCATCACGGCCGTTCTCCAGTGCACGGCGGAACTCGGGATTCCCCAGGCGTCCCTGCTCCTGTCCGGCGCCGTGGAACGTCTCAGCGATTCCCTGGGATCCGATCATCCCGAGGTCGTTCTGCGCGCGCGCACCAGTCTCGCCTACGCCTACAGGGATACGGAAAGGCTCGATGAGGCCATCGACCTGTACGAACGGGCCCTCGCCGACAGCGCCCGCGATCTGGGGCCGGATCACCCCCGCACCCTCGCCGTCCGCGACGCTCTTGCGGGTGTTTACCGGGAGACGGGCGAACTCGATCGGGCCATCCCCCTGTATGAACGCAGTCTCGCCGATCGACTCCGCATCCTGGGCGCCGATAATCTCGATACTCTGCGCTCGCGCAACAATCTCGCCTACGTATATCAGACTGCGGGAAGACTCGATCAAGCCATTGATCTGTTCACGCAGAATCTGGCGGAGCACGAGCGCCTCCTGGGCCCCGATCACGCCCTCACCCTCAGTGCCCTCAGGAATCTCGCCAACGCCTGCCAGGAGGCGGGCAGGATCGACGAGGCCACACCCCTGTTCGAGCGGGTCCTCACTGACAGCATCCGCATTCTGGGGCCCGATGATCCCGGCACCTTCATCTCCCGCAACAATCTCGCGGGAGCCTATCAGGGGTCGGGAAGGATCAACAAGGCGATTCCCCTGTTCCAGCAGAACCTCACCGACAGTGCTCGGGCCCTGGGTCCCGATCATCACGACACGGTCGTTTTCCGCAACAATCTTGCGAACGCCTACGCGATCGCGGGGAAGCTCGACCGGGCCATCCCACTGTTCGAGCAGATCCTCAACGATCACGAACGATCCCTGGGGCCGGACCATCCCCACACCCTCGCCTCCCGGGGGAATCTCGCAGATGCTTATCGGGAGGCGGGCCGACTGGAATCCGCCATTGACCTGTTCACGAAGAACCTGGCATATCACGAGCAGATCCTCGGCCCCGAGAATCCAAATACTCTCTCATCGCGCAACAACCTCGCGGGTTCATATAAGGACGCGGGCAGGCTGGAGAAGTCCATCGAGCTGTTCGAGCGGGTCCTGACGGACCGCGAACGCATTCTCGGACCCGATCACCCCGACACCCTCGCTTCCCGGAGCAATCTCGCGGGCGCCTACCAGGAGGCGGGGAGGATTGATGAGGCAATTCCCCTGTTCGAGCGGGTCCTGACGGACTGCGAGTGCTCATTGGGGACCGCGGATCCTCACACTCTCGCCGCGCGAAACAATCTCGCGGGCGCGTACTTGAAGTCGGGTAAGCTGGATCAGGCCCTCCTCCTGTTCGAGCAGGTTCTGACGGACCGCGAACAGGCTCTGGGCACCATGCATCCTCTCACCATTATCTCGCGCGGCAATCTCGCGGGCGCCTACGGGGACGCGGGCGAGCTCGCCCTGGCCGCCGATATGTTCGAGCAGACCCTGGTTGACAGTCAGCGCGTTCTGGGACCCAACCACCCGCACACCCTCACCTCGCGCAATAACCTCGCCAGCACCTGTCTCGCGATGGGGAGGTTCGACCGGGCCATCGACCTGTTCGAGCAGAATCTCGCCGAGAGCCAGATACTCCTGGGACCCGACCACCCGCACGCCATAGCCTCCCGGGGAAATCTCGCCGCGGCTCATCGCGATGCGGGCAGGCTCGACGAGGCCATCGACCTGTACGAGCGGACCCTGGCCGACTGCGAACGGGTCCTCGGCCCCAAGCACCCCCAGACCGAGCTCTTCAGGAATAGGCTCGCCGCCGCCTACTGGGCCGCCGAGCGCTCCGAGGACGCCAGGGCCCTGCTGGGCCCTCTGCCCGATATCGATGGCACAGGTGCGGACCGGACCGGCGACTGAACGGGGCGCGGGCCGGACCGGCGACCGAGCGGGCGCGGGCCGAGCTTACGGCCGGTACGAATGCAGGCATCGGTGCTCCGGCCTGACGGCGGGGCGCCGTCGTCCTTCCTTCACCGGCGGGTCGACTTGTAGACTCCCGGCATGACCACCTTCTCCCTGGTCCCGCTCGGCACTCGTCTGGCCGCGCTCCTGCTGCGCGCCTCGGTCATGACAACCACCCCGCTCCCGCCGTCGGACGATGCGACGGCCGCCCCGCCCGCCGACAGCGCGGCTGCGCCAGTCGAGGAGGTCCACGTCGACTGGCGCGACATCGCTGCTCTCAGGAAGCGGGGCGATGAGGCGGCCGAGGTCCTCGGCGGGCGGATCGCCTTCCATCTGGAGGCCGGGGTCGCAGATGTTCGGCGCCGGTGCGAGGAGCGGGGCGTCGACGCCGGTCTGCTGCGGGGCGCGGTGACCGAGGCCGAGCTCCTCCTGGGCGAGTTCGCGGCTGACGACGCCGTCGTCCTGACCATTGCGCGCGAGCCCGACCGCGTCGAGCAGGTCGTCCGCAGGCGCGCCCAGAAGCACCGCCAGAACACGGGAGCAGGGGCCGAGCCCTTCTTCGACGCCCTCGTGCGGGCCATCATCGGGGAGATCACCCGTCTGGCGGGAGTCGGAGGCTCCCGACAAGAGGCCGCCGACGGCGTTGCACCGGCCTTCCAGAGCGTGCTCGAACAGATCAGGAGTCGGAGCCCGCGTCAGGCGGTGATCGCGCGCTGCCAGCTCGAAACTCTCGCCCTGCTCGCCGCCTCCGGTGTCCCCGCGCGCTGGCTGGAGTTCGCAGATGAGGGATCCGACGACGCCCGCGAGGCCCTGAACGCACTTATCGAGTCCTCGGTCTGCCGACTCTCCAAGGACAGCTCGACAGTCGGACTGCACCCGCTTCAAGGGCTGATGATTCGGGAGTCCTGGGAGGCCGAACCAGCGCATCGGGAGCGGATCGAGAAAGAGGCGGTCGGGCTCCTGGATATGGTGAACACGGTATTCATTCGGGAATCACAGGGGGAGAATCGACGACGAGAGGTACTCGATCTCGCAGACCAGTTGCGAGAGATTGCCGATCAGGACTACTCAAGAAGCCTGTTCGCCGACCCGCGCACCGGAAAGATCCTCGCAGCCGGTTTGCTGTACGTCATGGAACTCGAGGGAATCGAGTCCGCTATATCCCTGTCCAACGCGGTGGATAATCTTGTCCGCTCCCTGGGCCCCGACAATTCCTATACCCTGATTTCGCGCAATAACCTCGCGTGCGCCTACCGGGATGCGGGCAGGCTCGACGAGGCCATCGACCTGTTCGAGCAGGTTCTCGCCGGCCGACTCCGGGTCTTGGATCCTGATCACCTCGACATCCTGGCCTCTCGGAACAATCTCGCCGCCGCCTACGAGTTGGCGGAGAGACTCGACGACGCCATTCCCCTGTTCGAGCAGAACCTCACTGACTGCGAACGCATTCTGGGATCCGATCATCTCGACACCCTGGCCTCTCGGAACAATCTCGCGGGCGTCTACAAGTCCGCGGGCAGGCTCGACGAGGCCATCGACCTGTATGAGCGGACTCTGGCCGACCAGTCGCGCATCCTGGGACCCGACCACCCCGACACCCTCTCCTCCCGGGGAAATCTCGCCGCCGCCTACGAGTCCGCGGGCAGGCTCGACGAGGCCATCGACCTGCTTGAACAGAACCTGAGCGACCGGCTGCGCATCCTGGGACCCGACCACCCCGACACCCTGACCGCCCGCAATAACCTCGCCTCCGCCTACAAATCCGCGGGCGGGCTCGACAAGGCCATCAACCTGCTCGAGCAGAATCTGACGGACCATGAACGGATCCTCGGGCCCGACCACCCCCGCACCCTCATCTCTCGCAATAACCTGGCAGGATCTTACCGGGATGCGGGCAGGCTCGACGAGGCCATCGACCTGTACGAGCGGAACCTCGACGACGGTCTGCGCATCCTCGGCCCCGACCACTCCTATATCTTCAGTTCCCGAAACAATCTCGCCGGCGCCTACGAGTCCGCGGGCAGGCTCGACAAGGCCGTCCCACTGTTCGAGCGGACTCTGGCCGACCGTGAGCGCGTCCTGGGGCCCGACCATCCCGACACCTTGACCGCCCGCAACAACCTCGCTGGCGCCTACCACGCCGCGGGCAGGCTCGACAAGGCCATCGACCTGCTCGAACAGAGCCTCACTGACCGGGCTCGTGTCCTTGGCCCCGACCATCCCGACGTCCTGGGGGCCCGCAACAACCTCGCCTCCGCCTACAAATCCGCGGGCAGGCTCGACGAGGCCATCGACCTGTACGAGCAGAACCTCAAAGACTGCAGGCGCATTCTGAGTCCCGACCACCCCGACGTCTTCCTATTCCGCGATAATCTTGCGGACGCCCGCAGGAAGGCGGGAGAACTGGACCGGGCCATCGACCTGTACGAGCGGAACCTCGACGACCGCCTGCGCGTCCTGGGGCCCGACCATCCCGACACTCTGGCCTCGCGCAACAACCTCGCCCTCGCCTACGAGTCAGCGGGCAGGCTCGACGAGGCCATTGACTTGTACGAACAGAACCTGACCGACTGCGAACGCCTCCTGAGCCCCAATCACCCCTACATCGAGATCTTCAGGGACAACCTCGCAGACGCTTATCGCGCCGTCGGACGCGATGAGGACGCCAAGGTCCTGCTGGGTCCTCTGCCCGATATCGATGGCACGGGTGCGGACCAGACCGGCGACTGAACGGGGCGCGGGCCGGGCCTGCGACTGAGCGGACGCGTCCAGACTCCGGCGACTGAACGGGCCGGGCCGGCGGCCGGTACGAATGCAGGCATCGGTGCTCCGGTCCGACGGCGGGACACCGTCTTCCTCCTTTCACCGGCGGGTTGGTCTTGTAGACTCCCGGCATGACCACCTTCTCCCTGGTCCCGCTCGGCACTCGTCTGGCCGCGCTCCTGCTGCGCGCCTCGGCCATGACAACCACCCCGCCCCCGCCGTCGAATGACGCGACGGCCGCCCCGTGCGCCAACGGCGCGGCCGCACCGGTCGGGGCGACGCGCGAGGACTGGCTCGCCGTCGAGAACCTCAGTGGGCGGAGCAATGAGGCGGCCGAGGTCCTCGGCGGGCGGATCGCCCCGCGTCTGGAGGCCGGGGTCGCGGACGCCCGGCGCCGGTGCAAGGAGCGGGGCGTCGACGCGGGTCGACTGCGGGGCGCGCTGGCCGAGGCCGAGCTCCTCCTGGGCGAGTTCGCGGCGGACGACGCCGTCACCCTGACCATTGCGCGCGAGCCCGACCGCATCGAGGGGGTCGTCCGCAGGCGCGCCCAGAAGCACCGCCAGAACGTGGGAGCGGGGGCCGAGCCCTTCTTCGACGCCCTCGTGCGGGCCGTCATCGGGGAGATCACCCGTCCGGTGGGAGCCGGGGACTCCCGACAAGAGACCGCCGACGCCGCGCAGCCGTCCTTCCAGAGCGTGCTCGAACAGATCAAGAACCGGAGCCCGCGCCAGGCGGCGATCGCGCACCGCCACCTCTGGATTCTCGCCCTGCTCGCCGCCTCCGGCGTCCCCGCGCGCTGGCTGGAGTTCGCGGATGAGGGATCCGACGACGCCCGCGAGGCCCTGAACGCACTCATCGAGTCCTCGGTCTGCCGACTCTCCAAGGACGGCTCGAAGGTCGTGCTGCCGCCGTCTCAGGGCGGGGCCGTCCGGCAGGAGTGGGAAGTCGAACCGGCTTATCGGGAGCGGATCGAGAAAGAGGCGGTCGGGCTCCTGGAGTTGGTGAACACGGTATTCATCCGGAAGACACGAGGAGAGAACCAGCGACAGGAGGCTCGCGATCTCGTAGACCAGTTGCGGGCGATCGCTGATCAGGACTATTCAAGGGGCCTGTTCGCCGACCCGCGCACCGGAGAAATCCTCGCAGCCGGTTTGCTGTACGTCATGGAGCTCGAGGGCACCGAGGCCGTTATATCCCTGTCCGACGCAGTGGAGAACCTTGCTCGTGCCCTGGGCCCCGACAATTCCTACACCCTGATCTCGCGCAATAACCTCGCGTGCGCCTACCGGGATGCGGGCAGACTCGATGAGGCCATCGACCTGTTCGAACAGGTTCTCGCCGACCGACTTCGTGCCCTGGAGCCGGATCACCTCGATATCTTGGTTTCTCGGAATAATCTTGCGGACGTCTGCAAGTCCGCGGGCAGGCTCAACGAGGCCATTCCCCTGCTCGAGCAGAACCTCACTGACTGCAAACGCATTCTGGGGCCCGACCACCCCGGCACCCTGACCGCCCAGAACAATCTTGCCGACGCCTACGAGTCCGCGGGCAGGCTCAACGAGGCCATCGACCTGTATGAGCGGACTCTGGCCGACCAGTCGCGCATCCTGGAACCCGACCACCCCGACGCCCTGACCACCCAGAACAACCTTGCCGCCGCCTACAAGTCCGCGGGCAGGCTCGACGAGGCCATCGACCTGCTCGAACAGAACCTGAGCGACCGGCTGCGCGTCCTGGGCCCCGACCACCCCGGCACCCTCGTTTCACGCAACAGTCTTGCCGACGCCTACAAGTCGGCGGGCAGACTCGAGCAGCCCATTCGCTTACTCGAGCAGAACCTGACGGACCATGAACGGATCCTCGGACCCGACCACCCCCGCACCCTCATCTCTCGCAACAACCTTGCAGAATCCTACCGGGAGGCGGGCAGGCTCGACGAGGCCATCACCCTGCACGAGCGGAATCTCGCCGACCGCCTGCGCATCCTCGGCCCCGATCACCCCTCTATCTTCGGTTCCCGAAGCAACCTCGCCGGCGCCTACTATGCCGCGGGCAGGCTCAACGAGGCCATCGACCTGTTCGAACAGAGCCTGAGCGACCGGCTGCGCGTCCTGGGCCCCGACCATCCCGACACCCTGACCGCCCGCAACAACCTCGCCGACGCCTACCGGTCCGCGGGCAGGCTCGACGAGGCCATCGACCTGTACGAACAGAGCCTCAATGACCGGGCTCGTGTCCTTGGCCCCGACCATCCCGACGTCCTGGGGGCCCGCAACAACCTCGCCTTCGCCTACCGGTCCGCGGGCAGGCTCGACGAGGCCATCGACCTGTACGAACGGGTCCTCGCCGACTGCAGGCGCATTCTGAGTCCCGATCATCCCAGCATCTTCCTATTCCGCAATAATCTTGCAGACGCCTACCTGAGGACGGGAGAACTGGACCGGACCATCGACCTGTACGAGCAGAACCTGGCCGACCGCGAGCGGGTCCTGGGACCCGGCCACCCCGACACTCTGACCTCTCGCCACAATCTCGCCACAGCTTACTGGTCCGCGGGCAGGCCCGGGGACGCTATTCTCCTGTTCGAACAGACCCTGGCCGAGGCCCTACGGGCCCTGGGGCCCGACCACTCCGACACCAGACTCTTCAGGAAGAAGCTCGCAGACGCTTATCGCGCCGTCGGACGCGATGAGGACGCCAGGGCCCTGCTCGCCCCGCCGTCCGCCTCCGACGGCGAGAAGGCGGGCCGGCCCGAGGACTGATGCGAACCGTCCCGAAAGTCACGCGAGATGCACTGCGCGCCATGGAGAGGAGCAAGGCATGAGCGAGACCGTCACCGTCACGGCCCGACGCTGGTCCGGAGGTTGGGAGCTGTGGAGCGGAGACGACTGCTGGACCCAGGTCGCCCGCCTCGACCGGGCCCGCCAGCAGGTCGTCGACTACCTCGACACTGTCGACGAGGACACCGACCACTCCGACTGGACCATCACCGTCGTCCCCGAGACGGCGCCCGCGTGAAAGACGGCGTCAGCGGGCTCCGCACGCCGTCGTCCTCACAACCACCGCATATTAACGGTACTAGACTGACGTGGTGACCAAGCCCATGAAGTACCGGGAGCTCGTCCGTCTTCTGACCGAGGCCGGCTTCACCCCCCGACGGGGCAAGGGCGACCACGAAGTCTGGCGCAACGGCGCCGTGAGCGTGACCATTACACGGACGCGCGAGGTCTCCCCGAAAGTCACGCGGGATGCACTGCGCGCCATTGAGAGGAGCAAGGCATGAGCGAGGCCGTCACCGTCACCGCTACCCGCTGGTCCGGCGGTTGGGAGCTCGAGATCGACGAGAACCACCACACCCAGGTCGCCCGCCTCGACCGCGCCCGCCAGCAGGTCGTCGACTACCTCGACACCGTCGACGAGGACACCGACCACTCCGACTGGACCATCACCGTCATCCCCGAAGTAGCCTCCCTCGACCGGGTCCACGCGGCCAGGGAGACCGCCGACCGCGCCCGGGCCCTCCAGGAGGAGGCCGCCACCGCCTGGCGCGAGGCCGCTCTCGCCCTGCGCGCCGAAGGGCTGTCCGTCGCCGACGCCGCCACCATTATGGGCGTCTCCCGCGGCCGCATCTCCCAGCTCACCGCCTGAGCCGGCGGCGCGCAGAGTCCCCGGCCCCCAAAAAAAGGGGGTCGGGTGCGGGGTCGCATCCGCGCCCCGCACGGGAGGCTGCGTTGACCGGGTCCGCTCCTCTCGGGCCCGGGCGGGATCCGCGCCCCGCATGAGAGGCTGCGCCCATGCGGATCCTGCACACCTCCGACTGGCACCTGGGTCGGACCTTCCACGGCCGAGTGCTCGACGACGCCCACGCCGTCTTCGCCGACCACCTCGTCGAACTCGCCCGCGCCGAGGCCGTGGACGCCGTCGTCGTGTCCGGGGACATCTACGACCGCGCCATCCCGCCCACCGACTCCGTCCGCCTCCTGGACGAGACCCTGCGCCGCCTGAGCGACATCACCCGCGTCATCCTCACCCCCGGCAACCACGATTCCGCCCGGCGCCTCGGCTTCGCCTCCGATCTCCTGCGCGAGGGCCTGACCATCCGCGCCCGCGTCGCCGACGTCGACCGGCCGATCGTCATCCCCGGCCCCGACGGCGGCGACGGGCTGTACGTCTACGCCCTGCCCTACCTCGACCCCGACGCCGCCCGCGAGACCCTGCCGCCCCTGCTGGCCGATCGTCTCGGCGAGGAGATGGCCGACGCCGCCCGGACCGCCGACCCCGAAGGCGCCCGGACCGCCCCCGAAGGCGCCGGGGGCCACTCGGAGAAAGCGGCCGGCGATCCTCCCGGGACCGCCTCCGACGCCGCCACCCGGCGCCTGCCCCGCAGCCACGAGGCGGTCGTCTCCGGCGCGCTGCGACTGGTCGCCGCCGACCTCGCCGCCCGCCGCGCCGCCGCCCCCGCCCGCGTCCCGGCGCTGGTCATGAGTCACGCCTTCGTCGTCGGCGGTCTGCCGAGCGAGGAGTCCGAGCGGGACATCCGGGTCGGCGGCGTCGACTCCGTGCCCTCCGGGGTCTTCGCCTCCCTGGGCGGCTCGCCGTCGGCCCGCGAGTGCGGCGGGCTCGACTACGTCGCCCTCGGGCACCTGCACCGTCCCCAGGAGATCCGCTCAGCCGGCGGGGCGGGCGGCGCGGGTCGACGGAACGGACCGGACGATGCCGGCGGGGCGGGTCGGCCGAACGGGCCGGGCAAGGCCGACGGAACCGGCGGGCCGGAGGCCAGCGAGTCGGATGAACCGGACGAGTCCGGTCCGCCGCAACGGGGCTCCCGGCCGGGCCCGCGCCTGGTCTACTCGGGCAGTCCCCTCGCCCTCTCCTTCTCCGAGGCCCCCTTCCCCAAGTCCTCGGTCCTGGTCGCACTGGGTCCCGACGGCGTCGCCTCGCTAGAGCGCGTCCCCGCCCCGGTGCCGCACCGCATCGAGACCGTCACCGGAACCATGGACGAACTCCTGAGCCCCGCCTGGGATCACGCCGCGGGCGCCTGGGTGCGGGCCGTCGTGCGCGGGCCGATGCCGCTGGGCGCGACCTCGCGGTTGCGCGAGCGCTTCGGGCAGGTCCTGGCGATCGTGCGCGAGGAGGACGAGGAGGCGCCCCGCGAGCGCATCGTCGTCACCCGGGCGGCGGACCCGCTGGAGGTGTCGGCGCAATTCCTCGCCGAGGTCGCCGAGCGCGAGCCGAGCCCCGCCGAGCGCGCCGTCCTGGCCCGGGCCTACGAGGCGGTCCTCGCCTCCCGCGGGGGCGAATGATGCGTCTGCACCGACTGACCATGACCGCCGTCGGCCCCTATGCGGGCACCGAGACGATCGACTTCGACCGCTTCGCCGCCTCCGGCCTGTTCCTGCTGACCGGCCCCACCGGGTCGGGGAAGACGACGATCATCGACGCGATCGTCTTCGCCCTCTACGGGGACGTGGCCGACGCCGACGACTCCTCCAAGGACCGCATCCGCTCCCGCCTGGCGGGGCCGGAGACCCAGACCGTCGTCGAGCTGGTGTTCTCCACCTCGGCGGGCGCCTACCGGGTGCGCCGCACGCCCGCCTACCGGCGGCCCAAGCGCCGCGGCACGGGCACCACCCCGGAGCGGGCGAGCCTCAAGGTGTGGCGGTTGACCGGTCCGGACGGGCGCAGCGCCGACGACGCCGTGCTGCGCCCCGACGAGGCGGGGCCGGAGCTGGCCCGGGCGGTCGGGCTCAGCCGGAGCCAGTTCACGCAGACGGTGGTCCTGCCCCAGGGCAAGTTCGCGCGCTTCCTGCGGGCCAGCTCCGACGAGCGGCACCTGCTGCTGCGCGACGTCTTCGGCACCCGCGTCTACGACGACCTTCAGAAGGAGCTCGCCGATCGGGCCCGCGGCGCCAAGCGCGCGGCGGAGTCGGCCCGCGCCGACGTGCGCAGCGCCGCCGAGGCGCTCATTGCGCTGCTGTGCGATGCGGACGGGGCGGACGACGACGCGGACGGGGCGCCCGATCCAGCCGATCGCCTGCGCCTGGCCACGGCCGGCGCCGAGGTGGACGCCGTCGCCGTCGAGGCCGTCCTGGACGAGGCCCGCGCCGGACTCGACGCCCGACTCGCCCGAACGGAGGCGGACCTCACCGAGGCCCGGGAGCGCAGGAGTCGTGCGACCGCCGCCCTGGAGGAGGCGAAGGACCTCGCCGCCCGCCTGGCCCGGCGCGCCGAGCTCATGGAGGCGGGGCGGCGCCTGGAGGACGGCGCCGCGCGGGCGCGGGAGGACGTCGATCGGCTCGACGCCGCCCAGCGCGCGGCGCGGGTCGCCGGCGTCGAGGCCCTCGCCCGCCGTTCCGCGCTCGGCGCGAGGGCCGCGCTGGAGGATCTGGCGCGGGAGGGTGCGGGCGACGGCGAAGGCGAGGATGCGGGCGACGGGGCCCGCGCCGAGATGGCCGGCGCCCTCGACCGCCTCGACCTGGACCATCTTGGGGCCGCCGCCCCGCAGGCGGATCCGACCGCTGCCCCGGCGATAGACCCGACCGCCGCCCCGGGACCGAACTCGGTCGCGGCCCCGGGACCGGAGGCCGGCCCGACCGCGACCCCGCAGGCCGGGTCCGCACCGGAGACTGAATCCGTCCCGCAGGCGGATCCGACCGCTGCCCCGCCCCCTGTCCCGCCGCTGTCGAGCACGGCCGCCCTCCTGGAGGATCTGCGCGTTCGGGCGAAGGCCGCCCGGGAGCGCGCCGCCGCCCTCGCGCCGCTCGAGGAGCTCGAGCAGGACCTTGGCGCCCGCCGTGCCGAACTGGATGAGCGCCGCGCGCAGGAGGCGGAGATGCACGACCTGGTCGTGCGCGACGAGGAGGCGCTGGCGGCCCTGCCTCAGGACGAGGATCGGCTGCGCGCCGGTCTGGCCGCCGCGCGGCGGGCCAGTTCCCGCCTGCCCGCCCTGGAACTCGCCCACGAGCGGGCGGCCGCCCGCCTGGAGGCGCACGAGCGGCTCGCCGAGGTCGCCGAGCGCCTGGAGACCGCCGCCGGCGCCGTCGAGCAGGCCCGGACCGGGGCCCTCGCGGCCCGGGACCGGGCGCACCGGCTGCGCCGCCAGTGGATCAGTGCGACCGCCGCGGGTCTCGTCGGCGAGCTCGTCGAGGGCGAGCCCTGCCCGGTCTGCGGCTCCCCGGACCACCCCGCCCCCGCCGAGGCCGGCGCCGAGGCCGTGCCCCGCGCCGACGTCGAACAGGCCGAGGACGAGGCCCGCCGGGCCGAGGCGCTCCTCCAGGAGGCCGTCCTGGACGCCGAGCGGCTGCGCACCGAGCGGGACGCCGCGGCCGACCGCGCGGGGAGGGGCACCCGGGCCGAGGCGGCCCGGGAAGTCGAGTCGGCCGCCGCCGCCCTCGAGGCGGCCCGCGACGAGGCCGCGGCGGAGGAGCGCCTGGACGCCGAGTTGGCCGAACTGGGCCGGCGCTCGGCCGAGCTGTCGGAGCGCCTGGCGGGGCGGCGGGAGGCCCTGGCGGGCCTGCGCGCCTCCTCGCAGACCCTGGACGAGCGGCTGCGGGCCGACGCCGCCCGCATTGAGTCGGCGCGGGGGGACGCCGGCACCGTCGCCGAACTGCGCGCCGGCCACTCCGCCCGGGCGGACGCCGACGAGCGCCTGGCCGATCTCACGGCGGGGGCGCGCGACGCCGTCCTGTCCGCCATCGAGGCGGCCGGGGCCCTGGCCGACGCCCTGCGGGCCGAGGGCTTCGCCGACGCCGGGGCCCTGGCCCAGGCCGGTCTGGACCCCGGGGCGCGCGAGGACCTGGCCCGGCGGGTCCAGGAGACCGCCGTCGAGGCCGAGCGCGTGCGCCGCGGTCTGGCGGAGGGGGCCGTCGCCGCCCTCACCGGTGAGGAGAGCGCCGACGTGGAGGCGGCCGAGGCCGACGGCGAGGCGGCCGAGGCGGCCTGGCGGGAGGCCGTCGAGGCGCGCAGTTCCCTGCGGGCGCGGCGCGACGCCGTGGAGGCCTCGTGCCGGACCCTGAGCCGGGCCGTGACCGCCCTGGGAGCCGCGACCGGCGATGCCGCGGCCCTGGTGGAGGTCTCGGCCCTGGCCTCCGGCTCCGGCTCCAACCGCCGGGCCATCCCCCTGGCGAGCTGGGTGCTGCTCGAGCGCTTCGCCGAGGTCCTCGTCTTCGCCAACCAGCGCCTGGAGCACATGTCCGGCGGGCGCTACGCCCTCGTCCGCGTCGATGACGAGAAGCAGGCCGCGCGCAGGCGCGGGCTCGGACTGGGCGTCGTCGACCGCCTCGGCGGCGAGGCGACGCGGGATCCGCGGACGCTGTCCGGCGGGGAGACCTTCTACGTCTCCCTGGCCCTGGCGCTGGCGCTGGCCGACGTCGTGACCACCGAGTCCGGTGGGATCGCCATGGAGACGCTGTTCGTGGACGAGGGCTTCGGGTCCCTGGACCCCGAGGCCCTCCAGGACGTCCTGGCCGAGCTCTCGCGGCTGCGGGCCGGCGGGCGCACCGTGGGGATCGTCAGTCACGTCGAGGAGCTGCGCCGTCAGATCCCCGACCAGATCCGGGTCGGCCGCGACGATCGGGGCTCCCGCCTGCGCACGATCGGCGGTTGAGCCAGCAGACGAGGACGCCCCGGAGGCCGGGGCTCCCGCCTGCGCACGATCGCCGGCTGAGGTCCGGGCGGCGGTCGCCCGGGACCCGGACCAGCCGCGCCTGCGGCTCAGGCGCCCAGCCGCTCCGCCAGCGGGGCGCGCTCGGAGACGTCGAACCACAGCAGGTCCGCGTCCGCTGCCCGTTCGAAGGCCTCCTCGTCCCCCGTGCGCGCCGCCCGCACATCCGCCTCGGCCCGCTCCTCGTCGACCAGCAGGGCCGCCACGTCGTCCCAGGACACGGGTCCGAGGAGCTCCACCGTCCCCGGCAGCGCGTCCGGCCCGACGGCGAGCTCGCGCACCGCCTCGGCGTCGACGTCCGCGGCGATGACGATGCGCCGGTCCGCCGCGCCGTCCGCGGACGGTTCGGCCAGCAGCACGAGCGAGGCGTCGGCCGCGCACAGGCTCGCCGACATCTCCAGGCCCTCCTCATCCTCCTCCGGCAGCGCCCGCGCCAGCTGCGCGGTCACGGCATGGGCGGGGCGCGCGGAGATCTCGGGGGCGGACAGGTCGGCGGCGGTGGCGGGGATGTAGATGCGCATGGGACCAGTGTGCCCCGCCCCGCGCCTCTTCCCGGTCCCCTCGCCGAAACGGCGGAGAACCGCCGGACCCATCGAGGCGTCCGACCGGGCTCGACGCGCCGAGTCCGGCCGATCAGTCGCCGATCCTCAGTCGCGGGGCGGTTCCGGTGCGTCCTCGGAGGTCGTTTTGGCGCTCTGGGAGGATCGTTCGCGCCGGCACTCCGGGTGGGTCCAACAGTTTCCGCATGATTCCGCGGTTTTCGCAATAGTGCAGTCGGGTGCGGGACGGAACGATCCTCCCAGGGCGCCATTTCTCGTGCCTGACGCCCGCCGTGGCCTCCGCCGTCCGCCGCCCCGGAGGTAGGAGTCGGCGTACGCCCCCGTCGGCCTCCCGCGAACGCCCCGCTGTTCGCCGCCCCGGAGGAGTCAATATGGTTGCAGCTCGACTCGGCGGTGCATGTACCACCATCCGCCGCCCCGGGGGACTTCGATTCGGTGATGTCATCTCGTCTCGCATTGTGCGAGACGGGCTCGCGCGGATTGAGTTCGTGTGGATTGTGCCGGGCCGGGCTCGCATTGCGCGAGTCGAGATGGATCTCGGCGAGCAGACCTGGAATTTCGTGAACCGGCCTCGGGGTGAGCCCCCTGGCGCGGTGGCGTATCCGGCGCGGGGAGGCGCCATCCCTGGTCGGATGCGGTCGAACCGGGGGCCGCGGCCTTGAATCATCAGCGGGTCACTCCGGGCGCCCCGCAAGTCCCATGCGTCCCATCGGGCCGGGCGCCGCGATCCGCGAGCACGTCACTTAACCTGCGAGCACGTCACTTAACCCGCGAGATCGCCGGGTAACCCGCGAGAACGTACCTCTAGCAGACGTTCTCGCGGGTTAAGTGACGATCTCGTCGTCTACCCGACGATCGGGGCGCCCGGTCCGCTCAGCTCGCGTGCCGCCCCTTGCGGCGACGGGGCGGCCGACGCGCCTCCCGCGAGGTTCGTTGAGGCGTCTCCCGGGCGGTCGGCGGCGTCACCGGCGGCGGCATCGGCGGCGTCACCGGTTGCGACGGCGTCCGAGGCGCCGGTGATGTCGCCGAAGAGGGCGCCGTGAACGGAGTCGCCGCGGACGGCGGGAACGCCGCGGTGGGCGCCGCAGACGGGGGCGCCACGGGCGGCATCGTCCGGGGCGGCATCGGCGGCGGTGGGGGCGGGGGCGGCGCGGAGGCCCCGGGCGGCGCAGGCGACATGGGCGTCCCGGGCGGAGAAACCGCGAATGGGAGCGGAGGCGCGGACGCTGGCGGCACGGGCGGCGAGGGTATCGCGGAGGCACCGGGCGCTTCGGGCGCGGAGGACGCCGCAACCGGCGCGGAGACGTCCTCGGGCGCGTCGGCGCCGTCCCGGCCCGGCCCCGCCCCGGGCGCCGCCGTCCGGGGCGGGGAGCGCCGCTCAGCGCGCCGATCCCGCCACCTGCGCAGGAGCCCGCGCCGCCGCTGGCGCGAGGCGGTGCGCCGGGCGCCGGCGGCCGGATCGATCCGGTCCACGAGGACCGCGAGCGCCCGCCCCAGGGCGCTGCCGGGGGCGCCGTCGAGCACGCTGCACCCGGCGAGCATGCACTGGTCGGCCACCGGATCCTCCGGCAGCAGCGTCACCTCCTCCAGCCCGCCGAAGCGCGCCAGCGCCTCCCTGACCGCGCGCTCGGGGGACGGGCCGGCCGCGGAGGCGCGCACCCGGTTGACCACCACCTCGATCCTGCCGGCGGGGCGCTCGCCCTCGTCGAACTGGGAGACGAGCTGGAGCAGGCGGCGCACTCCGACGGGGTCCGCCGCCCCCACGATGACGACGACGTCGGCCGAGCGCACCAGGGACGCCGCCAGGGCGTCGCGCCCCGGTTCGAGGGTGTAGTCGTCGACCTCGTCCTCCAGCGGCCCGCCGGCGATGTCGACCACCGTCCAGGCGGCCACCTCCCGGCACCCGGTCCACACGTCCGCCATGGGCGAGGGCGGCAGCTCCCGCCAGCGCCCGGAGCGCCCCAGGCCGCTGAGCAGGCTGTGGTCGGGGCCGACCGGGACGAGCAGACCGACCAGGCTCTCGGTGTCCAGGCGCGAGTGCGAGGCGAGCCGGGCGGCCGTGGCCAGGGAGGAGGAGTCCTCGGGCAGGCCGAGGACTTGGACGAGGCTGGGGGCCTCGACGTCGGCGTCGACGAGGACGGACCCGCCCGCCCGGGCCAGGCCGTGGGCCAGTGAGGCGGCGACCGTGGTGCGCCCCGGCGCGCCGTGCGGCCCCCAGACGACGGCGAGCCGCCCCTCGCGGGGCTGGGCCGTCTCCGCTCCGGCGTCCGGCGGGGAGCCCGGCAGGGGGCGCCCGGCGGCCGCGGCGCGCGTCCGGGCCGACCCGTCCCGGTCCGGCGCGGACGCGGGGTGCCGGCCGTCCGCATCCGAACCGGCGATGGACCGGCCGCCGCCCGGCGCGGACGCCGGGCGGGCGCCGCCGGGCGGGCCGGGCATTCGCGCGTCGGGCGGGTCGGCGGATGCGGCGGACACGGCGGGGGCTCCGGACGGACCGGAGGCGGCGAACGAACCGGATGCGGCGGACACGGCGGGCGGACCGGCGGGCGGGAGCGCCGGCGCGGCCTTCGCACCGCCCCGGCGGGCGATCAGCTGGAGCCGGGCGCGCAGCATGGCGGGGTCGACCCGGCGCGGCATGGTGGGCCATCCGGCGGCGGCCCAGCGCCGCTCCTCGTCGTCGTCGTCCACGAGGAGGACGCCGGCGACGCCGCACCGCTCCAGGCGGTCCAGGACGGTGCGGTCGAGGTCGTCGAAGCCGGTGTCGAGGACCGCCAGCCGCGCCAGACCCGCCAGGGCGGCGCTGAGCAGCTCGGCGACGTCTCCGCAGCGGCGCACGACCCTCAGGCCGCTGCCGGCGGCGTCGAGCGCCCGCACGATCGCGGCGTCCTCCCCCGTCAGGGCCAGCAGGACGCCGTCGGCGCCGCGCCAAGCGGGAGGGTGGCTCATGAGCTCTGGCCCGTCGGCACGAGGACGAGCGGCCCCTGACCCCCCGCGGCGGTGAGCACGGGCCTCACGAGTTCGACGGGGACGAGGACCTCGACGCTGACGGTGGTGCCGCTGACGAGCCCCGTGTCCTTCTGGCCGATCGAGACGATGATGAGGTTCTGGGCGACGAGCTCGGCCTGCGGGGCGTCCGCCCGACCCGCCGCGGCGGACTGGGAGGACTGGTCGGGCAGGGCCCACAGGTCGGCGTAGTCCCCGGCCTTGACGCCTGCGGGCAGGCCCTCGGCCACCTCGATGAGGATGGAGCGCAGGTTCTGCTCCTGGGCCGGTCCGACGGCGCCGGCGGGCAGGAGCTCGCCGGCCTTGAGCGAGCGGGTGGCGACGGCGCCGGCGGGCAGGTCGCCGGCGCGCACGTAGGCGCCGGTCCCCGGATGCGAGGAGACGACCGTCAGCACGCCGTCGGCGCCCAGGTCCGCCCCCGGGGCGACGTCCTGGGCCAGGACGTAGATCTCCTCGGTCTCGGCGGCGGCGTCGACCGCCCAGGCGCCCAGGGCGACGGCGGCGCCGATGAGGGCTATGCCGCCGGTGAGCCGCGGATCCCGCCAGGGCCTGGAGCGCAGACGCGGTGGGCGGGAGCGGCCGCGCGGCGGCGTGGTCGTGTCTGTCGGGCCCTGGGAACGGGGGCGACGGAAGGCTGGACTCATGAGGTCCTCCTTGCTCACTCATGATGGTCGTGGATGCTGGGAGGGGGTCTCAGAGCATCCGTGATGTGTTTCAGGGATAGCGCACAGCGCTTCGCAATGTGACAATGGTGCCATGAGCACCACGTTCCTGACTATCGCCGACGTCGCCGAGAGACTGCAGTTGTCCGCCCAGGGCGTCCGCTCGCTCATTCTGTCCGGGGATCTGCCCGCCATCCAGGTCGGGGCGCGGCACCTGTGGCGCGTCCCGGAGGACGCCTTCGACGCCTACGTCGAGCGCCAGCTCGCCTCGACGCGCGAGATGGTCGCCGCAGGGCGCGCGGAGGGCTGAACCCGGCCGGGCGCCCCGCTCAGCGGCTGCGCACCGCCTCCACGGCCGCGAGCAGCACGCTGGTGCGCCCCCGCCGGGGACGCACGGGCTCCAGCCGCGAGGCCGGGTCGATGCCGTCGACGAGGACGTCGACGTGGTCGGCCCCGACCCGCGAGAGCCTGCCGACCACCTCCCCCGCCGCGAGCAGGAGGCGCGCCCTCGCGCCCTGACGCGCCAGGGCCCGCAGGGCCGCGGTCAGACCGGACCCGCCCGATCCGCCCCGGGCCGGATCGGCGACGGGCGCGGGGCCGGGCAGTGACGAGACGACGGCGATGGCCCGCACGGGCACGAGCGTGCGCAGCCCCTCGCCCTCGTCGATGACGAGGACCTCCCCGCCGGCTTTGAGCAGGCGCCCGTCCACGGCGAACCCGGAGAGGGTGCGCATGTGGAGCTCGGCGCCGACGGCGTTGCGCAGGCGGTCGAGGATCCGGATCCCGGCCAGCTCGGCCTCGGCGAGATCCGCGCTGGCGGCGGCGATCTCGGCCCGCCGCTCCGCGTCGAAGCGGCTCTCCAGGTCTGCCAGAAGCGCGTCCCACTCCACGGCCCCACCCCATCACACCCGCGCCGACCGGACAAGACTCGCCGAAGCACTTGACAGTACCGACACTAATCACGCATGATCAAATCATCTCAAACATAGTCGTTCGAGATAGGAGCATCTCATGCGCACCCGCCTGCGTCTCGGCGCCCTCACCCTCCTCGCCTCGGCCCTGGCCGTCGGGCTCGCCCTCGCCGCCTGCGACGCCGCCGGCCGGCTGGCCTCCGCTCCCCCCTCCGCCTGGGGCCCGACGGCGCTCACCCGGGCGCTCGTCCTCCTGGCCTGCGGCGCGGGCGCGCTCGGCGCCGCCTGGCACGCGCTCTCCGGAGCCCTGGCCGTCATCGCCCTGGCCGGCCCCGCCCCCTCGACCCGGGGAGCCGGGATCCGCCGCGCCGCGCTCCGGGCCCTGCACCGCTGGGGCGCCCCGATCATGCGGCGCACGACCGCCGGGGCCCTCGTCGCCGCGGTGGCGGCGGGCGCCCCGGCGATGGCCGCGCAGGCGCCGGGGGCGTCCGACGACCTGGGCTGGGCGCCCACCGCCTCGGCATCCGCGCCCGCCGAGCCCGCGCCCGCCCCCGGCCCGGACGCCTCCCCGGGCGCCGAGCCCGCGGCCCCGCGGCCCGATCCCGCCGCGGGAGCGCCGAGCGGGGAGACATCGGCCGCGGACCCGCCGGCCGGGGATCCACCGGCCGCGGAGGCGCCGAGCGCGCCCGCGACCACCCACCAGGTGAGCGCCGGGGAGTCGCTGTGGTCGATCACGCAGGAGCTCCTCGACGCCGGAGCCGCGGAGGCCCCGACGGACCCGTCGTCGGGCGGGCCGAGTGCGCAGGCCCGGGTCGCGCGGGCGTGGCCGATCCTGTACGCGGCCAACGCCGAGAGCATCGGCGCCGACCCCGACCTCATCCTCCCGGGGACCGTCCTGAGCGTGCCCGAGGACCTCCTGAGACCGCCGTCCCGCCCCTGAGAGGAGACCGCCGTGACCGCCGAGCCGATGATCCTGACCCAGCCGGGTGCGCCCGCGCCGCGCAACACACCCGCCCGACTCAATGCACCCGCGCAGCTCGAGGCGCCCGCACCGCCCCCGACGCCCCCTCCGCTTCAGCCGGGCGCGCCGTCGAGAGCCCCGGCCCGCGCACCGGCGCATGCCCCGGCCCGCGTCCCGGTGCGCGTGCGCCGCACCGGGGCGGGCGGCGCCGCCGTCGCGCCCGCGGCCCTGACCAACGCCGAGATCGACCGAGGATGGGACCGGCTGCGCTTCCAGCCGGCCCTCCAGCCCCGCAAGACCCAGACCGAACGGGCGGGCACGACCCGGCCGCAGATCTGCCCGGACCCCGTCCGGGTCGTGCGCGCCGTCGTCACCGCCGCCGTGGAGGTCCTCGCGGGTCTGCGCCCGGCCACCCAGCTGGGCCGCTGGACGACGCCGGAGCTCTACGACGCCATCGCCCGGCGCGCCGGTCTGGCCAGACGGATCCTGGGCGAGTACGGATCCGTGCGGCCGCGCGTGCGCTCGGTCGATCTCCAGCTGACGCGCTCGGGCGCCTACGAGGCCTGCGTCATGGTCGAGGACGGGCACCGCCTGCGGGCCGCGGGCGCGCGCGTGGAGCCGCGCCACGGCCGGTGGGTGCTCTCCGCCCTGGAGGTCGGCTGAGCCCGGCCGAATCGCCGCCGCGGGCCGTCCGCCCGGAAGGCCGCCCGGCGCCGCGAAGAGCCGCGTCGGCCCGGCCCGTCACCGGACCGACGACGTTCCGGTGACGGCGCCGGCCCGGCTGCTCAGTGGCGGCGCGAGCGCTTCTTGGCCGCGCGGCGCCTCTGGGCCCGGTTGCCGGCCTGAGCCTGACCGCCCGCCTGGGCCTGTCCGCCGGACTGCGCCCGGCTGCCGGCCTGAGCCTGACCGCCGGACTGCGCCTGGTTGCCCGCCCGGGCCCGGCCCCCGGCCGCCTGACCCGCCCGATTGCCCGCCGTCCGACCGCCGGACCGGGGCGCGGGCGCCCGCCCGGCCTCGGACCTCGTCGTGGCCTGGCCCGAGCCGTCCTCCGAGGGGGCGGAGTAGGTGACGCGCTGGTTCATCGACGCCCGGCCGGTGTCGCCCATGACGGAGCGGCGCGGCGCCGACAGGCCGGCCACGGCCGTGCCGTCGGAGCCGGCGACCGCGCGGGCGGCCTCGGCGGTCCCGTCGGCCTCGGCCCGCGCCGCGGCCGCGTCGAAGCGGACCACGTTGGCGAAGACCTGCTCGACGGTCTCCTCCCGGATCCCCTCCATCATCGCCTTGAACATGTGGGCGCCCTCGTTGGCGTACTCCACCAGCGGGTCGCGCTGCGCCATGGCGCGCAGGCCGATGCCCTCCTTGAGGTAGTCCATCTCGTACAGGTGCTCTCTCCAGCGCTTGTCCACCACCGCGAGCAGCACGCGGCGCTCCAGGGCGCGCATGGGCTCCTCGCCGAGCTGGGCGCGGGCGAGCGGGTTGACGTTCAGCCGCTCCTCGGCCTTCTCGTAGGCCAGGGCCGCGTCCTCGGTCAGCTCCGCCGTCAGCCGCTCCGCGGTGAGGTTGTCCCGCCCGCCCACGGCCTCGACGATCTCGTCGGCGGTCAGGGACACCGGGAAGAGCCGGCCGAGCTCGGCCCACAGGGACTCCAGGTCCCACTGGTCGGGGCGCCCCTCGGCGGTGGCGGCGTCGACGATGCCGCCGACCGTCTGGGAGCGGAAGTGCTCCATCTGCGGCTCGAGGTCCTCGCCGTCCAGAACCCGACGGCGCTCGGAGTAGACCTTCTCGCGCTGCTCGGTCATGACGTCGTCGTACTTGAGGACGTTCTTGCGGATCTCGTAGTTGCGCGACTCGACCTGGCGCTGGGCCGAGGCGATGGCGCGGGTGACCACCTTGAACTCCAGGGGGACGTCGTCGGGGTAGGCCCCCGAGGACATGATGCGCTGGGCCAGCCCGGAGGCGAACATGCGCATGAGGTCGTCCTCCATGGACAGGTAGAAGCGGGACTCGCCGGGGTCGCCCTGGCGCCCGGAGCGCCCGCGCAGCTGGTTGTCGATGCGGCGCGACTCGTGGCGCTCGGTGCCCAGCACGTACAGCCCGCCGAGCCCGACCACCTCGTCGTGCTCGGCCCGGCAGGCCTCCTTGGCGGCGGCCAGGGCCGCGGGCCAGGCCCGCTCGTACTCCTCGGCGTTCTCCTCGGGGTCGAGCCCCTGCTCCTTGAGCGCGGTGACGGCGATGTGCTCGGCGTTGCCGCCCAGCATGATGTCGGTGCCGCGCCCGGCCATATTGGTGGCCACGGTGACGGCCCCCTTGCGGCCGGCCATGGCGACGACGGCGGCCTCGCGGGCGTGCTGCTTGGCGTTGAGGACCTGGTGGGGGATCCCCCGCTCGCGCAGCAGGGAGGACAGCTGCTCGGACTTCTCCACGCTGGTGGTGCCCACGAGGACCGGCTGGCCGGCCTCGTGGCGCTCGGCGATGTCGTCGACGACGGCGATCAGCTTGGCGGCCGCCGTCGTGTAGACCAGGTCGGCCTGGTCGACGCGGATCATCGGCTTGTTCGTGGGGATGGGCACGACGCCGATCTTGTAGGTGCCGGCGAACTCGGCGGCCTCGGTCTCGGCGGTGCCGGTCATGCCGCAGCGCGAGCCCTCGGGGTAGAGGCGGAAGTAGTTCTGCAGGGTGATGGTGGCCAGGGTCTGGTTCTCCGCCTTGATCTCCACGCGCTCCTTGGCCTCGATGGCCTGGTGCATGCCCTCGTTGTAGCGCCGCCCGGGCAGGACGCGGCCGGTGTGCTCGTCGACGATGAGGACCTCGCCGTCGCGCACGATGTAGTCCTTGTCGAGGTGGAACAGCTCCTTGGCCCTGATGGCGTTGTTGAGGAAGCTGATGAGCGGGGTGTTCTCCGACTCGTAGAGGTTGTCGATGCCCAGGTAGTCCTCGACCCGCTCGATGCCCGAGGCCAGGACGCCGACGGTGCGCTTCTTCTCGTCGACCTCGTAGTCCCTGCCCGCGCGCAGCCGCTCGGCGATCTTGGCGAACTCCTTGTACCACTTGTTGACGTCGCCGCCGGCCGGGCCGGAGATGATGAGGGGGGTGCGGGCCTCGTCGATGAGGATGGAGTCGACCTCGTCGACGATGACGAAGGCGTGGCCCCTCTGGACGAGGTCCTCGGGGCGCTGGGCCATGTTGTCGCGCAGGTAGTCGAAGCCGAACTCGTTGTTCGTGCCGTAGGTGATGTCCATCGAGTACTGCCTGCGGCGCTCGGCGGGGGCCTGGCCGGTCAGGATGCAGCCGGTGGTCAGGCCCAGGAAGCGGTGGACGCGGCCCATGAGGTCGGACTGGTACTCGGCGAGGTAGTCGTTGACGGTGACCACGTGCACGCCCTTGCCGGTCAGGGCCCGCAGGTAGGAGGGCATGGTGGCCACCAGCGTCTTGCCCTCGCCGGTCTTCATCTCGGCGATATTGCCCAGGTGCAGGGCCGCCCCGCCCATGATCTGGACGTGGTAGGGGCGCATGCCCAGCACGCGGTCGGCGGCCTCGCACACCGCGGCGAAGGCCTCGGGCAGGAGCTCGTCGAGGGTCGCCCCCCGGTCGTAGCGGTCCTTGAGCTCGTCCGTGACACCCTTGAGCTCGGCGTCGGTGAACTCCGCGTAGTCGTCCGCGAGGGCCTCGACCTGGTCGGCGATCGAGTCGAGCTTCTTGAGGGTGCGGCCCTCGCCGAGGCGAAGGATCCGGTCGACGATCGACACGCTGGCATCTCCCTTGTCGGTGGTGGGACGCGGGCCCCGGCGGGCCGCGTCCCCCGCCCGGTCCCACCGGGCGCAGTCGATGGTCATCGTAGTGGACCGCACGACGGCGGCGACCGGCGCGCCGCGTGGTCTTGCTCGCGGCGATACCGCGGCCGCGGCCCCTCCCCCGCGGCCCTCCGCCGCGGGGCGCGCGGCTCCACGGCCCGGCCCGCCCGCCCCGGCGGCGCGGCCCTGTGGACAACCGGGGGCCGGCGGACGGCGGCGTGGGATCATCGTCCGTGTCCGCACCGACCCCCGCCCCCGCGCCTCCGCCCGCCTCCCCCCGCCGCCCGGCGCGGTCCGACGGCGCGGGGCCGACGCCGGGACGGGAGGCCGCCCGCCTGCTCCTGCCCGTCTCCTGCGCCGGCTGCGGACGGTGGGAGACGGCGCTGTGCCCCTCGTGCCGCGCCCTGCTGCGCGCCCCGCCCCTCGCCGTCGAGCGCGCCGAGGCCGCCGCGGGACTGCCGATCCTCGCCCTGGCCCCCTACGCCGGGCCGGTGCGCGCCATGGTGCTGGCCTGGAAGAGCGGCCGGAGGGAGGACCTGTCCGCCGTCATGGAGGAGGCGGGCGCCGCCGGAGGCGCGGCCTGGGCGGCGGCTCTGGGCGGCTCGGGGCGCGAGACCCTGCTCGCCTCCCGCGGGCTGCTGGTGGTGCCCGCGCCCTCGGGCGCGGCGCGGCGGCTGCGCGGGCGGCTGGTGGCGGCGCGGCTGGCCGACGCCGTCGCCCCGGCCGTCGCCCGGGAGTTGGGGCGCTCCTGGCGCCGCGCCGGCCGGCCGGCGGGGCCCGTGGTCGTGCTGAGCGCGGACGTGCTGCGGCGCGGCCCGGCCTCGGGCGGCGCGCACCAGGCCGGACGCTCGGCCCGGCAGCGGCGGCGCAACCGGTCCGCCCCGCCGCGGGTCCTGGCCCCCGTCCGCGGCTGGAGCGTCCTGCTGGTCGACGACGTCGTGACCACCGGGGCGACTCTGGGCGCCTGCGCCCGCGCCCTGGAGGGGGCCGGGGCGCGGGTCCTGGGCGCCCTCGTGGTGGCCGCCCCGCCTCCCCCGCGGCGCGGCGCCGAGCGCGTGCCGGGACCGCGCCCGAGCCGTCCCGGCGATGGGGCCGCCCACGGTCGGGGCGATGGCCCGGCCCGCGCGCCCGGAGCGTCCGCGGGCGGCGATCGCGGGGCGCGCCGGCCGTCGTCGGAGCCCGGCATGGTGTAACTTGTTGTGTCACAACACACAAGGCGCGGCGGCCCGCGAACGGGCCGCCGACCCGCCCCGCGGGGCGGATGGCAAGGAGGTGATCGGCGACCTTCCAGTGCCCGCCGTGAGGTTGCGGCGGGCATCCCCACCCGATCCCCCTCCACGGGATCATCAGGACCCAGAAAGGGATTCCCACCATGGACATCACCGTCGTCGGCCGTAACGCTGAGATCAGCTCTCGCCTGCGGGACTACGTCGAGGAGAAGGCCACCAAGGTCGAGCAGTTCGACCCCCGCGTCCAGCGCGTCGAGGTCGAGGTGACCCACGAGCGCAACCCGCGCCAGGCGGACACCGCCGAGCGCGTCGAGGTCACCGTCATCTCCAAGGGGCCGGTCATCCGGGCCGAGGCCACCTCCTCCGACCGCTTCGCCGCCTTCGACATCGCCATGGGCAAGCTCACCGAACGCTTGCGCCGCGCGCGCGACCGCAAGAAGGACCACCGCCGCTACGTGGTCGCCGCCGTTCAGGAGCGCGCCGAGCAGGCGGGCGAGGAGCCCGTCGTCCCCGAGACCGACGACGCCCCCATCGAGGACTCCCCCTCGGCGCCCACCGAGCACGGCGTGGCCGTCGAGTCCCAGCTCGGCGACTCCCCGGTGATCGTGCGCCAGAAGCTGCACGAGGCGACGCCGATGACCGTGGACGAGGCCCTGTACCAGATGGAGCTGGTGGGCCACCCCTTCTACCTCTTCATCGAGAGGGCCACCAAGCAGCCCTGCGCCGTCTACCACCGGCACGGCTGGACCTACGGCGTCATCCGCCTCGACGCCCAGGTGATGTAGGGGCGCGGCGTCCGGACGGGCGGGCCCGGCCCGGGCTCAGGCCAGGCAGTAGCCGACGTCCTGAAGATCGGTGGCCGCCACCCGCCAGGTCCCGTCGTTGCGGTGCCAGATCTGGCCGGCGGAGTCGGTCAGCAGCACCAGCCCGTCCGTCCGGTTCGCGGTCAGCTCCACGGCGCCGGCCAGCCCGGGGATGGTCGCCGC
Organism: Actinomyces dentalis DSM 19115; assembly: GCF_000429225.1. Taxonomy (GTDB): domain Bacteria; phylum Actinomycetota; class Actinomycetes; order Actinomycetales; family Actinomycetaceae; genus Actinomyces; species Actinomyces dentalis. The sequence goes on from NZ_AUBL01000003.1 coordinate 33,128, forward strand.
CGTCCCCCCGACCTGGATCTGCTTGACGTCGGGCGCGCCGGCCCCGCCGTCGGCCAGGACCGCCACGGCCACCGGATCGGACCAGGCCAGCGCCCGCGTCCCCCCGGCCCCCGGGACGGTCAGGGGCGGTCCCAGGCGCTGCGGGAGTCCCCGGGCGTCGCGCACGATGACGGCCGCCTCGACCCGGTCCGCCGTCTCGCCGTCCACCAGCCGGCGCACGACCAGGCGCTCGGACTCGGCCGAGACGTCCAGGGCCAGGACCCGGCTGCCGACCAGCCACTCCGCCGCCAGATCGGCCCGCAGCCCCGCCCGGTTGAGCACGACGATCTCGCCGCGGGCCGCGGTCCACGTCCAGCCGTGGCGGTCGATGACGGGGGGCGTCATCCCGCCGCCGCTCTGGCCCGCGCCCGCCTGATCGCCGCCGTCGGCCTGGTCGCCATCGCCCGCCTGGTCGCCGCCGGCCTGGTCGCCGCCGGCCGTCTGACCCGCGGACTCGTCGTCGACGGAGTGGATGACGCTGGCCACGGACCTTCCCGGCGCCAGCAGGAGCATGCTGCGGCCGGCCAGGGCGACGATGGTGCCGTCGGCGCCCACGTCGGGCCACCGGGCGCTCGTCGTCCCCAGCGCCCGGGAGGTCGCCAGGGTCTCGCGGGCCGTGGACAGCCCCCGCACGACGTTGCCCCCGCTCATGCCTATGGCCTGTCCGGAGGCGCCGGGGGCGGCGTCCAGATCCGCGGCCCCGCCCAGGGCGGTGCCCGCGTCGGCGTCCCGCGGATCCTCCCCGTCGCCGAGCGCGCGCACGCTCACGGAGTGGATGCCGGCGACCTGGGTGAGGGTGCGCTCGATCTGGGCGACGAGCAGGGCCCGGCCGGTCGGGTCGAGCGCGGCGGCCTCGGAGCTGACGCTGACCGTGACGGCCCCGTCCGCCGGCAGGGGGGCGTCGAGGCCCCCGAGGAGCCGGAGCCCGGGCGGCACGAGGGTGTCCGCGCCCGGGGCGAGCCAGTCCGAGGGCCCCCCGAGCAGCAGGCGCATGAGCGCGGGCGCCGCGGTGCGCAGGGCGGCCCACCGCAGCTCGGGCACGGCCCGCTCGCGGTCCAGCGACAGGAAGTGCAGCAGGTAGGCGGAGAACTCCTGGCCGAAGACCGGCTCGGGCAGCAGGATGCCGTCGGGGAGCGCGGCGATGCGCCACTGCCCCGTGGAGTCGGCGGTCAGGGAGTAGGACACGGCGTGGTCCTCGTCGTCCCGGGGGGTGAGGATCCCGGCGCCGTCGAGGCTGCCGATGAGCCGGGTGCGCAGATCGACGGCGCCCTCCCCGGCCTGCTCGACGACGGGCGACTCGGAGCCGGTGTAGACCATCACGATCTCCTGGGGGCGCCAGGAGTCGGCGGCCGCCTTGGTCAGGAAGCTCCGGGCGGTGGCGAAGCCGTCGGAGTACCCGGCGGCGCAGGCGCGCAGGAAGCCCTCCACGATCTCCTTCGGGGAGGCGCCGACCTCGGGCCCGGCGGCGCTCTGCACGAGCGAGTCCCCCTCGGCCACGACGACGTCGGACTGCCTGACCTCGCCGTCGCGGGGCAGCCGGGCGCAGGCGCCCACCGCCCCCGCGCCGCCCAGGGCCGCGAGCAGAGCCGCGCGCCGGCTGATGAGGGGGGCCCGGGCCCCCGGCGCCCGGGTCATCGGCGGTGCCCCGGACGGGTCTGGACGTCCTCGGGGGTCTGGGCGGTGGACACGAAGCCGGGCCCGCGCACGGTGACGCGGCCGCGCTCGCCCTCGACCGCCTCGCGCACGGCCCCCGGGGGCGGGGCGGGGGCGTCGTCGCCCTCCTCGGGCGTGATGATCGTGCGCGGCTCCGTGGTCCGGCGCGAGGCGGGGGCGGGGGGCAGGTAGGTGGCCTTGACGGCGGGGACGACCCCGGCGGCCCGGAACCCCGCCTTGGCCAGCTCGGGGGCGTCCTCGGGGACAACGTCCAGGGGGCGCGGGCCCGTGAGCGCGCCGCGCTCGCCGTCGGCGCCCAGATGGCGCGGCAGGGTCAGCAGGAAGGAGGCGCCCTCGTCGGGCCAGCCCCACACCTCCAGCGTGCCCCCGTGGAGGACGGCATCCTCGGCGGAGATCGACAGGCCCAGGCCCGTGCCGCCCAGGGTGCGCTGGCGCGAGGGGGCGGCGCGGTAGAAGCGGTCGAAGACCTTGCTGGCGACCTCCGGGGTCATGCCCACGCCGTGGTCGCGCACCCGCACGGCGACGGCGCCCTCGTTGCCGGCCACGGTGATGTCGATGGGGGTGCCCTCGGCGTGCTCGAGGGCGTTGACCAGGACGTTGCGCACGATCCTCTCCACGCGCACGGTGTCCATCTGCGCCACGACGGGCTCGTCGGGGGCGTGGACGCGCACGTCCGCGCCCAGGCGGTCGATGTGGATCTGGTTGTCGGCGATGACGGCCTCGACCAGGGCGGTCAGGTCCTGCTCGGCCACCGACAGCCGGACCTTCCCGGAGTCGACGCGGGAGATGGCCAGCAGGTCGTCGAACAGGCGGCGGAAGCGGGTGACCTCCCGCAGGAGGATGTCCAGGGAGCGCAGGGCGAGCGGGTCGTCGATCTCGTCGCGGACCTCGTCGAGCCGCTCCGCGGCCAGGGTGATGGAGGTCAGCGGGGTGCGCAGCTCGTGGGAGACGTCGGAGACGAACAGCCGCTGCACGCTGGACAGGCGCTCCCAGTTCTCCAGCTGGCGCGCCAGGGAGCCGGCCATCTCGTTGAAGGAGCGCGACAGCGTGGCGATCTCGTCCTCGCCGGTGACCTTCAGGCGCTCGTCCAGGTGGCCCTCCGCCAGGCGCTGGGCCGCCAGGGAGGTGCGCCGCACGGGGATGAGGACGCCGACGGCCAGGGCCCACACGGTCAGGACCAGCATGAGGAGGAAGCCGATGGCGGCCAGGGCGATGGCGCGCGTGGTGAGATCGATCAGCTGCTGCTCGGGCTGGAGCGTGTAGACGAGGTAGAGGTCGTAGCCCCCGGCCGTCGGCACGCTGACGCGCGAGCCGACGATGATCCCGGGGACCTGCCCGCCGTCGGCGCCGGGGACGGTCACCGACTTCCAGTACTGGCGCCCCTCCTGGCCGCCGGCGACGGTGGCGGCCAGGTCGTCGCCGACGAGGCCGAGCAGCCCGGGGTCGGTGTACATGTTGTTGACCACGGGGGTGGAGGTCTCGTCGGAGGCGCGCAGGAAGACGACGCCGATGGCGCCCGATGCGGCCGAGATCTGCCCGAGCTTGGCGACCATGTTCTTGGTGGCGACCGCCACCTGGTCGGCCGTGGTGGTGTCCGCGTTGTCGAGCTCGGCCTGCGCCGCGGCGACCCGCTGGTGGGCGTCGCTGAGGATGGCCGCGCTGCGGTCCTCGAAGACGTCGTCGCGGATGAGATTGGATACGACGAGGGTGAGCAGGACGATGAGGACGATGCCGATGCTCAGGGTCAGCGCGACCATGCGCAGGCCGAGACTGCGCCTGAACAGTCCGAACGCGTCCCCCGGGTGAAGGCGCCGGGCGCCCGCGGTCACCTCGCGTCGCCGGCGCGGTAGCCGACGCCGCGCACGGTGACGACGATCGTCGGGTGCTCGGGATCGTGCTCGATCTTGGCGCGCAGCCGCTGCACGTGGACGTTGACCAGGCGGGTGTCGGCGGCGTGCTGATAGCCCCACACCTGCTCGAGGAGCTCATCGCGGGTGAAGACCTTCCAGGGGGTGCGCGCCAGGGTGACGAGCAGGTCGAACTCCAGGGGGGTCAGGGAGATGACCTGGCCGTCGCGGCGCACCTGGTGGCCCGAGACATCGATGTCCAGGTCGCCGGCGCGCACGTGCTCGGCGGCGTCGGCGTCCGCCACGCGCCGCAGGCGGGTGCGCACGCGCGCGAGCAGCTCCTTGCTCTTGAAGGGCTTGGTCACGTAGTCGTCGGCCCCCGCCTCCAGGCCCGCGACGACGTCCTGGGTGTCGGTGCGCGCGGTGAGCATGATGACCGGCACATCGGACTCGGCGCGGATGAGGCGGCACAGCTCGACGCCGTCGACACCGGGGAGCATGAGGTCGAGCAGGACGAGATCCGGCTCGACCTGGCGGAAGATGTCCATCGCCTTGGCGCCGTCTGCGCAGAACGAGGGCGTATGGCCCTCGGACTCGAGCATGATGCCGATCATCTCTGCCAGGGCGGTGTCGTCGTCAACGACGAGGATGCGGGTGCTCATGAGCACATCCTGGCACACAGATGATGCTAACACGCTTAGGTCGTCAGATCTTGACTCGGATCACGTCTCGAGACGGAAGGCCGATCGCGCCCCGGGCGCAGGACGTCTCCTCCTGCGGACGGATGCCCCCGGTGCGAATGCGTGCCAGCATTGATTCCCATGAACAACCACGACGACTCCGGCTGGCAGTCCCCGTCGGACGACTCCGCGGACCGGGAATCCCCCCGGCCTCAGGACGACGCCCCCCGGTTCGGCGCCTACGGCTCGCCCCCGCCCGGTCGGGACGACGCCGGCTATCCGGCGCCGCCGACGCCCGCCGGCGCGGACTGGGACGCGGCGGGCGGTTTCTTCCTCGCGCCCAAACCGGGCATCATCCCCCTGCGCCCGCTGAGCATCGGGGAGATCATCAGCGGGGCCTTCGAGTCCCTGCGCGCCAACCCCCGCGCCATGTTCCTGCCCTCGCTCATCGTCCTGACCGCCACCGGCGCGCTGTCGGCGGTGCTGAACTACTTCGGCGCCAGCCTCCTCCTCTCCCGCGTGGGCGCCCTCCTCAACAATTCCTCCGACGCCGGACCCTCCGAAATCCTGCCCGCATTCATAGGCTCATTCGCCTCCCAGATGGTGGGCGCCCTGCTCACCGCGCTGGCCACCACCATCCTCACCGGCCTGCTCATCGTGGCGGTCTCCCGCTCCGTCCTGGGCCGCATCGCCACCCCCGGCGAGGTCTGGGAGCGCACCAGGGGCCGCATTCTGCCCCTCATCGGACAGACCCTGCTCATCACCCTCATCACCATCGTCGCCGATATCATCATCCTGGTCATCGGCGTCGTCCTCATCGCCGTCATCGCCGCCTCCATCATGGGCTCGGACCCGGGGGCGGGCGCGATCATCGCGACCCTCCTGGTGGCCCTCGCCCTGATCGTCCTCGTCTTCATCGCCGCCGTCTTCCTCGTCGTGCGCCTGTCCCTGGCGCCGGCGGCGCTCATGCTGGAGAACACCGGCGTCATCGAGGGCATCGGGCGCTCCTGGGCGCTGACCCGCGGCTCCTTCTGGCGGGTCCTGGGAATCCTCGTGCTCGCCGGGCTCATCACCGGGCTCGTCACCGGGACGCTGTCCTTCGGCCTGGGCATGGTCTTCGGCGTCGTCTCCGTGGGCCTGCCCGCGGCGCAGCCCCTCGTCTCCGCCGTCACCGTGCTCCTGACCTCCGTCCTGTCCGCCCTCGTCCTGCCCTTCACCGCGGCCGTGACCGCCCTGACCTACATCGACCTGCGCATGCGCACCGAGGGCCTGGACGTCGAGCTGCGTCAGGCGGCGGGCGTGTGAGTCCGGCCCCGCCCGCCCGCCGGTGCCCGCCATGAGTCCGCTCCCGGCCCTGATCGCCGCCGCCGACGCGCCCGCCACCCCCGGCGCGCAGGAGGCCCGCGAAGCCGCCGAGGCCGAGCTCGCCAAGCCCGCCTACCACCCCGTCCCGAACCTGCTGGGCCGGCTGTGGAGGTGGCTGGTCGAGCACCTCGACCCGACGACCGCCATCCCGGGGATCCCGCCCCTGCTCTCCGGGCTCATCGTGCTCCTGGTGCTCGTGACCTGCGTCGTCCTGCTCGTCGTCCTGCTGCGCCGGTTCAGGCCGGTCGGCCGCTCCCGGCGCGCCGCCCGGCTCTTCGACGACGAGCGCGACGCGCGGGCCCTGGCCCGCGCGGCCGACGCCGCCGCCGAGCGCGGCGACTGGGACGCCGCCGTCGTCGAGCGCTTCCGGGCGATCATCCGCTCGCTGGACGAGCGCGGCCTCATCGAGGACTACCCCGGCATGACGGCCCACGAGGCGGCCGCCCTCGCCTCGTCGGCCCTGGGGGCCCTGGGCGGGGAACTGACGCGGGCGGCCGTGCTCTTCGACGCGGTGCGCTACGGGGAGGTCGTCTCCACCGCGGAGCAGGACGCGTGGATGCGCGACCTGGCCCGGCGCGTGGACGCCGCGCGGATCGACCGGGCCGGGGCCGCCGGGGCGCACAGCGCGGACGCGGCCGCGCCCGCGGGGAGGCGGGCGTGAGCGCCCCGGCACGGGAAGAGCGCCCCTCCCGCCCGGAGGGGGCCGGGACCGGCTCCCAGGTCGTCGGCGAGCCGATCGGCGCGCGCCTGAGGCGCTGGCGCCCGTTCCTCATCGTCACCGCCGCCCTCGCCGTCGTCGCGCTCGCCACCAGCCTCATGCAGCCGACGACCTCGAAGATCCCCTACGCGATCGACAACCCGAAGGGCAACGGGACGCAGGCCCTGGCCCAGCTCCTGCGCGACGAGGGCCTGCGCGTGAGGAGCGCCGACTCGGTGTCCGAGGCCGCCGCCGCGGGCCCGGGCACCACCGTGGCGGTGGTCAACATCGGCCTGCTGACCGACGACCAGCGCGCCGCCCTGGCCCGCTCGGGCGCCGACATCACCGTCGTCGGCGCGCTCTACCAGAACTTCGACGGCCTGACCGCCGGGATGGTCCCGCAGGGCGCCTCCGCCACCGGCGTCCTGGCCCCGCACTGCCGGGACGACGACGCCGTGGCCGCCGAGGCGCTCGCCGGCTCCCGGGGCTCGGTGTCCGTCGACGAGGATGCGGGCGCCGCCGGCTGCTTCCCCGTGGGCGAGGACCGGTTCGCCTACGCCACGGCCCGCCTGCCGGGAGGGGGGAGGCTGCGGGTCATCGCCGACGCCGACCTGGTGGCCAACGGCGCCCTGGCCCGCTCCGGCCACGCCGCCCTGGCGATCCGCGCGCTCGGCCACCACGAGCAGCTCCTGTGGTTCGACGCCTCCCAGTCGGGCCCGCCCTCCGTGTGGGACACCCCCTCCCTGCCGCCGTGGATGCCGCCGCTCATGCTCCAGCTCGGCCTCGCGGTCCTCGTGGCCGCCCTCGCGCTCGGGCGGCGCTTCGGACGGTTCGCGCGCGAGGACCTGCCCGTGCTCGTGCGCGCCACGGAGACGACCCGCGGACGCGGGCGCATGTACCGGCGCGCCGCCGACCGCCGCCGGGCCGCCCAGGCGCTGCGCGCGGGCACCGCCCTGCGGCTGGGCCGCAGGCTCGGCGTGCCCGCCTCCGCCGAGCCGGGCGACCTCGTCGAGGTGGTGGCCCGCGCCGCGGGCCTGCCGGACCGGGTCGTCGCCGGCCTCCTGCACGGCCCCACTCCCCCCACCGACAGGTCCCTCGCGGACCTGGCCGCCCAGCTCGACCGACTCGAGAGCGAGGTCTCCTCACCATGAGCACCCATGACCACCAGTTCGGCGCCGCCCCGGCCCGCTCCGACGGGGAATCGGGCCCGCGCCCGCCGGCCGGCCGCGGCGACCGCTCGGCCGACCCGCGCGCGCGCCTCGTCGCCGTGCGCACCGAGGTCGGCCGGGCCGTCGTCGGGCAGGACGCGGCGGTGACCGGCCTGGTCATCGCGATCCTCGCCGGCGGGCACGTCCTGCTCGAGGGCGTGCCGGGCGTGGCCAAGACGCTGCTCGTGCGCTCCCTGGCCGCCTGCCTGGACGTGGGGACCAAGCGGGTCCAGTTCACCCCCGACCTCATGCCCGGGGACGTGACCGGCTCGCTCGTCTACGACGCGCGCAGCGCCGAGTTCTCCTTCCGGCCGGGACCGGTGTTCACCAACCTCCTGCTGGCCGACGAGATCAACCGCACGCCCCCCAAGACCCAGGCGGCGCTGCTGGAGGCGATGGAGGAGCGCCAGGTCTCCGTCGACGGCGAGCCCCGCCCGCTGCCCGACCCCTTCATGGTCATCGCCACGCAGAACCCCGTCGAGTACGAGGGCACCTACCCGCTGCCCGAGGCCCAGCTCGACCGCTTCCTGCTCAAGCTGGTCCTGCCCCTGCCCGAGAGGGGCCAGGAGATCGAGATCCTGTCCCGCCACGCGGGGGGCTTCGACCCGCGCGACCTCGTCGGCGCCGGGCTGAGCGCCGTCGCCTCCCCCCGGGACCTGGCGGCCGCCCGCGAGCAGGTGCGCACCATCGGGGCCTCCCCCGAGGTCCTGGCCTACATCGTCGACCTGGTGCGGGCCACCCGCTCCTCCCCGTCCGTGTCCCTGGGGGTCTCCCCCCGCGGCGCCACCGCGCTGCTGGCCACCGCCCGCGCCTGGGCCTGGCTGTCCGGGCGCTCCTTCATCACGCCCGACGACGTCAAGGCCCTGGCCCTGCCGACGCTGCGCCACCGCATCGGGCTGCGGGCCGAGGCGGAGCTGGAGGGCGTGACCACCGAGTCGGTCATCACGGGCGTCCTGCGCTCCGTGGCGGTGCCCCGCTGAGCGCGCGCCCGCCCATGCGCGGGGAGAGGAGGAGAGCGTGTACCTGACGCTGCGCAGCGTGTGGGCGATGGCGCTCGGCGCCGTCGCCGTCATCGCCTTCCCGCGCCCGCTGTCGGCGGTGGTGTGGACCGCGGGGGTGGCCCTGGCGGTCCTCGTCGACGTCGTCGCCGCGCCCTCGCCGCGCGCCATGCGGGCCGAGCGGGAGGCGCCCCGCGCCATCCGCCTGGGCGAGTCGGCCACGGCGACGCTCACCATCGGCAACGGGGGCCGGCGCCCGGCCCTCCTGCAGGTGCGCGACGCCTGGCCGCCGTCGGCCGGGGCCGACGCCGCCCGCCCGACCATGGCGGTGCCCGCCGGCGAGCGCCGTCGCATCCGCACCGTGCTGACCCCGACCCGCCGCGGCGACCGCCGCGCCGACCTGGTCACCATCCGCGTGCGCGGGCCCCTGGGCCTGGCCGGGCGGCAGGCCTCCCTGCGGGTGCCGGCGCGCGTGCGGGTGCTGCCGGCCTTCGCCTCGCGGCGCCACCTGCCCAGCCGCCTGGCGCGCCTGCGGGAGATGGACGGGCGCAGCGCCGTCAATGTGCGCGGGGCCGGCACCGAATTCGACTCCCTGCGCGAGTACGTGGTGGGCGACGACGTGCGCTCCATCGACTGGCGCTCGTCGGCCCGGCGCGGCGAGGTCCTCGTGCGCACCTGGCGCCCGGAGCGGGACCGGCGCGTCCTCGTCCTCATCGACACCGGGCGCCTGGCGGCCGCCCGCCTGGGCGACGAGCCGCGCCTGGACGCCCAGATCGAGGCCTGCCTGCTGCTGAGCGCCCTGGCCTCCCGGGCGGGCGACCGCATCGACGTCGTGGCCCTGGACGAGCGCGTGCGCGCCCAGGTGCGCGGGCGGTCCGGCCCGGCGCTCATGAGCGCCCTGGCCGACGCGCTGGCGCCCGTGGACGCCGCCCTGACCGAGACGAACTGGGCGCTGATGACCGACACCGTGCGCTCCGCCCTGTCCCAGCGCGCCCTCGTCGTCGTCCTCAGCGCGCTCGACGGCGCCGGCGCGGACGCGGGCATGCTCCGCGCCCTGGGGGCCATGGCGCGCGACCACGCGGTGGTCCTGGCCTCCGCGACCGACCCCGGGCTGGAGGAGCTGCGACGGCGGCGCTCGGACGCGGAGGCCGTGTACACGGCCGCGGCGGCCGAGCGCGACCTGGTCGAGCTCGACGCGGTGCGCGCGCGCCTGCGCCGCGGCGGCGTCGAGGTCGTGCGCGCCGAGCCGGGCGACCTGGCGCCGCGGCTGGCGGACGCCTACCTGATGCTCAAGGCCGCGGGAAGGCTGTGATGCGGGCGGGCGGGCGCGTCGTCGGCGGGCCCGGTGCGCACGCCGCCGGCCCGGACCGCGGCCCCCGCACCGGGGCCGGCTCAGGCCGCCACGGCCTCGCTGAGACCGGCGTCCTCCTCCGCCAGGTCGCCGGTCCGGCCCGACGCGGCGGCGCGGCGCCCCAGGACGAGGGTGTAGGCCCACAGGAGCGCGAGCGCGAGCGCGCCGGCGGTGATCTTGGCGGGCCAGGGCACGGGCGCGGGCGTGACGAAGGCCTCGATGAGGCCGGCGACGGCGAGCGCCGCGGTCAGGCCCACGGCCACGGTGATGAGGGAGCGCCCCTCGGCCGCCAGGGCGGTCGCGCGCGGGCGCGGGCCGGGCGCGAGCATGGTCCAGAACAGGCGCAGACCGGCGGCGCCGGCGATGAAGATGCAGGTGAGCTCGAGCAGCCCGTGGGGCGAGATGAGCGCCAGGAAGAGCCCGAACAGGCCGTGGTCGGCCATGACGGCGCCCGCCTGGCCCAGGGCGACGGCGTTGGCGTAGAGCATGTAGGCGGGCAGGAGGCCGGTGATGCCGCCGGCCACGCACACGGCGGCGATGCGGGCGTTGTTGGTCCACACCATGGCGGCGAAGTCGGGGGCCCTGTAGGCGGAGTAGTAGGACTCGAACTGCTCGTGGGCGTAGCCGCTCAGCTCGCTGGGGCTGCCCAGGGCGGACATCGCCTCCGGGCTGCGCAGGGTCCACACCCCGACGATCACGGCGATGGCCAGTTCGACGACGGTCACGCCGAGGGTCCACCAGCGCAGGCGGTACAGCGCGGCCGGCACGCTCTCCAGCACGTAGCGGCGCGCGTCGTTCGGGGTCACCTCGCGGGTGCCCGTCACGCGGCCGCGGGCGGCGGCAACGCGGGTCGACATCAGTGCGATCAGCTGCGGCTCGGGGGCGCTGGTGCGGATGCGCGACAGGTCCCTGGCCGCCGACCGGTACAGGCCGACGAGCTCATCGACCTCGGCGCCGGTGAGCCGGCGGCGGGAGACCAGATGGTCCAACCGCTCCCACTGATCCCGGTGGGCGGCGGAGAAGGCATCGATATCCACGGCAGGAGTGTTTCATGACCGATATGACGGACGCCTCGTCCGAGCGAATGATGACGCCCGAGCTCATGATCACCGGGGAGGCCGTCGCCCTGGAGATCATTCCCGCGTCGGTGGGCCTGCGCCTGCTGTCGGGCCTCATCGACTACGGCCTGTACGCGGCGGGCGCGGTCCTGACCCTCGCCACCTGGTCCGCCGCCCAGGCGCACCTGTACCCGGGCATGTCGTTCGCGGCCGCCATCGCCCAGGTCTCCGTGCTGGCCCTGACCTGGATGGTGGTGATCCCGCTCACGGTCGAGGTCCTCTCGCGCGGCAGCAGCGCCGGCCGGCTCGTCACCGGCTGCCGGGTGGTGCGCGACGACGGCGGCGCCATCCGGCTGCGGCACAGCCTCGTGCGGGCGCTGGCCGCCGTGATCGAGGTGTGGCTCGTCCAGGGGATACCCGCCGTGTGCTCCTGCATCGTCACCAAGCGCGGCAAGCGCCTGGGGGACCTGCTGGCGGGCACCTACGTCATCAACGAGCGCTCGGGGGCGATGAGCGCCCCGCCCCTCATCATGCCGCCCGAGCTCGCCGGCTGGGCCGCGCAGACGGACATCCGCCCCCTCCCGGGGAACCTGGCGCTGGCGGGCCGGACCTTCCTCCAGCGCACCGCGACCCTCCAGCCGGCCGCCCGCGCGCGCCTGGGGGCGGGCCTGGCGGCGTGGATCCTGCCGTTCGTGGCGCCCCCGCCGCCCGCGGGCACGCACCCCGAGCGCTTCCTGGCGGCCGTGCTGTGCGAGCGCCGGGACCGGGAGCTGGCCATGAACCTGCACGACCGGGCCGTGGAGGAACGCGACGTCCTGCGTCTGGAGCGCCTGCCCTACGGGGTGGCCTAGCCGGGCCCGGGGCGGCCCGGCCCGGGCCGCGGCGGAGGGGCGGGGCGTCAGTCCTCCTTCTCGCCGCGCAGCACCCGCAGGTGGCCCCGACGCGCGATCTCGCCGTCGCCCAGCCCCGTGAGGTGGTCGGGCAGCGTGGCGGGGTCGTGGGTGACGGGGGCGGGGATGATCCCGCCGGGGCGCCCGGAGCGCTCGGCCGGGCGGGGCTTGGGGCGCGAGCTGCGCGAGGCGTCGCGCACGGCGTCGGCCAGGGCCAGGAGATCGTCCTCGCTGGGCCGGGCGGGCTCGAAGGACGTGGCCAGGCGGATCACCTGCCAGCCGCGCGGGGCGGTGAAGGACTCCACGTGCTTGGAGCACAGGTCGTAGGCCTCGGGCTGGCGCTCCGTGGCCAGGGGCCCGATGACGATCGTGGAGTCCGCGTACACGCTGGTCAGGGTGGCGACGGCGGGGTTCTCGCAGCCGGGCCTGCGGCAGCTTCTGACGCTTCTCACCAGGGCAGGCTACCGCGCGCGGGCCCGCTGCGGGAATTCCCCTCCCGCGCAATCCGCACGACGTCGTCGGCCGGACGGCGCGGTACGTATGGTGGTGCGGTGACCTCTTCGACGCAACCCGGCCCGCCCCAGCGCCTCCCCGTGCCCGCGCCGACTCCCGCGCGCCGGCGCGACCGTCACGGCCGCGGGCTGCGGGGGCCGCTGCTGCCGCCGATCCTGCCCGCCTGGCGCACGCGGGCGGAGCGATTCGACGAGCTCGTCACCTCGGCGGCCGACGACCTGGCCCGCGACTGGCCGCAGATCGCGCGCATCCAGTTCGCGGTCGAGGAGGTGCCGCCCTCGGACCCCGCCCCCTGGGAGCGCGGGGCGGTCCTGGGCCGGGGCTTCGCCGCCGAGCCGCGGGCGGGCCTGCCGGCCCGGGTGGTCGTCTACCGCCGGCCGGTGACCTCGCGGGCGGCCGACGAGGGGGAGCTGGCCGATCTGGTGCGCCGCGTCGTCGTCGAGCAGGTGGCCCTCATGCTGGGGCGCCGCCCCGAGGAGATCGACCCGGACATCCCCTGACCTTCACGGAACCGGCGGAAACGACGCGCGAGATCACCGGGCAACCCGCGGGAACGTCCGCCAGGGACACGTCCTCGCGGGTCGGCGGCGTCCCCGCTGCGGCGGGGCGGGGCCCCGCCATCAGCGCGGGAGCAGGGACAGGGCGTCGGCGACGGCGGCGTCGGACACGGGCGGCACGACGGCGATGAGCGTGCCGGGCACATCGCCGCCGACCTCGGCGGTCACCACCGCGGCGGCCGCCACCGACGCGCCCTCCGCTCCGCGGAGGGTGAGGGCCGACACCCCCGCCGGCAGCTCCGGGGCCACGGTGCTCCCGGCCGGAACGCCCACCTCCTGGCTCCACGAGCCGTCGGCGGCGGCGATGGCGATGGCGGCCGCGGCCGCGCCGGAGTTGGAGATGGTCAGTGTGCTCGTCATGCCCCCCGCCGGCAGGGTCAGCGCCCCGGAGACGGTCGCCTGCGAGTCCTGCGCCTGGATCCAGCCGACGTCGTGGACCAGCGCCCCCGAGCGCGCCGGATACTCCCCGCCGCTGCGCACCAGCCGCACGGCCGCCCCGACCGCCCGGTCCGAGGTCACGTGCACCCCGTAGGATCCGGGGCTCACCCCGGCCAGGCTGATGTCGAAGACGGCGCCGGGATCGACGACGACGCCCGAGGCGCCGGCCAACTGCGACTCCCCCTCGGGCCCGAGCATCGACAGGGACACGGTCGCCGCCTGATCGCCCGGGTTGACGATGCGCACGGCGGGGACGTCGGAGGACACGGCGCCGGCCGCATCGGCGCTCTGCCCCTGTTTGGCGGGGTCGACGAGCACGACGCCGGGCACGGTCAGGTCCGTGCCGGGGGCCGCCCCCGCGGTCAGGACCTCCGCGCCGGCCGGGGTCTCGCCGTCGAGGGACTCGGTGGCCAGGGCCGGGATGAGGGTGCCGCCCTCGGAGGTCACCGACAGGGCCAGGCGCGGGTCCGCGGCGGCGCTCTCCAGCAGGACGCCGACGGTCTGCCCCGCGGGCACCGCCACGATCCCCCCGGAGGGCAGCGAGATGGGGCCGGTCGAGCCGTACAGGGCGACCGTCGCCGTGACGGTGGTGGCGCCGGGGTTGGTCAGGCGCAGCTCGGCCGAGGAGCCGACGGCGCTCGACCCGCCCACGATCCACGACACTGCGCCGTCGGGGGCGCAGGGCGCGGCCGTCAGGCCCCGCAGGTCCCCGGCCTCGGTCAGCGTGGTCACCAGCCCGGTCGCGCTCGCGGAGATCGCCGATCCCGGGTGCACGGTGAGGATGCCGCCCTCGGCGCTGTCGATGCGCAGCGGCGTCGAGGGGTCGAGCTCCCGGCCGCCGTAGAGGGCCGACCGGGCGTCGCCGAGGAGGGTGATGGAGGTGGTGGCCGCGGCGGGTCGCAGATCGACGGCGCCCAGGGTGTTGGCGGGCGCGGCCGGGCAGGCGTAGACCGTGTCGGCCGCGGGGGCGGGCACCTGGAGGGCCCGGACCAGGGGCTCGGGGGCGGCCGGGACCCGCTCGCCCCACCAGGTCAGGGCGGCGGCGCCGGACACGAGGAGGACGCCGGCCATCAGGGCGGCGACGCGCGCGAGCATCGGCCTTCCGGGGCCCCGGGTTCGACGGCGGCGGGTGCTCATGCGACGCTCCTCCTGCCCCTGAGCGGCAGGGCCCACAGGATGGTCAGGGCCCAGACGATCCAGATGACCCGGGTCATGGCGGTGGCCGGTGCGGACCGGTGCTCGATGACGAGTTCGCCGCCCGCCCCCGCGGGGACGGCGAAGGCCTGCCGCCAGGCGCCGTCGGGCGGCGCGGCGGCGCTCAGGGGCGCGCCGTCCAGGGTGGCCCGCCAGCCCGGGTCGGCGCGCTCGGCCAGGACGAGGGTGCGCGGGGCGTCGGCGGTCTCGATGGTCGTGCTCACCCTCCCGGCGCCGGAGGGCACGGCCGTCACCGCGCCGTCGGCGGACACGAGGGTGAGGCGGGCGACGTCCCCCGGCTGGGAGGGGCCGACCCGCCAGGAGGTTCCGACGACGGTCTGGGCCAGGGGCTCCAGGCCCGGGGTCGCGTCCAGCCCGGCGCGGGCCGAGGCGGCCTTCTCCCCGGCGCGGTCGGTGAGCAGGACGACGGCGATGCCGTGGGCGGCCAGGTCGGTGGCGACGCGCTCGTCCTGGCCCGTCACGGCGCGGGCGACGACGTCGGCGAGGTCGGCGTCGGCCGCGTCGCCCAGGTCGATCGCGGCGTCCGTCCCGTCCCGGGCGGCGGACCCGCCGCGCAGGCGGGCGTCGGACCAGCCGGTGGTGCGGTCGGCCAGCTGGGCGAACAGGACGTCGGGGGTGACGTCGGTCAGCTGCGTGCCCCTTCCGCGCCACAGGCGCAGGGCCACCCCCTCCGACGTGGGGGTCAGGACCAGGACCCGGCCGGCGGTCGGCGCGCGCTCCAGCTCGCCGGCGATGACGGGCACCTGCTGGGAGGCCGGGCGCAGCGCCATGACGAGGGCCCCGGCGCCCTCGCCCGTGGAGCCGGCGGCGGCCGCGGCCCAGGTCCCGCCCACCAGGACGGGCACGAGGACGGCGACGAGGCCGACGCCGACCGTGCTCAGGTGGCGCCAGCCGAAGGAGTAGCGCACGAGGCCGACCCGGACGGCGTCCCCAGCGGTCAGGGCCGAGGCGAGCATGCCGGCCAGGGCGAGGCTGATGCCGGTGCCGGCCCAGCCGGTCGCGAGCCGGACGCCGGTGCCGTCGAGGGCGGTCCCCAGGCCGGTCACGTGGCGCGCGGCCAGGAGCGCCAGGGCGAGGCCGCCCAGGGCCAGGAGGGCGCCGGTGCGGGCCCGCCGTCCGCGCCGCCCGCGCGTGAGGAGGCCGGCCGCGGCGAGGACGGGGACGACGGCGAGCCCGATGAGGACGGCGAGGCGGGGCGCCCGGGCCAGGGCGGTGCCGGCCAGGAGCGCCTCCAGGCTCACGGGCAGGCCCAGGAGCGTCTCGACGCCGCTGGGGCGGCCGGGCGCGGCCACGGGAAGCCCGGGGTCGGTCAGGAGGTAGCGCAGGCCCCCGTGCCAGGACCCGGTGGCGGTGATGAGCCTCCAGGCGCGCCAGCAGGCGGGCGCGGCGGTGACCGCCACGGGCACCAGCGTGAGCATGAGCCGGGCCCGCGAACCGCGCGCCGCCAGGAGCACCAGCACGAGGACCGGGACGATGACCAGGGCGCTGGAGGGCGCCGCGGCGACGACGACGCCGAACAGGAGGCCCGCGAGGGCCGCCGCCGTCGGCGAGCCGGGGCCGCAGCGCTCGGCGGCCGCGGCGCGGGCGGCCGCGCCGCGGGAGGTGCGGGCGGAGATGCGCAGCTCGCGATCGTCGTCGGCGGGGCCGTCCGCGGACCTCGTCGCGGCCTCCTCGTCCGGGGTCTCCTCCGCCGTATCGTCCGAGTCCTCCTCGGCGGCCTCCTCCGGGGGGGCCGGATCCGGCTCCTCGGGCGCGGGGACGACGGCGGCGTCGGAGGCGGTGCGGGCCGGGTCCGCGGCGGTCTCCAAGGGGTCGGCCCCGGTCCGCTCGGCCCCGTCCTCGGAGCGGTCGGTCCCGCCCGCGACGTCCGGCGAAGCGGCCGAGCCGGTCGGAGTTCCGGCGCCGGCTGGATCCCCGGCGGCCCCGGCGCCGGCCTCCCCCTCGGCATCGGGGGCGCCGGCGGTGTCGATCCGCTCGGTGTCGGCGTCGGCCCGGGACCCGGTAACGGGGGCGCCGGTCACGCCCCCGGCGCCGGCTGCGGCGTCGGCGCCGGCCTCGTCGTCGACGGCCTCGGCCCATGCCCCGGCCTCGTCGTCGGGCCCCGCGACCGGCGTCGGATCCGACGTCCGCTCCGCGTCCGCCGCACCGGCTGCATCCGCCGCGTCCGCCGTCTCCTCCTCATCCGGCCGCCCCAGGGTGTCGAGGCGCTCGGAGGTGAGGAGATCGGCCTCGTCCCGCTGCTCCCGGGTCAGGTGCCGGGCGCCGACGAGGCCGGAGAGCACGGTATCGCGCCGGTCGACCCCGACGGCGCGGGCGAGGGCGGTCAGCGCCCAGGGCAGGGTGAGATGGACCAGGACCGGGGCCAGGCGCCCCTGCCCGAGGGCGAGCAGGAGGGCCGGCGCACCGGCCCACACCAGGGCCGCCCAGGCGCGCAGCGTGGTGCGCCGGGTGACGGTGCCGGCGGCGTACCAGGCTCCCACGGCGGCCAGGGGCACGGCCAGGATCACGAGCAGGTGGACGAGCGCGCCCCCGTCCAGGCCCGCGAGCGAGCCGAAGGCGAGGGGCGGCGCCAGGAGGGCGAGGAGGGGGTTGAGCGTCCCGGGGTACCCGTCGCCGGAGCCGCTCCAGGTGCTCCAGGCCGCCTCCCACAACTGCCGCCAGGTGAGGTCGAGCAGGGGCAGCGCCCCGCCCGTCACGGCGCGGGCGACCAGGATCCCGGAGGTGCCGACCAGGCCGATGGCCGCGGCGATCGCGACCGACGCCGCCAGCATCCGGCGGCGCCGGCGGGTCAGGACCGCCAGCTCTCGCAGCTCGAGCTCGGAGGGGGCGGCGGCGCGGGCGGTCCGTTCGCGCTCCTGGCGGGCGCGATCGCGCCGGCCCGCGCGGATCTCGGAGGCGGGCACGTACAGCTCGGCCACGACGGAGCGGGGCACGGTGGCCAGCTCGTCGAGACGGCGCCGCTCGGCCCGCAGGCGCCGATCGGCCCCGGACACGGCCCCGGCCGCGGCGAGCTCGTCGCGCGCCAGGCCCGGGGCCTTGGACAGCAGCCGCCACGCGGCGCGGACGAGCCCCAGAATGAGGATCCAGGGCAGCAGGAGCGCCAGGGGCCGGGGGGAGAGGGTCGCCCAGGACCGCAGCTGGGCCGTCCGGCGCGCCCGGAAGGAGCGCTCGGCGTCGGGCTCGGGCTCGCCGACGACGGGCTCGCGCCGCTCCCCGTCCCCGTCGGCCGAGCGCGGCGCGGCGGTGCGGAAGCGGGGCCGCAGGCCGAGGTAGGAGGCGCGCCGGTGGCGGATTCGGGCGCGGGGCACGACGACGACGCGGTGACCGGCCAGGCGCAGGGCGCGGGAGATCGCCAGGCCGTCGCCGAAGGGGCCGATGTCGTCGCTCAGGGCGTCCAGGGCGGACCAGGCGGAGCGGCGGATGAGGGCCCCGGCGGTGCCCACGGCGAGGACGTCGCTGCGGGAGTCGTACTGGCCCTGGTCGATCTCGCCCTCGACAATGTCGTTGGTGCGGCGCGCGGAGGCGGTGACGCGCAGGCCGACCTCGAGGAGCTCCTCGGGACGCTCCCAGTCGACCTGCTTGGGCCCGGCCATGGCGACGGTGCGGGTGTTGGCCACGACCGCCCGCAGCTCGGCCAGGCAGGTGGGCTCGGGAGCGGAGTCGTCGTGGAGGAGCCATATCCACGAGCCGGGGGTGGGGCCGTCGGCCCGGCCGTCCGACTGGGCGAGGGCCTCGGCCCGGGTGATGGGCGAGCGCGCGCCCCGCGGCGGGGTCCTGGGCCCCTTCTGGTCGGGGCGCTCGCCGCTGTCCCTCATCGAGCCGCCGATGGAGCGGGGCCCGCGGGCGCGGCGGCGCTCGCCGGCGGCGACCAGCTCGGCGTAGCGGCTCAGCCCCTGCCGCACGGCGGCGAGGAAGGTGGTGGCCTCGGGGGTGCGCACGACCCGCACATCGGCGACGTCGTCGAGCCCGGAGTCGGCGACGGCGTCCTCGACGGGGGTGCCGTCGCCCAGGCCGTTGGCGCGCGAGGCGGCGTCGATGAGAAGAACGACCTCAGGCGGCCGGGTCTGGGCCGCGACGGCCCGCAGCGTCCGGTCCAGATACGGGGTGACCCCGCAGGAGACGACGACCGCGAAGGTCTGCAGTCCGAGTGCTGAGGTGTGGGCGGCAGAGTGGGCCGCCGACGTCATACGGCACGCCGCTTGAGCTTGCGACGCTCGCGCTCGGACAGGCCGCCCCAGATGCCGAAGCGCTCGTCATTGGCCAGGGCGTACTGGAGGCACTCCTCGCGCACCTCGCAGGTGGCGCACACGCGCTTGGCCTCGCGCGTCGAGCCGCCCTTCTCGGGGAAGAAGGCCTCCGGATCGGTTTGGGCGCACAACGCCCGCTCCTGCCAAGCGAGGGGACCCTCGTCGAGGTCGTCGGCGCCGAAGAGGAGGATGACCGCCTCGTCATCGGCCTCATCGGTCCGCTTCAGCGGACCCTCACCGAGGATGTTCCACACGATCGCGTCCCTTCGTCGTCCATCGTCCAGCTCACAGGAATTACACGGATGTGAGCTTGACGAGTCAAGCGGGGTCACGGAAAGACGTCTTTTCGTGACCAACTGGCAGGATTTAGCCAATCACCGTTACCTTACCGAGTCCTGGGAAGAGCGATGAAGAGGGGTGGGAGAGTGGGGTGAAGCCACCCACAGCAGCGATTGCAAGCGGATCCGGCGGTCCTGCTTCAATGTCTTCATGACCCCGTTCCCCGACTCCGCAGATCCCTCGACCGAGCCCAAGAACACCTCTCGCCACGATGGCATCTTCCATCCCGACAGCACCTTCAATACCTCTCATTCCGACAGTTCCTCCAGCATCTCCCGTTCCGGCGGCATCTCGCGCCCCGAGGGCGACCCGCTGCTCGGCATCCTCCCCACCGCCGCCGACGCCGACCGCCCCTGGCTCGTGTGGTACTCCCCCGACGAGCGCATCGAGCTCACCGGCCACGTGCTGAGCATGTGGGCCGCCAAGACCGCGGGCCTGCTGAGCGCGGAGGCGGGCGGGCGGCCCCGCGTGCACGTGGCCCTGGAGCCGGGGTGGCGGGCCCTGACCTGGTGCCTGGGGACGTGGCTGACCGGCGGGCGGGTCCTCATGGGTCCGGCGGCGCTGCTCGGCGCCGCCGGGACGCACGAGCCCGACGCGAGCGTCGCCGACCGGCCGGAGGCGCTGGCCCCGCGCGCCGGGGTCCAGGTCCTGGTGCCCCGGGCCTCGCTGGCCACGGGCTGGGACGGGGCGCTGCCCCCGCTCGTGCTCGACGGCGTCGCCGACGTCATGCCCCACCCGGACGCGTTCGCGCCCGTGCGCACCGGGGCGGAGCGGACGGCGCTGACGCTCGTGACCGGCGGGGGCGCGGTGGACATCGGGCGCGGCGAACTGGCGGACGCGGCGGTCTCGGCGGCGCCGGACGCCCGGGCCGTCCTCGTGCGCGCCCCCGACGCCGCCGGGGCCGTGCGGGCGGTCCTGGCGGCGTGGGCGGGCAGGGCGACGGCGGTGCTGCTCGACGCCGCGGCGCCGGATTCGCTCGCGCGCACCGCCGCCCGCCAGGAGGGCGCGGTCGCGCTCTCGCCGCAGCCGGTCGCGGCGGCCGCCGGGAACCCTGGCTGACGGCGGCGGGCGCGCCGCCGCCCGGCTCGGGGAGCGCCGGCCGCCGCCGGGGCGGCTCCCGGCTCGAAGCCGGCGCCGGGGCGCGGCTCAGGGCACGTCGGCCTGGGCGAACTCCCCCTCCCCCTCGACGGCGAGGGTGCGCTCGTCGGCCCCCACGAACAGGGCCCGCCCGCGGGTCAGCTCGGCGCTGCCCGCGGGCGTGGTCACCGTCGTCGTCCCCTCCAGGCCCAGGAGGATCCGCGGACCCCGCCCGGGCACGGGCACGCGCCCGTCCTGGGGGACGACGGTGGTCACCAGCAGCTCGAAGTCGTCCACGGGGGCGTAGTAGGCGCGGGTGGCGCGGGACAGGTACTCCGGCGCGGGCCGCACGGGCGGGGCGGCGACGTAGTCGACGCAGGCGAGCATGGCGGGCACGTCGACGTGCTTGGTGGTCAGCCCGGCCCTCAGGACGTTGTCGGAGGAGGCCATGATCTCCACCCCCAGGCCGCTGATGTAGGCGTGGACGGACCCGGCGGGCACGAACAGCGCCTCGCCGCGCCTGAGGGTGACGGGGTTGAGCAGGAGGGCCGCGGCGATCCCCGGGTCGTGGGGGAAGGCCCGCGCCATCTCGACGACGTTGGCGTCGACCCGCCGCGACGGTGAGCGCCCCTCGGCCAGGCGCCGGGAGATCTCGGCGACGAGCTCGGCCATCTCGGAGGCCTCCGGCCGGGTGTCGGCGGAGACGAGCTCGGTGAAGGCCTGCCGGATGCCGAACCGCGTGGGGTTGAGCCGCAGGGTGCGCCGCATGCGCCGGGCCGGCGGGCTGTCCAGCCCCCCGAGGACCTCGGCGGCCCGGCGCGGGGCCCGGAAGCCGGCGACTGCCTCGAAGCGGGTCAGCGCCAGGACCATCTCGGGCTTGTGGTTGGAGTCCTTGAAGCTGCGCACCGGGGAGTCCGGGGCGACGTCCGCGGCGTTCTCCCGCTCGAATCCCCGCACCGCCTGCTCCAGGGAGGGGTGCACCTGGAGGGACAGGGCCCGGTCGGGGGCGATGATCTTGAGGAGGAAGGGCAGCTGGGGGCCGAAGCGGCGCATGATGTCCTCGCCCAGGAACCGGTCGGGGTCGGAGGCGAGCAGCGCGGCCAGCGTGCGCCCGTCCGCCAGGCGGGTGGGCCCGGCGGGGTGGGCGCCGTACCACTGCTCGGCCCACGGGGCGCCGTCGGGCTCCAGGCCCAGCATCTCGGGGATGGCCGTCGTCGAGCCCCAGTCGTAGGACTGCCGTGCGCCGTCGAGTCGTTCCATGGCGAAGCGGTCCTCCGGGGTCGGGTGCGGGGTCGAACATGCGGCAGGGTAGCGCGGATCGGGTCCGCACTCCGCGAAGACCGGTGTCACAGGGAGTCGATCAGCTCCCGGACGACCTGGGAGGCGGTGGTGCGCCGCAGTCGGGCGACCTCGTCGAGCTTGGAGCGCCGAGCGGCGTCGAGGCGGAGGACGAGCGGGCGATCCCGGCCGCCCGCGCCCCGCGGGGCGGGTGGACGCGCGGGGCGGACGCACCGGCTGTGCCATTGGGCCGAAGCGCCGCCCATGCGTCAGACTGTGCCCATGCGAGGCATCATCCTGGCCGGCGGGTCCGGCACGCGACTCAACCCGATCACCCTGGGCACCTCCAAGCAGCTCGTCCCGGTCTACGACAAGCCGATGATCTACTACCCGCTGAGCACGCTCATGCTCGCGGGCATCCAGGACGTGCTGGTCATCACCACCCCGCACGACGCCGAGAGCTTCCACCGGCTGCTGGGCGACGGCTCCCGGCTCGGCGTCGACCTGTCCTACACCGTCCAGGAGGTCCCCAACGGCCTGGCCCAGGCCTTCGTGCTCGGAGCCGACTTCATCGGCGGGCAGAGCGCGGCCCTCGTGCTCGGCGACAACATCTTCTACGGCCCCGGCATGGGCACCCGGCTGCGGCGCCACACCAACCCCGACGGCGGCGTCGTCTACGCCTACCGGGTGGCCAACCCGAGCGACTACGGAGTCGTCGAGTTCGACGAGGACTTCAAGGCCGTGTCCATCGAGGAGAAGCCCGCCCGCCCCAAGTCCGACTACGCGGTGCCGGGCCTGTACTTCTACGACAACGACGTGGTCGGGATCGCGCGCGGCCTCAAGCCCTCGGCGCGCGGGGAGTACGAGATCACCGACATCAACCGCGCCTACCTGGAGGCCGGGCGCCTGACGGTCGAGGTCCTGCCCCGCGGCACGGCCTGGCTGGACACGGGGACCTTCGACTCCCTGGCGAACGCCACGAGCTTCATCCGCACCATCCAGTACCGCCAGGGCCTCAACATCGGCTGCCCCGAGGAGATCGCCTGGCGCATGGGCTTCATCGACGACGACGGCCTGCGCGAGCGCGCCGAGCCCCTGGTCAAGTCCGGCTACGGGCAGTACCTGCTCGACATCCTGGCCCGCGAGCGGCGCTGAGCGGCGGACGGCCGGGCGGAGGGCGGGCGGCCGGCGCGCCTCAGATCAGGTCGCGGGACCTCATGTCGACCAGGGCGTCGATGAGGGTCCGGTTGTCGTCCACCGTGAGGGCCCCGATGTGGCCGACGCGGAGCAGGGTCTGCGCGAGCTCGCCTCCGCTGGGGGTGACCCAGATCCCGTAATCCGTCTTGAGGGTCTCGACGACGTCCTTCGCGCCGGCCGTCGTCGGGTGGAGCGGAGTCACCGCGTTCGACAGGCTCTCGGAGGTGATCTCGAAGGGGAGTCCCGCCAGCCGGCGCCTGAAGTCCCCGGCGAGGAGCCCCGTCCTCGTGATCTCGGCCTCGACACCGCCCCTCTCCTCGATCTCGCGCAGCCTCTGGTTGATCTGGAGGAGGACGCCGACCGCCGGGGTGAAGGGGGTCTGCCCGCGGTCCCCGTTGGCCAGCGCGCTCCTCAGGTCGAGGTACATGCACTTGCTCGGGTGGGCCGCCACGCGCGCCAGGGCCCGCGGGGACAGGGCGATGAGGGAGATCCCCGGCGGGCAGGCCAGCGCCTTCTGCGACCCCGCGATGACGACGTCGATGCCGGCTGCGCCCATGTCCAGCGGGTCGGCGAGGAAGGAACTGATCGCATCGACGACGAGGAGCAGCCCGTTGCGCCTGCAGAAGTCGGAGATCAGGTCGAGGTCGTAGAGCACCCCGGTCGAGGTCTCGTGGATATTGACGACGAAGGCCGTGAATCCCCGCGCACCCTCGAATGGTTTCAAATCGTCGTCGGTCAGCGCCCTGCCGAACTCCGGGGAGATGCGCTCGAAGTCGACGGAATACAACTCGCACAACTCGCAGAAGCGCCTGCCGAAACTGCCGCCGTCGACGACGACGGCCCGGTCGTCCTCGCACAGGACATTCATAATGGAGGCCTCCATCGAGGCCGTTCCGGAGCCCGTGATGAAGACGGCGCGAGAGCCCTCGGGAGCGTGCAGCAGATCGAGGAACATCCGCTCGTTCTCCTTCATCACGGCCGAGAATTCCGGGGTCCGGAAGTATGGGACCTGCTCGCCGCCGATCCTTCTGATGGAGTCGTCGGCCTGGACCGGTCCGACGGTGAAATTGATCATTGTCGCATCCTTATGCAGCAGTTCCATGGGGGACCAGCGCCCTCCGCGCCCCGCGATCGGGGCGGTGACCGGGTCGGTCCGACGCGGACCACCCTACCGACCGCGGGGAGCGGCGGCGTCGGCCCTCGCGGGCTCAGATGGTGTGGACGCCCGCGCCGCCCCTGAAGATCTCGATGATCTCCGCGATCTTCCTGGTGAGCTCCTCGGTGACGATGCTCTCCCGCGCCTCGTTGCGGATCCTGCGGACGAAATCGGCCAGCTCGTCCCGGATGCCGTCGCCCTCGAACTGGTAGAAGTAGCGGCGGTTGTCCCGCGGATCCTCCTTGCGGATCTCGAAGTAGTCCATCTTCCACCACGGCGCCGGGGCGTAGACGTACCCCCTGGTGCCGGCCACGACGAGGTCGCCCTCGGCCTTGACGCCGCCCCCGGCTTTGAGGGTCGCCTCGGCGCGCGGGTACCTCATGATGATCTTCGTGTACTGGTCGACGTGCGAGGCCTCGTCGAACGAGGCGATGAAGGACAGGTCCACCGGGTCGTGGCCGAGGATGTCCAGGGCGGGCAGCAGCACGTACGGCCCCCAGTCCGTCATCGCCCCCGCCCCCTCGCGCCGGTCGCCGGACCAGCTCGGGCGCACGTGCAGGCTCGTGCAGGTCGCCTCGACGCTCTTCACCTCGCCGATGACCCCGCCCTTGAGCAGGAGCTTCATCCGCTGGAAGGCCAGGGAGTACGCGGTCTTCAACGCCTCGGCGAAGACCAGGCCCCGGTCCCGGGCGAGGTCGAGCAGTTCGGCCGCGTCGCCCGCGTCCAACGCGACCGGGGTCTCGCACAGCACGTGGACCCCGTGCTCCAGCGCCTTCTTCGCGACCAGTGAACGTTTGCGCGGCGAGACCACCGCGTACACCGCGTCCACGGCCGGGAGGAGCTCCTCGAGGTCGGCCGCCTCCTCGACCGGGGATTCGCCCCCCCTCCCCGCCGTCCCGGACGGCCCCCGGTCGGCGTCGAGGCACATCGTCACGCGCAGTCCGCCCACGTGGCCGCACTCCTCCAGGAGGCGGTCGAGCGATGTCCCGTCCCCCACGACGCCCAGGCGCAGGTCGTGGCCGCCGCTGCGCAACTCGGTGCTCGAGATCCCCCGGGTCCGCGGCAGGTAGACGACCTTGCAGAACTCCGAGAGGTAGTCGAACCTGCCCGCCCAGTCGTCGCCGATGGCGAAGACGTCGACGCCGTAGCGCCTGATGTCGTCGATCTTCTGCCCCTCGTACTCCTCGATGATCACCTCGTCGGCCAGGCCCGTGGCCTTGACGGCCTCGACCCGCTCATTGAGGGACTGGCGCACGAGGAGCTTGCCCCGCATCTTGTCGAACCCCTCGGTGGTGACGCCCACGATGAGGCGGTCCCCCAGGGCGCGCGCGTTGCGCAGGAGGTTGATGTGTCCGCGGTGCAGGAGATCGTACGTGCCGTACGTGATGACGGTGACCATTATTCTTTCCAATCGGGCGGAGTCGGGATCTTCGTGGCTCAGGGCTCATCCGGATGCGCCCGGCGATCGGCGGCACACCGACGCCGGACCCCTCGGGCCCCTCGATCCACCGCGTGAACGGCCTTGACGCGGTCATGGTACTCGTGCGCCGCCCAAGAGGCTCGCCGCCGCGACCGGACCCCGGCGCCGCCCGCCGCGGGCGTGCGCCCGGAGCGCCGGCGATGTCCAGGCCACTGGATCGCCCCCGCGGAGCCCGCGTTGCACTCCCGGTCAACACGCCGAGAACCCGGGGCACCGGGCAACCGGCCGCAGGCTTTGCCGCCCCCTGGCCGGAGGCCGGGCGCCGTCGTATGCTTCCGGGTGCTGGCTTCCCCCTTCAGCCCTAGGCCGATCAGGGCTCCATTGACGTCAGAGTGAGGCTTCATTGACTTTCATCAGCATTATCATCCCGGTGTACAATGCGGAGGAATTTCTGGACTCCTGCCTGACAAGCATTATCGGACAGACCCACGATGACTGGGAAGTCATCGTCGTGGACGACGGCTCGTCCGACCGGTCTCCCGAGATATGTGACGGGTACGCCGCCCAGGACCCGCGGTTCCGCGTCGTCCACCAGGACAACGCCGGGACGAGTGCGGCGCGCAACGCCGGTATCGCCATCGCCGAGGGCGACTACATCACCTTCATGGACAATGACGACTGGTGGCTGGACTCGACGTGCCTCGCCAAGGTCGTCGCCTCTCTGGTCGAGCGGCCCGTGGACCTGTTGTGGCACATGAGCTGCCGGTCGAACTTCGACGGCACGCAGATTCAGGACACCGAATCGACCGCCCTGGCTCGACGCGTCGCCGAGTTGCCAGTCGGAGATGCGATCCGCCTCATCATCGATAGCGGGATGACGACGAGCGCCGTGTGGACCAAAGTGGTGCGTCGCCGCCTGCTGGCAGAGCATGGCATCGTCTTCCCCACGGGGATGCGCAACGAGGACACGGAGTGGAGCGCCAAGGTCCTGGCCCATTGCGCGTCCGTCGGCTGGTTCGACGAACGCTTCTACGTGTATCGCATGGGGCATCCCTATGCGCAGACCTCGCACAGGCTCGCGCCTTCGTCGGTCATTGATCTGGAGAAGATCCTGCGCGAGAACCTCACTCTGGCAGAAACACTGCCCGGTGATCGTTGCGCCGCGCTCAAGGCATTCTTGGCGTACCCGTTCATCGTCTGGGTCGGTCAGGCGTCCGCGCTGAAACTGCTCAAGGAGCACGACGTCGCGCGACGGGAACTGCTCTCCCAACTGGGCCCGGTCACGGGCTTCAGCCGCGACTCGACCGCCCGCGCGGTGAGTATCGCGTGCCGCGTCCTGGGTGCCCGGAATACTGCGCGTCTGCTGGGGCTGGCCTTCAGGAGGAAGCACCCCCAGCACACAGCCGCCTGAGCGGAAGCGGATCGGATCCGTCGCCGCGGGCCGCGGACGGGCCCCGGCATCAGCTCCGGGGGGCGTGGGGCCCCAGGATCACCGTCGACGCCTCGTGGTTGACCCGCTGGTCCTCCGGCGGCAACTGCATGTAGTCGCCGTAGTGGCGGGTCAGGATGGTGTCGAAGTCCCGGGCGGTCATGACGGTGGTGTCCTCGAAGGGGACGCGCTGGGCGGGGAACAGTTCGTCCAGTGAGGCCGACCAGTGCGCAGGATCCCGGGTCGAGAAGTCCCCCAGTCTCGTCGATCCGCTCCCCTCGTAGCGACGGGCGGCGCGCTCCCAGCGCCTTTCGAGGGTGATCGGCTTGACGCGGGCGGCGCGCAGCCCCCAGTGGATCAGGTGCATGATGGCGCCGGCGAGCTGCTTGACGGGGAAGGGCAGATCGACCTCGGGGGTCGGGGTCCCGTGGAGGAACAGCAGACGCCCCCACAGCCACGTCGACCGGGCCTGGCGGGAGAAGGCGGACGGGTCCTCGGGGATCGGGTCGAGCGGGAAGAGGTCGATGCCGATGGGAATGGGGAATTTTCGGTTCCTGGCCACCTTCGGGGTGAAGGTCGACCCTACCAGCCCCAGGATGCCGAAGGTTTTGGGGTAGTCGGGGTGCGACCGCGAACTGAGGACCTCGAACTCGGGCGGCAGGATCGCCGGCGCCTCGGCGAGGAAGCGCTCGTAGTCCCCACGAGGCATATACACGTCGATGTCGTCGTCCCAGGGGATGAATCCCTTGTGCCTCGCGGCGCCGATCGCGGTCCCGCCGCACACGACGTAGGAGATTCCCAGCTGCTCGCACACGGCGTCCAGCTCCCGGAGAATCATGAGGAGCGCCGCGTGGATCTTATTCAGCAGCTCGGGGTCGGTCGTGTCCTGAGGATCTTTTTGTTGCGAGTCACTCATGGCGGTCCTTCGCACGGAGGCGTACCTATCGCGGGCATACTACTCGTAGTCGAGGCGGGTCATGCTGCGGTTACGCCGCCGTCGCCGTCAGGACTGGCGCCGAGCCCGCCGTCAACGCCGGCCCGCCTCCGACCGCGCAGTGGTCGCAGGTCCTCCCAGCGGGGGGTCGCCGCGAGCACCGTGCCCGTGAGGATGACGACGCAGCACCCCACCTGGAGCGGGCTCGGCGCGGTGCGCAGCAGGATCAGGGCGAAGACGACGGCCCAAGCGGAGTAGGAGATGTTGAGCGCCATGCCCCGGGAGGCCCCGATGGTGCCGATCGCCTTGTAGTAGAACAGGTAGGAGGCGGTCCCGGCCAGGGCGGCCAGGGCGATGACGCCGGTGGCGGGGGTCGGCACGGCCCGGGCGGCGAAGCCGAGGGCCCCCGAGACCGGTGCGACGACGACGAGGTAGGTCAGTCCCGACGTGGTCTGCCGGATGTGCAGGGCGGTCTCGTTGTCCACCTTGTCGTCCCTCATGCCCCAGGCCAGGACGACGGCCTCCGAGCCCCAGCCGAAGACGCAGCCGAGCGCCGCGAGCACGCCCACGAGCGCGGAGCCGCGCGTCTGCTCGGCGGAGGAGGACCAGCCGATGAGCACAATGGCGCTCAGGGCGACCAGGAGGGCGGCGATCTGGCGGGGCCGCATCCGCTCGCCCAGCAGGAGGAGGGCCAGCAGGGTCCCCACGGCGGGGTAGAAGGTGGAGATGATCGCGGTGTACCCGGGGCCGATGTTATTGATGGCGATGAGGTAGCCGGTCATGCCGACCGGTCCGCCGAGCAGGGCCCCGACCACGACGGCCAGGCCCGAGCGCGTCCTGATCGCGGCCAGGGTGTCGCCCAGGCGCCCCCGCACCGTCATGTACACCAGGAGGATGAGGGCGCAGACGGCGTCGTGGAGCGCGGCACTGGCCAGGGAGGCCTGTCCCGCGCCGAGGAAGGGCGCCAGTGCCAGGGCCATGCCGAGCACAACCGTGTCCAGGCCCCACAGGGCTCCGGAGAAGATGCCGTACCTCATGCCCGGGCCCCCTTCGCGGTCGCGCGGGCGGCCGACTCGTACTCGGCCAGCAGACGATCGACGTGGTCCGCGGCGTGGCGGTAGTAGATGAACAGCCACTCGCCGACGAGCTCCAGGGAGGCGGTCTCGGCCCGCCGGTCGATGATCTTGTCGGTGCCGATGCCCGGATGCCGGTAGACGTACTCCCGGTCGTCGACGGCGAAGTGGCAGAACGGGTTGGTGATGCCCTGCTTGAGGGGGTAGAAGTCGTGGATCTGAGACTTGGCGCAGCCCAGGGCCGAGGAGATGATGCCGATCACCTTCGAGTCGACGTTCTCCATGAGCATCGGGTCGAAGCCCCTGATCTCGTCGACGGAGTCGAACTCGTTGATCACCCCCGCCGGGTAGCGCCGGATGACCATGTCGAGCTCCTTGACGTGGTCGAGGTAGATCGACTCCCGCAGCAGGGGGGCGGTGCGGGGCAGGTCGTAGACCTCCTCCGGGATCCGGGTGAAGGCGGCGGAGAAGGCCCGGTCGAAGTAGGCGTGGCCGAGCATGATCCAGGCGTCGCGCCCTCCGATGGTCGCGCCGAACTGCTCGGCCAGGTGGAAGAAGTACTCCTTCTTGCAGCCCACCACCACGGCGACGTCAGTGATGCCCGCCTCGTGGAGCTGGCGGATCTGGCACTCGATGAGGGTCTCACCGCGCACGCGCAGGGTCCCCTTGGGGTGCTCGTAGGAGATGGGGGCGAAGCGCTCGGACAGGCTCGCAACCATGATGACGGCGTTGTTCACGCGGTACGGCTCCGTCGCCTCCAGGCCGGCGTCCGTGATGCGCCGCCGGCCGACGACGCAGCCGCGGGCCTCGAGCTCGCGCACGGCGGCGTTGACGCTTCCCAGGGACATGCCCGTGGCCTCGTGGAGCCGGCACTGGGTGAGGGGCTCGTCGGCGCGCGCGAGCGCGTGGAGGACGTCGAACTGGGACTGGGTGAGAGAAGTGGGCATCGGTCCACCATTCGTTCGTCGAGGTCGAAGTGCCGGCGTGCGTTCGAATGTAGCCGGTGGCCGGGAGGCGCGAGCGCCGAGGAGGTGTCGTCTTCCTCTCGGCGCTCGCCCCAGGGTGTCGGCGAGGCCGGAGGCGGATTGTCCGATGTCCGGTGTTCTCGGGGTGCCGGCGTGGCGGGGCGCGGCCGATCCGCGGGATGGACGCTGGGCGTGGCGCGCCCCGGGACGTTCCTCGAGAACTGGCGCGACAGGCCGGTCGTGATGGATGATGGCGCCGGCCCCGGGGCGGGGCTCGACTCTCAACACCACCCGTCGTCCCCGCAGTACCGTCGGCGCCCACCAGGCCCTACCCAGTCAGGTTTTTGATGACTCCACCAGATCCCTCAGTCGGGTCTTCCGATCAGCCCGAGCAGCTCCCGCTGCGGACCAACATCATCTGGAGCTCGACGGGCTCCTTGACCAAGACGATGTGCAACTGGCTCATCACCATCGCCGCGGTCCGCCTCTCGTCGGGTTTCGACACCGCCGGCGTTCTCGCGCTCGCCATGTCCATCTCCAACCTCGTCGTCCCGATCGCCGAGTACCGCCTGCGCACCGTGCAGGTCACCGACGTCCGAGGAGAGCACACCGCGCGGCAGTATCTCGGCATGAGGGTCCTGTCCTCCGCGGCGGCGATGATCATCGGCGCGGTCTACACGCTCGTCACCAGCAAGCTGAGCCTGTTCCTCGTCATCACCGTCTACTGCGCCTCGCAGGTCATCGCCACCTTCCTCGAGGGGTTCCACGCGACGGAGCAGAGGCACATGCGGATGGACTACATCGGCATCTCCTACCTCCTCCAGGGCGGTGGCGGGCTCATCGCCTTCATCGTCGGCATCTCTCTTCTCGACTCGCTCCTGGCAGCGGTCAGCCTGCTCACGCTCATCACCCTCGTGATCGCCGTCGCCTACGACATCCCCCGCGCGCGGCGGTTCGGCAGCATCCGCCCGGTGATCGACTGGAGGGACGCGGGACTGACCTTCGCCAGGCTCTTCCCCCTCGCCATGGTCACCGCCGCGCTCAGCGTCGTGACCCTGGTGCCCCGCCAATACCTCGACACGCATCTCGGCTCCAAGGCCCTCGGGATCTACGCCTCGGTCGCCGTCCCCGCCGTCATCATCCAGGCGAGCGCCGCGTACATCTACACGCCGATCCTCGGCCGCCTCATCGAGCTTCTGACCACCCGGAAGCGCAAGGCCCTCACGCTGCTCGCACGGATCCTGGCCCTGTTCATCGGCGTCGGCGCTCTCGCCGCCATCGCCTTCCGGATCGCCGGCGAGTGGTTCCTCACGCTGCTCTTCGGGGCTCAGATCGCCCCGTACACCTACCTCATCCAGCCGGCTCTCGTCCTGTCGCTGATCACCGCGTTCGTCTGGTTCGCCAACGACATCCTGCTCGGACTGCGCGACTACCTCGGCTGCTTCCTGGGCGGGGTCGTCGCCGCCGGGGTCACGGTGCTGATCACCGGGCCGTTCACCCGGATCTTCGGCCTGAACGCTCCGAGCGCCGTGGGCATCGCCGCGAGCGCGTCCGCGCTGGCGCTCATGGGCTGGTTCTTCGCCCGCGATTACTCGCGCCTGCGCCCCGTGGTGGCTGCCGTAGACTGAGGCGCCCGCGGGCCCAGGGCCGAGCCGTCCCGCCGACCAGTCTCCTCCCCGGGGTGAAGACCCGCCGCTACCAGGAAGGCACTCCCGTGAAGATCGCCATGATCGTCAACAGCTACCCGCCCCGGCTCGGCGGGCTCGAGTCCCACATCCGCAATCTCGCCCACGGCCTGGCGGAGCAGGGGCACCGGGTCTGGGTCCTGACCATCTCCGACTCCCCCGGCCGGCGCACCGACGACGGCGTCCGCGTCCTCACGGGGCGCTCCCACCTGCCCGTCGCGGAGGTCATCAGCTTCCCCTCACCGGGGGCCCGCCGCGGCATCACCCGCTTCCTGCGCGCCCACGACATCGACGTGGTCTCGACCCACACGCGGTTCTTCCCCATGAGCCTCATCGGCCTGCGGGCCGCCCACGCGGCGGGAACGCCCGTGATCCACACCGAGCACGGCAGCGGGTTCGTGGCCACGCCCTCGCCCGTCATCGCCCTGGGATCGCGCGTCGTCGACCTCACCGCCGGACGCTACGTCCTGCGCCGCGCCGAGAGGGTCCTGGCCGTGTCCCCGCAGGCCGCCGCCTTCGTCAAGCGGCTGGGCGGCGTGGACGCCGACGTCTTCTACAACGCCATCGCCCCGTCGGCGTATGCGGACCGGGCCCCGCAGCGCCCCGGCCGCCTCGTGTTCGTGGGGCGGACGGTCGCGGGCAAGGGCTGGGACGTCTTCCTCGACGCGGTGGCCGCCCTGCGCAGCCGGGGGACGGATGTGGACGGCGAGCTCCTGGGGGATGGCGCCGAACTCGATAAGGCCCGCCGCCGCGCGGACGAGCTCGGTCTCGACGGGGTGGTCGCCGTGCGCGGGCGGGTCAGTCCGGACGAGGTCCGCCGGGCCCTGCGGGGGGCGACCCTGGTCAACCCCACCGTCTTGTCGGAGGGATTCCAGACGACGCTGCTGGAGGCGATCGCCGAGTCCGGACGCGTGGTCACCTTCGAGGTTCCCGGCGCCCGCCTGCTGCGCGACTCCGGTGCGCCCGTGCGCATCTGCCCCGACCGCACCGCCGAGTCCCTCATCGACACGCTCTCGGACGCGCTCTCCGCCCCGGATCCCCTGGCCCCGCCCGAACTCATCACCGGGTGGACCTGGCCCGTGCGCGCCCGGGAGTACAGCCGGATCGTCGAGGAGGTCGTCGAGGCGCACCAGAGGGCGCGAGCCTGAGGCGCGCCCCGTCCGGGATTCACCGACCGCCGTCGTTCCCGGTGTCCTCGCCATCCTCCTTACTCGCGTCCTCCTCACCGGCCCCGGGACTCCCGGGATCGGACGACGGCGATCCGCCCGCCCGCGCCTGCAGCGCCTCGACCTCGGCCCGTAGGATCGCGATCTCCTCCGTGAGCCTGCGCCGGTCCTCCGACGACTGGGACAGATCCACGCTGAAGCGCAGGGACAGCAGCAGCAGCGCGATCCCGGCGACGAAGAAGGCCAGGTTGAGGGGCACCTGGACCCCCAGCGCCGTCGAGACCGCCTTGAGCGCGCGGGGGAAGATGGAACCCAGGATGGAGCCGACGGCGATGACGATCCACCACGTCGCGTAGTGCTCCTTCATCCCGGAGTTGCGCATGCGCAGGAAGATCGCCACCAGCACGACGCCGGCGAACAGGACTCCGAGCCAGTACGTGGAGGTCATGAGTCCGCCTTCTGCGGCGCCGAGATGTCTTTCCGCCCCGGGCGGGTGGCCGCGATCCCGAGCGCGAGGAAGGCGCGCAGCAGGAACCTCGCCGCCTTGAGGGGGTTGTGGGAGGGCGCGCCGCCGGCGCGGGGCCTCATCTCCACGGCGGCCTGCCGCACGACCAGGCCATTGCGGCTGGCGATGACGAGCGCCTCGATCGTGTCGCCCAGGTACTCGGCCGGGTACTCCCGGGAGAACAGGCGGATCGCCCGGCGGCCGCACAGCTTGAACCCGGAGGTCGTATCCGTCAGGGTGGTCCGGCAGATCCGGGACAGGATGAGGGAGAGCACCTTCATGGCCCACTGCCGGGGGCCGTGCACCTCGTAGTCCCCCTTGCCCGCGAAGCGCGCCCCGATGACCAGGTCCGCCCCGGTCTCGCGCGCCCGGGCGCGCAGGTCCTTGATCTCGCGCGGATCGTGCTGCCCGTCCGCGTCGAGCTGGACCACCCAGTCGTAGCCGCGGCGCTGGGCGTAGAGATAGCCCGCCCGCATGGCCCCGCCGACGCCGAGGTTGAGGGGCAGGTCCAGCACCATGACCCCGGCGCGTCTGGCGATCTGCGCGGTCGAGTCGGTGGACCCGTCGGAGACGACCAGGACGTCGGCGCCCCCGCCCAGGACCTCACCGACCTCGTGGAGCACCGCCTCCAGGACCGCCTCCTCGTTCCACGCGGGGATGACGATGAGCATGGCGTCCGATCGCTCCGGCATCGGGCTCCCTTCTGTGAGCGCGGAATATTGGAGGCCGGGTCAATTCGAGACCGCGACCCCGATGGTAGAATCTGTCTCCCGATGCGCCTTCGGAGGAACAACGGGATTACGGATGGCATTGCCCGGCCCGTCCGTCCGGCGGCGGGCGAGACACATTGTCGTAGAAACCGCGCCGAGGTAGGCCAGCACTCCCACCAGCCAAACCCCCATCGGACTGATGGGGATGCTCCACCACCACGTCACGCGCGCATTGAGGCTGAAAATCCGGTCGCCGGGATCAGCCCCGATCGCACTGACATAACGTTGAATCAACGTGTGCAGCGCAATGGCGTGGACCGTTGTGGACAGAAGGACGAACAGCACCGTCTGCCCCCGGGAGAGCAGGGTGCGGCGATCGTCGATGACCAACCAGACCAGAAAGGTCACGGCCAGCAGCGGGAGTACGTAACGGGACTGGTACTCCCATACGCGGAAGGATCCCGTCATGCCGATGACCACTGGAATACCCGCCATTGCGCCGAGCATGATCGTCATCGACGCCGCCCGTCGCCAGCTCATCGCACGCGCACCGGCGAAGACGGCGGCGCCGGCCAGCCCCACGGCGAGCACCGCAGCGGGTCCGTCGAGCGGGATGTCGAGCCAGCCCATCCCCCGTCCCCGCCCCTGTCCGTAGAAGCCTGCGAAGTAGCCGGGAATCTCCATGAGATTGCGGTACAGCCGTGTGCGCCACGGAATACCTTCATCCGGCGCCCCGCCCAATGCGGAAGTCTGCCCGAGACCCGACATGTTGATGATTCCCACGACGCTCGCAGCGGCGGCGACAACCGCATGGGGAATCAATCCACGACGCCATCGGACTCCTGCGAGCACCGCGAGAGAGACGACGAACACATAGAAACTGGAATCCGCCCGCGAAGCGAAGGCGAGCACGGCGCCGAGCAGTCCGAGGCCGAGAAGAACCCACTGCCGCCCGCCCTCGGACCGAACCGAGGCGTACAATCCCAGAGCATAGGCGAATACGCCTGTTATCGCCCACGAACTGGGATTGTTGGAGGCTACGAAGTAGATCCCCATCGGAATCCAGGACGCCAGCAGCGCCATAGCGACCCCTTCTCGCAGGCGCACCGGCATAAAATAAGCGATAGCCCCCAGAAGCGCTACTGCGATGAGCACATTGACGCCGCGCATGATGAGCACCGACCGCTCCACGTCGTGCCCCACCAGAAGGTGGTGGAACCGATAGTATCCGGTAGGATAATTGCCGTCATCGTAACGCCTCGAGTACGAACTCCTATCGTCTGACAGGGAAAGTCTGCAGGCCGCGGAGCGATCAAATACAAAGGCATAGCACACGGGGCGACCGACGGCTTCCGGAACCATGACCTCGGTCACGCCGTCGACGACGCGCGTCTGACACCCCGAGGAGGCCACGGGCCGGGGGCACCAGATGCTCCCGAGGTGGTAGTCGTCATCCGGAGAGCCGGCGACGGGTGAGGACACCACCCAAGCCGCTCCGACGATCAGCACCGCAAAGACCAGCACGACGCAGGCCGCTCGCCCCCGATGGAAGCGCCTGACTCGACCGATCCAACGGCTGCGTCCCGTCTGCGCCACCGTACTACTGGTGGAGCGCCCATTCATGTCCATCGACGTTCTCACAGGATCGTGGGAACGTAGGCATCCAGTCGCTCCATGGAGTCACCGGGAACGAAACCGGCGGACTCGATCTTGCTCAGGTCCAGGGCGCTGCTGAGCGGGCGCGGGGCGATGCCCTCCTGTCCGGCGTAGTACTCCTCGGTGGTGACCGGCGTCACCTCGTCCGGGCTGTGCCCCACGAGCTCGTAGACGCGCTTGGCGACGTCGCACCAGGAGACCACCGGACCCTCGCCCGAGAGGTTGTAGGTGCCGAACTCGGCCCGCGTCGTCAGCAGGTGGATGATCCCGGCGGCCAGGTCCGCGGTGAAGGTCAGGCGCCCCGTCTGGTCCGCCACGACCTTCGGGGCGACGCCGCGCCCGGCCAGCGAGGCCATGGTCCGCGCGAAGTTCCTGCCGTCGCCCACGACCCAGCTGGTGCGCACCAGGTAGTGCCTCGGGGCCGCCTGGACGGCCGCGTCCCCGCCGGCCTTGGACTGCCCGTAGACGCCCAGCGGGCTCGGCGGCTCATCCTCGGTGTGGACCGGGACGGTCCCGTCGAAGGTGTACTCGCTGGAGATGTGGACGAGTGTCAGACCGCGCGCGGCGCACTCGCGGGCGAGATTCGCCGGCCCGGTGGCGTTGGCCCTCCAGCTCTGGCGCCGCCCGTCGGGAGTTTCGGCGCCGTCGACATTCGTCCAGGCCGCGGCGTTGATGACGACGTCGTAGGCGGACCAGTCCACCTCCGCCATCTGCGCGGCGTCGGAGATGTCGAATTCGGGCAGGTCCACGCCGGTGGCCGTGAAACCGGCCCGCGGCAGCTGCGCCATGAGCTCGCGGCCGAGCTGGCCGAGCGCGCCCGTGACCAGGACGCGCCGGCCGGGCGCGTCGGCCGCGGGGAAGGGGGTGACCTGCGCCATGCGGGGGTGGGCCCGGTCCTTGTCGGACAGGATCGCCCGCTCCAGGGGGATGGGCCACGGCACCGCGGCGGTCTCGTCGGCGAGGTTGAGGGAGGTGTACCGGGCCGACGGCGACCAGTGGTCGTTGACCAGGTAGGTGTAGGCCGTGTTCGGCTCGAGGGTCTGGTAGGCGTTGCCCACGCCCCTGGGCACGTAGACGGCCACGGAGGGGTCGATCTCGGTGGTGTAGACGGTGCCGAAGCTCGGCCCCTCGCGCAGGTCCACCCATGCGCCGAAGACCCGCCCCGTGGCCACGGAGACGAACTTGTCCCAGGGCTCGGCGTGGATGCCCCGGGTCACCCCGGGCTCGTCGTTGAAGGAGATGTTGTTCTGAACCGGGCCGAAGTCCGGCAGACCCAGCGCGACCATCTTCTCGCGCTGCCAGTTCTCCTTGAACCAGCCGCGGTTGTCACCGTGGACGGTCAAATCGATGCGCAGGAAGCCGGGGATCGGCGTGGTCTCGACGCTCAGGGACTTGGACGTCTCGGTGCTCGCAGTCATAGTCTCCATCCGGTTCATTACAAGCGACTGATATCCGTGCGCCGGTGCAGGACCGGCCTTGATACTCTACCGGCGACTGCGTGCGACCGCCGACTTATAGGCCTCGACGTGGGAGCGGGCGGAGGCGGCCCAGGTGAACCGCTCGCCCAGCGCCCGCTCCTGGGCGGCGGCGCCGAGGGCGGCGCGCCGCTGCGGGTGGGCGTCGAGCTCGACGAGGGCGCGGGCGATGGCCGGGGCGTCCAGGTCGCAGTAGGCCACGGCGTCCCCGCCGACCTCGGGCAGGCTCGTCTCGCGCGTGGTGAGCACCGCGGCCCCGCAGGCCATGGCCTCCAGGACGGGCAGGCCGAAGCCCTCGGCGATGGAGGGGTAGGCGAGGATCTCGCAGCCGGACAGGAAGCCGGGCAGGTCCTCCAGCGGCAGGTAGCCGGGCCGCAGGACGGTCATTCGGTCCGGGACCTCGGCAAGGGCCGGTTCGATCCCCTCGTCCCAGCCCTTGCCGCCGGCCAGGACGAGGGCGGGGGCGTCGGGGTCGTCGTGGAAGGCCCGCACCCAGGCGCGGATGAGGTTGGGCACGTTCTTGCGGGGCTCGAGCGTGCCCAGGAAGCCGATGTAGCGGCGCCCCGCGAGTCCCAGCGAGGCGGCCACGCGCTCTCGCTCGGCGTCGTCGACGGGGTGGAAGACGCTCGTGTCCACCCCGTGGTGGGCGATGTGGAAGCGGGCGGGGTCGCCGTCGACGAAGCGCAGGGTCTCGTCGCGGGTCGCCGCGGAGGGCACGACGAGGGCGTCGGCGCGCCGCACGGCCCGCCTGATCGCGGCGGTGAAGAACCTCCGCTTCAGGCGCGAGTGGGCCCCGGGGTGGGTGAAGAAGGTGGCGTCGTGGAGGGTGACGACGACGGGCACGCGGTGCAGGGCGGGGAAGGTGTAGTGCGGGCTGTGCAGCAGGTCGGGGCGGATGCGGCCGATGAGGGCGGGCAGGCCGGTCTGCTCCCAGGCCATGCGGGCGCCGCGGTTCGTCAGCAGCCCGGGCACGGGGAAGAGGTGGGCCCGCGGCGCCTTGGCGCGGAAGTGGGCGGCGTCGCGCTCCTGGACCGCCAGGGCCAGGTTGACGCCCGCGTTGATGAGTTCGGGGACGAGGTCGTCGACGTATCGGCCCACCCCTCCCAGGTCGGCGGGGATGGCGGTGGCGTCGAGCAGGACCTTCATGGGGGCAGGGTACCGGTATCGCGGGGCGGCGGGGGATTCTCCCCGCGCCGGCGCCGCGGGCGGGCCCGTAGGCTGGGCCCATGGAGTGCACAACAGGCGCGGCGGCGCCCGACCGGGGGCCGCGCGTGGCCATGGTGGTGGAGCAGTTGTGGCAGAGCGTGCCCGGCGGCTCGGGGACCTACATCGTCGAACTCGCCCGCGCCCTGAGGGGGCGCGGCGTCCGGCTGGCGGGCCTGGCGGCCCGGCACGGCGCCTCCCCCTCCCCCGCCGAGCTGGGCCTGGCGGACGTGCCCGTCCGCTTCGCCCACCTGCCCCGCCCCGCCCTGTACGAGTCCTGGAACCGGCTGGGCCTGCCCCGCGCGGAGTCGACGCTGCCGGGGGCCGAGGTCGTCCACGCGACCACCTGGGCGATCCCGGGCACGCGCCTGCCGCTGGTCGTCACGGTCCACGACGTCGCCTTCCTGCGCTCCCCCGAGCACTTCACCCGCCGCGGCAACGCCTACTTCGCCACCGCCCTGGAGCGCACCCGCAGGGAGGCCGACGCCGTCGTCGTGCCCTCGACGGCCACCGCCGACGACTGCGTCGCCGCCGGCCTGGACGCCGGGCGCATCCGCGTCATCCCCCACGGGGTGCGCGCCCGCGCCGTCACCGGCGCCGAGGTCGCCGCCCTCCGCGCCGCCCACGGCCTGGAGCGCGAGTACGTCCTGTGGACCGGCACGCGCGAGCCCCGCAAGAACCTGCCCGTCCTCCTGCGCGCCTTCGCCCTCCTGGCGAAGATCCGCCCGGATCTCGATCTCGTGCTGGTCGGCCCCGCCGGCTGGGGCGACGACGCCGAGGAGCGGACCCTGACGGCCGAACTGTCCGGGCGCGTCCACGTCCTGGGGCGCCTGCCCGACGAGGAGCTGGCCGCCGCCTACACGGGGGCGCGCGTCTTCGCCTTCCCCTCGATCTGGGAGGGCTTCGGCCTGCCGGTCCTGGAGGCCATGGCCTACGGCGCGCCGGTGGTCACCAGTCGCGGCACGTGCATGGAGGAGGTGTGCGGGCCGGCCGGGCTCCTGGCGGACCCCTCCAGCCCCGAGGAGATCGCGGCGCAGCTCGCCGCGGCCGCCGGTCGCGCCCACGACGACCTCGTGGCGGCCGGCCGGGTGCGGGCCCGGGCCTTCACCTGGGAGGCCTGCGCCGCGGCCCACGCCGAGGTCTACGCCTCGCTGGCGGACGGGGCCGCCCGGTGAGCTGCGCCGGTCCCCGCGCGCCCGCCCCCGGCGGCGCCGACTCCCGTCCGACCATCCGCGTCGTCGTCGTCAACTGGCGCCGGCCGGATCTGACCATCCGGGCCTGCGAGTCCATCCGCCCCCAGCTGCGGGGCGGCGACCGGCTCGTCGCGGTCGACAACGCCTCGGCGGACGGCTCCGCCGCGGCCCTGCGCCGGGCGGGGCTGGATGTGGTCGAGACGGAGCGGAACCTGGGCTTCGGCGCGGGGGTCAACGCCGGCGCGGCGGGCCTGGGCGAGGACGTCCTGGTCCTGCTCAACAACGACGCCGTCGCCGCCCCCGGCTTCCTCGACGCCCTGACCGCCCCGCTGGGGACCGGCGGGGACCCGTCCCTGGCGGCGACGACGGCGCTCATCCTCCTGGCGGGCCGCTGGCGCCCCGCCCGCAACGGGGAGACATTCCTCACGGGTCTGGACGGGAGCCGGTGGACGCGGGTTCCCGCCGACGCCGAGGCGCGCGGCGAGGGGGAGGTGCTCGTCAACTCCACCGGCAACCTCGTGGACCCCTCCGGCAACGGCTACGACCGCGACTGGCTGGTCCGGGCGGACCGGCTCGACTCCCCGGCCGAGGTCTTCGGCCTGTGCGGGGGCGCCTGCGCGATCCGCCGCGGCGTGTGGGAGGAGCTGGGGGGCCTGCGCGAGGACCTGTTCATGTACTACGAGGACACGGACTTCTCCTGGCGGATCCGGGAGTCGGGACGCCGGGTGGAGTTCGTGGCCGGCGCCGTCGCCCGTCACGAGCACGCCGCCTCCTCCGGGGCCGACTCCCCCATGTTCGTGCGCGTCAACACCCGCAACCGGATCCTCGTGGCGGCCGAGCACGCGCCGTGGCCGGTCCTTCTCCGGGCCCTGGCGCGCACGACGGCGCGGGCGGCCCGGCACGGCCTGCGCGGCCCGGTGGCCCGGGGGCTGCGTCAGGCGCTCAGCAGGTTCCCCGCCGAACTCGCCCGGCGACGACGCCGACCGAAATTTTATCAGCGCTGAAGACCCATCTGCCGCCTGATGCGCCCCTGGACGCGTCTGACGACCTCTTTGGGCCCGCCCGCCTTCATATAATCGACCGCCAGCTTGAGATCGCCCTTGATGGAAGGCTTACGAGGCGGAAAGGCGTGAGCGCGAAGGCCGGAACCCGCCGGCGTCTTGCCGGTCAGGACAAGGTCCCGAGCACGGTGCGGGTCGGCGCAGAACCTGACGAGGGGCTCCAGGACGGTGGCCCACCGGAACTGCTCGGCGTACCGAGCCACGCGCTCGCGCGCACTGGCCGCCGCCTCCTCGTCGTAGAGCATCTCCTCCAGCGCCGACTCCAGGGCGTCCACGTCCTGCGGCGGAACGCCGCGTCCCAGCCCCTCGGCGTCGAGCACGTTGCCGAAGGAGTCGCCCGTCGTGGCGACGATCGGCAGACCCGTCCACAGGTAATCGAGGATGCGGGTGCGGAAGGAGAAGGCGGTCTCGACGTGCTCGAAGTGAGTCGATACGCCGACGTCGGCGTCCATGAGGACGTCAGCGCGTTCGTTGTAGGGCACCCAGTCGGAATTGAAGAAGATGTATCTGCCCGCCAGCCCCATCTTCTGAGCAAGCCGTTTGGTCTCCCAGGCCATTTTCATGTCGGGCACTCCGGGATTGGGGTGCTTCATGCCCATGAAGTACAGGCGGACATCCGGATGGCGCTGTGCGAGCCTGCCGACGGCCCTCACGAGGGTGAGCGGATCGAACCAGTTGTAGACCCCGCCGCCCCAGATGATGATCTTATCGTCCATGCCGATTCCGGGCACGGCGCCACGGATACCATGTCTCCTCTGCACGGGCGCCTCATCCTGGATCCCGAAGGGGACAACAGAGACCAGGGAGTCGAGGTCCTCATTGGGAGCCACGGTGAGGGGGTTGATCCGGTTGACGCTCGCAAGTTGCCCGAGCCAGAAGAGCCTCTGCTTCTCGGAGGCGCACAAGAAATAATCGGCCCGCATCAACTGCTTGTTCAGGACGTCGGTCACGGAGAAGATGGCCTCGCGACGACCGACGGTTCCAAGGTCCTTGGCCTGCTCCAGCTGCTCCAGGTGCATCGGATCGTAGATATCGGCGACGATGATCTTATCCGAGTCGATGAGCCATGGCGCCCCCTCGAGGAGGAAGCCCTGGAACACAATGACATCCGCCCAGTCAGTATGAGCGCGCAGATGATCGCCCTGGGCGTAGTGGATCTCGAAGCGAGGGTCCTCCACATCCTTCACGCCGGTCGTCGAGAGCAACCGCACCGGATGGGACTGGGAGAGGGCCGCCGCCATCTCCCATGCGCGGATGGCGGGGCCGGCAAGCTTGCTGGACAGCGGCTCCCCCGTGACAACCAGGACGTGGGGGGAGGAGATGAAGAGCCGGTCAATCCCGAAGGAGTCGACCAGGACCTCGTGACCCTTGAGGTAGTGCTCGACGGGGTAGGCGGGCTCGATGGCGTGGCGGAAGAGCGGGAACAGATCCTTGTCGCTCACGGCACGAGCCCGCTGGAGCTGTGCACGGGTCACCGCGAGGGAGTCGAGCTGCTCGTTGAGGTAGTCGACGGCGTAGACGCCGGTCAGACCCATCTTCGGCACGGAGACCTCGGCGTCGTCCGGCAGCGTCGTCGTGTCGACGTCCGCGCGGGCCGTTCCTCGTCGCACGGCCAGGGAGATGGCTGCGGGCAGGGCGACGCGCAGCGTCTCGTCCTCGTAGTTCTTATACAGGGAGAGCAGCGCGTTGCGCTCCAGGAGATAGGACTCGCGATAGTTGCCGAATTTCTTCATCGTCACATGGTGACGGTGATAAGCCACGGAGCCGGGCACATAACGGACCCTGCGTCCCAGCAGATTGATCCTCCACCCCAGATCCACGTCTTCGTAGAACATGAAGAACCGCTCGTCGAATCCGCCGATCTCCCGGAAATAGGCGGCGGGCACGAACATGGCGGCACCGGTTCCGAACAGAACGTCCTTGGGCGTCTCATAAGAGCCGTCATCGATCCATTCCGCCTCGCGCTTGTAACCCATGCCGTACCAGGTGAGCGAGCCGTCGACGTAATCCACGAGCTTTCCATCCCAGTCGAGCACCTTGGAGGCCACTGCGCCGATGGTGGGATCGGCCTCCATCGCGTCGACCGCTGCTTTCACCCAGCCCCGCGCGGGACGAGCATCGTTATTGATGAAGGCGACATACTGTCCGGTCGCATTCTCAACGCCGAAGTTGCACCCGCCGGCGAAGCCGAGGTTACTGCCCGAGGGCAGGACGCGTACGCGGGGGCAGGCCTGGGCGATGGTCTCAGCGGACCCGTCCTGGGAGTCGTTCTCGACGACGATGAGCTCAAGACGGTCCTGGGGCCAGTCGATGTTGTCGAAGTATCTCAGACAGGCGATGGTGTCCTCGGCGCCCTTGTAGTTGACGAGAATGACGGAGACGACGCCGTCGCGGATCTCATGCTCGCGCTGGAGCAGATGGGCTCTGGACGGATCCGGATTGAGGGCCTGCGGAATGCAATTCTCGATCGGCATTTTAGTTGTTCCCCCTCGCAGTGGCGACGCGTCGGATACGACTCCCGACCTTACCCATCACATTCTTCACTCCGCCCTCGCGCATGTAGCGCACGGCCAGAGCGAGGTCACTGGGCCTGCCCGCCTGAGCGACGGCCTCCGCGGCCGAGGAGGAGCCGGCGTCGGCGGCGCGCAGCGGCCGACGGCAGAAGGCCTCCAGCACCTCGCCGTCCGGATCCGCGGCCACGAGACTGTTGAGCGACGGGTCGTTGTCGTACACGATGTCGTTGACGCGCCCCGTGCCCGCGAGCGCTCCGAGGACGAGGTCCCGCTGAGCCTCATCCGCCACGAGGATCCGGTCGGCGCGTTCCATGAGCGCTTCCAGCGCCTGGGCGCGGTTGCCGGTGCGTGCGGTGTTCATGAGCCATCCGAGCACGTCGAGCGTCGACAGGTCCACGATGAGGGGCACCTGCGAGAAGCCGGCGCCGGGGGCGTCGTCGAGAACCGTCTCAATGAGAACAATCACATCCGCCCACTCCGTGTGATCGGCGGTCAGCCCCGGCAGCACGGTGCCGTCCTCGGTGACGACGTTCGCGGGGCCGTTCACCCGGCGGACCCGCACATCGCGTCCGAGCCGCGCCAGAAGCTCGTCCGCTCGCGCGGATCCGCGGCCCTCGGCCGGGGTCACGACCAGGACGTGCATCGGTTCCCACATCACCTCGTCCAGTCCGGTCAGTCGGGCGATCCTGTCGAACTCGCGGCCGTGAGCCGCGGAGTCGATACCGAGGATCGTGGGAAGCGCCACCGCGATCATCTGCGCCAGCGCCACGTCCGGCACTCGACGCACGCGCTGGATGTAGTTGCGCACGCCACGGGCGTCCGAGAGGTTGTCGAGCGCCCCGTCAACGGCGTAGGCGCCGACCAGGCCCCGCGTCGGCACGCGCAGGTCGCCGATGTCGTCCCCCCCGGGCGAGCGCTGAAGGTCGAGCGTCGTGGTGTCCGTGCCCGAGTCGGCCAGGACCCCGGTCACCGCGAGCAGTTGCGCCGCGGGCAGCAGTACACCCCGCCATCGATCGCTCAACACCACGTCGAGTACGGTGAGCAGCCCGCGACGGCGGAGCATCCGGCCCTGGTCCGTGGCCGGCTCCTCCACCCGCGGCGACCCGGCCACCGTGACAACGTGCTGGCCGAGGAGGTTC
This sequence comes from Actinomyces dentalis DSM 19115, assembly GCF_000429225.1. Classification (GTDB taxonomy): domain Bacteria; phylum Actinomycetota; class Actinomycetes; order Actinomycetales; family Actinomycetaceae; genus Actinomyces; species Actinomyces dentalis. Next base: position 77,079 of record NZ_AUBL01000003.1, read on the forward strand.
AGGCGCCACTGGACGTCGAACAGGGCGGTCTCGGGATCGGCGAAGCGGCCCTCCCCCCCGACGTCCACCAGGACCTCCCGGCCCAGCCAGTCGAGAAGCTCCTCGCGCACCAGGAGCGTGTCGGTCAGGACGCCGATGACACGAACGTCCGCGTCGTCGCGCGTGTAGGCCAGGGCGCCGGCGTCGCCGAGCAGCAGGTCATGCGCGTTCCCCTTCAGAACGTTGAGGGGGACGCATGCTTCCCGGCCGCGCACCGTGAGGGCGCACACCCCCGGAACCACGGGATGAACCGCTGCGAGATCCGCGTATGAGGCCATGTGGCACTGCTCCTTCCCAAGCGCACCAGCGAGCATCGTAGCAACAAGAGGGGCCCGGTACAGGGGCGCCCCAGCGCCCCGCGCATCTGCTGATGGGGTCTTGAGGGTACAGTGACCGGGTCGACCGTATGGGGCGACGAACCCGACGCCCGGCCTCCAGGAGGATTCACGTGTCAGCTGCCTCGGAGCGAGAGATGCGGATCGCGCACGAGTCGTTCAGACCCGCCACCCCCAGAGTGACCTTCGTCACAGGCACTCGTTCTTCCCTTCTGGACCTGTGGAACAGGCGCGATCTTCTGATCCGGCTCACGCGCCGGGAGATACGTGCGCGCTACAAGGACTCGGTGCTGGGGATCGCATGGAGCCTTATTAAACCGATTGTCAGCCTTCTGATTTACGTGCTCGTGATCGGCAAGGTCATGGGTGCAGAGCGCTCCATCCCGGATTTCGCGATATACGTTTTCACCGGCCTGACCGCCTGGCAGCTCTTCAGCGATATCATATCGGCGTCGACCGGCTCCATCGTCGGCAACTCGGGGATCATCAAGAAGATCCACCTGCCTCGGGAAATATTTCCACTGGCTTCGACGGGCGCCTCGCTGTTCAATTTCGCAATGCAGTTCCTCATCCTGGTGCTCGCAACGTTCATCATCACCCCTCCCCTCGTGGGATTCAATCTTCTCTATCTGCCCTTGGGGCTCATTCTCCTCGTCGTGTGGGCCACAGCATTCGGTTTGATCCTGGCAGCGGCCAATGTATACTTCCGAGATATCCAGTACCTTGTCGAAGTCGTGCTCCTCGTCGGCATGTGGGCCTCACCGATCGTGTACTCCTGGAGCATGGTCACCTCCATCACCGGAGGGGGCGTCGCGATCGAGGAGGCCTACCTGACCAATCCGGTCACGCTGTCCATCATGGGCTTCCAGCGGGCCATGTGGGCCTCCGGGGCGAATGTGCCGACAGCGCCTCACCTGGGCATCAGGATGATTCTCGCCCTGGCGATCGGGATAGTGGTCCTCGTGATCGCCCAGCGGGTGTTCTCCGTCCTTCAGCGCAATTTCGCCCAGGAGTTCTGAACATGACCGACATCGTCCGAATCCGCAACGTCGCCAAGCGCTTCGTCGTCCACAAGGACAAGTCGCTCAAGGAACGACTCGTCAACGCCCGGTCCTCGCGCGCCCATCGTGAGGACTTCTGGGCCCTGCGCGATATTGATCTGGATGTGCGCGTCGGGGAGACGATCGGTCTCGTCGGCGCCAACGGCTCAGGCAAGTCCACCCTGCTGAAAGTTATCGGCGGCATTCTGACCCCCGATGCGGGCTCCGTTTCCCTACGAGGCCGCCTGGCCGCTCTCCTGGAGCTCGGTGCGGGATTCCACCCGGACCTGACGGGACGGGAGAATGTCTACCTCAATGCGGCGATCCTGGGGCTGTCGGAGGCCGAGACCCAGCGTCACTTCGACGAGATCGTCGCCTTCTCGGGCATCGAGGACTTCATCGATACCCAAGTGAAATTCTACTCCTCGGGCATGTACGTGCGCCTCGCCTTCGCGGTTGCCGTGCACGTGGACCCCGACGTTCTTCTCGTCGATGAGGTCATGGCGGTCGGGGATGAGCCCTTCCAGCGGAAGTGCATGGACAAGATCCATGAATTCCAGGACGAGGGGCGCACGATCATCCTCGTCTCGCACTCCGCCGCGCAGGTGAGCGAAGTGTGCGACCGGGCGGTTATGCTCGAGCATGGCCGGATCGTTGTGGATGGGTCGACCGATGAGGTCCTGGGCAGGCTCCGGCACAACTACGAACTTGTGATCGAGGCCGAGGAGGCCGCCGAGGCGGAACGGCGCGGGGAACCCGTCGTCGTCCGGCCGGCCGAGCAGTTCATCACCTCAATCGCGCTCAATAACACTGCACCCGAGACGCGATTGACGATCGCCCCGGGCGACGATCTCATCGTCTCCGGCACGTTGTCCGCCGCTCCCCCTCTCATTGGCTGGGGGATGTCCCTGACAATATCCACGGTTCTGGGAGGCGCTGTCCTGGGGACGGACACGAAGATGCTCGGCATCGATCCCCCCGTTATCGACGGCGAGGGCAGTTTCGAGTTACGACTTCCCGATCTGCGCCTCGGCGAGGGCGACTACTTCGTATCCCTTTCGCTCCTGGACGGGAACCTGGCTGAGATCCACAAGATGCGTGACGCGGCATGCTTCACGGTTCACACTCCCGGGCATGCGATAGGCGCCGTCTACAGCGAGCCGCTGCTCTTGGTGATGCCGAGTTGACGGACCTTTCCCGCACCACCCCGCGCAACCGGACAAGCCGACCGGCGCCGGGCCGTGGGAACGGGGCCTACCAGGCGCCGCCGTCGATCTGCTCCTGGGCGATGTCGCGGATCTGCCCCATGGCGGAGTAGCCGGCGTCACCCGGGCAGGTGGTGTAGCCGACGTCGCGGTGGGCGGAGATGGTGTCCAGGTCGATGGTCTGGCCCCTGCGGTACTTCTGGGTCGCGCGGAAGGTGAAGCCGGAGGAGCCGTGGGCGTCCGCGATGCCGGCCCGGGCGAGGAACCAGCCGGCCATCTGGCCGACGCGCTCGATCTGGATCTCGGAGGGGCTGACGGAGCTGTAGTTGCCCATCATGGAGATGCCCATGGTGCCGGTGTTGGCGCCGTAGGCGTGCCCGCCGACGACCATGGTGCCGGGGTCGGAGTCGAGCGTGCCGTAGCGCCCCTCGAAGACCTGCCCGTACTTGTCCACCAGGAAATTGTAGCCGATGTCCCCCCAGCCCAGGATGACGGCGTGGTAGTAGTAGATGCCCCGCACGATCGAGGGGGACTGCTCGGCGGTGTAGTCGTTGGTGCCCGCGGTGTGGTGGACGATGACGTGCTCGGCGGGGGCGTAGTTCGGCCTCCAGTTCAGGTAGGCGGGGTTCGCGCCCCACTCCTCGCGCGTGGTCACGAGCGCTGACGGGTCGTCCGCCGCGGCGGCCGGGGCGACGGCCGGGAGCTGGGCGGCGCTCGCGCCGACCGGGTCCTCGGCGGGCCCCCGATCGTCCCGCCGGTCCGGCTGCGCGGCGGCGACGGCGTTCTCCGCCCCGGGCGCCGGGGCCCGCCCGTCCGCGGGACCGTCGTCGGCGGCCGCGGCGGCCACGCCCGTCGGCTCGGCCTCGGCGGTGCGCACGTCCGCGGCCCCCAGGTCCCTCTCCCCCGAGGGGCGGTCGGGCACGAGGGCGAGGGTGAGGTCGGCCGGCAGGTCGGCGGCGTTCCCGACGACGGAGGCCTGGACGGCGTCGGCGCCGCCGGTGACGAGCTCGTCGGTGCCCGCGCGCCCGGCGCCGTCATCGCGTCCGGCGTCGGAGGGCTCGTTGAGATACCAGGGGGACCACTGGCCGTTCTGGCGCACGCGCAGGTAGATGCGCACGCCGTCGGGCGGGGCGTCGCCCTCGCCGCCGGTCCACGTGAAACCGGCGACGAGGAAGTCGTCGACCTTCAGCGGGTCGGTCAGGATGACGGCGTCGAGCTCGGGGTCGACGGCGTCGGCCCCGGAGTCGGGGGCGCCCTCGGGACCGACGTCGCCGGCGGCGGCCGTCAGGGCGTTGACCGCATCGGGCGCGGCAGTCGGGTCCGTGCCCGCCGCGGCGTTCGCCAGGGCCGGGGCCCGGGAGGACCGCGCCCCGTCGAGGCCGGAGCGCGCGATCTCGGTGGCCCGCCCGGACTGCGTGGTCAGGTCCAGGAGCTGGACCGGCGCCGGCGCAGGGGCCGCGGACGCGCCCGGGGCCGGGCCGCCGGGGCAGACGGGGGCGGAGGCGACGAGGCCCGCGAGGACCACGGGCACGACGAGGGCGGGGCGTAGGTATCGGGGGACCGGCATGATGCTCCTTCGGGCGGCGGCTCCACACACCTGTGTCGTAAGCAACACATGATATTGATGTGACTAATGATGTTCATGATGAATCCTACTGCTCCTGTGACGATTCGCAAGGGTCTTTCGGGCACCGCTTCATCACGACGGCGGTCCGGTCGCGGGGCCGTCCCGCCCGAACCGGCCCGGGCGGCCCCCGCAGCCGGCCGGCGGGACCGCCCGCCGCGCCCGGTCCCGCGCCCCTGTGGCATCATGGCCCTGGCCAGCGGCGATCACCCGCCCTCGACTCGGCACAACGGAGCTCCACCCATGAACGTTCTCATCACCGGGGGCGCCGGCTTCATCGGCGCCAACTTCGTCCACCAGACCCTCGTGCGTCACCCCGACGCCAAGGTGACGGTGCTCGACAAGCTCACCTACGCCGGCAACCGGGGGTCGCTCGCGGACCTGGGCGAGCGCGTCGACCTCGTCGTGGGGGACATCGCCGACGCCGACACGGTCGACCCGCTCGTGGCGGGAGCCGACGTCGTCGTCCACTTCGCCGCCGAATCCCACAACGACAACTCCCTGCGCGACCCCTCCCCCTTCATCCGCACCAACCTCGTGGGCACCTTCACCCTCCTGGAGGCGGTGCGCCGCCACAAGGTGCGCTTCCACCACATCTCCACCGACGAGGTCTACGGGGACCTGGAGCTGGACGACCCGGCCAAGTTCACCCCCACGACGCCCTACAACCCCTCCTCCCCCTACTCCTCGTCCAAGGCCGGAAGCGACCTGCTGGTGCGCGCCTGGGTGCGCTCCTTCGGGGTGGAGGCCACCATCTCCAACTGCTCCAACAACTACGGCCCCTACCAGCACATCGAGAAGTTCATCCCGCGTCAGATCACCAACCTCATCGACGGTGTGCGCCCCAAGCTCTACGGCGCCGGTCAGAACGTGCGCGACTGGATCCACGTTCTGGACCACAACGACGCCGTGTGGGACATCATCGAGCGGGGCCGCATCGGCGAGACCTACCTCATCGGCGCCAACGGCGAGAAGACCAACAAGGAGGTCGTCGAGCTCATCTGCGAACTCATGGGCCGCGACCCGCACGACTACGACCACGTGGCCGACCGCCCCGGCCACGACATGCGCTACGCCATCGACAACTCCAAGCTCGTCACCGAGCTCGGCTGGGAGCCGAAGTTCACCGATTTCCGCTCCGGCCTGCAGGCGACCATCGACTGGTACCGCGACAACGAGGCCTGGTGGCGCCCGCTCAAGGCCGGGGTCGAGGCCGGCTACGCCGCCCGGGGGCAGTGAACCGGGCGCCGGTCACTTCTCGCACGCGGTGATCCTGTAGACAGTCGCCGTGTCCAGGGTGGCGATCGGGATGAAACCGGTCGAGGTGTCAACGTCGAGGTAACCCGGGTAGCTCTCGCCGATCTCGTCCGAGCTGGCCGTCGAATCGTCGTAGAACAGCGGTGTACCCCCCTCCTGGCGGATGATCGCGCACACCTCGGGATCCGTGTGCAAATCGCGGAAGTGCCACGCCAGGTAATCCTGCCGCGGATCGGACGGGCTCCCCACGGAGCCGTGAACGCTCCTTCCGCCGGTCAGCACCCCGACCAGCCCCGCACCGGTCTGCGGCGCCCCGTAGACGACGGCGTCGTCGAACACGAAGCGGTCGGTCGTCTCCATATCGCGGCGCTCACCGTCACCGAGCCACGCCGGGTGCACAAGGAAGGCGGAATCGTAGCCGCGCTGCACCCACATGCGGTTGGACGGCACTTGGCTCAGCGTGATGACGAGGCTGATTACGGCGAGCGCCGCGCTCGCGGGAACTCCTGCCCGATGCCGTGAGGCCCAGTCGATGGCGGACTGCGTCCCGAGGCCGGCCAGGGCTCCGACGAGCAGAGCCATGAGGGCGAGGTAGCGGTTGTAGTCCCCCCACCACGCGCCTGTCACGGCCGCGAGGGGCGCCACCGCCGATTGGGCGAGTACTATCAGGGCCGCGCAGACCGACCAGGCCAGAACCAACAGTCTCCTGCTGCGTTCCCGCCCCAGCGCGATCAGACCCAGACCGGCCAGGAGGAGGAACCACGCGTAGTCCCAGGCGCGCCCCTCCCTCGGTGTGAGGAACAGGGCCAGTTCGACGCGCTGAAGCAAGGTGCGGGGCTCTCGCGGAAAGGCCGCCATGCGTTGGAGCTGTGCATTCGCCATCATGAGCGCCAGTATCAGAAGACCCGCCGCCCCGACGAGCACTCTGGACCGCAGCGCGGGCTTCGCGATCTCCGCCGACCCGGACTCACTACGAGCGATCAGCCGACCGGTGAGGGCCATGACGCAGGCGAGCACGATGAGAACCTGGCCTCCCCCGGGGTGTGCGCATCCGGCTCCGAGGCTGAGACACGCGACCAGGACGAGACGTCCGCGGAGGCCGTAGGTCCGAAAGGCCTTCTCCATCGCAGCCAGGGCCCCCGGCAGAAGGGCGATGGCCAGGCCCGTGGGCGTCTGCCCGTTGAAGAACAGGAGGAAGGGCGTCCACATCGTCGAGGCGCAGGCTGCGCCTGCGACGAGGCAGGCCATCGTCCGGCCGTCGTAGGCCCTGACGAGGACCACGACTTCCACGATTGTCAGACAGATCCCGACGCCCACCAAAGTCGCGTTGAAAGCTGTGGGAACATCCGTCACCCCCGTCAGGAGCACCGCGACGGCATGGAAGACCGACGGGTAGAAGGAACCTCCGCTGATCGCAGCCGAAGCGCCCAGGCTGGAGGCCCAACCTGTTGAGCGCATGAGCTCGATGAGGTTGAGATGGAACATGACATCATGATTCTGCAGAAGGGCCCCCGGTCGCCCCATGGCCCTGGTGATGAAACAGACCTGCAGAAGCACCGGGATCGCCGCCAGAACCAGGACGCGATGCCCCTCCCGCCACATCCCGATGGCTGCCGTCTTGACGCCGCTGCGGGGCTCGCCGCCCCGGATCAGACCCATCCCCAGCGCTCCGACGGCGATGAGGGACAAGGATCCGATCCCGGTGAGCGGTCCCCACGGCACGCCGATCCGGCCGAAGACCTCCGTTAAAACGGCGACGAGCAGCACGGTCACCGTCGGCCCGGCACCCCATACGACCATGGGCTCCTGACGCAGAGCCGTCAGAAGGCAGGCTCCGGGCAGCACGACTATGGCCATGACGAGCACGGCCAGGCCCAGAATCACGAACACGCCCACGCCTCGCTCCTTCGTCACACAAGCACAACGTCCACCGCACTCGCGCGTGCCTGCAGGGGAGGAGAACCGCGGGGACGGCGCGCCTTCATACCGAGAGTCCAGGGCACCCGGACCCTCCTCACTGATTCTATGGCACTGGGATCCTACGGGAGACTCGCCCTCACCCGCAGGCGGTGATGCGCCACAGGGCCACGGCCCCGCGTCCGGTATCCGCCCAGCTCACCAGCTCCATGCCCCTCGTCGACCAGGCAACGAGCCGATCATCCCAGCGCAGGGAGGCGTTGCCGTAGCGCAGGCCGTGCGGGCTGCGCTCGACGCTCACGTAGTACTGGGCGCCCAGCCGTTTCACGAGGTCGCAGGTGGCCGAGCCGGGGCTCGGATCCGGGGCCGCCCGCGCCAGGTCCAACTCCGCACTGCCCGCCATGGGATGGACCCGGGTGGGGTAGACCAGCTCGACGTCGGCCACCAGGCCCAGATAGGTCACGCCGCGCGACGGCGAGCCGACGACGACGGCGCCGGCGGGCAGCACGTCGCCGACGGAGGCGTAGAAGGCCAGTTCCTGGGGGGTCGTGAGCGTGCCGAAGGCGATCCGCTCGGCGTCGTAGACGCTGCGGGCGAGCGCGATCTGGAGGGGGATCCGACCGGCCACGGCCACCAGCGCGAGCGAGGCCAGCACCGCGGCGGGTCTGCGCAGCCGCCCCGGGCGCACGGCGCCGTCGGGCGACAGCAGTGCGACGGTGCCGTGGGCCGCCAGCACGAGCATGGGAATGAGCAGCACCGGTTCGATGCGGCTCTTCTGCAGGTACCACGGGAAGCCGACCTGGCGCCCGGGCCACTGGGGGCCGCCGACGAGGACGACGAGGACCAGCGCGACGAGCGCGGCCGCAGCCCACGGGCGCACGCGCTCGTCGCGAGCGCCGCGCAGGCCCAGGACCGCCAGCGCGAGCAGTACGACGCCCACGGGCAGGCCGTGGGAGGCCAGCGGCCCGTACTGGGGCAGATCGATGAGCGCCTGGAAGAGTGTGCCCACGGCCGAGCCGCCCTCGCGCTCGTAATTGAACATGGTGGTCAGCGGCCCGCGCATCGTCCACGCCCCGGCGGCGGCGGCCAGGGCGGCCGCCACGAGGCAGACCAGTGCGATCAGCCGGGTCCTCCCGCCGCGGCGCAGCAGCTTCGCCACAGCGCCGACGGCGACGGGCAGGAGCAGGATCGCGGCGTTGAACAGGCCGGTGCCGTGAGCCAGCGCGACGCCCAGGACCGCCAGGACGGCCGGCGCCGCCGCCTGCGCGCGCCCGTGGCGCTGCGCGACGGCGCGGCGGGCGCGCACGACCAGGGTGAGAGCACCGGGCAGGGCGACGACGCTCAGCGCGTAGGGCCATACCGCCAGCGCGGTGAGCAGAAGCACGGGGGCGCCGGCCGTGGCCGCCGACAGCAGGATGCTCAGCGCCACGGCCTTCTCCCGCGCTCGGTGAGCGGCGCGGGCGTCACGGTCCGCTTCGGCGGCGACGGAGTCAGCGGCGGGAGCCGGTTCGCGCGGGCCGTCGCGCAGCGCCTCGGTCAGGAGCCCGGCGATGCCCAGCGGCCACGCCACCGCCCCGACGACCAGGATCATCGCGTTGGAGGACTCCACCGCCCCGCCCGGCAGGAGGGCGACCATGCCGTGCCACACGCTCGGGTAGTAGACGGGGGCGCCCTGGTACAGGGCGGACAGCCCGCCCAGGCTCGAGGCGCTGCCGCCCTCGCGCACGGCGCCGACCGCGGCCAGGTGGAAGACGGCGTCGAAGGCCTGGGGCGGGGTGGTCGGCGAGCCCATGCCGATGATCAGGGCCGCGCCCAGCGCGCAGACGGCGGCGCCGACCGCCCCGGTCACGAACCGGGAGGTCCCAACGCCCCCCGTCGCGTCCGCGCCTCCCCCCGGGCGCGACGGTGCGGACGGACCGGGGGCGCGGGTGCGCCGTCGTGCGCGCAGCAGCGGGCCGGGCAGGGCCAGGGCGCAGGTCAGGGCGGCGATGACCGCCCATCCCCAGGGGAGCCAGCGCGCACCGATCCTGGCCGCGAGGATCTCCGCCAGGCCCACGACGGCCGAGCCGAGGGGGATGGCCGCACCGGCCGCCGCCCACCGGCGCAGCCCCCACGACCGGGCGATGACCAGTCCGGGGCCGAGCAGGAGGATCAGGGCCGTCGCCGCCGCCGGGACGGCCCGCCACCAGTCGAGGGCGCTCATGCGGTTGCGGCGCGGCGGGGCGCGGGTGTCGTCGTCACGTCATCACTCGCCTCCGCCGATGGTCAGGCGGGGGGTGCCCGCCCACCTGGCGGGGTCGGTGGCGCGGCGCCCGTCCAGCAGGAGGCGCACTCCGGGCAGGTCGGCGGGGGCGAGTTCGCGGTAGGCGGGGTGGTCGGCCTGGACGATGGCGAGGTCGGCCCCCTCCCCCAGGTGGTAGGGGGTCCAGCCGAAGGCGGCCAGCTCGTCGTCGGCGTACATGGGGTCGTGGACGAGCGCCTCGGCGCCGGCCTCGCGCAGGGCCTCCACGACGGGGAAGACGCCGGAGAAGGCGGTCTCCTTGACGCCCCCGCGGTAGGAGGCGCCCAGCACCACGGCGCGCAGGCCCGTCAGCGAGCCGAGGACCTGCTCGGCGCGGCCCACCGCGTAGGCGGGCATGGTGGCGTTGAAGGCGCGGGCGGTGCGCACGATCGAGGCGTCGGGGTCGGTGGACAGGTACAGGCGCGGGTAGACGGGGATGCAGTGCCCGCCCACCGCGATGCCGGGGCGGTGGATGTGGGAGTAGGGCTGGGAGTTGCAGGCCTCGATGACGCGCTCGACGTCGAAGCCGGCCTTGTCGGCGTAGACGGCGAACTGGTTGGCCAGGCCGATGTTGACGTCGCGGTAGGTGGTCTCGGCGAGCTTGGCCATCTCGGCGGCCTCGGCGGCGCCCATGTCCCACACGCCGTTGGGGCGGGGCAGATCGGGGCGGGGGTCGAAGTCGAGGACGGCCTCGTAGAAGGCGATGCCGGCCCGGGTCCCGGCCTCGCTCAGCCCCCCCACGAGCTTGGGGTAGCGGCGCAGATCGGCGAAGACGCGGCCGGTCAGGACCCGCTCGGGGCTGAAGACCAGGTGGAAGTCGACGCCCTCCCTCAGTCCGCTGATCCGCTCGATGAGGGGTTTCCAGCGGCCGCGGGTGGTGCCCACGGGCAGGGTGGTCTCGTAGGAGACGAGGGTGTTCGGGGTCAGGTGCTCGGCCAGGGAGGTCGTGGCGGCGTCCATGAGCGCGAAATCCGGCTCCCAGGTGGCGTCGTCGACGAACAGCGGCACCACCAGGACGATGGCGTCGGCACCGGGGACGGCCTGGGCGTAGTCGGTGGTGGCGCGCAGGGCGCCGCTGCCGGTGGCGGGGCTGAGCGCGGCGAGCTTGTCGGCCAGGCGGGCCTCGCCGGGGAAGGGCTCGATGCCGGCGTTGACGGCCTCGACCGTGCGGGGGTTGACGTCGACGCCGATGACCTCGTGGCCCTTCTCGGCGTACTGGACGGCCAGGGGCAGGCCGATCTTGCCCAGGGCGACGACGGCGATGCGCATGCGGGTTGGTCCTTCCGACGGGTGGGAGTCGGGGCCCATCGTATGACACGGCTCGTACGGTGCGGCGGCCGGAGGGGCGATAATGGGCGCGCACCGCTTTCCCGCCCCGAGCCCACGAGGACCACAGGACCGTATGGACACGCCCGCCGCCGCGCCCGGATACCGCCTTCACCTGACGTCGCCGACGTGGACCCGCGGGTCCTCCCCCGCCGCGCACCTGTGGCGCCCTCTGCCCCCCCGGGCCGGGGACCTCGCCTCTGTGCTGCGCCGCCCCCCCGAGCAGCGCAGGGGGGCGTGGACGCTCGTCGAGGAGCACGACGGCGGTCTGCGTCTGAGCACCGACCGTGCGCGGTCCCATCACCTGCTGTTCGCGCGCGCGGGCGGAACCTGGGTCGTCTGCGACGATCCGCAGGAAATGCGCCGGCTCGTGCCCTCCTGGCAGCGGGACGAGGCGGCTGCCGAGGTCTTCCTCCACACCGCTTTCACCGTGGGCACCACGACCCTGGTCCGCGGGGTGCGCGCCACGCCCGCGGGGGCCGTCGTCGAGCTGCGGCCCGACGGCTCCTGGACGAGCCGGCCGTGGGAGACCTACCGCTACGACCCCGAGCCGATCACGGCGCCGGAGGAATTCTCCGCCGTCTTCCGCGACGCGCTGGACGCGGCCGTCGAGCGTATGCTCCGGGACGCCGGCGATCGCCGGCTCCTCGTGCCCCTGTCCGGCGGGCTGGACTCCCGGCTGCTGGCCGCCTGGCTCAAGCGCCACGGGGCCCGCAACGCCGCGGCCTTCACCTACGGGGTGCCCGGCAGCGCCGAGGCCGCCGTCTCCCGGGACGTCGCCGAGGCCCTGGGACTGGACTGGTTCTGCGTGGAGCTGGATCCCGCCGAGGTCGCCCGCGCCTGGGCGGGCCCGGACGGCGCGGACTTCCAGGAGCGCACCTGGGGGGCGACATCCCTGCCCCATGTCCAGGACTGGTACGCGCTGCTGACAATGCGCGAGCGGGGCCTGGTGGACGCCGACGCCGTCTTCCTGCCCGGCCACACGATCGTGGGCAATATGCACGACGAGGACCTCCTGGACGGCGAGCCCTCGCGCACCCGGGTGCTCACGGCGGTGGCCGCCCACCACTGCCCGCTCCAGGGCGAGAAGAGCGCCTGGCGGCGCCTGCCGCGCCTGCGCCGGGAGGTGGTGCGGGCCGCCGACGAGGTCTCCTTCCCCGACGGCGCGCGCTCGGTCCAGGAGCTCATCGAGTGGTTCAACCTCCGCGAGCGCCAGGCGAAGTACATCAACGGCTCGATGAAGGCCTACGAGGCCTTCGGCTACGGCTGGGCCCTGCCCATGCTCGACGTCGAGGTGTGGCGCACCTGGCTGCGGGGCTCTCAGGAGCTCACCGCGACCCGTCGGTGGTACAGGAGCTTCACGGCCGAGGCCTTCGCCGAGGCGACGGGCACGACGACGCGCCTCTTCGAGCCGCCTGCCGCGCGGATCCCGGCGGCCCCCAGGCGAGTGCTCCTGGCGGCGCTGCGCGCCACCGGGATGCGCGCGGCGGTGACGCGGGCGGTGTCCGTGCGCACCATGCTCCACCACCCGATGGCCTTCGAGGCCTTCAACGAGCCCATGGCGCGCCCCGAGCAGCTCATGCGCATGGCCCGCGGGGCCGGCTCGCTGGGCCTGTGGACGAGGCTGTTCCTCGACGGGACCTGGGGGGAGCGGCCCGTCGCCCCGCCCGTCTGAGGCCGTCCGGCGCCGAGGCGGGCCCTTCGGCGCGACGCTACCGACAGGCGTCGATGCGCCACACCGATGCCGAGCCCCCGTGGTCGATGAGGGTGAAGCCCCGGGAGGTGTCGACCCGGTACAGACCGGGGCGGAGCTTGTCGAGCCACACGCCGTTGAAGTAGGTCGTCACATCGGCGTAGTAGTAGTCGATCTTGTGCCGCCTGAGGATCTGACACACCCTGGGGTCGTCGTGGATCTCGTTGAAGTGCTCGCGCAGGTATATGCCGTCCTCGTCGTCGGGCGCCTCCCCGGGGAAGACCCACACGCTGCGCAGACCGGTGAGGATGGGGATGTACCCCGCGCCGGCCACGGCATCGCCCAGGACGATGGCGTCGTCGGGCAGCTCGTCGGGCAGACGGCGGATCATGGCGAGCTCCTGGTCGTCGACGATGAAGCGCGTGTCCCCCCGCGCGGGCAGGTAGCCGTAGCGCACGTCGGAGGCGATGGCGCGCCCTTCCACGAACAGGGCGCCGGCCAGGACGGCGATGCACAGGAGCGCGACGCCGCCGTTGGTGATCGAGCGCGACGCCGTTCCCGCCCCGGCGGCGGGCAGACCGGCCTTCTCCAGCGCCTCTCCGATTCCGGTCCTGACTCGATTCACGACCGGTGCGAGCCGAGTACGCAGGAAGTCCAGTGCGAGGACGACGACGAGCACCGCCAGGGCGGCGGTCATCGCCTTGATCCGGTGGGGATTGCGGTAGAACAGGCCGGTGATCCGCGAGATCACGGGAACGGGGGCGGTCGCGGCGAGAATGAGGGGCAGGCAGAAGGCCCAGCCGACGACGACCTTCCAGTGCCGCCGGCGCCGCAGCGAGACCACGGCCCCCAGGACGCTCAGCACCGCGAGCGGCGCCTCGATCCAGCGACTGATCCAGTCGCCGAAGTAGGTGAGCGTCAGGGGGATGAGGAGCTTGGTGGTCAGGTGGCTCCAGTCGAGCGCGGTGGACCGGCCGAAGTGCTGCTGCTGGGGGCCGGGCAGGTAGACGAAGGCCACCGCGAGGATCAAGGCGACCGCGGCGATCAGCCGCCATGCCCTCGCCGCCTGCGCCTGGTGGAGGCGCCGGGCCCTCATGGCGCGCAGCACCGTCCAGCACCAGGCGATCCCGATCAGCGGCCACAGCAGAATCGCGGCCGCAGAGGTGTGGATGAGGCAGGCTCCGATGAAGAAGGGCATGACCGCGCCCATTGCGGTCGCGGCGCGCAGCAGCGCGTCCCGCCTCGAGGCACCCGGCTCCCGGGCGGTGACCGTGACGAGTGTGCGCGCGCGGCGCCAGCACTCGATCGCCAGGGCGCTCACGGCGGGGCAGGCGGACACGGCCATGCAGTAGGGCCACAGGGCGGCGCCGTAGGTGATCCGCCACGGGAAGACCGGTACGAGGAGCGAAGCGGCCAGGGCCAGGTAGGGGGCGTGACGGATGTCCGGCAGCGCGGTGCGGGCGAGGTAGACCAGCCCGAGGTACCACACGAGCGCGACCGCCAGGAGCAGGACGTTGTTGGCGGTGAGGGTCTCCCGCCAGCTCCACGCGCCCAGGCTGGCGACCTGGTGCCACACGATCGGGTAGAAGCCCGAGTGGCGCGTGAGGCCGAACATGCCGGCGTTGGGGTCGAGCATCGAGGCGTAGTCCTCCCGCTCGATGAGGGCCACCTGCATGTAGTGGTAGAGGGCGTCCCCGCTCTGGGACACCGCCCCCGGGGGAATCGTCAGGACGACGGATCCGGCGGTGATGACCCAGGTGGCCAGGACGGTGAGGAACAGGCGGCGCTCGGCGCGCCCGCCGTCGGTGCGCGTGGTCATGCCCTCGCGCTCCTGCGCGGGCATCATGAGAATGCCGGGATCCCAGCGGTCGATCACGCGCTTGGCGCAGTAGGCCGCGATCGCGGTGATCGAGGTGGTCGTCATGACCGAGACCCAGCCCCAGGTCCCGTGCACGGCGGCCTGGATGAGCCCGTCGACGGTGAGGATGAGAGCGCTGATCGTCGGCGCCAGCGCCACGGGCCTGAGGCCGCGCATACCGGCGGCGCGCAGGACGATCCACCCGACGCCGAAGAGCGCGCACAGCAGGAGAACCGCGGTCGGCAGGGTGTTGAACCAGTCGACCAGCCTGTCGGTCACCACTGCCGCCCCTCGTGAATCGGATGCGGTCCACCGACCCGGGCGGCGCCGGCGGCGACCTCGTGGAGAATGCGCCCGACGGACTCGCCGGTGGCCCGCAGGGACCGGTGATCCTCGACCCAGTCGTGGAGCCGCTGCGCCGCGGCGCGCTCGGCCGACCCGGTCCCGTGGGCGTCCAGGGCCGCCCGCATGGCCCGGGCGACCGCGGCGGGCTCGTGCTCCGCGGCCCATCCCAGGTCGAAGTCGCGGATATCGGCGACTACGGGCCCCCGGCCCGCGTAGAGCACGGGCGTCCCGCAGCCCAGGGCGGAGAGCACCTTCGTGGGGTAGGCGAAGTCGTAGCCCTGCCCGGGCCTGATGGACACCAGGGCGGCGACGGCGGCCCGCTGCCACCGGGCGGCCTCGGCCGCGGGCACCAGGGGGTGCATGACGACGGCGGGGGCGCCGTCGGGCCCCGCGGGCAGCCGGGAGGCCGCCCGCTCGATCTCGTGCCAGGCCGATCCCTGTCCGAGGAAGAGCAACTGGACGCCGGGGCGAGTGCGGCGCACCTGCTCCAGGGCGTGGACGAACACCTCGGCCCCCTGCCACTCTGAGGCGGTCCCGGCGTAGACGAAGTAGTGGCCGGTCAGTCCCATCCCAGCGCGCTCCCGGGGGTCGGGCCGCGGGCCGAGGACGTCGAAAACGGTCGTATCGACTCCATTGGGAACCACGCGCACGTTCTCCCTCCGCACGGACCGGGGGACGGCGGCCGCGGCGCCGTCCGAGCGCGCCGCCCCGCCCCGGGCGAGTCCGCTCACCGCCCGGGCGACCTCGTCATTGACGGCGATGACGCGCGCGGCCCCGCGGACCGCGAAGGCCTCCAGCGCCCGGACCGCGCGGACGACCGGCCCGGGGGCGCCGGTGGACAGTGCGGCCGTCGACCACACGTCCGGGGCGTACCACACGTAGGGCACGCCGCGCAGGGCCGCCACCACCCGCACGACGGCGCCGGTGGTCGGCGGCGGCTCGACGAGGACGACGCCGGGTCGCGGAACCAGCAGGAGCCGCAGCGCCAGGGGCAGGTCGAAGGAGAGATAGGGCGCGTAACCGCGCAGGTAGCCCGAGGAGTCGCGCAGGGCGGGCCAACGGGACACGCGCACGCCCTGAGCCTCGCCGTCCGCGTGCTCGACGTCGGCGGGCGGGCGGGTGGTGAGGACCCGCACGGGGACGCGACGGGCCGCGAGCGCCCTCTCGACGCCGTCGAGCCGGAAGGAGGCGGCGGCCGCCTCGGGCAGGTGGATGCGGGTGGCCACGAGGACCCCGCCGCGCTCGCCCGCACGCGCCAGCCGCCACGCGGCGACGGGCGCGGCCAGTGCCGCGGCGGCGCCGGCGACGCCCAGGCACACCCTCAGGACGCTGCGCGCGCTCACTGCCCCGCCCCCGTCCGCGGGGCCCGCGCCCGGGGCAGCTCACCCGCACGCACCGCCCGCATGTCCTCGACGACGGTGTGCGCCCGGCGCAGCCAGGTGTGCTCGGCGCGGGCCTGGCGGGCCCGCCCGGCCGCCTCCTCGACGGCGTCGGGAGCGGTCAGGAGGCGGCGCAGGAGCCCGGCGAGCTCGGCGGCGTCGTAGGGGGGCGTCCAGCCCGCTCCGCAGGCGGCGACCGTCTCGGCGGCCAGCGTGCCCGCGGAGGCGATGACCGGCTTGCCGTGACCGAGGTACTCGTAGAGCTTGACCGGCGCGGCGAACTCCCGGTACGGATCGGGCTCGACGAACAGGACGCAGGCGTCGGCGCGCTCGTACAGGGCCTCCAGCTCCTGCCCCGAGCCGTGGACGACATCGATGCGCCCGTCCGCGGCCTCCACCAGGGGGGCGTACTGCTCGCGCGCGGCCTCCCACTGGGCGGCCCTGGTGCAGATCGTCAGGCTCGCCCCCGGAACGCCGGTGACGGCTCTCAGGCACTCCTCCAGGCGGTAGTGACCGCCGAGTCCCCCGATGTAGAGCAGATGCAGGCCGCCGGAGGACCGGCACGGCTCAGCCCCGTCCACGACCTGGCAGCCGGGGGGCAGCGGCGCCATGCGCTCGGCCGGGAAGCCGGGGACGTGGGGGCCCATGCGCGAGGAGGGGATATAAAGACGATCGATATAGTGGGAGTACCAGGCCAGATCGTAGCGGTAGACAAGACTCATCGCCCCCGCCACCGCGGCGCCCACCCGCTCGCGATAGTCGGGGAAGGCCCAGTAGATATCCCGGTAGAACAGGGCTGTGGGCACGCCGTGGCGCCGCACCAGACGCATGAGCGCGGGATCGAGGAGGGGGTGCGGCGGCAGGTGCCGGGGCTCTGTGAGCATTGTGGGGATTGTCGCACTCTCCGAGTAGAGGAACTCGATGCTCTGCCCGCCCTCCAGCCGGGCGCGCAGGGCGCGCAGGCGCCGGGAGCGCTCGCGCGCCGAACCGGTGACGGTGAGAACCTCGAAATCGAGTTCGCGGAAGGCGTCGAGCATGCGCACGGGGCGGATGCCGGAGGCGGAGGCCGCCCGCCGGTCCAAGGGGAAAGGGGCATGGTAGACGATCGCAGCCATATGCGACCTCCTCTCGGGAGCGGGGGGTGGGACATTGCTGGGACCAGGCGCGACCGCCCAGGCAATCGGTGGTGGGTGCGCGACATACTACCATTGGGGGATCTCGGCGAGAACCGCGACGCCGAGGCGGTAGAGTGTCGGGCGTGCGAATCATTTCAGTCGTGGGCGCCCGACCCCAGTTCGTCAAGCTGGCCCCCGTCGACGCGGCCTTCCGGGAGATCGGCATCGAGCATGTGATCGTCCACACCGGACAGCATTACGACCCCATGCTCTCCGACGTCTTCTTCGACGACCTGGGCATCTCCGCCCCCGACGTCCACCTCGGCGTCGGCTCGGGCTCGCACGGCGTGCAGACCGGCGCCATGCTCGCCGCCCTGGACGAGGTCATCGCGGACCGCCGCCCCGACCGGGTCCTCGTCTACGGGGACACGAACTCGACGCTGGCCGGGGCGCTGTCCGCCGTCAAGCTCCACGTGCCGGTCGCCCACCTGGAGGCGGGGCTGCGCTCGTTCAACCGGGCCATGCCCGAGGAGATCAACCGGGTCCTGACCGACCACGCCGCCGACCTCCTCCTGGCCCCCACCGACGTCGCCGCGGCGCACCTGGCCAACGAGGGCCTGGCCGACCGGACCGTCGTCGTCGGCGACGTCATGACCGACGTCCTGCTCTCCGTGCGCGACTCGGTGGCCGACTCCCCCTCCCCCGTCGCCGCCGAGCTCGGCCTGCCCGACGGCGGTTACTCGCTGGCCACCATCCACCGGGCCGAGAACACCGACGACCCCGGGCGCCTGCGCGCCATCCTGGACGCGCTGGCCGACGTCGACCACCCGGTCGTCCTCCTGGCCCACCCGCGACTGGCGGCCAAGTGCGCCGCGCACGGCCTGCCCCTGGAGGATGCGGGGAATCTGCGGGTGCACCCGCCCCTGGCCTACCCCGGGCTCATCGCATCGGCCCTGCGCGCGCGCGGCGTGATCACCGACTCCGGCGGCCTGCAGAAGGAGGCCTTCCTCCTGCGCGTGCCGTGCACCACGGTGCGCCCCCAGACCGAGTGGGTCGAGACGGTCGAGCTGGGCTGGAACCTCCTCGTCGAGCCCGGCCCCGCCCTGGTCGCGGCGGCCTCGCGCCCGCGTCCGGCCGAGCCCGCCCCGGAGCTGGCCCATCCCTACGGGGACGGCCGCGCCGCGGCGCGCGTGGCCCGGGTGCTGCTCGCCGAGCACCTACCGGGTTGAGAACGGGCTCGACGGCGATGGCGCGAAGAGAATGAAGAGAATTCGGTGAGAACGCAATGCGCGTAACGATCGTCACCACTTGGTTCCCTACGGAGCGCTCGCCGGGGCTCGGCATATTCGTCGCACGGCACGCCGCTTCAATGACGGCTGCCGGACACAGCATCCGCGTCGTCCACCTTGCGGTCGCATCCATAGATGACGGCGTGCGACGCACCCGCGTCATGGGCGTGCCGGTGGTACGGCTGCCCATGACTCCTTCACGGCCCCACGAGGTACTTCAGGCCAGACGGGCTCTGGGACCGTTGACCGCGGGCAGCGACGTCGTCCACACCCATGCCGTCTCGGCCCTTCTGCCGTACACCTTGGCCAGACCACGGGAACCCTGGCTCCACACCGAGCACTGGTCGGGAATCGCAAACCGCGGCGCCGCTCTTGGCATCGGTTCCCGCCTGGGAGCCCAATGGATACTGCGCATGGAGAGGCGGCCTGACGTCGTGACCGCCGTCTCCGACCAGCTCGCCGCCGATCTGCGGATTCTTCGTCCGCATGGCGAGATCCGCACGGTGCCCAACGAGGTGACGCGGCCGGCGGTTCTGACTCCGCGCCGCGAAGTGGTCCTCGGGCGAGATACGCTGCATCTTGTAGGTGTCGGCTGGATGGGCGAGGGGAAACGACCCGACCTGGCAGTCCAGATCGTCGCAGCGCTGACCGGCCGGGGCGTGCCGGCCCGACTGACCTGGGTGGGCAGTGGACCTCTGGCCGAGCGCTGCGCTGTTCTCGCCGAGCATCTCGATGTGAACCTCACGCTTACCGGGCAGCTACCGGGTGAGCGCGTTGCCGAGGTGTTGGCGGATGGCGACATCTTCCTTGTACCGACGCTCTCGGAGACCTTCTTCCTCGCGGCGGCTGAGGCCATCGCCGCCGGCCGCCCGGTGGTCACCGGCGATCGCGGCGCCCACACAAGTTTCCTCGATCCCTCCGTCGCCGCCTTCGTCGGCCGGAAGGACTCCGCCGACACGTGGGCCGATGCCGTCGTTGACCTGGTGCAACGTTGCAGGACAATGTCGGCCCAGAGCATCCAGGACACGCTCCCACGGGCCTTCACGCCTGAGGAGGTGGCACGCGCTTACGGGCGGGCCTACGAGGCCGCTGTCACGATAAGCTCAATGGAGCGCCGTTCCACGCGCATCCACATCCAGTAGTCCCAAGCCTGACCCCGGTTGGCCAGATGGACAGCGCCCCGGTCACTCGTTCAGCGTCCTGCCCCTTAGCGCCTGCTCATAGAATTCCAGACTGGCACTCACGAATATTTTCTCGCCGAAGCGCTCGCGGGCCCGGGCGCGAATCGCCTCGGGCCGGTAGTCGCCGTCGCGCACGGCGGCGGTCACCCGCGTGAGCGCCCGCGTCAGAGCGCTCACGAGGACCTCGCCGCCGGCCTGCGCGGCGGCGGGCAGGACGACGCCGCACTCCGGCTCGACCATGAAGCGCCCCGCCCACGTGGGGGTCGCCACGCAGGCCAGGCCGAGCGCCTGGGCCTCGGCCAGGACGGTGCCGCCGGCCTCGACCCCGCTGGCCAGGACGAAGACGTCCGAGCGGGCCATGAATCCGGCCACCTCCTCGTGGGGGACGCGCCCGGTGAAGGTCGAGCACTGCGCGATCCCCTCGGCCCGGGCCAGGGCCCGCAGCGGCTCGATCTCACCGGGCTCCCCGCCCACCAGGAGCAGGCGGGTGGGCTCGCGCCCCGCCGCCCGGTCCGCCCGGGCGAGGCGGGCGACGGCCCGAACGGTCTCCTCGGGGCGCTTATTGGGGCCCAGGTGGGAGACGTGGCAGACCGTGAGCGGGCCGGAGTCCCCCCCGCCGCCCGCGCGCCGTCGGTCCTCGGGGCGGGGCACGTCGAAGACGGCGTCGTTCACGGGCAGGGCGATGACCTCCCAGGACCCGACCCCCCAGTAGTCCTCCAGCGCCCGGGCGAAGGGCGTCGAGACGGCGGCGCGGGCCCCGGCCCGCCGCAGGTCGCGGCGCAGCGCCCGATACCTCCAGCCGAGCCTGGAGCGGTCCGTCGAGCTGGGCCGGTGCTCGGTGATCGCCAGCCCCGCGCCCCAGCGCTCGGCCGCGCGCAGGCCCACGTGGATCCCGGTGAACACCGAGTGGGCGTGCACGACGTCGGGAACGGGGTCCGTGCCGCCCAGCTCCCGGACAGTCCTGTCGTAAAGGTCCGCGGCGCGCCCGGCCGCCGCGCGGGCCGAGGCCCGATCTCCGGGCGCGATCCCCTTGGGCACCAGGGGAACGTCTCCGCGCACGACGACGACCCCGTCCTCGACGTCGACGCTCAGCCCGCGCCGGGCCCGCCAGGCCGAGGTCGGCGTGAGGGCGATAATGCCCACCCGCATGCCGGCGCGCCGGAGCATGCCCGCCTGGTCGCGGAAGAAGGAGCCGTTGTTGGGGTGGCGCCGATCGGGGTACCACGAGGGGGTCAGGACCAGATGCACCTCAGCCCTCCTCCTCCCGAACGCCCGCTGCACCGGGGGCGTCCGCAGCGCCCTGCGCCGTCGCGTCCTCCGCGCGCTCCCCGGCCGCCTCGTACTCGCCCTCGTTGGCCTCCGAGCGGGGCGGGCGGGCGTCGAAGCCGCGGGCGGCCAGGTCCGCCATGACGGTCATGCCCACGAGGATGACGCACATGATGGCGCCCAGGACGTAGGTCGTCGTCAACAGGGAGTAGGGACTGAGCCACAGCCAGGCCAGGGGGACCGCGGCGTAGACCACCGAGAAGACGAGCATCCAGTCCTGGTTCTCGGTGACGACGAAGAGGTTGGACAGGGGCGAGGTGACCAGGAGGATGAACAGCCAGGGCGTCAGCGCCCGGGCGAAGTCGCCCGACTCGGTCCACTGGCTGCCGAAGAGCAGGGGGAAGAGCCACGGCGCCGAGACGTAGATGAGGGCGAAGGGCGCCGTGCCGATGAGCAGGACCCGCTTGATGACCTGGCGGACGAGCGGGCGCATCTGCCCGGGCCGGAGCGTGGCGAGCTTGTGGAAGAAGACCTGCCCTACCGCGGCGTTGACCAGGGCGAGGGGGGCCTCCAGGCAGCGCCACGCCATGTTGAACTGGCCCAGGCTCGCCACCGAGTAGGTGCCCACGAGCAGGTTGATCCCGTTGAGCCGCACGGCGTCGACGAAGGCGTTGGTCCCGTTGAGCAGAGGCATGCGCCGGTAGCGGCGGGCGACCCTCCGCAGACTCGGCGCCTCGGGGGGCAGTGGCCGGCGCAGCGGCTTCGCCTTGCGCCCCAGATTGACGAAGGCCCACAGCTGGCCGATGGTCTGCCCGAGCAGCAGCCCCCCGACGCCGACCATGCCCGCCGCCCCCAGGACGAGCTGGCCGAGGGACTGCCCGACCTGCTGCTCGACGCGGTTGACCGAGATGGTCCGGTAGTCCGACTGGCGGTTGTACCAGTACTGGAAGAGCTGGACGGAGGACAGCAGGAAGGTCGTCACGCCGATCAGCGGCAGCCAGGCCGCCACCTCGCCCCCCCAGCGCGCGGCGACGAGCGGCCGCAGCAGGAGGGCGACGAGGCTCGCCGCCAGGGAGACCGCGGTGATGCACACCATCCCCAGCCGGGCGCAGGCCAGGGCCCAGGCCTCCTTCTTGGGCAGCATGATCGTCATGTCGTAACGCAGGGCGGCCACGGCGACGATGATCGACACGATCGAGGTGTAGCGCGCGAACTGGCCGAAGTCCTCGGTGGAGAAGATGCGGGCCAGGACCATGGTCATGATGAAGACGACGACCTGGGCCACCACGGTCCCGCTGACGAGGGTGAGCACGTGCCGCAGGAAGGGCGAGGAGTCCACGACGGAGCGCCCCCGGGCGAGCAGTCCCGTCCGGGGGCCCCTCGGAGCGGCCGGCCGGTTCAGAGCCCGACCACCCGGTTCTCGCTCGCCGAGGTCAGGACCGCCTCGACGACGGCGAGGGTGTCCGCCCCCTCGGCCATGGTGACGTGCTCGTGGCCGACCCCGCGCACGGCGTCGCGGAAGCGCTCCTGCTCCAGGGCCAGGGGCTCGCGCTTGGGGATGGCGTAGCGGATGACGTCGCCCTCGCTGACCCCGCGGAAGGCGGCGACCTGGTCCCAGGTGGAGGCCACGGTGCCGTTGGCGTGGAAGGTGAGGTCCCCGGTGAGGGTGTCGGCGACGAAGGCGCCCTTCTCCCCGGTCACGACGGTGACCCGCTCCTTGAAGGGGGTGAGCCAGTTGACCGTGTGGGAGACGATGACGCCGTTGGCCAGGCGCCCGGTGGCCAGCACCATGTCCTCGTTCTCGCGCCCCGAGCGGTGGGCCACCCGGGCGTGGACCGACTCGTAGGGGGCCCCGGCCACCCAGGCGGTCAGATCGATGTCGTGGGTGGCCAGGTCCTTGACGACGCCGACGTCGCTGATGCGCGCGGGGAAGGGCCCCTGGCGGCGGGTGAGGACCTGGTAGACCTGCCCGAGCTCGCCGGCGTCCAGGCGCTCGCGCAGGGCCCGCAGGGCCGGGTTGCACCGCTCCACGTAGCCGACGGCGCCCACGAGATCGCGCTCGGCGAAGGCGTCGGCGACGCGCCGGCCGGCCCGGGAGCAGTGGGCGATGGGCTTCTCCACCAGGGTGTGCACGCCCGCCCGCGCCAGGGCCAGGGCGACCTCCTCGTGGTGGATGGTGGGCACGGCCACCACGGCGGCGTCGAGCCCGACGCCGATGAGGGCCTCCACGTCCGGCAGGAGGGGCAGGGGACCTGCGACGCCGAAGCGGTCGCCGCCCGGGTCGGCCACGGCCACGAGCTCCATGCCGGGGGTGGCGCGGATGACGCGGGCATGATGGCGGCCCATCGACCCCAGGCCGATGAGTCCGATGCGCAGGCCGTCCTGTCCCATATCAGGCCCCCGCCGTCACGGCCGCGCCCACGGCCCGCACGATCCGCTCCAGGTCCGCCTCGCTCAGCGAGGGGTGGACCGGCAGGGACAGGCACTCGCGGGCGGCCCTCTCGGTGCCCGGCAGGTCCACGCCCGGCGCGTAGGGCGCCAGGGAGGGCAGGCGGTGGTTGGGGATGGGGTAGTACACGCCGGTGCCGATGCGCCACTGCTCGCGCAGGACCCTGGCGACCTCGTCCCGCTCGGCCGCGCTCGCCCCCTCCAGGCGGATCGTGTACTGGTGGTAGACGTGGGTGTAGCCCGGCGGCACGTGCGGGGTGACGACGCCGGGGGCGTCGGCCAGGCCCGCGTCCAGGGCGGCGGCGTTGGCCCGGCGGGCCGCCGTCCACCCGGCCAGCCTGGTCAGTTGGACGCGG
This sequence comes from Actinomyces dentalis DSM 19115, assembly GCF_000429225.1. Classification (GTDB taxonomy): domain Bacteria; phylum Actinomycetota; class Actinomycetes; order Actinomycetales; family Actinomycetaceae; genus Actinomyces; species Actinomyces dentalis. The sequence continues at coordinate 101,033 of NZ_AUBL01000003.1, forward strand.
CCGACGGCGGCGGCCACGTCCGTCATGCGGTTGTTGAGGCCCACGACCTCGTTGGCGTACTGGCGCTCCATGCCCTGGTTGCGCAGCAGGCGCACCCGGCGCGCCAGCTCGGCGTCGGCGGTGGACACCATGCCGCCCTCCAGGGAGGTCATGTTCTTGGTGGGGTAGAAGGAGAAGGAGCCCCAGGCGCCGAAGGCGCCCACGGGCTCATCGTCGATGGCGGCGGCGTGCGCCTGGGCGCAGTCCTCCCACACGGCCAGGCCGTGGCGCCGGGCGATGTCGAGGATCTTGGGCATATTGGCCGGCAGGCCGTAGAGGTGGACGACCTCGATGGCGATGGTGCGCTCCGTGACGGCCGCCTCGACGCTGGCCGGGTCGAGGGTGAAGGTGACCGGGTCGATGTCGGCGAAGACCGGGCGGGCCCCGGTGATCGCCACCGAGTTGGCGGTCGCGGCGAAGGTGAAGGAGGGCACGATCACCTCGGCCTCGCGGTCGGCGCCCGCCCCGGAGGCCAGGGCCGCCAGGTGCTGGGCGGAGGTGCCGGAGTTGACGGCCACGCAGTGGGCGCCGCCCACCACCCGGGCGGAGAACTCCTCCTCGAAGGCCGCCACCTGCGGGCCCTGGACCACCATGCCGCCGGCCAGGACGGCGTCGACCGCGGCCCGCTCCTCGGCGCCTATCAGCGGCCTGGCCGCGGGAATGAACTCCAGTGACATCAGTCGGCAACCTCCCGAATCGTGTCGTCGTGCTCCTCGAAGACACTACCCGTCCGCGGGCAGCGCCACCGGCGGACCCCGGGGCGGAAGGCCGCCTCGCCGTCGGCCACGGCCTCCAGGGGCAGTCCGGCGCGCCCCACCCAGCCGATGCGCCGGGCCGGGACGCCGGCCACCAGCGCGTGCGCGGGCACGTCCCCGGTCACCACGGCGCCGGCGGCGACCATCGCCCACTCGCCCACGCTCACCGGCGCCACGCACACGGCACGCGCGCCGATGGCCGCGCCCGTGCCGATCGTCACCCCCACGGCCTCCCAGTCGGAGGCGGACTTGAGGGTGCCGTCCGGGTTGACGGCGCGCGGGAAGCGGTCGTTGGTCAGGACGACGGCGGGTCCGATGAACACGCCGTCGCCCAGGCGGGCCGGCTCGTAGACGAGGGCGTAGTTCTGGACCTTGCAGTTGTCCCCCAGGCGCGCCCCCTCGCCGATGTAGGCGCCGCGCCCCACGATGCAGCCCGCGCCCAGAACGGCGCGCTCGCGCACCTGCGCCAGGTGCCAGATGCTGGAGCCCTCGCCGATGACGGCCTGCTCGGAGACGTCTGCGGACGGGGCGATGCGTGTGCTCATACGGCTCCTCATGCGGGGGTCCGGGCTGCCGGACGACGGCGATGATGCCATCCTAGGCTCAATCCGTGCAACAATGCGGGCGTGACGAATCGAACGGCGCAGGCCGAGGGGGCGGGCGGCCCGTCCGCCTCGCTCCTCGCCGACACCTGGCTGGTCGTGCCGCTGTACAACGAGGCCCCCGTTGTGCGCGAGGTCATCGCCGAGGCCCGCGCCGTCTTCCCCCGCATCGTCGTCGTCGACGACGGCTCCACGGACGGCTCGGGCGCCGAGGCCGCCGCCGCGGGCGCCGTCGTCGTGCGCCACCCCATCAACCTGGGCCAGGGCGCGGCCCTGCAGACCGGGATCACCTACGTCCTGGAGCGCACCGACGCCCGCTACCTGGTCACCTTCGACGCCGACGGTCAGCACTCCCCCGCCGACGCGGCGGCGATGGTGGAGCGCGCCGAGGCCGAGGACCTGGCGATCGTGCTGGGCTCGCGCTTCCTGGACGGGAGCGCCGACGTGGGGCGGCTCAAGCGCCTGGTGCTGCGCACGGCCGCCCTCGCCAGCTCGCGGACCTCGGGGATGCACCTGACCGACGCGCACAACGGCCTGCGCCTCATCCGGCGCGACGCCGCGCAGCAGCTGAACCTGACGCAGAACCGGATGGCGCACGCCTCCCAGATCATCCGCCAACTCGGCGCCACGGGGCTGCCGTGGCGCGAGCATGGCGTCCACATCGTCTACACCGACTACTCGCGCGCCAAGGGCCAGTCCCTGTGGAACTCGGTCAACATCCTCGTCGACCTGCTGTTCTCATGACGGCGCCCGCCGTCATGGCCACCACCGCCGCCGAAGGAGGGCGTCCATGAGCACCATGAGCAGCTCTCGGATCATCATTCAGGTTCTTCTCATCGTCGCGGTCGGCGTGATCGGCTGGATGATGCTGCGCTCCCCGGGCGGAGCCCGCCACCGGGCGGGCCGCCGGATCGTGACCCTGACCTTCGTCATCTTCGCCATCGTCTCCATCGCCGTGCCCGCGGTCATCTCGAGGATCGCCCACTTCGTGGGGGTCGGACGCGGCACCGACCTGCTCCTGTACGTCCTCGTCATCGCCTTCCTGCTGCAGATCCTGTCCTCCTTCCGCCGCAACGCGGCCCTGGAGCGCCAGATCACCCGTCTGGCCCGGCGGATCGCGATCGACAACACCCCCGATCCCGCCCCTTCCGCGCAGCCGGTTCGGGCGGACGACGAGACCGGTCCGGGCGGGCGCCGGGGCCGGTCGTAGGGACCGGGCGGGGCCGCCGGGGCCGATGGAACCGGCCGCCGGGACCGCTCGGACGGCCGACGGACCCGGAACGCATCGATTCGCATACCGTCTCCGCCGGTTCCGCGCTATTTCCGCCGGTCTGGGCGAGGGCGGCGGGGGGCTGAGACGCGGACCTCCAACTCCTCGCGCAGGCGCAGGCCGCCGTCGACCGCCCAGCGCAGGGGCGCCTGCCAGGGCGCCGAGTACACCCCGTCGAGGTAGCGCCGCGCGGAGGCGTGGTGCGCCCGGATCATCCGCTCCGGCCGCGCCTTCCACGAGGCGCCCTGCTCGTGCACGACGACGGCGGCGGGCACCTGGACATTGCGCCACCCGGCCCGCGCCACCCGGGCCCCCAGGTCGACGTCCTCGAAGAACATGAAGTAGCCCTCGTCGAAGCCGCCCAGCTCGCGCCACACGGGCGCGGGCAGGGCCAGGCAGGCGCCCGACAGCCAGCCGACCTCGCGCACGGCGTCGTTGCCGCCCTGACTGTGGTAGGCGGCGGAGAAGGGGTTGGACGGCCACACGCGCGTCAGGGCGGCGTGCCCGGCGCCGCGCACCAGCGTGGGCAGCGCCCGGCCCGAGGGGTAGACGCTGCCGTCCGGGTTGAGCAGGCGCGGGCCCAGGCAGCCGGCCCCGGCGGTGTTCAGGCCCGCGTCGATGAGGACGTCGAGGCTGTCCGGCCGCCACACGATGTCCGGGTTGGCGACGACGATCCAGTCCTCGCTCAGGTCCCGCGCGGCCAGGTTCGCCCCGCCCCCGTAGCCCCGGTTCGTGCCGTCCGTCACGATCTCGGCGCCGAAGCGCTCCGCCGTCTCCCGGACGAGTTCGTGCTCGGAGCCGTTGTCGGCGATGACGACCCGGACCCGTCTCCGGCTGGCCCGCCCCAGGGAGTCGAGGAAGCGCACGAGCTCCTCGCCGGGGTTGTAGGCGACGGTGACCACTCTCACCGTCCCGCGCCGCTGGACGGCCCGCCGACCGTCCTGACTGTCCTGACTCTGCGGGGCGGTGGCGTCTGTCGGCTCCATCCCACGAGCGTATCGGACTCGCCCGTCGGCGGTGACGACGACGTTGCGGTTCGGCAACGGTCGCGCGCAGCCCCGCGGGCGGACGGGCAGCGCTCCCCGGCCGAATCCGGCCTCAGAGGCGAAGATCATCCTCTGGAACGAGGGGTTCACCGGCCCACGCCCCCGCTCGATTCCATATGATCGAGGCGTGCGATCATTACCACGGCCGCGAGTGCGGCACGCCTCCAGGGAGTTCAAGCGCCGCATGGTGCGAGGGCTCCTGTCAGTCGGACTGGCCCTGGTGGTCTTCGCAGCCTCCTTCTTCGCCTTCGCCTACTACGACCTCCAGAGCCAGATCACCCCGATCGACCCCAGCACCTTCCTCGGAACGGACCGCCCCTCGCGAGACCCCGTCTCGGACGGCTACGAGGGTCACGCCGTCAACATCCTGGTCCTGGGCACGGACTCGCGCGCCGGCGCCAACAACGTCGACGGCTCCGAGGGCGACGACGACGTGGTCGTCGCCCGCTCCGACACGGCCATGATCATGCACATCTCCGCCGACCGCTCCCGGGTCGACGTCATATCCATCCCCCGCGACACCGTCGTCGACATCCCCAGCTGCACCTCCTCCGACGGCTCCACCGTCGAGGAGTCGGAGGGCCAATTCAACACCGCCTTCGCCAACGGGGCGGGCACCGGCAGCGACAAGAAGGCCGTCACCGCGGGCGTGGCCTGCACGATCAAGACCGTGGAGGCCCTGACCGACATCTACATCGACGAGTCCATCGTCGTGGACTTCTCCGGGCTGTCCACCATGGTCGACGCCCTGGGCGGGGTCACCCTCTACGTCGACGAGGACATCGACGACACCGAGTACACGGGCCTGGTCCTGGAGCGGGGCTGCCACCACCTTGACGGGGCCACGGCGCTGCAGTACGCGCGCGTGCGCCACGGCGTGGGCGACGGCTCCGACATCTCGCGCATCTCCCGCCAGCAGAACCTCATGAGCGCCATGCTCCGAACGGCGCAGTCCAAGAACCTGCTGACCGACGCCGACAAGCTCTACTCCTTCGCCCGCGAGGCCCTGGGAACGCTGACGGTCTCCAAGGGCATCGCGGACCTGACGACCCTGGCCGGACTCGCCCAGTCCATTGCGAGCATCGGCATGGACCACATCAACTTCGTCACCATGCCCCACGAGCCCGCCGCCTGGGACCCCGACCGGGTGGTCCCCTCCGAGAGCGCCGACGCCGTCTGGAAGGCCCTCAAGAGCGACAAGCCCATACCCGCCGAGTCCACCCACGCCGATGGAACCGTGTCGGGCCCCACCGCGGGCGCGAGCGAGACCCCCTCGAACGGATCGGCCCCGGACGAGACGCCCACGGACGACTCCGACCCGGACGGCCCGTCCGCGGACGAGGGCACCTCCGAGCCCCCGATGACGAGGCCGACGGATCCGAAGACCGCCACCGCGACGCAGAATCCCGCCGAGCAGTGCCGATAGCTGGAATGAGGCGCTTCGTCCCATGACTCCCACCGACAGTCTGCCCCCGTCCTTCCGCCCGGGCTCGGACGGGCCCGCCGATCGGCGTCGGATCCGCAGAGAGCCCCCGCCCCAGCCGGCGGCGACCGGGCGACCGACGCCGCGCCGCCGGTCCACCGAGGGGCGCTTCCCTCCCGCCGGCGCCGCCTCCCCCGCACAGGAGGGCGCGACGCGGGCCATGCCGAGTGAGACGAGGGCTGTACCAGGCGAGACGAGGGCCATGCGCCGCCCCGCGGTCCCCAACCGCCCCAGGCCCGCGGAACCGACCAGGGCGCTGCCCGTGCCCGGGGCGACGTCGCCCGCCGATCCGGACGGTCCTCACAGTCACGCCCGGCCAGGATCCTCGGCCGTGCCGATGGGGGGCCCCGCCGATGCGGGCGCCCCGGAGCCGACCCGTGTCATACCCGTGTCGTCGCGGTCCCGGGGGACCTCGGTCTTCCCGGAGTCCGGGGGGACCTCCGTCTTCCCGGAGTCCGGAAGAACCTCCGTCTTCCCGGAGTCCGGAAGAACCTCCGTCTTCCCGAACTCCGGGGCGCCGTCGGCCCCCTCGCGCCCCGAGCCGTGGCGTCCCGAATCCCGCCGCCCCGAGCCGTGGCGCTCGGCCCCCTCGGCGGGAGAGCCGTCCCCCCCGCCGCGACCGGCGCCCGCCCCGCGGCCGGTCCCGCCGGGGCAGGCCCCGCCCCGGCGGCGTCGGCGCCTGCGCCCGCTGCGCTGGATCGCCGTCGTCCTGGTCCTGCTCATCGTCCTCGTCGCGGCCCGCGCGGCCTGGCTGTGGCACAGGGTCGAGGACGGCGTCGGCCGGGTCGACGCCCTGTCCGGAGCCGCGGACACCGATGGCGAGACCTGGCTCATCGTCGGCTCGGACGCCCGGAGCAGCGGCGGCCCCGTCCAGGACGAGACCGAGGGGGCGCGGGCCGACTCGATCATGCTGCTGCACAAGGCCCCCAACGGCAAGGCCGCCCTCATCTCCCTGCCGCGCGACACCTACGTCGAGATCCCCGACGAGGGCGGCGACAAGATCAACGCCGCCTACTCCTACGGCGGGCCGGAGCTGCTGGTCCGCACCGTCGAGGAGCTCAGCGGCCTGACCGTGGACCACTACGTCGAGGTCGGCATGGGCGGCGTCCAGGAGATGGTCGACGCCGTCGACGGGGTGGAGGTGTGCCTGGACTACGACGTCGACGACCCGGACTCGGGCCTGACCTGGGACACCTCGCAGGGCACCTGCCAGACGGTCGACGGCACCAAGGCCCTGGCCTACTCGCGCATGCGCAAGTCCGACCCCACCGGAGACATCGGGCGCGGGCTGCGCCAGCGGGCCGTCATCTCCGCCGTCGTGTCCAAGGCGATGGGCGTGCAGACTGTTGTGAACTTCTCGCGCCAGAACGCCCTCGTCGACGCGGGCACCCAGGCGCTGACAATCGACAAGGACAGCGGCACGAGCTCCCTGTTCGGGATGCTCATGGCCTTCCGCTCGGCCTCCAGCGACGGGCTCACCGGCGCCCCGCCCATTGAGAGCCTCGACTACGAGCCCGGCGGCATCGGAGTGGCCGTCCTCCTCCAGGACGAGACCGCGCCCGACTTCTTCGCCAAGCTGCGCGAGGGCGAACTGACGACGTCGGACTTCAACCAGACCTGAGGCCGGGCCCGCCGGTCCGGTCCGCCCACCCCGGCCCCGCGCCGGGGCGCGGCGTCAGCCGATGCGCCTGCGCGCCGGGTCCGCCTGCCAGGAGGAGAAGGAGGAGGTCACGATGTCGTCCAGGTCGTGCTCGGCCCTCCAGCCCAGCACCGCCCCGATGCGCTGGGCGTCGCCGATGAGCTGGGGCGGGTCGCCGGCGCGGCGGTCCAGCTCCTCCGGCTCGACGTCCAGGCCGGTGGCCGCGATGACCTTGGAGACGACCTCGCGCACGCTCGACCCCTTGCCGGTGCCGACGTTGAAGACGTGCTCGGCCATGTCCCGGCCCCCGGCGAGGTAGTCCAGAGCCGCAATATGGGCGACGGCCAGGTCGCGCACGTGGATGTAGTCGCGGATGCAGGTGCCGTCCGGCGTGGGGTAGTCGGTGCCGAAGATCTTGGGGGTCTCGCCGCGCGAGAGGCGGTCGAGCACCATGGGGATGAGGTTGAGGGTGGCCATATCGCCCAGGTCGTCCCAGCCGGCGCCGGCGACGTTGAAGTAGCGCAGCCCCGCCCAGCGCAGGCCCCAGGCGCGCTCGCAATCGGCCATCATCCACTCGCCGATGAGCTTGGTCTCGCCGTAGGGGTTGATGGGGCGGCAGTCGATGTCCTCGGGCACGACCTCGACGGGCGGCATGCCGTAGACGGCGGCCGAGGAGGAGAAGATCATCTGCCCCACGCCGGCCCCCTCCATCGCCAGCAGCATATTCGCCAGCCCGCCGACGTTCTGCTGGTAGTACCAGGCGGGACGGGCCACCGACTCCCCGACCTGCTTGCGCGCGGCGAAGTGGATGACCGCGCTCACCCCCCGCCGCCCCATGACGTCGGTCAGGGCGTCGACGGCGCCCCCGGAGGCGACGTCGAGCTCGACGAGGTCGGCGCCGGCCACGCGCTCGGGCGTGCCGTAGGACAGGTCGTCGACGACGATCACCTCGTCCCCGCGCTGCAGAAGGAGACGGACGACGTGGGCGCCGATGTAGCCGGCGCCACCGGCAACGAGGATGCTCATGGGGCCAAGCCTAGCGGCGCTCGCGCAGGGCCGCACCCTTGGCACGGGCCGTCTCGGCGAGCCCGGCCTGGAAGGAGCGCATGGCGGCGCGGATGCGCTGCGCCTCCTCGCCCTGCCCGGCGCCGAGGATGCGCGCGGCCAGCAGCCCGGCGTTGCGGGCCCCGCCGATGGACACGGTGGCGACGGGCACGCCGGCCGGCATCTGCACGATGGACAGCAGGGAGTCCATGCCCTCCAGGTGCTTGAGCGGCACCGGCACGCCGATGACGGGCAGCTCGGTGACGGCGGCGAGCATGCCGGGCAGGTGGGCGGCCCCGCCCGCGCCGGCGATGATGACGCGCAGGCCGCGGGAGCAGGCCCGGCGGCCGTAGTCGATCATCTCGGCGGGCATGCGGTGGGCGGAGACGACGTCGGCCTCGTAGGCGATGGCGAGCTCGTCCAGGGCGTCGGCGGCGGCCTCCATGGTGGGCCAGTCGGAGTCCGAGCCCATGACGATCCCGACGACGGGGCGGCTGTCACTCATGAGGGTTCCTTCCTTGGTGGTGGGGGCCGGTCCCGGGGCGGGTCCCGGCCGATCCGACGGGCTGCTCGGCCCGGCCCCGCCTCTCCGCCCCGGCCGCTTCGGCGGGCGGGGCGGGATCGCCTCGCAGGAGGGCGACGACGGCGCGGGCGCGCTCGCGCAGGAGCTCCACCTCGCGGGGGTCGGGCGCCCGGTCCGGGTCGCCGGGCAGCACGAGGTTGACGTGGCCGAGCTTGCGGCCCGGGCGCCAGTCCTTGCCGTACAGGTGGATGCGGGCCGCGGGCTCGAAGGCCAGGGCGCGGGCGAGCCCGTCGGGCGGCGGAGGGGCCTGGCCGCCGAGCAGGTTGACCATGACCGTGGCGCGGGCCGTCGGCGCGCCAGAGCCCAGCGGCAGGTCCAGCACGGCGCGCAGGTGCTGGGCGAATTGGCTGGTGAGGGCGCCGTCCTGCGTCCAGTGCCCGGAGTTGTGGGGCCGCATCGCCAGTTCGTTGACGTAGAGCGCGCAGGCCCCGCCCGGCTCCTCGACGGCGAAGAGCTCGACGGCGAGCACGCCGGTGACCCCGAAGCGCTCGGCGATGACCCGGCCGATCCGCTCGGCCTCCGCCGCGGCCCCCGCGCCGAGGCCCGGCGCGGGGGCCAGGACCTGCGCGCACACGCCGTCGGCCTGCACGGTCTCGACCACCGGCCAGACGACCACCCGGCCGCCGGGGCTGCGGGCGAGCAGAACGGCGAGCTCGCGGGTGAAGGGCACCGCCCGCTCGATGAGCAGGCTGGTGACGGGGCCGCCGCCCAGGCTGCCGCCTCCCCCCGCGCCCGCGCCCCCCGGGCCGGCGGCGCGGCCGTCCCGGGCCGCGGCGACCCGGGCGATCCAGGCGGCGGCCTCGCCGTCGACCAGCTCCCCGGGGCCGTCCACGAGCAGCACGCCGTGACCGTCGTAGCCCCCGCGCGGGGTCTTGAGGACCACGGGCCAGCCGTGCCGGGCGGCGAAGGCGCGGATCCGCCCCATCATGGCGTCCGCGTCGCCCGCCGCCTCCGCCCAGGCGGGCTGAGGCAGGCCCGCCTCGTCCACGGCCCGGCGCATGGCGAGCTTGTCGCGCGCCAGCAGCAGGGCCCGCGGGTCCGGCCGCACGGGCACACCCTCGCCCTGGAGCGCCAGGAGCAGCTCCTGGTCCTGGTGCTCGTGCTCGAAGGTGAGCACGTCGGCCGCGCCGGCGGCCTGGAGGGAGGGGGCGTCCGGGCCCGTCGCCGCCCGGCCGGCCACCAGCGCGCGCACGGCGGCCTCGTCGTCGGCGCCGCCCACCGGGGCGTCGACCGTGACCTGCGCAGCCGACCCGCGGGGGGACTCCACCAGGGCCCGCAGGTGGACGCCCAGGGCCGAGGCCTCCTCCTGCATCATGCGGGCCAGCTGCCCGCCCCCGATGACGGCGACCACCGGCGTCGAACCGCCGGCGGGAGTGGAAGCGCTCACGGCCCCCAGGCTACCCGTCCCCGTACCCTGGGGCGCGTGCCAGCCTCGACGCCGCCCGTCCCCGCTCCCCCGCCCGACCCCGCCGCCGACACGGCCCGGGGGGACGGGGGCGCCCGCGCTCGCGCGGACATCCCCGCGAGCGCGAGCGCGGATCCGGCCCCGGGCCCCGCGGATCCGGCCCCGGGCCCCGCCGGCCCGCCCCGCGCCGTGCGGGTCCTGGATGCTGCGCCCATCACGCACGGATCGCTCCCGGGTCCACCCCGCGCCGTGCGGGTCCTGGGCGTCTGGGCGGCCTGCACCCTGCTCACCCTCGTCCTGGCGCGCCTGGGGGCCCAGGACACCCCCGCCACCCCCTGGGGCGGCTCCGCCCCGTCCTGGCTGGAGCACATGGCCTTCTGGGACGCCGGCTGGTACGAGAGGATCCTCACCGAGGGCTACCCCTCCGTCCTGCCGGCGTCCGCCGACGGCGTGGTGCAGCAGAACACCTGGGCCTTCATGCCGCTGCTGCCCCTGCTGGCCGCCGCCTCGTCCTCGGTGACGGGGCTCCCCTTCTACGCGAGCGCCGCCCTGGTCTCGCTGACGGCCTCCGCCGCCGCCGCCCTGGGGCTGGACCGCTGGCTCGCACCGCGCACGGGCGCCCGGCAGTCCCTGTGGGCGGTGGCCCTGGTCTGGTCCTCCCCCTGCGCCCTGGTCCTCCAGACCCCCTACGCCGAGGCGCTCGGGCTGGCGCTGACCGCCGCCGCGCTGGGCCTGGCCCACCGGCGCCGGTTCCTGCTCGCCGCCCCGATCGCCGCCCTGGCCTGCCTGTCGCGGCCCATCGGGGTGCCGCTGGCCGCAGCGCTGGGACTGTGGTGGGCGTGGGAGACGGCCTGCGCCCGGGGGCTGGTCCCGGACGCGGTCCGCGCCCTCCTGCCCGGGGCCCGGCCGCTGACCGCCCGCCAGCGGCTGGGGCTGCTGGGCCTGACGGCGTGGACCGGGGCGGCCGCCCTGGTCTGGCCGGCGGCGGCCTGGGCGGTCACCGGCCGGGCGGACGCCTACACGGCCACGGAGACGGCCTGGAGGGGCGAGCGCCTGGCCCCCTTCCAGCCGTGGCTGACGCGCTCGGGCTGGTGGGTCGGTGAGCACCTGGGCCCGGTGCTGCTCGCCGCGGTGCTGGCGCTGGCGGCGCTGGGCCTGGCCTCCCGCGCGCTGCGGTCGCTGGGGCCGGCGGCGTGGTTCTGGTGCGCGGGCTATATGATCTATCTCCTGGCCTTCTTCGATCCCACGACATCCGTGTTCCGCCTCCTGCTGCCCCTCGCGCCGGCCGCCTGGGCCCTGCCCGCCCTGGTGCGCGGCCGCAGGGGCCGGGCGGCGCTGCTGCTGGGCGGCGTCGTCGGCCAGCTCGTGTGGATCAGCTGGGTGTGGGACCTGGGCAGCGTCGCCATCCGGTGGGTGCCCTGACCTCGATCTTTCATGAGTGGTCCGGGCGGGGCCGGTTGGCGTCGCCGCCGGGACCCGGCGCCCTCCGTCGCACCCGGGGCGGTCCAGGGATCACTGCCATGGGACTCGAGGAAGCAGTCGTCGGGGCTGTGCGAGTGGGCGACTCGGATGGCGTTGAGCGGTGGGGCCGCCCCGGGGAGCGCTCCCCCGCCGCCCTCGCGGCGCCGGGCTTAGGATCTTCCGCGTGACTGAGGAGACCGTTGCCCTGAAGACACCGTCCGCCGCCCTGGTGACCCGCCTCGTGGCCTGGGTGCGCGAGTTCGTGCAATTCGGCCTGGTCGGGGCCCTGGCCTTCGTCATCGACGCCGGCCTGTTCAACCTCTTCCAGCACGGGCCGCTGGGCTTCCTCGCCGGTCACCCCAACACCGCCAACGTCCTGTCCGCCGCCATCGCCACGACCTTCTCGTGGATCGCCAACCGCCTGTGGACCTACCGGGGGCGCACCCGGGACAACGCGGCCCGTGAGGCGCTGCTGTTCGCCTTCGCCAATATCGGCGGGGTGCTCATCACCCAGTTCTGCCTGTTCTTCACCCACGAGGTCCTGGGGCAGCACTCGGCGCTGGCGGACAACATCGCCGCCTACGTCGTCGGCTTCGGCCTGGGCACGGCCTTCCGCTTCACCTTCTACCACTACATCGTCTTCACCGGCACCGCCACCGAGCCGGACCCCGAGGGCGCCGAGGTGGGCGCCATCATGGGCGGGGTCCCCACCACCCGGTCCGCGAACGACGCCGGGGCCTGAGCCGCGCGCGGACGTGCCCGATCGCACACCCCAGGTGTGTCCCCGCTCCTCGGCGCGTCGTCCCGTTCCTCCCTACCCTGGCGCCGTGATCCCCCTCGTCGCCTCCGCAGCCGCTGTGACGGCCGCGCCCGCGCCCACCGCGTCCCTGCCCATGCTCGGCCCCGAGTGGCTGGACGCCTCCCACATCATCACCACCTTCGTCGGCTGGATCGGCCCCTGGGCCATCCTCGGCGTCATGCTCGTCATCTTCGCCGAGACGGGCCTGCTGGTGGGCTTCTTCCTGCCCGGGGACTCCCTGCTGTTCACGCTGGGCATGTTCGTGGCCATGGGCGAGGCCGACCCCACCAAGGGCGTGCCCGTCCACATCTGGATCGCGGCCCCGCTGGTGTGGCTGGCGGCGATCGCCGGCAACCAGACCGGCTACCTCATCGGCCGCAAGGCGGGCCCGGCCATCTTCAACCGGCCCGACTCGCGCCTGTTCAAGCAGGAGTACGTGGAGCGCACGAGCGACTTCTTCAGCCGCCACGGCGGCAAGGCCATCACCCTGGCCCAGTTCGTCCCCATCGTGCGCACCTTCACCCCCGTCATGGCGGGCGTCGGGCGGATGCACTACGTCCACTTCCTGGCGTTCAACGCGATCGGCGCCACCTTCTGGGCCTTCGCCATCACCTGGCTCGGCTACTTCCTGGGCAATATCACCTGGATCCAGGAGAACATCGACCGGATGATCGTGGGGATCGTGTTCGTCTCGGCGCTGCCCATGATCATCTCGGCCCTGCGCTCGTGGCTGTCGTCGCGCTCCCGCAAGAACGCCCTGGACTCCTCCAGCGCCCCCAGTGCCGAGGTCTGACGCCTTCCCCGCCTCCACCCCCGCTCTCGCCTCCCCCGACTGGGGGAGGCGAGAGCGGAGCGGTCCCGGCGGGCGCCGCAGACGGGCCCGCGCGGCCTCAGAAGCGCCGGCGCCGGCCCACGCTCACCAGCGCCCCCTGGGGCAGCACCTTGTTGGGGTCCAGGCTCTTGGGCACCGAGTTGAGCAGGATCGAGAACACGGGCGGGCGCCGTCGGCTCAGTTCGATGCGGCCGCCGTCGGCCTCCACCAGGTCCTTGGCCAGGGCCAGGCCCACCCCCGTCGAGCCGTGCCCGGACACCGAGCGCTCGAAGATGGTGGGGGCCAGGTCGTCGTCGACGCCCTCGCCCTCGTCGGCGATGTCGATGAACACGCCGTGCCCGCCGTTGGCGCTGCGCACGCTGACCGTCGTCGTGCCCGCGCCGTAGCGCAGCGAGTTCTCGATGACGGTGGCCAGCTCCTGGGCCAGCGAACCGGGCGTGGCCAGCACCGGCCGGTCCACGTCGTCGCGCAGCACGAGGGCGCGCCCGGCCGCCTCGAAGGCCGGCCCCCACTCGTCGCGCTGCTGGGCGAAGACCTCTCCCAGGTGCAGGGCCTCGGTGGTGCCCCCGCCGGTGCGGCGCGAGACCTTGAGCAGGTCCTCCACGACGCCGGTCAGGCGCTCCACCTGCTCGATGCAGGCGCGCGCCTCGTTGCGCATCCCCTCGTCGTCGGCCAGCAGCTCGATCTCCTCCAGGCGCAGGCTCAGGCTGGTCAGGGGCGTGCGCAGCTGGTGGGAGGCGTCCGAGGCGAACTGGCGCTCGGCGGCCAGGCGCCCGGCCACGCGCTCGGCGGAGCGGACGAGCTCGGCCTGGACCAGGTCGATCTCCTCGATGCCGGAGCGGCGCAGGCGGGGGCGGACCTGGCCGCTGCCCAGCTGCTCGGCCTCGGCCGCGAGGTAGATCAGCGGGGCGGAGATGCGCCGCGAGGCCGCCGCGGCCACGGCGTAGGCCGCCGCCAGCGCCACGAGCGTGAGGACGATGACGGTCAGGACGACGGTGAGGACCACCTGCGCGCGGTCCTCGGGGGCGAGGGTGGTGCGGAAGGCCAGGACCATCCAGGCCCCGCCCAGGGGGATGCCCAGCAGCACGACGGCCACCGCGACCGCACCCATTGTCATCTGCAAGGCTCGGCGTCGCATCCTCGTCCTCCCTGTCCGGGGCCGGTTGGCGGGCGGGGCCGCGTCCGCCCCCGCCTCCCCCGAATCGTCTCACCCCCGGCGAGCCTCCCCGGACCTCACGCGCGCCGGCCGGCCGCCGCGCCGCCGCTCGCAGCGTCGAGGGACCGCGCGCCCCGGCCCCGCGTCGAGCGGGCGGCCGGGGCGCGGCGGGGACGACGGCGTCACACGGCGATGCGGTGACCGTCGTCGACGGCGAGCAGGAGGCTCGGGGCGTCGACGTCGTCGCCGAGCTTGCGGCGCAGCCAGGTCACGTGCATCTGCAGGGTCTGCTGGGTGCCGGTGGGGTCCTCGCCCCAGACCTCCTTGAGAATGTCCTCGTTGCGCACCACGGCCCCGGCGCCGCGCACCAGGACGCGCAGCAGCTCGAACTCGCGGGTGGTCAGCTGCAGCTCCCGCGAGCCGACGAAGGCGCGGTGGGCGGCGACGTCGACGCGGACCTGCCCCGCGGTCAGCTCGTCCTCGGTGGCCTCGCCGGAGGCGCGGCGCACCTGGGCTCGCACGCGGGCGAGCAGCTCGGCCAGGCGGAAGGGCTTGGTGACGTAATCGTCGGCCCCGGCGTCGAGCCCGACGACGAGGTCCGTGGCCTCGGAGCGGGCGGTGAGCATGAGGATCGGGGTGGTCAGGCCCCGGGAGCGCACCTGACGGGCGACGTCGAGGCCGTCCATGTCGGGCAGGCCGAGGTCCAGCACGATGATGTCGGCGCCGGCGACCTCCTCCAGGGCCCCCTTGCCGGTCCCGTGGACGCGGACCGCGTAGCCTTCGCGGCCGAAAGCGCGGGCGAGGGGCTCGGAAATGGCGGGGTCGTCCTCGACGAGAAGCACAGTGGTCATACGGGGGATCGTAGGCGACGGCGGGGAGATCCGCCATCAGCCCGCAGGAGGATATGTGACTCCGGTCTCCCGGATCCGTCAGGCCCGCTCGAGGGACCAGGGGACGATATTGCCCAGCCCCTTGGCGACGACCTCGTGGCAGGCGCGCACCCGGTAGCGCTCGGCGTCGGGCCCGCGCATGAGCGCCTGGGCGGTGGCCTCGTCCATGCGGATGCCGCCCGGCTCGGCCGTGCCCACCAGCCGGGAGGCGAGATTGACCGGCGGTCCGAACACGTCGCCGGAGCGCGAGACGACCCGCCCCTGGACGAGGCTGGCGCGCACGAGCAGCATGTCGGGGCCCGCCTGGAGCTCGGCGACCATGGCGGTGACGACGTCGGCCGCCGTGCTCAGGTCGTCGGCGATGTACATGACGGCGTCGCCGATGGTCTTGACCACGCGGGCGCCCCGTGAGGTGACGACGTTACGGGCCGTGGTCTCGAAGTCGTCGAGCATGGTCGACAGCTCCATGCGCCCCATGGTCTGGGCGCGCTGGGTGAAGGAGACGATGTCGACGAAGCCCAGGCAGCGGCTGAGCGGGAACAGGTCGGGGCCGGCCTCCTCGCGGCCCCGCTTGGCGACCTCCGACTCGGTGCGCCCCAGGAGGGCGGCCAGGTGGCGGCGCCACACGTAGGACAGCTGGCGCTCCAGGGAGGAGACCATCTCGTCGATGTGGTCGAGGGCCACGAGGCGGGCCGAGGTGTCGTCGAGGTTGAAGCGGTCGGAGATGTCGGCGACGAGCGTCTCGAACTGCCACAGCACGAGGCGGTCCATCGTGTAGGACTGGGCCCGCAGCAGCTCCAGGACGCTGCTGGCGGCCAGTCCGCCGCCGGGGGCCGACGGCGAGGGCGCGCCGTCGTCGTGCTCGTCGATGAGGTCGGCGACGCCGCACAGGGCCTCGACGTCGCGCTCGGTGAAGCGCACCGCGTCGGGGTCGACGTCGGCGAAGCCCATGGCCTGCCAGAAGCGCTGCGCCAGGTCCAGGCCGGTGCCCGCGCGCCGGGCGAGCCGGCGCAGGTCGAACGCGGGTTCGCCGCCGAGGAGCAGCCGCTCGTGGGCGGTCAGGGTCGCCCAGGGATCGGACCGCCGGGACACCGCATCATCTGACGCGGCCTTCCGCTGCGACTCCTGGAGGATCCCCGCCCCCGTGCTCTCGACTGACTCGGACTGCTTGCTCACCGCGTCAGAGTAGCGCAGGTCACACGCTGGTGTTCAATCGACGGCGCCGTCTGTTCGCACATGGCTCACGTCGCCGGCGTCCACGGTGCGCATCGTCCCGTCCGCGCCGCGCAGCACGAGGCCCGGCGCGATATCGACGGCGGTGCCGCGCAGCACGCCGCCGGGGGCGTCGACCCGGACCCGCCGGCCCAGGGTCGTGCAGGCCCGGCGCAGCGCGGCGCCGAGCGCGCCGTCCCCGGCATCGGGGTCCCCCTCCCCGGCCTCCCAGGCGGTCACGAGCTCGTCCAGGCGCGCGGACAGCAGTTCCAGGAGCGCCCGCGGCTCCACGCGCGCCCCGGCCAGGCGCAGCGAGGTCGCCCAGGGCACGGGCAGCTCCGACTCCGACTGCCCCGTGTTGACGCCTATGCCCAGTACGACGGCGCAGGCGGCGCCCCTGTCCGCACCGGCCGCCACGGCGCCCGAGGCATCCGCTGTGCCAGTCGTGCCCGCCGAGGTCCTCGCACCGATCCCCCCGGCGGTCGGAATGAGCTCGGCCAGAACTCCGGCGACCTTGCGGGCGCGCCCCCACCCGGGGATCTCGGCGGGAACCGGGACGGCTGCGGCTCCCGCCCCGCCCCCGGTTCCCGCCCCGGTTGAGGCCCCGGCTGCGATCCCCTCCCCGGCCCGCTCGTTCGGCACGAGGACGACGTCGTTGGGCCACTTGGTCCGGGCCCGCCACGGCGCCCGCGCCGAGATGAGGATCGCGTCCACGACGTCGCGGGCGGCCAGACCGGCCAGGAGCGGGAGCCAGGCCAGGGCCGCGGCGGGCACGAGGGGGCGCAGAACGAAGGAGACCGTCAGGGCGGAGCCCGGGGGCGTGATCCAGCGGCGCCCGGCGCGCCCGCGCCCGGCGTCCTGGCGGCGGGCCCACAGGGCGGAGATGTGGGGCCAGGCCGCGGCGGCGCGCAGATCGAGGCGGCCGTCAACACCGGTCAGGGCCGAGCGCAGGTCGTCATTGGTCGACCCCGTCCGATCCACGACGACCAGGCGCGCGAGCCCGGGCACCCCCGTCAGCTCCTCGCGCGTCCCGCTCATGCCTTCGCCGTCATCCTTCTCGCGCATTTCGCCCATGAACTCAGCCTAGCGGGCTGTCGCCGCTGATTGTACGGGTTCATTGAGCCTTTCTCACCGGGAGCGGCGTCCCAG
Source organism: Actinomyces dentalis DSM 19115 (assembly GCF_000429225.1). Lineage (GTDB taxonomy): Bacteria > Actinomycetota > Actinomycetes > Actinomycetales > Actinomycetaceae > Actinomyces > Actinomyces dentalis. The sequence continues at coordinate 118,398 of NZ_AUBL01000003.1, forward strand.
AGGCCGGGGTCGGTGCGGTGGGGGCGGTTTTTCGCAGGGTTCGTGCGGGGCTCGGGCTCCCGGCGGGGGCCGGGGCGGAGGGCCGCTGCCGGGCGGGCCGGGATCTCCCCGGGCCGGTTGCGGGGGTGCCGCGCCGACGCTGCGGCCAGCCGGCCCGAACCGGTCTTCCCGGCCCGTGCGGCGCTGTTGCACATTGGAGAGGGTCGCCCCCGAGGGTCGACTCCGAGTCTTCCGCATGATTCCGAGGTTTTCCTAGAATGTTGGTTTTCAGTGGACAGGCTCCCATGTGCAGAGAGGGCCCCTCTGCACATGGGAGGATCTCAACGGCGTTGAGCGCCGGGGAGTTTCCGCGTGATTCCGCCGATCCGTCGCCGACCGGTCCCGGTCGAATGCGCAGCACCGCCCCCGCCCGCCCGATGCCGCGCATCCGAACCCGGCGGCCCCGCCCCGACACCGCGGACCCGCACCCGCCGCGCACCCGCCCTCCTGCACCATCGCACCGCTCTCGGCCGATCCCGGGATCCCTCCGGCGAGAAAGACTCGGTGATCCGGGGAGGGCGCGTCGGAGCATCCGGTGGGCAGCAGCCGGATTCACGAGCACGTCACTTAACCTCGGTTTTTCATCGTGGGGTGCCGGGGGGTGGGGGTGAGGGTGCTCCTTCTCCTGGGATAATGCGGGTTGTCGATGTCCGTGCATGTCCAGGGGAGGGGCACCCTCGTGGTGAATGGTACCGGGTTGTACCCGCAGGCGGGCGCGGAGGCGGGGGAGGTTCCGGCGGTGGGGCCGGCGGGGGCGAGGCTGCTGACCGGGACGGTGCGGGCCGTGGGCCTGGACACCGCGCTGTCGGGGGCCCTGGAGTCCTGGCGCAGGCCCCTGGCGGTGCACGACCCGGGCAAGATCGTGGCGGATCTGGCGCTGTGCGCGGCCCTGGGCGGCGATCACCTGTCGGACCTGGCCGTGCTGCGCAGCCAGGGGGAGCTCTTCGGCCCGGTCGCCTCCGACCCCACGGTCTGCCGGTTGATGAAGACCCTGGCCGGGGACGTGGAGGCGGTCGAGGCCGCCGTCGAGGCGGCCCGGGGGGAGGTGCGGCGCAGGGTGTGGTCCCTGGCCGGGGAGCACTCGCCGGCGGCCGGGATCAGCGCCGCGTCCCCGCTGGTGATCGACGTGGACGCCACCCTGGTGGAGGTCCACTCGGCCAAGGAGGGGGCGGCGCCGACCTTCAAGGGCGGGTTCGGCTACCACCCCCTGACCGCCTGGTTCGACCACGGGGCCGACGGGGCCGGGGAGTGCGCGGCGATCATGCTGCGGCCGGGAAACGCGGGGGCGAACACCGCCGCCGACCACATCGAGGTGATCTCGCGGGCCCTGGCCCAGGCCGGACTGGGATCCAGACCCGGCAGAAAGGTCCTGGTGCGCACCGGGCGGGGCCGGGGGCACGAAGGAGACCGTGGGGTTCCTCGCCCGCCGCAGGGTGTCCTACTCGGTGGGGTTCAAGCTCCCCGACCGCACGCCGCAGATCTACGCGAAGATCCCCGCCGAGGCGTGGGCGCCCGCGTACAACGCCGACGGCGACCCCAGGGAGGGCGCCGACGTCGCCGAGATCACCGACCTGCTGGACCTGACCGGATGGCCGAGCGGCATGCGGGTCATCATGCGCCGCGAAAAACCCCACCCCGGCGCGCGGCTGCGCTTCGACGACGTGGGCGGATACCGGCTCACCGCCCTGGCCACCAACACGCGCACCGGGCAGCTCCCAGGCCTCGAAGTCCGCCACCGGCTGCGGGCCAGGTGCGAGGACCGCATCCGCTGCGCCAAGGACACCGGCCTCGACCGCCTCCCCCTGCAGGGCTTCGCGCCCAACCGCATCTGGTGCCAGGTCGCGGCCCTGGCCCACGACATCCTCGCCTGGTCCCAGATGCTCGCCCTGACCGGCCACCGCGCCCGCAAGTGGGAGCCCAGGACGATCCGCGCCCGGCTGATGCACATCCCCGCCACCATCGCCCGCCACGCCCGCCGCGTCGTCCTGCGCTACAGGGCCGACCACCCCTGGACCCATCTCCTCCTCCAGGGCATCGGCCGCCTCCAGACCCTGCCCGCACCCTGACGAGCGGCCCCGCCCCTGAGGACGCCCCCTGACCCCGGGACACCCCGACACCGACCACCGCGCCCCACCACGCGCGGCGAACCACCGCACCCCCATGCCACAATCAACCCCGCAGCACCGGCAACGACGCCGCCCAACCCCACCCAACCAGACGATGAAAGATCGAGGCTAACCGCCGAGCACGTCACTTGACCCGCGAGCACGTACCTCTAGCAGACGTGCTCGCGGGTTAAGTGACGTGCTCGCGGATCACCCGGCGATCTCGCGGGTCGGGCGGCGCCCCGACGCCGAGGTCCCCGCGGGAATTGCCACCACGCTAAGAGACGCACCCCGGCAGAGGGGTCGGAATCGGTGCGATGGCGCGGGCGGACGGGTGCGGGGGCGATGCGCGCGAGGCCGGGCGGATGCGCACCGCCCGGCGCGCTGGCGCGCGAGGCCGATTAGGGTGACGGCGTGCTCATCCTCGCCTCCCAGTCCTCTGGTCGTCTGGCCACCCTGCGCGCCGCCGGCGTCGAGCCGGTCGTGCGCGTCTCTGACGTCGACGAGTCCGCCGTCCTGGCCGCGCTCGCCCGCGAGCGCCGCGCCGCCGGGGCCCCGGGCCCCTCCGGCGCGCAGCAGGTCCAGGCCCTGGCCCGGGCCAAGGCCCTGGCGGTAGCCAGCACTTTCAAAGCGGACCCGCCGGGTCCTGGTCCCGTTGAAGCGGGCGCCCCGAAGGCCGGGCCCGCCGGAGCGGGCGCCCCGGGAACCGACCCGCTCGAAGCCGGTTCCCGGGGAGTCGGCCGCCCGGGACCTGGCGGGCGGGACGCGGGCGCCATGGGCGCCGGAGTCTTCGTCGTCGGCTGCGACTCGATGCTGGAGATCGACGGACGGATCGTCGGCAAGCCCGGCGACCCGGAGACGGCCGTGGAGCGGTGGCGCTCCATGCGGGGCGCCACCGGAACCCTGCACACGGGTCACACGCTGGTGCGCCTGCCCGACGGCGCCACCGCCGAGGGCGTGTCCTCGACGGTCGTTCACTTCGCCCGCCCCTCGGACGCGGAGATCGAGGCCTACGTCGCCACTGGGGAGCCGCTGTGGTGCGCGGGGGCCTTCACCATCGACGGCCTGGGCGGCGCCTTCATCGAGGGCGTCGAAGGGGACCCGCACGGCGTCGTCGGGCTCTCGCTGCCGCTGCTGCGGCGCCTGGTGATCGAGCTGGGCGGGTCCTGGACGGATCTGTGGGCGCAGGGGCGGGGCCGGACGGAGACGGAGTCGGATCGCTGAGATCGGCCGCCCCGCGGCGCGCGGCGGTGCGGTGCGGCCGACCCGGCGCGGGTTCAGGCCCCGTCGGCATCCCCGGCGCCGCCGTCCGCGGGCGGCGCGACCCGGCGCAGCGCAGTCCCCCGCCGATCGGCCAGGTCCCCCCGCCCCGTCACCACCACCATCGCCGGCCCGCCCGCGAGCGGCACCGCCACGGGGGCGGTGAAGCGCAGATCGACTCCGCGGGCCCGCAGGGGCACGACGGCGAGGCTGAGGGCCGCCAGCAGCAGCCCGTGGGCGACGGCCTCGTCCCCGCCGACCGCCAGGCCCGCCGCCCGGGCCGCGCCCGGGCGCAGGTGGATGTCGTTGGGGTCTGCGCCGGCGCGCGCCCACGCGGACAGGTCGGCGGCGTCGATCCTCAGACGCGCCAGGGCGTCGGCGGTCGCACTCGCGTCGGGAACCCGGAGCCCGTCCTTCCCGGCCCGGCCCTCGCCGCCCCCAACCTGGACCCCGCCGCACGACCGGCCCGCCGACGGCTCCAACCGAGCCCCATCGCCCCCGGCCCGGGCCCGGGGGTCGCCGCCGGCGCGCTCGAGGCAGCGGGCCAGCCAGTGCGTCACCTCCCACCGGCCCACATGGACGACGACGGCGGTCAGCTCCCAGCCGGCCCGCACCGCGCACCGGGGGGCGGGCGGCACCGCGCCGTCCGGCCGCCGTCGGATCCGGCAGCGGCGGTGGACCAGGCCGTTCCGGTCGCCAGCCGGAACGGAGGAGCGCGCACGGACCAGGCCGAGCGCGGCGGGCAGGACCGCCTCCACGCCGGAGCGCGCGCACCGCTGCGGATCCGCGCACCGGGCGTCGCGGGCCAGGATCCGGGCGACGACCCGAGTCATGCCCGCACGATCCGGAACGCGACGAAGCCCCGCCGATGCGAGTTCGACGGGGCCGGGCGCGCTCATGGACCGCAGGCCCGTGGGCCGCGGCGGAAGGGGATCAGCGGGTCTCGCGGTGCTCGGTGTGCTTGCCGCAGCGGGAGCAGTACTTCCTGAGCGTGAGCCGATCGGGGGTGTTCCGACGGTTCTTCTTGGTGATGTAGTTGCGCTCCTTGCACTCCGAGCAAGCCAGAGTGATCTTGGGGCGAACGTCGCTGGACTTGCTAGCCACGGTTCTCTCCTCTGATTGACCCTCGAGCCGGTGGGCGCCTTGCTCGAACCTTGCGTAGCGGGGGAGGGACTCGAACCCTCGACCTCACGATTATGAGTCGTGCGCTCTAACCAGCTGAGCTACCTCGCCGTATCAACACAGACGGGGGCCGTAGGCCCCCGCTGCATCGGAGCCCCGAAAGGGAATCGAACCCTTGACCTTCTCCTTACCATGGAGACGCTCTGCCGACTGAGCTATCGGGGCGACGAGCGGAACTCTAGGCGGACGGGAATCGCTACTGCAACTCCGGCCCCCGTGTCCTCGCTCACCACGGGGTGTTCCCCGGGGGGAACGGTTCTGACCACCCGGCCCGAGGACCCGATGACCATAGTGGCGGGTGAGGGATTCGAACCCCCGTAGCATTACAGCGGCTGATTTACAGTCAGCTCCCATTGGCCGCTCGGGCAACCCGCCTCGCTTCGCGCTCCGGCTCGCAGCCGTCGCTGGACGCCGTGGAAGAATAGCAAGTCGACGCCCCGGGACGCCAACCCGGGCGGTAGGACCCTGCTCACAGGGCGCCGCCCGAGGGGTTCGGCTCGCGGGGCGGCCGCCCCGGTGCTCGCCGGGCAGGTCGACGAGGTGCTCACCGAGGGCAGCCCCCGGGCCGCCTACGGGACCCGGGTCCGCGTGGTCTCCGCGGTCGACGACGGCGCGCCCACACGCACCTGCGCACCCTCCCTCAGGGTACTGTGATATCACGCATATAACAGCGGGGTCCGGCCGAATACTCCCCCGATCCCACGGTGAAGGGGCCGGCGATCGTCGCGGCTCCGCCCGTCACCTGGAGAACCGCCCCATGAACACCCGCTTGTCCCGCCGCGACCTGCTCGCACTGACCGGTCTGGGCGCCGGCGCCGCCGCCCTGGCCTCCCTGGCCGCCTGCGGCTCGTCCTCCAAGGGTCCGTCGTCGGCCTCCGGATCCGCCGGCGCATCCGGCGCCGCCCCGGGCACCCAGACGGTGACCGACATGAACGGCACCGCCGTGGAGGTGCCCGTCAACCCGACGACCTACGCCGACGGCTGGTACGCCCACAACGAGGTCACCATCATGCTCACCGGGGCCAGGGGCCTGGTCGCCACACACTGCGACCCCAAGAGGTTCCCCTGGATGTACAGGGTCTGCCCGGCCATGAGCAGCGCGACCTCCACCTTCGGCGACGGCTTCAACTTCGAGGATCTCGTGGCCCTGGGCCCGCAGGTCATCTTCGACTCCGAGGAGACGCTGCGCGACAAGGCCGCCGAGGTCGGCATCCCGCTGGTCAACTGCAATTTCCAGACCTACGACGAGATGAAGAAGTCCATCACCCTGTCGGCCCAGGTCTTCGGCGGCAACGCCCCGGCCACCGCCGAGAAGTACAACGCCGATCTCGACGAGGTCCTCAGCGCGGTCAAGGCCCAGACCGACTCCCTGACCGACGACGCCCGTCCCGCCGTCATGCACGGCGCCAGCGTCTACACCCTCACCCTCGACGGCACGGAGACGATCATCGACGACTGGATCAAGGCGGCCGGCGGCCGCAACGCCGTCGACCAGTCCACCAAGGGCAACGCCCAGGCGCAGTTCACCCTGGAGCAGATCATCGCCTGGAACCCGGAGGTCATCATCACCGGCGAGGCGGGCGAGCCCGAGCAGATCCTCGCCGACTCCGCCTGGGCCTCCATCAAGGCCGTCCAGGACAAGAAGGTCTACGTCAACCCCAGGGGCGTCTTCGGCTGGGACGGCTACGGCGCGGAGGAGATCCTCCAGGTGCCGTGGGCCGCCCACCTGCTCCACCCGGACCTGTTCCCCGACTTCGACATCTCGGAGCGGACGAAGGACTTCTACGCCGAGTACCTCGGATACCAGCTCACCGACGACGACGTCGAGCTCATCCTGGCGGGCGAGGACCCCCAGTAGCCGGGCGGCGGGCCGCGCGGCCCTCCGCTTCGTCGACGCGCATCGATTCGTGTGCCGTTTCCGCCGGTCTCGCGTGTCTTCTCCGCCGGTTCCGGCGAGGGAGGAGGCGGGAACGGGCGGTCAGGAGGACAGGAGCGTCAGGACCGCCTTGACGCGGCGGTGGACGGCGGCGTCGGGCAGGAGCCCGAGCTTGGCGAAGATGCGCTGGGTGTGCTTCTCCACGGCGCCCTCGGTGACCACCAGCCGGGCCGCGATCGCGGCGTTCGTGCGCCCCTCCGCCATGAGGCCGAGGACCTCCCGCTCGCGGGGCGTGAGGGTCTCGATGGGGTCGTTGCGCCGCCCGCGCCGCATGACCTGGGCCACGACGTCGGGATCCAGGACCAGTTCGCCGCGCGCCACGCGCTCCACGGCGGACAGGAAGGAGTCGATGTCGGTGACGCGGTCCTTGAGGAGGTATCCGATCCCGCCCCCGCCGTCGGCCAGCAGCTCGGGCAGGTAGCCGGCGACGACGTACTGGCTGAGCAGGAGGATGGGGGCGTTGGCCCACTGCCGCCGGATGCGGGTGGCGGCGCGCAGGCCCTCGTCGGTGTGCGAGGGCGGCATGCGGATGTCGGCGATGATGACGTCGGGGCGCAGGGCCAGCGCCCGCGCGACCAGGGCCGCCCCGTCGCCGACCTCGGCGAGGACCTCGTGGCCGCCCTCGGCGAGGATGAGCGCCAGCCCCTGGCGCAGCAGGACCGAGTCGTCGGCGATCAGGACCCGCACGGGATCACCGCCTCCACCCGGGTGGGGCCGCCGGCCGGCGAGGCCACCGACAGCCGTCCGTCCACGCCGTCGAGCCTGTGAACCAGCCCCGCCAGGCCGTGCCCCTTGTCCACCGAGGCGCCGCCGACGCCGTCGTCGACCACCCACAGGCGCAGCGCCCCGTCCTCGACGACGGCGCCGAGCTCGGCGGCGCGCGCCCCGGAGTGCTTGTTGAGGTTCGCCAGGGCCTCGCTGGCCACGAAGTAGGCGGTCTGTTCGACGTGCTCGCTCAGGCGCGGCACGTCCGCGTCGACGGCGACGGGCACGCCCGAGCGCGCCGCGACCTCCGCCAGCGCCGCGGCCAGCCCCCGGTCGACCAGCACCGGCGGGGCGATGCCGCGCGAGAGGCTGCGCAGCTCGTCGAGGGTCTCGCGGGTCTGGGCGATGGCCCCGTCGAGGATCGTCTCCGCGGCCCGCGGGTCCCGGGAGGCCTGCCGCTTGGCCCGGGCCAGGTCCATGCCCAGACGCACGAGGCGCTGCTGGGGCCCGTCGTGGATGTCCCGCTCCAGGCGGGAGCGGGCGTCGGCCTCGGCGCGCCGGACCGCCGCCCGCGAGGCCTCCAGGCGCGCGACCTCGCCACTGCGGCACAGCAGGGCGCGGGTGAAGGCCTGCTGGGCGCGGACCAGCGCCCTGAGGACGAACGGGCAGGTCAGCGCGAACAGGACGCAGACCGCCACGTCGAACAGGGTCATCCACAGCAGGTCGGGCTCCAGGCCCAGCAACTCGGCGAGGTTGGTCGTCTGCTCGTCCCCGAGCGCAGCCTGGACGATCGCCTCGACGAACGGGCTCAAGGGCGCGGCGAGGGGCACGGCGATCCAGACGACGGCGAGCGTCCAGGTCGCGAGGGACACGACGAAGCCGACGACGACCCAGGTCAGGTCCGCCCACCGCTGGGGGTCGTGCAGGGGCGCGAGCAGGGGGCGCACGCCCGGCTCGCCGGCCCCGGGGCGCCGGTAGTGACCGGGGACGTACTCGCTGGAGTCGACGTCGGCCACGGCCCGGCGCCCGATCTCGGCGAAGCGCGACGAGACGGACAGGCCCAGGACCAGCACGGGGACGCCGACGCCGAGGACGGCCGTGCCGGCGCCCAGGGCGATGAGGGGCACGACGACCAGGAAGGCCAGCAGGAGGATCGGCCACAGGCGCAGGAGGAAGGCGGCGTCGCGCACGGCCTGCCGGTAGCGCCCGCGCCGGACGGATGATGCGTTGCTCATGCCTCGATCCTGCTCGTCTGCGCCCGGCGGTCCCATCCCGCCACCCGGCCGGCGGTGGTGGGGCCGGCCCGACACCGCGCCGGTGCCGACGAGGGGGAGGCGGGGCTTGTAGAGCGGCCACATACTCGTTTACCCTCTCACAGTCGGCCGGTTCCCGCCGCCGCCATGCGGCGGAGCCCGCCAGTCCAGTCCCGTTCGTCGCTCCCCTGCCCCCATCACCGAGGTGCTCCCGTGTCCCAGCCAGGCCCTGCGTCCCAGCCGAACTCCGCATTCCAGCCGAACTCCGCGCCCCAGCCGGACCCCGCCGACCGCTCCACCTGGGGGACCGCTCCCCAGCCCGCGCAGGCCCCCGCCCGCAGCCGCTCGAAATGGGCCGCCCTGGTCGGCGTCCTCGTCTTCGCCCTCGCCGCCGCGGCGGCCGTCGGCATTGTGAAGACGCTCCTCCACAAGTCGATCCCGGCGAAGCAGGCCGCCGCGGGCCAGTGCATCCAGGACCCGGAGAAGCACAATAAGCCCGTCGTCACCGACTGCGACTCCGATGACGCCGCCTACAGGGTTAGCGCCCCCACGGGCAGCACCTGCACGCAGGTCCCGGGCACGACGACGACCTACGAGACCATGTGCCTCATCGACACCAAGGAGGACCCGGCCACGGTGCTGAGCAGCGCGAAGGTCGGCGACTGCCTCGACATCGACGCCGCCAGCAAGAAGGCCACCATCTCCGAGTGCACCAGCGGCACCCACCCGATCCTCATGATCCTCAACGACGTCGGCGAATTCGATACGAAGTCGTCGACATTCGTCCAGGACGCCTGTCAGAAGGCCGGTGTCGACGCCGGCGCCTACGACACCATGTACTTGTGGGGCTTCAGCCGCTTCCTGTCGTCGATCGAGGCGAGCACGAACGTCGTGCGGACGTACGACTACGCCTTCTGCCTGGGTCACCCGAATCCCTGAGCGGCACCCGTACCATGAGGTCATGACCGATCCGCTCATCGGCTCCCTCCTGCGGGCCGTCGAGGCCTCGCCGCAGGACGTCCCCCTGCGACTGCACCTGGCGGCCCTGCTCCTGGACGCCGGGCGCGGCGCCGAGGCGGTCCAGCACTGCGCCATCGCCCTCCAGCACGAGCCCGACTCCGAGCGGGCGCGCGAGCTCATGGCGCGGGCCCTCGGCGGCCCGGCCTCGCCCGCCCCGAACCAGGCACCGCCCTCCCCGGGCGCGGCGACCGGCGGCGCGAGCGGTTCCGGCGCCGCCCCGGCCGCCCCGCCAGCCGAACCGGGCGCCGACCCCGCGAACCGCGCTCCCGCCGGCGCCGGCGCCGCCGACGGGTCCGGCGCCGCGGGCGCCGGCTTCGACTGGGACCGCGCGGAGGTCGAGTTCGGCGGCGGGCCCGCACCCGCCTTCGTCACCGGCGACGGCGACCCGGACGCCCCGTACATGGACGGGCCCCCGCCCCGGGACGCGTGGGACGTGGAGGCCGCGGGCATCACGCTGGCGGACGTGGGCGGCATGGAGGAGGTCAAGGAGCGCCTGGAGGTGGCCTTCCTCGCCCCCATGCGCAACCCGGAGCTGCGCCGCCTGTACGGCAAGTCCCTGCGCGGCGGGCTCCTGCTGTACGGGCCGCCGGGCTGCGGCAAGACCTTCGTCGCCCGCGCCGTCGCCGGGCAGATGGGGGCGTCCTTCATCTCCGTGGCCCTGTCCGACGTCCTGGACGCCTACGTGGGGCAGTCGGAGCAGAACGTCCACACGGTCTTCCGGCTCGCCCGCTCCCACGCGCCGGCCGTCCTCTTCCTCGACGAGATCGACGCCATCGGCCACAAGCGCACCCACACGGCCTTCAGCTCCCTGCGCAACGTCGTCAACCAGCTCCTCACCGAGCTCGACGGGATCGGCTCGGACAACGACGGCGTCTACGTCCTGGCCGCCACGAACGCCCCCTGGGACGTCGACCCCGCCCTGCGCCGCCCCGGCCGCCTGGACCGCTCGATCGCCGTCCTGCCCCCGGACGAGCCCGCGCGCGCCGCCATCCTGCACCACCACCTGCGCGCCCGCCCCTGCGAGGGCGTCAACCTCGCGGCGCTGGCCCGCACCACCGAGGGCTTCACCGGCGCGGACCTGGCGCACCTGTGCGACAGCGCCGTCGAGATCGCCATGATGGACTCGGTGCGCACCGGGCGGGTGCGCATGGTGACGATGGCCGATTTCAAGCGCGCCCGCAAGGAGGTGCGCCCCTCGGCCCGGCCCTGGTTCGACGTCGCGCGCAACGTGGTCACCTACGCCGACGCCTCCGGCGAGTACGCCGAGCTGGCGGCCTACATGAAGAGGCACTCCCTGCTGTGACCGGCCCGCCGGACCCGTCCCCCGGGGCCGCCCCGGGCGCCGAGGCGGTCTTCGCCCGGGCGCGCGAACTCATCGTCCTCGGCCGGGGCGAGCGCGCCGCGGCCCTGCTCGCCCCGCTGCTGGGCGACGGCGGGGCCGACCAGCTCACGGTCCACAACCTGCTGGCCCACGCCCATCTCGTGGCGGACGACCCCGGGGCGGCCGCCGAGCACGCCCGCGCCGTGCTCGCCCTGGCCCCCAACGCCCCCGGCGGCCACTTCCTGCTGGGCCTGAGCCGCCGCCAGCTCGACGACGTCGCCGGCTCGCTGGAGCCCCTGCGACAGGCCGCGCGCCTGGACCCCATGAACCCGGACACCCACGGCCAGCTCGCCGTGACCTGCGCGGACCTGGGGCTGCGCGACGAGGCCGCCGCCGAGGCGCGCCGGGCGGTCCGCCTGGCGCCCGACGCCGCCACCGCCCACTTCGCCATGGGCTACGCCCTCCACGACGTCGACCCGGCCGGGGCGGAGGACGCCTACCGCCGGGCCCTGGAACTGGATCCCGGCCACCGGCCCTCCCAGTACAACCTGGCGCTCCTGGCGGCCGAACCGCGCCGGGCGCGGCGCTCCGGGCGCCGGACGGCCGATGCCGAGGCCGAGCGCAGCGCCGCCATGGTGCGGCTGCTCGCCCAGTCGCCGTCGAGCCGGGCGCCCGTGTTCGTCCTGGACCAGCAGATCGTCCAGGCGCTGGGCGCGGGCTGCGCCCCGGTGTACTTCGCCTGGCCCATGATCCGCGCCGCCGCCCGGACCGGCGACGTCGGCCCGGCGGTCCTCACCGTCGCCGCGGGCCTGATCATGGCCCTCCTCCTGGTGCGGGGGAGCGGGCCGGTGAGAGGGGCCGTCGCCGACCGGCGGAGCTTCGCGCGCGGATTCGCGCGGCGCCGGTGGCGGGCGGTCCTCGGCGCCGGGCTGGTCGCCCTCGCCTGGCTGACCATGCTCGCCGCCTCGACCGGCGCCCTGCTCGCGGGCGGGGGCGGGGCGCGGCCGTGGCTGGAGTGGGCCATCGTCCCGGCGCTCGCGGGCGCCGTCGCCATGATCGCCGACCGGCGGTGGGCGCGCCGGCGCTACGCCTGGCTCAAGCGGCACGGCCTGCGCTGAGGCGCCGGGTCCGCGGCGGGGACGGCCCCGCCGCTCAGCGCCCGTCAGTACCCGGCCATCTCCTCCAGACGGGCGATGCGCTCCGCCATGGGCGGGTGGGTGGCGAAGAGGTTCTTCACCCGCCCGAAGGGGTTGGCGATCATCATGGAGGACACCGGCTCCATGCGCGGGTCCCGGCCCATGGGCACGTGGGAGATCCCCGAGTCCAGCTTGCTCAGGGCGCTGGCCAGGGCCAGCGGGTCGTTCGTGAGGACGGCGCCGTCGTGGTCGGCGTCGTACTCGCGGGTCCGCGAGACGGCGAACTGGGTGAGGCTCGCCGCCAGCGGGGCGAGGATGGCCAGCAGGAGCAGGGCGATCACGTTGCCGCCCTCCTCCCGGTCGCGCCGGCCGCCGCCGAACCACAGCGCGATGGTGGATATCGAGGAGATGATGCCGGCGATGCCGGCGGCGACGGAGCCGGTGAGGATGTCGCGGTTGTAGACGTGGGACAGCTCGTGGCCCAGGACCCCGCGCAGCTCGCGCTCGTTGAGCAGTTGGAGGATGCCCTGGGTGCAGCACACAGCGGCGTGGGCCGGGTCGCGGCCGGTGGCGAAGGCGTTGGGGCTCATGGTCGGGGCGACGTACAGGCGCGGCATGGGCTGTCCCGCGGCCGCCGAGAGCTCGCGGACGATGGCGTGCATCTCGGGCTGCTGGGCCTCGGTGACCTCGATGGCGCCCATGGAGCGCACGGCGAGCCGGTCGGAGTTCCAGTAGGAGTAGGCGGTCTGCGCCACGCCGATGAGCGGCATGATGAACAGCCAGACGGCCGATCCGGTGCCCTGGGCCAGGAGCCACCCGACGAGGAGGAGCAGGCTCCACAGGCCGCCCATGAGGGCGGCCGTCTTGAGCCCGTTGTGGTGGTGCGTGCCTGTCATGGGCCCAAGCCTATGAACCCTTGCTGTGCGCGCGCTGTGGGGGCGCGGCCGCCTCAGGGGGCGGGCGCGGCGCGGGGGACGCCGCGGGCGGGCGCGGCGGGCCCCGCCCTCACAGGTAGGCCTCGTAGGCGGGCAGGTCGAGCACGCCGTTGCCAGACAGGCCGATGACGATGACCTCCCCGTCGCGCGCGTCGCGGGCGCGGGCCAGCGCCCCGGCCACCGCGTGCGTGGACTCGGGCGCGGGCACGATCCCCTCGGTGCGGGCGAACAGGAGGCCCGCGGCGAAGGCGTCGTCCTGCTCGACGGCGACGGCCTCCATGAGGCCCAGGTGCAGGGCGTGGGAGACCATGGGCGACATGCCGTGGTAGCGCAGGCCGCCGGCGTGGATGGCCGGGGGCACGAAGTCCGCCCCGAGGGTGTACATCTTCATCATGGGGGTCAGCCCGGCCACGTCCCCGTAGTCGTAGCGGTACTCCCCGCGCGTGAGCGACGGGCAGGCGGCCGGTTCGCAGGCGACGACGCGGGTGGCGGTGCCCTCGGTGAGATTGCGGCCGATGAAGGGGAAGGTCAGTCCCGCCAGGTTCGACCCGCCGCCCGCGCAGCCGAAGACGGCGTCGGGCGCCTCGACGCCGGCGGCGCCCAACTGGGCGATCGCCTCCCGGCCGATGACGCTCTGGTGGAGCATGACGTGGTTGAGCACCGAGCCCAGGGCGTAGTGGACGTCGTCGTGGGCCATGGCCGCCTCGACGGCCTCGCTGATGGCCATGCCCAGGCTGCCGGTCGTCTCCGGGTCCTCCGCCAGGATCCGCCGTCCGGCCCCGGTCAGCTCGGAGGGCGAGGAGTGGCAGGTCGAGCCGTAGACCTCCATCTGGTAGCGCCGGTAGGGCTTGGTCTCGTAGGAGGAGCGCACCTGCCACACCTCGCAGGTCATGCCGAACAGGGCGCAGGCCAGGGCCAGGGAGGCGCCCCACTGCCCGGCGCCGGTCTCCGTGGTCAGGCGGGTGGTGCCCTCCTGGGCGTTGTACCAGGCCTGGGCGACGGCGGTGTTGGGCTTGTGGGAGCCGGCGGGGCTCACGCCCTCGTACTTGTAGAAGATGCGCGCCCTCGTCCCCACGGCGCGCTCGAGGCGGTCGGCGCGGATGAGCGGGGAGGGGCGCCATTTGGCGTACACCTCGCGCACGGCCGGCGGGATCTCGATGAACCGCTCGGTGGAGGTCTCCTGGGCGATGAGGGCCCGGGGGAAGAGGGGCTCGAGGTCGGCGGGGGCCAGGGGCTCGCGCGTGACCGGGTTGAGGGCCGGGGGCATGGGCTCGGGGAAGTCCGCGGCGAGGTTGTACCAGTGCTCCGGGTGGGCGGAACCGATCTGCGTCATGACTCTCCTGTGGCAGGCGGTGCGGAGGCGGGCGCGCCCGCGGCGGTGCCCGACGGCGCCGTCGGCGCCGACGACGCCAACGGTAACGGAAGCCCCCGGCCGCCGGGCGGCGCGGCGGGGCCGTGAAATGGTGCTTGCGTGCGGGGACGGCGGCGGTTAGGGTGACCGTACTTCCCTGAGTCGACCCGGAGGGGGTCCGGTATGGGCGACCTGAGCCTGGATGATCTGCACGCGGCATCGGACGTGGTGTGGGATTACACGGTCAGTTCCGATCTGGCCGCCAAGTTCGACGCCGCGGCGAGCGCGGTGGAGGGCCAGGTCGGGGGGCGCACCAGCCGCAGAACCACGTACGGCACGCACTTCCAGGGCTACTACGCGCAACTGTGGTCCCACAATATCGATACGGCCAACAGCGACGCCCGGCTGCTGGCGAGTCGTCTGCGGGACGTGGCCAAGGGGATCCGGGATCTGGAGGCCGATGCGCGGGCGGAGCAGGCGAGGATCAACACCGCCAGGGAGTGGAAGGCCAAGCGGGATTCGCGCTCGGATCTGGAGAAGTTCGGCGAGACCATCGATTTCCTTCATCTGTTCCACAGCGACTCGAACGCGCCCAAGGCTGATCCGGTTCCGCAGATGGTCAAGTCCTACGAGGCCCCGGACCAGGGCGCGCGCGAGGAGTTCGTGGGCACGTCTGCGACCGGGGTGTCGTCGGCGCTGCCCGATGATCTGCGCAGCTTCACCTCCGAGGAGCGGGCGGCGACCGACGAGATCCGCAGCACGCCCACGACGCTGTCCGGCCGGGTGGAGGACTTTCGGACCAAGTGCCAGTGGGGTCAGCTGGCGTGCGACCAGGTCCTGATGGGGTTCAACAATTACATCACGTCGAATGACAACGACTGCACGCGCACGGACGTGGTGGCGGAGAATTTCGAGGCGGCCGGCGGGTCGGGCGTGATCTCTACGGTGTCGGACGCGGCGATCTCGGCGAGCCTGGAGGCCAACGGGATCTCCGAGCAGCGCCCGCAGCTGGAGATCCCGCCGGTGCAGGCCGTGGGCAACCCGCCGACGTCGGGGTTCTCGAACGACCCGGTCAACACGGCGACCGGCAATTTCGTGGAGAACGAGGAGGACCTGCGCTTCGAGGGCGGGACGGCGCTGCTGGGCTGGGTCCGCTCCTACTCCTCGCTGAGCCGCAGGGCCGGTGGGCACGGGCCCGGGTGGGCGTCGTTGGACGGGTGCGGGCTGCGCTTCGAGGCGGAGGGGGCCGCCTGGACGCTGGCGGACGGGCGCGAGGTCGTCTTCCCCCGCCTGGGGGAGGGCTTCGACCGCGCCGAGCACGAGAACTTCTGGCTGGCGGGCGGCGAGGACGGCTGGACGGTGACGAACAACACCGGGGCCCGGTGGGAGTTCACCGGCTCGGGGCGGCCGACGTCGTTCACCCTGACCGAGGGCGCCACCGTCCTGTTCGACTACGACGGCGCCCGGCTGGTGAGGATCCGCCATGTGCGCGGCCACGAGATCGCCGTGGAGTGGGACGGGGACCTCATCGCCGCGGTGCGGGCCGACGACGGGCGGCGGGTGGAGTACCGCTACGACGAATGCGGGCGGCTGGTGGAGGCCGCGGGCCCGCTGGGGTCGCGCCGCTACGAGTGGGACGAGGACAGCGGCCTGATCGGCGCGGTGATCGACGCCGACGGCGTGGTCGAGGCCCGCAACGCCTACGACGAGTCGGGCCGGGTGACCGCGCAGACCTCCCGGTTCGGGCGGGTGACGCGCTTCGCCTACCTGCCCGGGCGGGTGACCTCGGTGTCGGATGCGGACGGGGGCCGGGCGAACACGTGGGTGGCCGACGCCCGCGGCCGCCTGCTGAGCGTGACCGACTCCGACGGCAACCGCTCCACCATGGCCTACGACCGGTGGGGCAACCAGGTCATGGCCAAGGACGGGGAGGGCCGGCGGACCGTGCGCCAGTTCGACGAGCGCGGCCGCCTGGTGGTCGAGCTGGCGCCGTCGGGGGCCATGACGCGCCTGGTCTACGACGAGCACGACCGTCTGACGGACATGGTCTCCCTGGAGGACGGCTCCGAGGTGGCCCGCACCATCATGTCCTACGAGGGCGGGCAGTCCCAGCCCTCGCGGATCGTCGACGGCGAGGGCGGGCGCACCGACATGGTGTGGGACGGGACCCTGCTGCTGGAGGTCACCGACCCGACCGGGGTGAGGGTGCGCTTCGCCTACGACGAGCACGGCGACCTGGTGGCCTCCACCGACGCGGCGGGGAACACCACGCGGGTGGTGCGCGACGGCTCCGGGCGGGCCGTGGAGCTGATCATGCCCTCGGGGGCCGCGACGCGCTTCGCCTACGACGCCGCGGGCCTGCTGACCCGCCGCGTGGACCCCGACGGCGCGGCCTGGTCGTACGAGTACTCCGCCGCCGGGCGGCTGAGGGCGATGGTGGACCCACTGGGGGCGCGCACCGCCCTGGAGTACGGGGAGAACGGCGAGCCGGCCGCGACGATCGACCCGCTGGGGCGCCGGGTGGAGCAGGAGCTGGACGACCTGGGCAATGTCAGCCGCGTACGGCTGCCCGACGGCGCCGTGTGGGAGTTCACCCACGACGCCATGTCCCGGCTGAGGCAGACCGTCGACCCGAGCGGCGGGGTGTGGACGCGCCACTACGACCGGTTCGGGCGGCCGAGCGGGACCACGGACCCGACCGGGGTGCGCTCCTTCCAGCGCTACTCCGACGCCCGCCGGGAGGTCACGGCCGGCGACGCGGCGGGTGCGACAACGGTGAGGATGGACAAGTGGGGGCGGCGGGTGGCCGCCGTCGGGCCCGACGGGTCGGAGACGACCACCGCCTACGACCGGTGCGGACGGCCGGTGGAGTTCGTTGACGCCGCGGGCGGGCGCACCCGCATCGAGCGGGACGCGGCGGGGCGGCCGGTGCGCATCCGCCGCCCCGGCGGCGGCAGCGTGCGCTACGACTACGACGAGTGCGGGCGCGTGGCCGGGGTGCGGGGCGCGATGGGCTGGCGCACCGAACTGGGCTACGACGCCGACTCCCAGCTGATCCGCGAGGTGTGGCCCACGGGCGAGCGGGGCTGGATCCGCTACGACAGGTGCGGGCGCATCACGGCCCGCCACACCCCCGGGGCGGGCACCTCCCGGTGGGTCTACGACCGGTGCGGACGCATTGCGGAGACCAAGGACCCGGTCTACGGCGTGCGCCGCTTCCGCTACGACGACGCCGACCAGCTCGTGGCGGCCATGAGCGGGGCGGGCGGGGTCACCCGCTACGAGTACGACGAGGCCGGGCGGGCGGTGCGCATTATCGACCCCCTGGGCGGGGTGGAGGCGCGCGACTTCGACGCCATGGACCGCTGCACGGCCATCACCGACCCGCTGGGCCACGTCTCGCGGGCCGTCTACGACGCCGCCGGCCGCCTGGTCAAGAACGTGGACGCGGACGGGCGGGTCATTGAGATCGGCTACGACGACGCCGGTCTGGAGGCCTCGCTGAACGTGGACGGGCGCCCGTTCTCGCGCACCAGCCGCGACGCGAAGGCGCGCATGCGCACCATCGAGGACTTCTCCGACCCGGAGCGGCCCCTGACCCACACCCTGGCCTACGACCCGCGCGGCCTGCTGGTGCGCCACGACAGGAGCCCCGCCGGCGGCCGCGACGGAGGCGGGACGGCGAGCATTCGCTTCACCTACGACGCCGACGGGCTGCGCTCCAGCGTGACGGCGCCGGGCGGGGCCACCACGACCTACCGGCGCGACGGAGCCGGCGACGTCATCGCCGTCGAGCACCCGGGCCTGGCCACCGCCACCCTGGAGCGCGACAGGGCGGGGCGCGTCGTGGCGGCCGTCGTCGGCGAGGCGCGCCACGAGTGGGCCTTCTCCGACGGCTTCGCCTCGCGTCACACCGTCACCGGCGGCGGGCGCACCCGCACCTCGCTCATGGAGTACTCCGAGGACGGGCTGCTGGAGTCGGTGAGCACCGACGGCGCGAAGACCCGCTACCGCTACGACGCCTCCGCCCAGATGGTCGAGGCGGCCGGCCCCCGGGGCGTGAACGCGTGGACCTACGACGCCGCCGGGCGCCTGACCCGCGAGCGGGTGGACGGCGTCGACTGGGAGCGGACCTACGACGCCGCCGGGCGGCTGATCGGGGCGAGCAGCGACAAGGGGGACGCGGTCGCCTACACCTACGACCGCTCGGGCCGGCGCACCGGCGAGAAGCGCTCCGACGGGTCCCGCCGCGACTACGAGTGGACCGGCCTGTGGACCCTGTCGGGCGTGACCGACCGCAGCGGAGGCACCGACCACGGCGGGGGCGGGGACCCGGTGGTGCGCACCACGACGCTGGTGGACGCCCTCGGGCAGCTCTCCCGCGTCGATGACGAGGAGCTGTTCTTCGACGACGCCACCGGCGGACTCCTCCAGGCCGGCGACAGGGCGATCGTCCACGCCGGGCCCCTGACCGCCTGCGGCCCGGACGGATGGCTGGAGCCCCCCGCCTGGCGGCCGGGCCGCGACACCGCCGCCGCCAACCCCTACCTGCCCCCCGCCACCCGGGCGTCCCTGGGCCGGAGCCTGGGCCTGGGCGCGGGCGGCGAGCTGCGCGTGGCGGGCATGGAGTGGCTGGGCGCGCGCGTCCTGGATCCCGCCAGCCGGTCATTCCTCTCCCCCGACCCCGTCGAGCCGACCGCCGGCGCCGGCTGGGCCGCCAACCCCTACTCCTACGCGGGCAACAACCCGGTGAACCTGTACGACCCCGCGGGCCTGCACCCCATCACCGCCGAGGAGCTCGACGCCTACCGCAAGGCCAACTCGCCCAAAGTGGGTACCGCCCTGGCCATCGCTGTTGGCGTCGGACTCGCGATCCTCGGCGGGCCGGCGGGCATTGGGGCGGCCATCGCGATCGACGCCAGTCTGGGCGCCGCGGGCAACCTCATCGACCAAGCCTGCTCCGGGTACCCCATCAACCTCGGCGAGGTTGCGCTGAGCGGGGCCCTGGGCGGCCTGGGCGGCGGCATCGGCGCCGCGGCCAACGGCACGTTGGGACCGGCGGTAGGCAATGCTCTGAGACGGTTGGGTGGTAACACCCCTATCGGACGACGTTTCGTCCAAGGTGGTATCGGTGGTATCTCCGGCGGAATTTCCGGCTTCGTCACCGGGGGACTCGGCGCCCTGGCCACAGGAGGAGACTTCTGGCAGGGAGCCTGGAGCGGAGCCCGAGACGGAGGCGTCACCGGCTTCGCCGGAGGAACCATCGCAAAGACCAAACCTCGTCGTTACGGACCTATGAGGAATGGGCCGCTTAATGCCAGTGATACCGCAACTTTCCGGAGTGGGTCCTACAATGAAGTGCAGATACAAGAACCAACAACGCTTTATCGTGTCTATGCTGATGCTCGCAATAAATTTGGTAGATTTTGGAGTAGAGCCAAACCATCCGGACCCCTCCAGTCTCAACTCGATCTTGCCCTCAACCCCGCATGGGGGAACACTGCCGACAACGTGGTCACGATTCGGGTTCCTCCGGGAACGCTGATCTACGAGGGGGTTGCCGCGCCGCAGCCGATCTCAGGGGGTTCCTCGTATCTCGGTGGAGGGAATCAGGTCATCATACCCAAGGTCAGAGGGGGATGGGAGTTGCCGTAATGAGTATTTTCCCCGTGGACTGGAGAATAAGACTCTTTTTCCTCAGACATCGAAGATGTCACGTGAAGCTTCCGGACGGATGGTTCGGTAGACCGTACGATAGTTATTATTCGTTGGTTAAAGTCGAAATTGATGATGACACATTGACCATCGAGTTGACGTTTTCTCTGCGCCTCATATTTCGCGGCATTCCGGAACTGGAATCGAAGGCGGACGGGCTTCACCTGACCGACTTCGATACATTCATATTCGAAGGAGGAAAGGATGGTGTGCATAACGATAAGTACACCTCGGGAGAGGTGCATCTTGTTACCATGACTCGATGAGTTCTCTTGATCGAAATATATTCATGTCGAGCAGGGGAGCCGACCATGCGGATCCCATTTTGGCGAATGATCCTGGTGGGCGCGTCTATCTGTGGACAGTAGATTAAGCGTAGTGTTGGCGTCTCTTCTCGACGGCAGGTTGGAGCCGTTGACTTATTCGATCGGGTTCTTGAGCGCCCCGCCCGGCAGGGTGGCGCGGGCTGCGAGAATGAGTCGTGCGCATATCGATCTTCATTAGGATTGAGTTGATTTAATGAGAGATGTTGATGGGGTTCTGCGGCGGGCGAGTCGGACGTTCTCCCCGCATAGGGTGGATGAGGTGTACGTTAATGTGAGTACTGCGCTCTTCATCGAAGCGGAGGGGCTTCGCTTCGGTGTTCTGGGATTCTTCCGGGTCCTGGATCCCCGTGGTCGCGTGGTGCTGTACTACTCGTGCAAGCCGACGTCGTCCTCAGACGCCTCCTCGCCACTATCGGTGTTCGATGGGGCATTCATCGTGGCGATGAACGTGTCGGAACAGGGGGACCTTGCGGACATTAAATTCGTTTTCGACAATGGTTATCGAATTCAAGTGTTCGACACGGACCCCTGGGAGACGTGGAGCCTGTCGCTGGAGGGTGTGGTTCTTCATGGAGCCTGAACGGAGGATCGTTGATGGCATTGGCGGATGGCTGCCGTTGAAAGTGGTTCTGCCGATGCCCCGGGGAGGCGTACGCCTGCTGGCCGGGCCTCTTACCCCGGTGGACGTCTTCAAGGTGCTGGTGGGCCCCGAATTCTTCTGGGATGAGGCCGACGGCGCGGCCCCACTGCCCTGGGACGGGATCTTCACAGATGACTTGTTCTGCCTCGTAGTAGGAGGGAGAGGATGGAACCTGCGGACTCTGGGACAGTGGAGGGCTCTGGATGATAATAGTGGGTTTCTGGCCAGTAGTGACGTGCCATGGTGGCGCACGGATGTCCCTGGGCTTCTTGGAGCCGTGGTGGCGGAGTTCCAGATACTCCCAGTGGGGGAGGTCTGCGACCTGCGCATGCGATTCACTAACGGATATATCTTGGAAGTTTTCAGTAGAGACCCCCTCACCTCATGGAGATTGGAGGGCAGCACTGTGGAGTTACCGGTTGCGAACGATGTGTAAGTTCTGTGCAAGGAGGACCCAGTTCACTCCAGTCCGCCTCACGGGAGTGTGCTGGAGCAACGTCCGGACTGAATCATTCAACGCCACCCTGAAGATTATTCAGCGGGCGTCCGACCGCATTTATGGGAAACGACGTTATGGCGGCCCGCCCTCATGAGGAATAATGACCGGCAAAATCAACGTTCACGACCTCATGAAGACCGGGCTGCCGCCATATCACCCTCCAGGAATGTGCGCAGACGCCTACCGAATAACCTTCAAGCCGAATGTCGAACGGACAGGTTTTTGAACATTCATGACGACGAACATTCGTGAGCGCATTAATTCTACCTTACCGGCGACGGTGACGAGTTTCGAGCTGGTATCAGATACTATCCCAGTCATGCATGCAGGCGTTATGGGGCTTCAAATTTGGGGCGTTTTTGTGGGGCAGAGCGCGGGAGAGGCGCTGTGGGATGAAATGAACCCACCGGATCTTACTGTTCGCCTGAAAGCATTCGAGAAAAATGACCTGTTGTCGATGGATGGCGGCCCGGGTTGGCTGCATCTAGATTTTACAAATGGGTGGATTCGCATTGTGGCAGACACATGGGAATGGGAACCATGGTCGATTATTTTTCCTGATATCTGGTGGACCGGGAACATATGAAGATCATCCGACGGACGTCCGAACGCATTTTTGAAAAGAGAGTCGATACATCCGCTGAACCAGGGGCCGGCGCGAGGGGGCACTCGTGGACGAAGATGATATCGGCGACGCGACCTCGCCGGTGACGGGATTGATCAGACGCCTTCATCGTCACCACACGGGTCGCGCTGCACCCGCATCAACACACCAGACCCCCAGAGATCAGACAACCGCCCATCGACC
Source organism: Actinomyces dentalis DSM 19115 (assembly GCF_000429225.1). GTDB lineage: Bacteria > Actinomycetota > Actinomycetes > Actinomycetales > Actinomycetaceae > Actinomyces > Actinomyces dentalis. Next base: position 140,629 of record NZ_AUBL01000003.1, read on the forward strand.
TTGCCGACCCTATGCACCGTCCTTTTCCTTTCCGCACCACCGCGTCGATCCCCGGTCCTGGGCCGCCGGTTCTGGCGAGAAAGGCTCATTGAGGTTCTACCGCTGGTCGGTTTTGAGGAGGAGCAGGATAATGACGGAATTGACCCCCCTGGTGCCACTCGCAGGTATTCCGGGCCGCCGCTGGGCCGCGCCGCCCTTGAGTCAGGACAAGTATGATCCGGACACACTCGAACGTCTCATCCGGTATTTGGAGAGTTCTCCAATGATTCTCGCCTGGATGGGATATACCGAAGATCTCATCGGAGGAAAGTTCAGTATTCCCGGCGGGTCCGCGACCATGAGTGACGGGAAGTACTTCTGGCGCTACGAAGCGGGCATGTATCTCAGGCACTACCCGATTCGGGTGCCCGATGAGGCGATCACCCATTTCAGATCGCGACATTGGGATCCCCCCGAATTCAGCCCGACAGAGATCGCGGAACTCGAAAAGGTTCTGATCTCCATGTTCGAGTACTGACATAGAATTTTGGGATCGATCCCGCGGCGAGCACCGGCATGGTTTGCGGATTCAAGGAGGGTTGTTCAGCGGGAGTTCGAAAATATTCCTGAGGAGCGGTGTGATGATGGAATTCTGCTGGAGGTCACGTCATGAAAGTGGATGAGGTCGCCGATTTTCTCGTCAAGGAGGGGGTACGCCCCAGGTTCTTCGCCATCAATACGGTCGTCGCCGACGACGCCGTCGTCCTGTATCAGGAGGGTCCCGCCCGGTGGGTCGTGTTCTACACAGAGCGCGGAGTCCGTTCCAGCGAGAGGGTCTATGATTCGGAGGACGCCGCCTGTCAAGCACTGATCAAGAAGGCTCTAAACATGGAGAAGTGGATGAGGGAGCACGAGTCCAGACCGCGCAGACCGCATCCCGTTACGCCGAAGCCGAAACCGGTCAAGAAGGGCCCCGACTTCATTGTGGACTCCACGGGCTCGATCACGCCAGCGCGGTGACAAGCCCTGAAGACCCTCACGACGATCGCGTCCGCCCTGGTTGCACAGCGGTTCGCATGGGTTGTACACTGCGAACGATTCTCGTAACCGCATCCACTCGTGGACGATGGGATTTGGCATGGTCTTGACATCCCTTCTCGGTGATCGGTTGGCTCCGTTGACCTATTCTATCGGGTTCTTGAGCGCCCCGCCGGAGAGGGTGGCGCGCGCCGTGCGGTGGTTATATTTCAGGTGGCCCGATGCGTGGAGGCGGGTCGCCGTGCTGGACGGCGGCCTGGAGGAGGCCCTTCTCCAGCTCCAGCCCCTAGGGGGTCTTCTGCATCCCCGCGTGCTGGTTGCCTCCACGGCTCTCGAGGGGTGGTCGGCGGTGTTCGACGGTGATGCCCGTGGTCAGGGTGTCAGGGGGCTGTCCGTTCGTCTGGCGCGCGCGCTGAGGGTCCCGGGCTATTTCGTCGCGGCCGCCCCGCCGGCCCTCGACCCCGAGCACTTCCCGGGGTTCAGGCAGTTCTACGTGCTCGGCCCGCAGACGGGGCGC
>NZ_AUBL01000004.1 GCF_000429225.1 Actinomyces dentalis DSM 19115
CCACCGAGCCGACCACCCCGGCCACCACTGAGCCCCCGGCCACCACCGAGCCGACCACCCCGGCCACGACCGAGCCCCCGGCCACCACCGAGCCGACCACCCCGGCCACTGAGACGCCGAGCACGCCCGCCACCACTGAGCCGACCACTCCGGCAGCCCCGGTCCCCCCGGCCACCACCGAGACGCCGACTGCCACGACCACGCCGGCCGCCCCGGGGGCCTCCAGCACCGAGCCGCCCGCCGGCAGTGACCGCGCCGCCAACCCGCCGGCCGCCAACAACCCGCCCGCCGGCAACGGCAACGGCGCTGCGAACAACCCGCCCGCCGGCAACGGCAACGGCGGGGCCAACAACCCGCAGGCCGGCAACGGCAACGGCGCTGCGAACAACCCGCCGGCCGGCAACGGCAACGGCGGGGCAAACAACCCGCAGGCCGGCAACGGCAACGGCGCTGCGAACAACCCGCAGGCCGGCAACGGCAACGGCGCTGCGAACAACCCGCAGGCCGGCAACGGCGCTGCGAACAACCCGCAGGCCGGCAACGGCGCTGCGAACAACCCGCAGGCCGGCAACGGCGCTGCGAACAACCCGCAGGCCGGCAACGGCGCTGCGAACAACCCGCAGCAGGCCGCCAAGCCCACCGCCAAGCCGGGCTCGGGCTCCTCGGGGCTGGCCCACACGGGTACCGCCGCTGGCGCCATCGCCGTCGTGGCTCTCATCCTGGTCGGCGTCGGCGTGTTCGCCGTCCGTCGTCGCCGGGCCTCGTGATCCGAGGCGGGGCGCCCCGATGAGGGTGTGACCCCGATGCCGATGCCGGGAGGTCCGGTCGCCCGCGGGCGACCGGACCTCCCGGCATGCCGCGTCCGCCGTCCGGCTACGGGCGGGCCATGTCCCAGCAGCGGGCGCCCCCCGTCATCCCCGCCTCATTGGGCACGACGACGACGTCGTCGCCCATGCGGGACAGCTGCAGCGCCGTGATGCGCCGGGAATTGCCGCCGCCCAGGTAGAGGCGGTCCCACAGGTACATGGGGCGCAGGCCGTCGACGACGCGGCGCACGCGCCGGGACCAGTGGGCGTCGCCCAGGCGCAGGCGCTCGTGCTCCCCGATGTAGTCGTCATAGCTCAGCCCCCAGCGGATCGGCCCCTGCGAGACCTCGACGTGAGGGGCCAGGACGCCGTTGTCGAAGACGGCGTTGCCCAGGCCCGTGCCCAGGGTGACGATCATCTCCAGGCCGCGGCCGGTGACGACGCCGGCGCCGGCGACCTCGGCGTCGTTGAGGACCAGGGCGGGCAGGTCCAGCCGCTCGCCGACGGCGCGGGCCATATTGAAGCGGGACCAGGCCTCCACGAGCTCGGGCAGGACCCTCGAGCGGGGGCCGTCGCGCGTGATGTAGTGGGGCGTGGCGATGACCACGCCGTGGCGGATCATGCCGGGCATCCCCACCGTCACCCGGTCCGCCGTCGGCAGCCGGCCCGCCAGGGAGGCGATGGTCTCCACGAGCGTGGTCGGCGGCAGCGGGTAGGGGGTGGCGGTGCGCACCGCGCGGGAGATGATGGCGCCCTCGACGTCGAGGACGGAGGCCTTGATCCCGCCGCCGCCGCAGTCGACGGACAAGGTGGTCGAACTGGTCATGGCACGACGCTACCGGGCGGCGGGGGCGGCGCGCCCGCCGGGTCCGGGCATGATCGAATGGGCCCATGACCGCCCCCGCCCCCGCCCACTCCGCCCCGCCCGGGCGCGTGCGGGTGCGCCTGGACCTGGCCTACGACGGCGCCGGCTTCAGCGGCTGGGCCGCCCAGCCCGGGCTGCGCACCGTCGAGGGCGAGCTCGGCCGGGCCCTGGCCGCCGTCGTGCGCCACCCCGTGAGACTGACCGTGGCCGGGCGCACGGACGCCGGGGTGCACGCCGCCGCGCAGACGGCGCACGTCGACGTGGACGAGGCCGCCTGGCTGGCCCTGCCCGGCCGCTCGCAGCGCCCGAGCGGCCGGGCCCTGCGGGAGCGCCTGACCGGCGTCCTGGCCCGTCAGGCGGGCGAGGCGGCGGACTGCGGCCGCATCGGGCCGCTGCCGCGGGGGGCGGCCGACGTCGTGGTCCACCGGGCCGCCCTCGCGCCGCCCGGCTTCGACGCCCGCTTCTCCGCCCTGTCGCGCCGCTACGTCTACCGGGTCGCCGACGCCGCGAGCGGACCGGCGGGGCGCGACCCGCTGCGCCGCGGCGCCGTGCTGTGGGCCGACGGTGAGCTCGACGTGGCGGCCATGGCGGCGGCGTCGGAGCCGCTGATCGGCGAGCACGACTTCCTGTCCTTCTGCAGGCCCCGGCGGGGGGCGACGACGATCCGCACCCTGAAGACCGTCCGCTGGCGGCGCGAGGAGTCGGGGCCGGACGCCGGACTGGTCGTCCTCGTCGTCGTCGCGGACGCCTTCTGCCACTCGATGGTGCGCTCGCTGGCGGGGGCGGGGCTGGCGGTCGGGCGCGGGCGGCGGGATGCGGACTGGCCGGCGCGCCTGCTGGCCGCCCGCAGCCGGGACTCGGCCGCCCCGGTCGCCCCGGCCCACGCGCTGACCCTGGCGGGGGTCTCCTACCCGCCGGACGACCGGCTGGGGGAGCGGGCGGAGCTGTCCCGCGCACTGAGGTCCCTGCCCGCGGACCGCGACTGCGGCTGCTGAGCGCGGGCGGCGTGGCGGGATTCACGGACGCGCGGGGGACGGATCTTTTGACCCCTCCGACCGGGCCCCGGTATCGTGAGTGAGCGTCGTGCAGCACGATGGCGCGCGTCCGCGGTGCCATCCCACTCGCCCCGGATCGCCAGTGCTCCGACCACCCATCTGACCACGGTGGTCTCGCCGAGCCGTGACGCTTCAACGCGGTCTCGACGCGCCCGCCCGCCAAGAGAAACGAAGGCAACGCCCGTGCGCACGTACACACCGAAGCCCGGCGACGTCGAGAAGAACTGGTACGTCATCGACGCCACCGACGTCGTCCTCGGCCGCCTCGCGGCCCAGGCCGCGAACCTGCTCCGTGGGAAGCACAAGCCCCGGTTCGCCCCCCACGCGGACTGCGGCGACTACGTCATCATCATCAACGCCGACAAGGTCGTCCTGACCAATGGCAAGGCCGACAAGAAGTTCGCCTACCGCCACTCCGGCTACCCCGGCGGCCTGACCGCGACCTCCTACCGCGAGCTGCTGGCGACCCGCCCGGAGCGCGCCGTCGAGAAGGCCGTCAGGGGCATGGTGCCCCACACCAAGCTCGGCCGCGCCCAGCTCAAGAAGCTCAGGGTCTACGCCGGCGGCGAGCACCCGCACGCCTCGCAGAACCCGCAGGCCTTCGAGATCACCCAGGTCGCCCAGTAGGCGCCCGCGCGCCCGGCACCCCTCGACAAGCAAAGGACACATCGTGGCTGAGACCACTGTCGACATCGACGCGCTGGACGAGGACAACGCCCCCGCCAGCTACACCACCGAGACCAGCGGCACCTTCGAGGGCCAGGGCCAGTCCGTCACCGCCCCCGGGGCGGGCCTGGGCCGGCGCAAGGAGGCGGTCGCCCGCGTGCGCCTGCTGCCCGGCACCGGCCAGTGGACGCTCAACGGCCGCACCCTGGAGGATTACTTCCCCAACAAGCTGCACCAGCAGCTCGTGCGCGCCCCCTTCACCATCCTCGACCTGGAGGGCCGCTTCGACGTCGTCGCCCGCATCCACGGCGGCGGCGTCTCCGGCCAGGCCGGCGCCCTGCGCCTGGGCATCGCCCGCGCCCTGAACGAGATCGACCGCGAGGCCAACCGCGCCACCCTCAAGAAGGCCGGCTTCCTGACCCGCGACGCCCGCGCCGTCGAGCGCAAGAAGGCCGGTCTGCACAAGGCCCGCCGCGCCCCGCAGTACTCCAAGCGCTGATCCGGCGCCCGGCCGGCCCCGCCCTCATTCCGTCACCCGACGGCGAAGGCGGGGCCCCGTCGTCTTCGCCGCCCGGCCGGACGCGTGGGAGGATGGGGGCGTCTCAACGCCACACCCACAGGAGGAACCCGCTCATGGCACGACTCTTCGGCACCGACGGCGTGCGCGGCCTGGCCAACGACCTGCTCACCCCCGCCCTGGCGGTCCAGCTCGGTCAGGCGGCGGCCCGCGTCCTGACCCGCGAGACCCCCGCCGCGAGCCATTCGCGCACGGGCCGGCCCCGCGCCATCGTCGGCCGCGACACCCGCGCGTCCGGCGAGTTCCTCGACCACGCCATCAGCGCCGGTCTGGCCTCCTCCGGCGTCGACGTCACCCGCGTGGGCATCCTGCCCACCCCGGCGATCGCCCACCTGACCGCCACGCAGGACATCGACCTGGGCGTCATGATCTCCGCCTCCCACAACCCCTTCCAGGACAACGGCATCAAGTTCTTCGCCCGCGGCGGCTACAAGCTCGACGACGCCGTCGAGGACAAGATCGAGACGCTGCTGGGCAGAGTCGACGACCTGCCCACCGGCGCCGGCGTGGGCCGCGTCATCAAGGGGGAGACGGTCGCCGACCAGAACTACATCAACCACCTCGTCGACTCCGTGGCCACCGACCTGTCGGGCCTGCGCATCGTCGTCGACACCTCCAACGGCGCCGCCAGCAACGTGGGCCCCGCCGCCCTGCGCGCCGCCGGCGCCGAGGTCATCGTCATCAACGCCTCGCCCGACGGCCTCAATATCAACGCCGACTGCGGCTCCACCCACCCCGAGCAGCTCCAGGGCTACGTGCGCGCCGTCGGGGCGGACATGGGCTTCGCCTACGACGGCGACGCCGACCGCTGCCTGGCCGTCGACTCCGCCGGCGTCCTGGTCGACGGCGACCAGATCATGGGCATGCTCGCCGTGGGCATGAAGGCGGACGGCACGCTCGGCTCCGACACCCTCGTGGTCACCGTCATGAGCAACCTCGGCCTCATCCTGGCCATGCGCGAGCACGGCATCCGCATCATCCAGACCGGCGTGGGCGACCGCTACGTGCTCGAGAGGATGCTCTCGGGCGGCTTCACCCTCGGCGGGGAGCAGTCCGGGCACGTCATCGACACCATCCACGCCACCACCGGCGACGGGGTGCTCACCTCCCTGCGCGTGGCCGCCCGCGTCAAGCGCACCGGGAAGACGCTGGCCGAGCTGGCGGGCATCGTCACGCGGCTGCCCCAGACCCTGGTCAACGTGGGCGGCGTCGACAAGGCCGCCGCGGGCACCAACCGGGCCGTCCAGGACGCCGTGGCCGCCGCCGAGGCCGAACTCGGCCAGACCGGGCGCGTCCTGCTGCGCCCCTCGGGCACCGAGCCCCTCGTGCGCGTCATGGTCGAGGCCGCCGACCAGGCCGACGCCGACCGCATCGCCCGCTCCCTGGCCGACGTCGTCAAGGACAACCTCGCCCTGTGACCGGGGCCGACGGCGAGGGCGGGCCCGCGGGGCGCCCCGCGGGCCCGCCCCGGCTGCGCCTGCTGGATCCCGCGCCGTCGTGGGACGGCGCGCCCCTGGGCGGGCGGGCCCTCGACCTGCTCGCCGCCCTGGCCGCCGGCCAGGACGCCCGGGTGGGCGACGGCGAACTCATTGAGGCCCTGTGGCCGGGCGCGCCCCCGACCCGCCCGCTGCGCGCCCTGCACGTCGTCGTCTCCCGGGCGCGCGCCGCGGTGGGCGAGGGCGTCGTCGAGCGCACCGGCGGCGGCTACCGCCTGGCGCTGCCCGATGCGCAGGTCGACGCCCGCGACCTGGCCGACCGGGCGGCGCGGGCCCGCCGGTGCGCCGCCGCGGGCCGGTGGGACCGGGTCCTGGAGCTCACCGGCGCCCTGCCCGACCCGCCCGCCGGCGGGCCCGAACGGACCGAGCCGGCGGCCGCCACGCCCCTGGCCCGCCTGCGGGAGCGGGCCGCCCGGGATGCGGCGGCCGCCCGCCGCGAGCGCGCCCTGGCCCTGGAGGCCGCCGGCGAGCCCGAACGGGCCGCGCCCCTGCTGCGCGAGGCCGCCCGGCGCGACCGGCGCGACGAGGCCGTCCTGGCCGCGCTCATGCGCGCCGAGGCCTGGGTGCGCTCGCCCGCGGCCGCCCTGGAGATCTACGAGGAGCACCGCCGCCGGCTGCGCGAGCGCGGAGCCGTGCCCGGGCCGACCGCGCGCGCAGCCCACGAGGCCGTCCTGGCCGCCGAGAACCCGGTGCGCCGCGGCCTGGAGCCGGTCCCCGAGCACTTCCTGGGCCGCGGGGCGGATGTGGCCGGCGTCCTGGGGGCCCTGAGCTCCCACCGGCTGGTGACGATCACCGGGCCGGGGGGAGTGGGCAAGACGACCCTGGCCCGGGCGGTGGCCGAGCGCAGCCGCCGCCCCGCCGTCTACGTCGCCGCCCTGGCCGAGGTGGCGCCCGGCGCCGACCTGACCAGGGTGGTGCTCGACGCCGTCGGCAATCCCGGGGCGGGCGCCGGGGAGCCGCGCGCGCTCCTGCGCGCCGCCCTGGCCGGCCCGGGGACCCTCCTGGTCCTGGACAATTGCGAGCATCTGGCCGACGGGGTCGCCGACCTCGTCGGGGCGCTGCTGGCCGCCTGCCCGGACCTGCGCGTCCTGGCGACCTCGCGACGGCCCCTGGACCTGGGCGCGGAGCGCGTCCACCGCCTGGAGCCGCTGGACGGCGCCGCGGCGGCCGAACTGTTCCGCGCCCGCGCCCTGGCGGCCCGCCCCGGCCAGGTCATCGACGACGCGGACCTGGACGACCTCCTCGCCCGGCTGGAGGGCATCCCCCTGGCCATTGAGCTGGCGGCCGCCCGCACCCGCACCCTGTCGGCGGGGCAGATCGCCGAGCGGCTGCCCGGCCGGCCCGGGCTGCTCACGGGCTCGCGCGACGCGCCGGCCCGTCAGCGCACCCTGAGCGCGGTCATCGAGTGGTCGTGGAACCTGCTCGACGCCGCCGAGCGCCGCGCCCTGGCGCGTCTGGCGCTGCTGGCCGACGGATTCACCCTGGCGGCCGCGGAGGCCCTCGTCGGACCCGGGGCCGCCGACGTCCTCGACGCCCTGGTGTCCCACTGCCTGCTGGCGGTGCGCGAGCGCGGTCTGCCCCGCTTCCACATGCTCGTCATCGTGCGCGACTTCGCCCTGGGGCGGCTGGCCGCCTCCGGCGACGAGGCGGCGGCCCGGGCGGCCCTGCACGAGTGGGCGGTGGGCCTGTGCTCCCGGATCCGCTACCCCGTCAACGCCGGGGACTTCGGCGACGCCGGCCACCCGCGGGCGCGCCTGCACGACAGCCTCTTCCGGCGGGTCGCCGACGAGGAGGCCGTCATCGTCCAGGAGCTCGACCGGCTCCTGGCGCGGGCCGAGGACCGGGGCGCGGACCTCCCGCCGGGGGACCTGCGCGACGAGATCTGCCTCATCGGCGCCGCCCTCATGCGGCTGTGGAGCGTCACCTGGAGCTATGAGCGCATTGCTCACTACGGCCCGCGCCTCATGGGGCCCGCCGCCCGCCCGGCCGGGAGCCCGCGCGGCAACGAGGCGGGGCTGAGCGTCCTGGCCCTGTGCGTCACCCTGCTCGGACTTCTGAGCCGCATGCCCGCGCAGGTCCGCTCCCTGCTGTCGGAGCCCTTCGACGGCGAGGGGGAGTTCCGCCGGGTGCGGCGCTTCCTGTGCGCCGGTGAGGAGCGCTGGCCCGAACTGGCCGGTGACGCCGACCCCTGGGTCGCCTGGGCGGCGACCCGCGCCCTGGCCGCCCGGCAGGAGGACGAGGGCGACCCCCGCGCCTCCCTGAAGACCATCGAGACCCTCCTGGACCGGCTCCACGGCGCCGACCTGGCCGGCGTCCATCTTCTCGAGCTGCACCTGCACCGCCTGCAGGTGCTCATGTCCCTGGGCCGCTACGACCGGGTCGTCGAGGCGTGCGCCCGCGCCGAGGCGCTCCTGGACCGGATCCTGCCCAGCTGGGGCGGGTTCTTCCGCACGACGCTGCGGTTGGAGGGGGCCTACTGCGCGGTCTACCTCGATCCGCGGCCGCAGACGGCCGACGAGCTGCTCAAGGCCCTGGAGCCCGTCGATCTGCCCGGAACCATGCGCTTCATCGCCCGCTCCGTGCGCGGGGAGCTGGAGCTCACCCGCGGGAACGCGCGCACCGCCGCCCTCATCCAGCGCATGAGCCTGCGCTGCGCCGGGCACTGGAGCTCCCTCCTGGGGGCGGGGTCGCAGTGGGAGCTCTACATTCTGAGCATGTGCCTGGTCACCGACGTCGAGCTCGACGCCGACGACGCCGCCGAGCTCGACGCCGCGGCCGTCCGCGCCCGGGCGGTGCCCCTGCTGCGCGACATCCTGTCCGACCCCGCCCCCCGGCAGCGCGACATCCCCGCGATCATGGCCTTCGCGGCGGCCGTCGGCCTGTCCGTCGCGGCCGCCGCCCCGGCGGGCTCGGCGCGGCGGGGCGCGGGCGTCGAGCTGGTCGCCACCGCCCTGGCCGTGGGCACCAACCAGACCTGCCGCCTGCTGTCCCACGACTACCTGCGCGCCCGCACCGAGCGGGTGGACGCCCGGGCGCTGGCGCGGGCCGAGGAGAGGATCGGGTCCCTGGACCGCGCCCGGCTCATTGCGCGCGCGACCGGCCTCGCCCGCGCCCTGGCGGGCGGGACCGGCCGGGACCGCGGATAGTCCGGTCAGGCGTTGCGCCGCTGGTAGCGCAGGATGGTCAGCGGGGCCATGACGGCCAGGACCAGGAGGGATCCGATGATGGCGGCGCGCACGTCCCCGGCCGAGCCGGTCGTCCCGTCCAGCAGGTAGCGGCCGCCGTCGACGATGTGGGAGACCGGGTTGTTGCGCACGAATACCTTGAGCCAGCCCGGCAGCGTGGAGGTGGGCACCATGGCGTTGGACAGGAAGGTCAGGGGGAACAGGACGATGACCGTGAAGGAGGTGACCGCCTGGGCCGAGGAGAAGATCGTCCCCAGCAGCAGGAAGGTCCAGGCGATCGCCCAGGCGCAGCCCGTGGCCAGGGCGACGGCGCCGGCCGCCCCCGACCAGCCGTTGACGGGCCGGTAGCCCAGGGCCCAGCCGGTGAGCACGGTCAGGCAGGTGCACACGAGGTAGCGCAGCACGTCGGAGACCATGGGCCCCAGGACGGGGGCGATGCGCGACATGGGCATGGTGCGGAAGCGGTCGAAGACGCCCTTGTCCATGTCCTCGCGCAGGTCCACGCCCGCGCTCTGGCTCGTGGTCAGGGCGTTCATGATGATGAGCCCCGGCACGATCGTGGGCAGGTAGGCCTTGACGTCCCCGGCGATGGCGCCGCCGAAGAGCTCGCCGAACAGGACGGTGAACATGATCGGCTGGATGAGGATGTCGTAGAACTCCCCCGGGTTGCGCACCATGACGATGAGCGAGCGCCAGGCCATGACCAGGGTGTCGGGGACCAGGCGCGCCTCGCTGAAGCGGGGGGCGCCCGGGAGCGGGGCCGCGATGGGGGACGGGGCGGTTGCTGCGGGGGAGGTCATGACTGCTCCTTGGCGTTGGAAGGACGGGAGTTCGCGGAAGAGGGGGAGGGCGCCGACGGCGCTGCGGATCCGGGCGGGGCCGCGCCGTCGTCGTCGTCCTCATGGGGCCGGCCGGTCAGGGCCATGAAGACCGAGTCCAGGCTGGGGCGGTCCACCGAGACGGTCCTGGGGGACAGGCCGGCGTCGCGCAGGGCCACGAGCACCTCGGTGGCCTGCGAGGCCTCGCTCAGCGGCGTCTGCAGGTGAGTGCGCTGGTCGACGAGCGCCGGGGCGCGGCCGGTGACCCGCTCGATGATCGCGGCGGTGGCCGCCGCGTCGTCGGGCGCGGCCGGGGTCAGGACGAGCGAGCTGCTGCCCACCCGGTCCTTGAGCTCGTCGGGCGTGCCCTCGGCGATGAGCCGCCCGGCGTCGATGATGCCGACCCGGTGGGCCAGGCGGTCGGCCTCCTCCAGGTACTGGGTGGTCAGCAGGATCGTGGAGCCGCCCTCCACCAGGGACCGGATGACGTCCCACATCTGCTCGCGCGTGCGCGGATCCAGGCCGGTGGTGGGCTCGTCGAGGAAGATGAGCGGGGGCCGGGCGATGAGGGAGACGGCCAGGTCCAGCCTGCGCCGCATCCCGCCGGAGTAGCCGCTCACCCGCTTGCCGCCGGCCCCGGTGAGGCTGAAGGCGGCCAGCAGCTCGTCGGCCCGCTCGCGCGCCCGCCTCCGGCCAAGGCCCAGCAGGCGCCCGAAGAGCCGCAGGTTCTCCGCCCCGGTGAGCATCTCGTCGACGCTGGCGTACTGGCCCGTCACCCCGATGAGGCCGCGCACGGCGTGGCGCTCGCGCACCACGTCGTGGCCCAGGACCGTCGCCCGGCCGCGGGTGGGGGCCAGCAGGGTGGTGATCATGCGCAGCGCCGTCGACTTGCCGGCCCCGTTGGGGCCCAGCAGCCCGTAGACGATGCCGGCGGGGATCTCCAGGTCCAGGGAGTCGACGGCGGTGAAGGAGCCGAAGGTGCGCGTGAGCCCCTCGGTCCGGACGGCCGGGGGCGGTGCTGTTGTCGTGACTGTCATGCCCCCGAGGCTGGGCCCGCGCGGTTTCAGAGCGGCTTCAGCGCGACGCCGCCGGGTTTCACCCTCCGGTGCCGGGAGCGTCGTACCCGCGTCCGTCTGCTCGACGGCGGTTTCGGGCCGGGCGGCAGGCACTAGCATGTCGTCACCGACATATCCCACAAGGCGGTGAGAGCACATGGACATCTACGAGCTTCTCGGCGAGGATCCAGGCACCCCCGGTCACAGCCGCGCGCGCAGCCTGGTGGCTGCCGACCGGGCGCTGGTCCGCGATCTGGTCGCCGTGCGCGAGCGCGGCGGAATGACTCAGGCCGACGTCGCGCGCGCCATGGGCACCGACCAGGCCTCCGTCTCCCGGTTCGAGTCGGGCAATTCGGACGCCCACCTGTCCACGGTGCGGCGTTACGCCAAGGCCGTGGGCGCACTCATCCGCCACGAGGTGGTACCGGTCGACGAGTAGCGACCCGGCGCCCGGTCGGCCGGGGCCGCTGCCGGACGGGCCCGGCACGGGGCGGCGCGTCTTCCGCAGGCTCCTCAACGACGGTCGGCATCGACGTCGTCGGATTCATGACGAGCCGCCTTGGCCCGGGCCGCCTGGTAGCTCTCGTAGAAGACGGGCGCGGGGATCCCGTGAGCCCGACCGTGCTCGTAGACGGCCGTGCACACGAACAGCAGGTCGTCGGGGTTGCCGTGCAGGGTCATGATCCTGCGCGTGAGCGGGCTCCTGGCGAACATGCGCTTCATGAGGGGGGCGGAAACGGCCGTCGGCAGCCTGTAGGCGAGCATCTCGCCGCGGTAGTCCCTCAGGTTCACGCCCCGCGAGGCCACGATCCCCGACGTCTCGCGGATCGCCCTGACCGTCCGGGCGAGCATCCTGGTCGAGCCCATGAGCCGCTCCGCCGAGCGCGCCGTGTCCCCGACGTCGCCGTACATCCCCGCCACGGCGACGACGCCGGCGTTGATGGCCATGTGCAGCCAGATCCACTCCAGCATGTCGTGGGGGTGCTCCAGGCCGATGCCGCAGGAGGCGAAGAGCGCCTCCACCCGCTCGTAGTGCGGGAAGCGGGCCCTGTCGCGCCGCTCCAGCATGACGTGGTCGAACACGCAGCAGGCGAGCCGGCTCCCCGTGATGCTCCCGCCCGCCACCGGGTAGCCCAGGACGAACTCGCGCCCGGCCATGAGGCCGTCCAGCTCCTCGCGCCCGCCCCACAACCCGCAGCACAGCAGGACGGGGCCCTCTACGCCGTTCGCGTCGAGGTCGGCCATCACCCCGGCGGCGCCGCCCGAGGGCACCGAGACCACAATGAGGTCGTAGTCGGCGCGCGTGCGGTGATGGACGCGGTAGCGGCCATGGGACGGCGCGCCCCTCGGGTCGCTCCGGCCGTCGAGGATCTCGACGTCGAGCGAGTCGATCCCCGCCCTCGCGCTGCTCCGGCGCACCAGGTGCTCGACGTGGTGTCCGGCCCTCTGGAACAGGTATCCGTACGTCGCGCCGATGACCCCCAGGCCGACGACGAGGATGTTCATGGGCGCCACGGGGCGCCAGTCGCGTGTCGTGACTGTCATGCCCCGAGGCTGGGCCCGCGCGGTTTCAGAGCGGCTTCACGCCGGCCCCGCCCCGCTCCGGCCCGGGGCGCTCAGGCCTTGCGCAGCAGCACCCGGCTCATATGGTGGTCGGCGTCCTTGTGCAGCACCAGGGTCGCCCGCCCGCGCGTGGGCGCGATGTTCTCCCGCAGATTGACCAGGTTGACGCTCTCCCACACCCCGTTCGCCGCCGCCACGGCGATGTCGTCGGGAATGGCGGCGTAGCGCTGGAAGTAGGAGGCGGGGTCGTTGAAGGCCGTGCGCTTGAGGGTCAGGAAGCGCTCCAGGTACCAGGCGCGGATGTCATCGGGGTCGGCGTCGACGTAGATCGAGAAGTCGATGAAGTCGCTCACCGCCAGGGCCGACGGCCCCCCGCCCGCGCCCGCGGCGCTGCGACGGCGCGGGGCTGGCTGGAGGACGTTGAGCCCCTCCAGCACCAGCACGTCGGGGCGGTCGACGACGACACTGCGCCCGGGCAGGACGTCGTAGACCGTGTGGGAGTACACCGGCGCCCGCACCCGCGGGGCCCCGGACTTGACCGCCGCCACGAAGCGCAGCAGGGCCCGGCGGTCGTAGGACTCGGGGAAGCCCTTGCGGGCCGTGAGCCCGCGCGCCTCCAGCACGGCGTTGGGCAGCAGGAACCCGTCGGTGGTCACCAGGTCCACCCGGGGGGTGTCCGGGAAGCGGGCCAGCAGGTGGGCGATCAGGCGCGCCGTCGTCGACTTGCCCACGGCCACCGAGCCGGCCACCGCCACGACGAAGGGCGTGGGCGGCTGCGCCACACCCAGGAAGTCCGCGGTGCGCCGGGCGCGCTCGCGGGTGGAGGCGATGTAGGTCTCCAGCAGCGCCGTCAGGGGGCGGTAGACGGCGTCGACCTCCGGCAGGTCGATGGGGTCGCCCAGGCCGCGCAGCTTCTCGACGTCGGCCTGCGTCAGCGGCAGCGGCGCGGTGGACGCCAGCGCCCGCCACTGCTCGCGGGACAGCTCGATGTAGGGCGAGTGACGGCGGTCGGCGCCCGGGCCGGGGGCGGCGGGGACGGAGCGGCTCACCGGCCAAGTGTGACGCACCGGGGGGCGCCGCGCCCGACTCGGGCGGGGGCGCGGCGCGCTCGCAACGACGAGGCTCACAGCCCGCCCGCGTTGAGCCCGCGCGGCACTCGTGATTCGATCAGTCCCATGTGCGGAATTGTCGGCCACGCAGGCCCCCCGACGACCCCCTCGGACCGATCCCTGACGGTGCTCATGGACGGGCTGAGCCGCCTGGAGTACCGCGGCTACGACTCGGCGGGCGTGGCGCTCGTCGGCCAGGGCCTCGACATCGTCAAGACCGCCGGCAAGCTCGACCACCTGCGCCAGGCCCTGGCCGCCAACCCGCCCGCCCCCGCCGTGTGCGGCATCGGGCACACCCGCTGGGCCACCCACGGCGGGCCGACGACCCTCAACGCCCACCCGCACCGGGCGGGCAGCCTCGCCGTCGTCCACAACGGCATCATCGAGAACTTCCGCCCCCTGCGCGCCGAGGTGGAGGCGGCCGGGCGCGAGCTGGTCTCCGCCACGGACACCGAGGTCGTCGCCCAGCTCCTCGACCTGGACTTCACGGCCCGCCTGGCCCGGGCCGCGGCGGCCGACGGCGCCGCCGACACCGCCGCCCTGCTGGTGGAGTCCATGCGGGCCGTGACCGCCCGCCTGGAGGGCACCTTCGCGCTCCTGGTCGTCACCCCGCTGGCCCCCGGCGTCATCGTCGCCGCCCGCCGCTCCAGCCCGCTGGTCATCGGCCTGGGCGAGGGGGAGAACTTCCTGGGCTCCGACGTCGCCGCCTTCGTCGCCTTCACCTCCCGGGCCGCCGAGGTCGACGACGACCAGGTCCTGGCCCTGAGCGCCGACGCCGTGCGCGTGTGGGACAAGGACGGCAACGCCGTCGAGCCCAGGACCTGGGAGGTCACCTGGGACGCCTCGGCGGCCGTCAAGGGCGGGTACGCCACCTTCATGGACAAGGAGATCCACGAGCAGCCCGCCGCCGTGGCCGACACCCTGCGCGGGCGCGTGGACGGGGCCGGCGCGATCGTCCTGGACGAGATGCGCATCGAGCCGACCATCCTGCGCAGCATCGACAAGATCATCGTCGTCGCCTGCGGCACGGCCGCCTACGCCGGGCACGTGGCCAAGTACGCCATCGAGCACTGGTGCCGCATCCCCGTGGAGATCGAGCTGGCCCACGAGTTCCGCTACCGCGACCCCATTGTGAGCGAGAAGACCCTGACCGTGGCCATCTCCCAGTCGGGGGAGACCATGGACACCATCCAGGCGGTGCGCCACGCCCGCGAGCAGGGCTCCAGGGTCCTGGCCATCGTCAACACCTACGGGTCGACCATCGCCCGCGAGGCCGACGCCGTCCTGTACACCCACGCCGGGCCGGAGGTGGCCGTGGCCTCCACCAAGGCCTTCCTCGCCCAGATCACCGCCTGCTACCTGCTGGGCCTGTACCTGGCGCAGCTGCGCGGCAACAAGTGGCCCGACGAGGTCGCCGACTACCTGGACAAGCTCGGCCGGATGCCCGCCAAGATCCAGCGCCTCATCGACGGGCAGGAGCGGGCCGTGCGCGCCCTGGGCGCCGAGCTGTCCGACCGGGCGTCCTTCCTGTTCCTGGGCCGGCACGTGGGCTACCCGGTGGCCCTGGAGGGGGCGCTCAAGCTCAAGGAGCTCGCCTACGTCCACGCCGAGGGCTTCGCCGCCGGGGAGCTCAAGCACGGGCCCATCGCCCTGGTGGAGGACGGCCTGCCCGTGTTCATCATCGTGCCCACGCCCCGCCGCCCCGTCCTGCACGACAAGGTCATCTCCAACATCCAGGAGGTCCGCGCCCGCGGCGCCCGCGCCATCGTCATCGCCGAGGAGGGCGACGCCGCCGTGGACCCCTTCGCCGACGACGTCATCCGGGTCCCCGCCGCGCCCACCCTCATGTGGCCGCTGCTCACCGTGGTGCCGCTGCAGATCTTCGCCGCCGCCCTGGCCGACGCCAAGGGCCTGGACATCGACCAGCCCCGCAACCTCGCCAAGTCCGTCACCGTGGAGTGAGGCGGCCGGCCGGGGCTCCGGCCTGGGACTCGGCGACGACGAAGGCCTGGGCGATGCCGGCGTCGTGCGCCAGGGACAGGTGCCAGCGCCGCGCCCCGAGCCCGGCCGCCGCGGCCGCCACGACCCCGCCCAGGGCCAGGCGCGGGGGAGCCGCCCCGCCGCCCAGGACCTCGATATCGCGGTAGCGCCAGCCGGCCGGCGCCGCCAGGCCCGCGGCCGCCAGCGCCGAGCCCAGGGCCTTGAGCACGGCCTCCTTGGCGGCCAGGCGCGCCGCCACGGCCCGCGCCCGGCCCCCGCAGGCGGCCGCCTCGGCGTCGGTCAGCAGGCGCCGCTCCAGCCCCGGCGCCGCCTTCAGGCGCGCGGCCAGGCGCGCCACATCGACCACGTCCACTCCGATGCCCACGATCACGGGTCCAGTGTGCCCCGCCCCGGCGCGCCCGGCCGGGCCCGGCGCGCCGGGGCGCGCGATGCCACCATGGGACGGTGAGCACCTCCCCGACCCTCGACCCGACCACCGCCCACCGGGCCGCCGCGATCGCCGCGGCCGAGGCGCCCCTGACCGCCAGCACCGACCGCTACATGAGAGCCGCCGCCGGTGCCCTCGTGCGCGCCGCCCGCGCCGAGCTGCGCGAGGCCGGGGCGCGGCGCCTGACCGGGGCGCGCGTGCTGCTCCTGGTCGGCGGCGGGGACAACGGCGGCGACGCCCTGCTCGCCGGCGCCCTCCTGGCCGAGCGCGGCGCCCGCGTGAGCGCCGCCGCGGCCACCGACCATCCCCGCGCCGCCTGCGCCGCGGCCGCCCGCGCCGCCGGCGTGACCCTCGCCGGGGCCGGGGACGCCGACGCCGAGAGCGCCGGCGCCGCCGTCGCGCGCTTCCTGGCCGAGACCGCGGGCGACGGCGCCGGCGGCGCGGCCCTGGTCATCGACGGCCTGACCGGCATCGGCGCCCGCGGCCCCCTGCGCCGCCGCGCCGCCGAGCTCATCGCCCCCCTGCGCGGGGCCGGGCCCCGCGGCGAGCGGCCCTTCCGGGTCCTGGCCGTCGACCTGCCCAGCGGCACCGGGGTCGACGACGGCACCCTCCCCGGCCCCGTCCTGACCGCCGACCGCTCGGTCACCTTCACCTGCCCCCGGGGCGCCCACCTCCTGCCCCCGGCCGCCCGCGCCGTCGGACGCCTCGACGTCGTCGACCTCGGCCTGCCCCTGCCGCGGGAGGCCCCGCTGGCCGTGCGCCCCGACGACGCCGCCCTCGCCCGCCTCCTGCGCGCCCCCGGCGGCGCCGACCACAAGTACACCCGCGGCGTCGTGGGCGCGTGGGCCGGCTCACTCGCCTACCCGGGGGCCGCGGTCCTGACCTGCTCGGCCGCCGTGCGCGCCGGCGCCGGCATGGTGCGCCTGGTCGCCCCCCGGCGCGTGACGGACCTGGTCCTGGCCCGCCGCCCCGAGGTCGTGCCCGCCCCCGGGCGCGCCCAGGCCCTCGTCCTGGGCCCGGGCACCGACCCGGCCGACGCCCCCCGGGCGGTCGAGCTGCGCCGGGCCCTGGACGCGGCCGCGCGCGACTTTCTGCCCGCCGTCATCGACGCCGGCGCCCTGGGCCTGCTGCCCGCCGTCATGGCCGACGGCGCGAGGCCGGGCGCCGTCCACGTCCTGACCCCGCACGCCGGCGAGGCCGCCGCGCTCCTGACCGCCCTGGGGACCGCGCGCACCCGCGCCGGGGTCGAGGCCGCCCCGGCCGAGGCCGCCCGCACCCTGGCGGAGGCGACCGGCGCCACCGTCCTGCTCAAGGCCACCCCCACCCTCGTCGTCGGCCCCGGGCCCGCCCCGGCGCTGTCCGTCGACCCGGGGCCCGGCTGGCTGGCCACCGCCGGGTCCGGCGACGTCCTGGCCGGGATCCTCGGGGCCCTCCTGGCCGCGCGGGGCGCCCGGCGGGAGGGCGGCGGGCCGCCCGCCGAGCCGGCCCTCACCGCGGACCCGGCGGACCCGGCCGAACCGGCCCTCACCGCGGCGCTCGCCGTGCGCCTGCACGCGCTCGCCGGGGAGCTGGCCGCCGGCGCGGGGCCGGGGCGCACCGGCCGCCCCCTGGCGGCCCTCGACCTGGCCGGGGCCCTGCCGGCCGCCTGGTCCGCGCTGCACGGGGCGCGCAGCCGCCACGACGGCGCGCCGAGGTGAGCCCGCGGCGCGCGCGGGGGTGGGACAATACCGGCGTGAGCCACCTCCAGGACCCCCCCGACGCCGCCCCGGCCCGCGGACCGGCGACCACCTCGCGCGCCGTCATCGACCTCGACGCCCTCGCCCACAACGCCCACGTGCTGGCGGCGGTGGCCGGGACGCCCTGGATGGCCGTGGTCAAGGCCGACGCCTACGGCCACGGCCTGCTGCCCGTGGCCACCACCTGCCTGGACGCCGGCGCCACCTGGCTCGGGGTCGCCCAGCTCGATGAGGCCCTCCGCCTGCGCGCGCTGCTCGACGCCCAGGGCCTCGCCCGCCCCCTGCCCGGAGCCGCGCCCTCCTCGGACGCCCCCAGGATCCTGTGCTGGCTCGCCCCCGTGCTCGACCCCTCCCGGGCGGCCGCCCCCGGCTCGGCGCTGCGCCGGGCCCTGAGGGCCGACCTCGACCTGTCCGTGTCCACCCCCGACCAGCTCGCCGCCCTGGCCGGGGCCGCCCGCGCTGAGCGCGCCCCCGCCCGCATCCACCTCAAGGCGGACACGGGCATGTCCCGCGCCGGCGCCGTCGCCGAGGACCTGCCCGCCCTGGCCGGGGCCGCCCGCGCCGCCCGGGACGCGGGCGACGTCGACGTCGTGGGCCTGTGGTCGCACCTGTCGCGGGCCGACGAGCCCGCCTGCGGCTCCACCGAGGAGCACCTGGCCCGCTTCCTGGCGGCCGAGCGCGTCCTGGCCGGGGCGGGCCTGCGCCCCCCGATCCGCCACCTGGCCGCCACCGGCGGCCTGCTGTGGCACCCCGACACCCGCCTGGACCTCGTGCGCATCGGCATCGGCCTGTACGGGCTGTCGCCCAACCCGGACCTGGCCCCGGCCGCATCCCTCGACCTGCACCCCGTCATGCGCCTGGAGGCGCCCCTGACCCAGGTCAAGCGCGTGCCCGCCGGGCGGGCCGTGTCCTACGGCGGCACCTGGAGGGCCCCCACCGACCGCTGGCTCGCCCTGGTGCCCCTGGGCTACGCCGACGGCATCCCCCGCGCCGCCGCCGACGGCGGGCCGGTGGCCGTGGCGGGGCTGCGCACCACCATCGTCGGCAGGGTGTGCATGGACCAGGTCGTCATCGACCTGGGGCCCGCCGTCGACGCCGACGGGCGCCCTCTGGCCGCGCCCGCGGCCGCCGGGGACGTGGCCGTCCTGTGGGGCGACCCGCGGGCCGACGGCGCCGACCCCGCCACCCCCACCGCCGACGAGTGGGCCGGGGCGTGCGCCACCATCAACTACGAGATCGTCACCCGGCTGGGCCCCCGCGTGCCCCGCGTCCCCGTGGGGGCGCGCCCCGCCCGCGCCCGCCGGGACGCCCGCACGGCCCCCCGGGGGGAGCGCGCATGAGCCCGGAGTCCGTCTGGCGCGCCGGCCTGGAGGTCGCCGGCCCCGAGGGCACCCGGGCGCTGGGCGCCCGCCTGGCCCGCCTGCTGCGCGCTGGCGACCTCGTCCTGCTCTCCGGCGCCCTGGGCGCCGGCAAGACGACCCTGGCCCAGGGCATCGGCTCCGCCATGGGCGTGCGCGGCCGGATCTCCTCGCCCACCTTCGTCATCGCCCGCCTCCACCCGGCTCTGGGGGACGGCCCCGACCTCATCCACGTCGACGCCTACCGCATCTCCTCCCTGGAGGAGGTCGACGCCCTCGACCTGGAGTCCTCCATGGAGGAGTCGGTCACACTCGTCGAATGGGGCGAGGGCAAGGTCGAGGCCCTGGCCGACGACCGCCTGGAGATCGCCATCGCCCGCCCCCGCGGCGGCCTCGATGCGGAGCCCGGCGCCGATGCCGGCGGCGCGCGGGCCGTGACCGACCTGACCGGGGCCGACGACGGGCGCCGCACCATCGCCGTGACCGCGTTCGGCCCGCGCTGGGCCGGAGCCGACCTGAACGCGCTGCGGGCCTAGGCTGGCACCCGTGCTCATCGTGTCCATCGACTCCTCCCTGGGAAGCCGGCTCCTCGTGTGCGAGGCGGCCGGTCCCGCCGCCGACGCCCCGGTCCGCCTGGAGGTGCTGGCCGACGCCGAGCAGGCCGACTCCCGCCGCCACGCCGAGTCCCTGGGGCCCATGCTCGCCGGGGCGCTGGCGGACCCGGCCGTCGCCGATCGCGCCCTCGACGCCGTCGTCGTCGCCACCGGCCCCGCGCCCTTCACCGGCCTGCGCGCCGGCCTGGTCACCGCCCGCGTCATCGGGCGCGCCCGCGCCGTTCCCGTCCACGGCGTGCCCAGCCCGGACGCGCTGGCCCGCGCCGCCCTCGACGAGCTCGCCGGCGGCGCCGACGCGGGCGACGCCGTCGTGCTCGTGGCGACCGACGCGCGCCGCAAGGAGGTCTACGCGGCCCGTTACCGGGCCCGGGGGGCCGACGACGTCGAGCGCCTGGGCGACCTCGTCGTGGGCCCGCCCGAGCGGGCCGCGGACCTGGGCGGGGCCGATGCGGTCGCCGGCTCGGGCGCCGTGCTCCACCCGCGGATCGCGGGCGGGCGCCCCGTGCTCGCCGCCGGTTCGGGCGACGCCCGCGCCCAGGTCCGCATCGCCCTGGCCCGCCTGGCCGCGGGGGAGGCGCTGGGGACCGAGCCCCTCTACCTGCGCCACGCCGACGTGCAGATGCCGGCCGGCGGGCGCCGGTGATCCCCGCGCCGCCCTCCCGCCCACTGCCCCCGGGGGCCCGGCTGCGCCCCCTGCGGGCGGCGGACCTGGAGGAGGTCGCCCGCCTGGAGGCCGGGCTCTTCGGCGGCGAGGCCTGGAGTGGGGACCTGCTGGCCCGCGAGCTGGCCCGCTCCGGGGGCGCCGGCGCGGACCGCCGCTACGTCGTCGTCGAGGAGGGGCCCGACGGCGGCGGGGGGATCCTCGGCTACGCGGGGGTGTGGCTGGGCGACGGGCGCGGCGACGCCGACCTGCTCACCATTGCGACCGCGCCGCGGGCGCGGCGCCGGGGCCTGGCCGCCGCCATGCTGCGCGAGCTGATCGGCCTGGCCCGCGCGGCCGGCTGCCGCGCCGTCCTGCTGGAGGTGCGGGTCTCCAACGACGCCGCCCGGGCCCTGTACGCCCGCCACGGCTTCACGACGGCGGGCCGGCGCCGGCGCTACTACACCGCCCCCGTGGAGGACGCCCTGGTCATGCGCCTGCCC
This sequence comes from Actinomyces dentalis DSM 19115, assembly GCF_000429225.1. Lineage (GTDB taxonomy): Bacteria > Actinomycetota > Actinomycetes > Actinomycetales > Actinomycetaceae > Actinomyces > Actinomyces dentalis. Next base: position 20,475 of record NZ_AUBL01000004.1, read on the forward strand.
CTGGACGGGGGGTCGTCGGAAGAGGGGAGAGGCCCGTCTCATTTGTCTGACGGGGGTATCACGAAATGAGTGGTCCGCGCCCTGCGCGCCGGGTCCCCCCGGGCGCGCGCACCGCTGCGCGCCGCCTGCGAGAACCCTGGGAATTCGGCGCAATCACCGGGCCCGGCCGATCGTCCCGGGGGGCGGGCGCGAACCGGGACCGGCGGCGGGATACCCTTTTTCCGTGGCCTCATCGACTGTTTCCCCTAAGAAGCGGACCGCGTTCTCGACGACCGTCTTCATGAAGCGCCTCATGGCGTGGTCCGGCATCGTGTTCATCCTGTTCGTCCTGTTCCACGCCTACGGCAACACCCACTACTTCCAGGGCGAGATCGCCTACGACCACTACGCCGTCTTCCTGCGCGCCCTCCTCGTGCCGATCCTGCCCTACAGCGGCTTCCTGTGGATCCTGCGGGCGGTGCTCGTCGTCCTGCTGCTGGCGCACGCCGGCAGCGCCTTCTACCTGTGGATGCGCAACCGCCGGGCGCGCGGCACGGACAGGTACGCGGTCAAGAGGCCCGGCGCGGACTACTTCGCCTCCCGCTACGCCATGCGCACCATGCGCTGGGGCGGCGTCATCCTCCTGCTGTTCGTCGTCTGGCACATCCTCCAGTTCACCACCCTGACGCTGACGCCCGGCGGCCACTACGAGCACGGGCGCGCGTACATGAACATGTGGTACGGCTTCCAGCTGTGGTGGGTCTACCTCATCTACCTCGTCGCCCTGGCCGCCCTGTGCCTGCACGTGTGGCACGGCGTGTGGTCGGCGCTGCAGACCCTGGGCGCCACCCGCGGCGACACCGTCCCCTTCATCCGGCTCATCGCCTTCGTCGTCGCCTTCGGCCTGTTCGCCTGCTTCATGGCGGTGCCCACGGCCATCCTCTTCGGCTGGGTGGACCCGCCCATGTCCGCCGCCGACTACTACCCCCAGTTCTGCGACGCGATCGGCTCGTCCGCCGAGCAGTTCGCCCAGTGCGCCGCGCTGACCCACTGACCGAGAGCGAGTGAATGATGAGAACGATGAGCCCCCTCATCGACGGCCTGTACCGCCAGGGCGAGAAGATCGCCGACACCAAGGCCCCCCACGACGTGCCCATCGCCCGGCGCTGGGAGCAGCGCAAGTTCAACGCCCAGCTCGTCAACCCCGCCAACCGCCGCAAGCTCGACATCATCGTCGTCGGCTCCGGGCTGGCCGGGGGCGCCGCGGCCGCCTCCCTGGGCGAGCAGGGCTACAACGTCAAGTGCTTCTTCTACCAGGACTCCGCCCGCCGCGCCCACTCCATCGCGGCCCAGGGCGGCATCAACGCGGCGAAGAACTACCGCAACGACGGCGACTCCGTCTACCGCCTCTTCTACGACACGGTCAAGGGCGGGGACTACCGCGCCCGCGAGGACAACGTCTACCGCCTGGCCGAGGTCAGCGCCAACATCATCGACCAGTGCGTGGCCCAGGGCGTGCCCTTCGCCCGCGAGTACGGCGGCCTGCTCGACAACCGCTCCTTCGGCGGGGTGCAGGTCTCGCGCACCTTCTACGCCCGCGGCCAGACGGGCCAGCAGCTGCTCATCGGCGCCTATCAGGCCCTGGAGCGCCAGGTGGCGGCCGGCACCGTCAAGGAGTTCCGGCGCCACGAGATGGTCGAGCTCATCGTCGTCGACGGCCGGGCCCGCGGCATCATCGCCCGCGACATGGTCACCGGCGAGATCGAGACCCACCTGGCCGACGCCGTCGTGCTGGCCACCGGCGGGTACGGCAACGTCTTCTTCCTGTCCACCAACGCCATGGGCTGCAACGGCACCGCCATCTGGCGCGCGCACCGCAAGGGCGCCTACTTCGCCAACCCCTGTTACACGCAGATCCACCCCACCTGCATCCCCCAGTCCGGCGACTTCCAGTCCAAGCTCACCCTCATGAGCGAGTCGCTGCGCAACGACGGGCGCATCTGGGTGCCCAAGCGGGCCGAGGACTGCGACAAGGACCCGCGCACCATCGCCGAGGAGGACCGCGACTACTACCTGGAGCGCATCTACCCGGCCTTCGGCAACCTGGTGCCCCGCGACATCGCCTCCCGGCAGGCCAAGAACATGTGCGACGAGGGCCGCGGCGTGGGCCCGGCCATCAGGGAGAAGGCCCCCGACGGCACCGAGCGCATGATGCGCCGCGGCGTCTACCTCGACTTCTCCGAGGCCATCGGGCGCCTGGGCAAGGACGCCGTGTCCGCCCGCTACGGCAACCTGTTCGAGATGTACCAGCGCATCACCGGCGACGACCCCTACGAGGTGCCCATGCGCATCTACCCGGCCGTGCACTACACCATGGGCGGGCTGTGGGTCGACTACGACCTGGAGTCCAACATCCCCGGCCTGTACGTCGGCGGGGAGGCCAACTTCTCCGACCACGGCGCCAACCGCCTGGGCGCCTCGGCCCTCATGCAGGGCCTGGCCGACGGCTACTTCGTCCTGCCCGACACCATGAACGACTACCTGGCGGACATGCTGCGCCTGGGCAAGGTCGACCCGAACGCTCCGGAGATCGCCGAGGCCAAGCGGTCCGTGGAGGAGCGCATCGCCCGCCTCATGGCCCTGGACGGCAGCCGCAGCGTGGACGACTTCCACATGGCGCTGGGGCGCATCATGTGGGAGTACTGCGGCATGGAGCGCCGCGACGACGGCCTGCGCGAGGCCATCGAGCAGATCCGGGCCCTGAAGGAGGAGTTCTGGCGCGACGCGCGCGTGACCGGCGAGGCCATGGAGCTCAACCAGTCCCTGGAGAAGGCCGGGCGCCTGCTCGACTTCTTCGAACTGGCCGAGCTCATGTGCATCGACGCCCTGCACCGGCGCGAGTCCTGCGGCGGCCACTTCCGCGCCGAGTCCCAGACCCCCGAGGGCGAGGCCATGCGCCACGACGACGAGTTCCTCTACGTGGCCGCCTGGGAGTGGGGCGGGGAGGACCGGCCGCCGATCCTCCACAAGGAGGACCTCATCTACAAGGACATCGAGCTCAAGCAGCGGAGTTACAAGTGAACATCAAGCTCAAGATCTGGCGCCAGAAGAACCGGGACTCCAAGGGGTACTTCGAGACGTACTCGATGTCCGACATCGAGGAGCACATGAGCTTCCTCGAGGTCCTCGACCTGCTCAACGAGCAGCTCTTCGCCCAGGGCAAGGAGCCCGTCGCCTTCGACTCCGACTGCCGCGAGGGCATCTGCGGCCAGTGCGGCGTGGTCATCAACGGCCAGGCCCACGGGCCCATCCGCTCCACCACCTGCCAGCTGCACATGCGCCACCTGGCCGAGGACCCCTCCTTCGCGGACGGCGACACCATCACCATCGAGCCCTGGCGCTCCACCGGCTTCCCGGTCCTCAAGGACCTCATCGTGGACCGCTCCGCCCTGGACCGCATCGTCCAGGCCGGCGGCTACATCTCGGTCAACACCGGGGCGGCCCCCGAGGCCCACTCGGTGCCCGTGCAGAAGGAGAAGGCGGACGCCGCCTTCGAGGCCGCCGCCTGCATCGGCTGCGGCGCCTGCGTGGCCGCCTGCCCCAACGCCTCGGCCATGCTGTTCACGGGGGCGAAGATCTCCCACCTGGGGCTGCTCCCGCAGGGGCAGCCCGAGCGCCTGGCGCGCGTGGTGGGCATGCTCAGCCAGCACGACGCCGAGGGCTTCGGCGGCTGCACGAACATCGGCGAGTGCGCGGCCGTGTGCCCCAAGTCGGTGCCCCTGGAGGTCATCACCCGCCTCAACCGCGACCTGGGCCACGCCCTGTGGAAGGGGCAGAGGGCGCACGCCTGAGCCGGCGGGCGCCTCCCGGGGCGGCGCCGGGTCGAGGGCTAGGCTGTGCGCGTGAGCGAGCCACTGATCCTGGGCATCGAGTCCACCTGCGACGAGACCGGCGCGGCGCTGGTGCGCGGACGCGAACTCCTGGGCGACGCCGTGGCCACCTCCATGGACGCCCACGCGCGCTTCGGCGGCATCATCCCCGAGATCGCCTCCCGCGCCCACCTGGAGTCCCTCGTCCCCGTGCTCGACGCCGCCCTGGAGCGCGCCGGCGTCGGCCTGGAGGACGTCGACGCCGTCGCCGTGAGCGCGGGCCCCGGCCTCATCGGCTCCCTCACGGTCGGCGTCTCGGCGGCCAAGGCCCTGGCCGTCTGCCTGGGCGCGCCCATCTACGGCGTCAACCACGTCATCGGGCACCTGGCCGTCGACGAGCTCGTGGACGGGCCGCTGCCCGAGCGCTTCATCGGCCTGGTCGTCTCCGGCGGGCACTCCAGCATCCTGAGCGTCGGCGATATCGCCGCCGACGTCGTCGAGCTCGGCGCCACGCTCGACGACGCCGCCGGGGAGGCCTTCGACAAGGTCGGCCGGCTGCTGGGCCTGCCCTACCCCGGCGGACCGCACGTGGACCGCCTCTCGCAGACCGGCGACCGGGGGGCGATCCGCTTCCCGCGCGGCCTGGCCGCCGGCAAGGACCGCGACCGCCACCGCTACGACTTCTCCTTCTCCGGCCTCAAGACGGCGGTCGCCCGCTACGTGGAGTCCCTGGAGGGAGCCGGGCGCCAGGTCCCCCGGGCCGACGTGTGCGCCGCCTTCTCCGAGGCCGTCAACGACTCGCTGACCGCCAGGGCCGTGCGGGCCTGCCAGGACACCGGCTGCGACACCCTCGTCATCGGCGGCGGCTTCTCCGCCAACTCCCGCCTCCGCTGCCTGGCCGCCGAGCGCTGCGACGCGGCCGGCCTGAGGCTCAGGGTGCCGCCGCTGCGCTACTGCACGGACAACGGCGCCCAGATCGCGGCGCTGGGGGCCGCCGCCGTGCGCGCGGGGCTCGCTCCCAGCCCCCTGGGCTTCGCCCCCGACTCGGGCATGCCTCTGGACCTCGTCGTCGCCCGCTGAAGGGCCCGCCGGGTGCGGGGCCGGCGCTACAGCTGCGGCGGACGGCCCAGGGGATGGAAGGACTGGTCCTGGTCCACGAGGGGGCTCGCCTGCCCCCAGGGGTCGAAGGCGAGGATCTGCCCGGCGATCCTGCGGACCTCCCGCTCGATGAAGTTCTGGCCGCGCACCCTCATGAGGGTTCCGGGCAGGACGACCTGCTCGTGATCGAGGCCCACGGCCACCATGCCCATGGTGGCCGAGCCCCTGGGGGCGTACTCGGTGACCGTCTTGACCGTGATCCGCCCGTGGGCCTCCTCCCAGGGGATGAAGCGGGAGAGCCTCCCGGACCGGCGCAGCTCCAGGCCGCGCGCGTCGACGACGGTGCACGTGCCGATGACCGTGAACCCCCTCACGACGAATATCGCGGCGAGGCACAGGAGCGTCACCACGGTGAGGCACAGGGGCATCGCGTTGATGAGTCCCCGCCGGAGGGCGCTGCGGGCCATGGTGATGTTCAGGACCAGGAAGACGGAGATCAGGACGCCCGCGACGGCGGTGCAACAGCCGTACCGCCACACGTCCGCCCGGGAGCGCAGCACGAGCCTGCCCGACGGGACGGGCGCGGGAGCGGGGCGCGCAAGGGTCATGCCGCCACCGTAGGCGGCGCCCGCGGGGGCGTCCATGGGCCCGCCTCCCCAGTGTGGCGCGGGGCGGCCCCGGGCTCAGCGGGACTGGGAGAGGACCTCGGTGGGCAGCAGTGGCCGCCCGGCGCGCAGCTCGGCCTGCATGAGGCGCACGGCCGCCTCGTGGGCGCCCCCGGCTGCCCCCACCGCCGCCAGCTGGCGCTGGTAGGAGGCGCCGACGTCGAGCGTGGCCTGCACGCCGGCCAGCTCGGCCGAGCACCCCAGATCGCGGGCCACCGGCTCGAGGTCGGCGAGCATGCGCGCCACGGTCTCGGCCACGGGCTCCTCGCGGCCGCCGGAGTCCACGATGAGAATGGCCTCCATGCCGTAGCGCGCCGAGCGCCACTTGTTCTCCGCCACGTACCAGTCGGGCAGGACGTCGAGCTCCTCGCCGCGGTCCAGGCGCCGGGAGAAGTCCTCCACGAGGCACTGGGTGAGGGCGGCGACGCCGGCCAGCTCGGTGAGGTTGGTCGCCGCGTCGCAGGCGCGCACCTCGATGGTGCCCAGGCGCGGGGAGGGGCGCACGTCCCAGCGCACCTCGGTGAAGTCCTCGATGACGCCGGTGTGGACCATGTCCCCCGCATAGGCCTCCAGCTCCTCCCAGGAGTCGAACTGGTGGGGCGCGCCCGCGGTGGGCAGCTGCTGGAACATCATCGCCCGGTTGTCCGCGTAGCCCGTGTCCGCCCCGGCCCAGAAGGGGGAGGAGGCGCTCAGGCACTGCAGGTGGGCGGTGCGGGTGAGCAGGGCCCGCAGGATCGGCAGGACCTTGGCGCGGTGCTCCACCCCGACGTGGACGTGGGTGCCGAAGATGAGCATCTGGTGGCCCCACAGCCGGGTGCGGTCCACCAGCCGGGCGTAGCGCTCGGCGTCGGTCACCTTCTGCACCAGGGGGTCGGCGAAGGGGTGGGTGCCGGCGCCGGCCAGGTCCACCCGCAGCGGCACGGTCACCGGCAGGAGCCGGTCGTAGGCCAGGGCGATGTCCTCGATGCACTCGGCCACGGCGCGCCGGGCGCCCGAGACGAGCTCGACGGTGTTGAGCATCATCTCCCCGTGGATATGGGGGTCGTCGCCCACCAGGGTCAGGATCTCCGCCGCGCACTGGCGCAGGTCGAGGCTGTCGCGGTCCACGAGCTGGAGCTCCCACTCGATGCCGAGCGTCGAGCGCGGCGAGTCGGCGAAGGTCAGGGGGACGCGGTGGGCGGGGGGAGTGAGCGGCATGGGGATTCCTCTTAGAGTCGGGAGTCGGCGGGGGGCGGGTCGGCGGCCGGGGCGGGATCCGGCTCCCGCTCCGGGCCCGCCTCGGCGGGCTCGACGACGATGACGGCGCCCTTCCCCCCGCCCGCGCGCTCGCCCAGGCGCGTGAGCACCCAGCTCTCGCCCGCCTGGCCGCGCGGGCGCACGGCCAGGCGCAGCGCGTCGGGGGAGACGTCGACGCCGCGCTTGCGGATCTCCAGACGGCCGATGCCGCGCTCGCGGACCCGGGCCCTGAGGGCCTTGAGATGCAGCGGCAGGACCTCCTTCACGCGCCAGGAGCGCATGAAGGGAGCCAGGACCGGCGGCGGGAGCGCGTCACCGGTGAGGTAGGCGATGCGCCGGGCCACGGGCGCCGCCCCCGTCCGCCGCGCCAACTCGGCCACGAGCCCGGCGCGAATGGCGGCGCCGTCGGGCTCGTGCAGGTAGGCCCCCAGGTCCGACGGCGCCGCGATCGGCTCGAGCTGGACGGGCGGGGCGGAGGGGTCGGAGCAGTCGGGATCGACCAGGAGGTGGGTGCGCACCTCGCCGTCCCGGTGCGGGTCGGGACGCAGCACGAGCGCGGAGCGGCCGGGCCCCTCGGGGGCCAGCGGCCCGCACCAGATGGCGGCCTCGACGACGTCCCCGGCCGCGCTCGCCCACTGCACGTGCGAGTCGGGGGGCAGGATCTCGTGATCGATGCCCGGAGCGACCTTGACGCCCACGGCGTCCACCCGCTCGCGCAGCGCCAGGACGGAGCCCAGCGGCGGCGACCACCCCTCGGGGTCGGCTATGCGCCGCCCGGCACGGCGCCGGGCGGGATCGGCGAAGACGGCGTCGACGCCCTCGGCCTCCAGGTCGACGGCGAGCGCATCGGCGCAGCGGACCTCGACGTCCTCGAAGGTCATGAGATTGACCGTGGCCAGGGCCGCCGTCGTCTCATCGCGCTCGACGGCGAGCACCTTCAGGCCCAGCCCGGCCAGGGCGATGGCGTCGCCCCCGATGCCGCAGCCCAGGTCGGCCACGCGGCGGACGCCGGCGCGCGCGTAGCGGGCGGCGTGGTGCGCGGCCACCGACAGGCGACTGGCCTGCTCCAGGCCGTCGGGGGTGAAGAGCATCTGGGAGGCGAAGGGCCCGAGCTTGGCGGCGGCGCGGGCGCGCAGGCGCTGCTGGGTCAGGGCGGCGGCCACGAGATCACCCGGATTCCCCCGGGCGCGCAGCTCCTCCCCCAGGGCCGGGGCGGCGGCCTCGTCGTAGTCGGGCAGGGAGCGCAGCAGGGCCCAGCCCCGCGGGGTGAGCAGTTGAGCGAGGTGGTCGGCGGGCGTCGAGTCATCCATCGGCTCGATCATGGCACGGCCCGCGGGCGCGGCGCCGAAGGCGGTCGGCGTGGGGAGCGGGACCTGCCGCCATCCGGCGCGCGCCGTGCGGCGGCTACAGTGGCGGCGCCCGGGCGCCCCGCGAGGATCCGCCGCGGCGGCGCGCCCGGCAGGAAGGCGGTACTCGTGGTTGCATGGTCCCAGTGGCTCCGGCAGCGGGCCCGGCGGCTCCGGCCGGGGTTCCGATGGCTCCGGCAGCGGGCCCGGTGGTTCCGACAGCGGAGGGTGAGGGCGGTGATCGGTGTCGTCGTCTCCCTGGTCGTGCTCGTCGTCGTCTCGGCCAACGTCTGGATCTGGGGCGCCAGCGCCGGCCGGATCGAGGAGCTGGGGGCGCCGGACGACACCGCCACCGCCCCGGTGGCCATCGTCCTGGGGGCCGCCGTCTACCCCTCCGGCGAGCCCTCGCCGTGGCTGCGCTACCGACTCGACACCGCCGCCCGGCTGTACCGCTCCGGACGGGTGGAGGCCATTCTCGTGTCCGGGGACAACGGGCGGGAGAACTACAACGAACCGGTCGCCATGCGCCGCTACCTGGTGGCCGCGGGGATCCCCGCCGAGGCGATCGCCCTGGACTACGCGGGCTTCGACACCTACGACACCTGCGTGCGGGCGCGCCGGATCTTCGGCGTGACGCGGGCGATCATCGTCACCCAGGACTTCCACGAGCCGCGGGCCGTGTCGGTGTGCCGGGCGGCGGGGGTCGAGGTCCGCGGGGTGGCCGACACCCTGGCGAGGAACAACCGGGGCACCTGGGTGCGCAGCTGGCTGAGGGAACGGGCGGCGGCGGTCAAGGCGGCCTGGGACGTGCTGAGCGGGCGCGAGCCGATCCTGGGCCGCCGCGAGACGAGCGTCGAGGAGGCGATCGCCTGGACGCGGGCGCACCGGGCGCCCTGACGGGCGGCGCGCCGCGGCGGCGAGCCCCGCGCTCGCGGCCGCCGGGGAGGGGCCGCGCACGCCGTCGGCGAACCCGGGGGCCGGATCTGGCACTCGCGTTGACTGAGTGCTAACGGCGCGCGTACATTCCTCGTCAGACGCGGAGCCCGTGCGGCCCCGCGGCACGCGCCCTCGGCGCTGACGGACCGACCCCCGCGACGGCGGACCGGCACCGTCAGGACGCGGATCCAGTTACCACTCGTACGCTGAAGAAGCGAGAAGGGGAGACACCATGGCGATCTCCATCAAGCCGCTCGAGGACCGCATCGTCGTCCAGACGCTCGAGGCCGAGCAGACCACCGCCTCCGGCCTGGTCATTCCGGACACCGCCAAGGAGAAGCCGCAGGAGGGCAAGGTCCTGGCCGTGGGCCCCGGCCGCGTGGACGACTCCGGCAAGCGCATTCCGGTCGACGTCGCCGAGGGCGACGTGGTCATCTACTCCAAGTACGGCGGCACCGAGATCAAGTACCAGGGTGAGGAGTATCTCATCCTCTCCGCGCGCGACGTCCTGGCCGTCGTCGCCAAGTGACGCGTCCCGGGGCGGGCGGGGACGAAGAGCGCTGCCCTTCCGTCCCCGCCCGCCCCGGTTCGACGGCGCCGGGGGCGTGACGCCGTCCCGCACCGGCCTCAGGCGACCGGTGGGTCGCGATGGCGCTGCTCCTGGCGCGCGATCTGGGCGCGCCGCTCCTCCTCGGTCAGGCCGCCCCACACACCGTAGGGCTCGTGGGTGGCCAGGGCGTGCTCGCGGCAATTGATGATGACCGGGCAGGTGGCGCACACGGCCTTCGCGCTCTCGTCGCGCCTGCGCCGGGAACTCCCTCGCTCGCCCTCCGGATGGAAGAAGATCGAGGAGTCCATCCCCAGGCAGGCGCCCTGGTACTGCCACTCCCACAACGCCGTGATCGGGCCAGGCTGCCGTGAACGTTCGGGCATGACGCGGATCCCTCCTCGACGAGCGTCAGACGTCTAGACGAATAGCCTACTGCGTTCCAGCCCACATAGGTACTCCCCGTGCGGAGTGTGCGGCGGCGAGTCGGATGCGATCCGCGCCGTCGGTCCTCGGCGCCGGCCCGCGGCGGGAGGGCGGAGCCGTCCCCGGCTCGGGATGCGACGCCCCTGCCCCCCGCTTACCATGCGGGCGTGAGCGACTCGATCACCAGCCCCGACCTTTTCGCCCCCACCGCTCTGACCTACGACGACGTCCTCCTGCTGCCCGGACTCACCGATGTCATCCCCTCCGAGGTCGACACGACCTCGCGCCTGACCAAGAGCATCTCCCTGTCCACCCCCTTGCTCAGCGCCGCCATGGACACCGTCACCGAGTCCGACATGGCCATCGCCATGGCCCGCCAGGGCGGCATCGGCATCCTCCACCGCAACCTGTCCATCGAGGACCAGGCCCAGCAGGTCCGCCGCGTCAAGCGCTCGGAGTCCGGCATGGTCTCCGACCCGGTGACCATCGGCCCGCAGGCCACCATCGCCCAGCTCGACGGGCTGTGCGGGCACTACAAGGTCTCCGGCCTGCCCGTCGTCGACTCCGAGGGCAACCTGCTCGGCATTATCACCAACCGCGACCTGCGATTCGTGCCCGCCGAGAAGTGGGCTTCCCTCACCGTGCGCGAGTGCATGACCCCGCGCGAGCGCCTGATCACCGGCCCCACCGGCATCTCCCGCGAGGACGCCAAGGCGCTCCTGGCCGAGCACCGCATCGAGAAGCTCCCGCTCGTCGACGCCGCCGGCCGCCTCACCGGCCTGATCACCGTCAAGGACTTCGTCAAGACCGAGCAGTACCCCCGCGCCACGAAGGACGAGGAGGGGCGCCTCGTCGTTGGCGCCGCCGTCGGCTACTGGGGGGACACCTGGGAGCGCGCCGGCGCGCTGGCGGAGGCGGGAGTGGACGTCATCGTCGTCGACACCGCCAACGGCGGTGCGCGCCTCGCCCTGGACATGATCGCCCGCCTCAAGGGCGACCCGGCCTTCCGCGGGATCGAGATCATCGGCGGGAACGTCGCCACCCGCGACGGCGCCCGGGCGCTCGTCGACGCCGGGGCCGACGCCGTCAAGGTCGGCGTGGGGCCGGGGTCGATCTGCACCACCCGCGTGGTGGCCGGCGTGGGCGTCCCGCAGATCACGGCCGTCCACGAGGCCGCCCGCGCCTGCGCGCCGGCCGGGGTGCCGCTCATCGCCGACGGCGGCCTGCAGTACTCCGGCGACATCGCCAAGGCCCTCGTGGCCGGGGCGGACACCGTCATGCTCGGCTCCCTGCTGGCCGGCTGCACCGAGTCGCCCGGCGACCTCGTGTTCGTCAACGGCAAGCAGTGGAAGCGCTACCGCGGCATGGGGTCGCTGGGCGCCATGAGCTCGCGCGGCCGCGCGTCCTACTCCAAGGACCGCTACTTCCAGGCGGACGTGGCCTCCGACTCCAAGATCGTGCCCGAGGGCATCGAGGGCCAGGTGCCCTTCTCCGGCGCGCTGGCCGACGTCGTCTACCAGCTCGTCGGCGGGCTGCACCAGTCGATGTTCTACGTCGGCGCCCGCACCGTCGCCGAGCTCAAGGAGCGCGGCCGGTTCGTGCGCATCACCGCGGCCGGGCTCAAGGAGTCCCACCCGCACGACGTCCAGATGACCGTCGAGGCCCCCAACTACGCCGGGCGGGGCTGAGGCTTCGGCGCCGCCCCGGGCTCCGTGCCGGAGCCGCCGGCGGCGCGTCGGTTACAGCACGATGTCCACGCCGATAACTCATCGAATCCGGGGAGGGGGAGCGTCGAAGTTCCGCCTCACCAGCAGCGTCATGAAGATCATGGATATGACGCCCTGGCGGTGGAGCGAGCGTCGTCTCCGACGCAGTGCGCCGTTCTTCGTCTGCTCCTCGGGAAGAAGGTTCCGGGCGGCGGCCAGATTCTTCCGGAGGCGGAAGGCGTCGATATGGGAGGCGTTGACCGAGACCATCAGGACGACGAGATAGAGGATGGACAGGCAGCAGACCGATATGACGATCGCGAAGGACGTCCGCGCGCCCACGCACAGGTTCAGTGGATGCCCGAGGGGCAGGCAGTGCATCGACGTCCGGGACGTGTCGTAGGTCTCGAGGGCCGCGTATAGAAGCGCGATTCCCGCGGAGAGGGTCACGAGCATGCGCCCGAAGGCGTGGAACTGTCCCGCGATCGCGTGCTCTCGCGGACTCGCGAAGTACATCGTGACCAGGGGCGGGATCATCGAGAGGAACGCCGTCGAGGGCGTCGGGGCGGATGCGGTCCCCCATGAGAAGTGGTGGGCGAGGCAGAGCAGGGCCACCGTGGCGATAAGATTGATGGCGGCCGGGAGCAGGAACCTGTGGTGTCCGGGATTGAAGGTCGCGGTCATCACCCACTGCGATGAATCTGACGTGTTATTCTTGTTCTTATTGATTATCCTGTTCTCCAGATCTGTCAGGGTCCGCGGATGGACGAGGATCTCCGCCTGCCGCCTGTTGCGCGTCAACTCGACCGCGGGATTGGAATGATCATCGGAAAGGGTCTGGGGCGTCGTGTACGGGCGCGAGTCGGACGCGCTGCCGGTCGATTGCGGCAGCAGCGGTATCTCCTGGTCGCCGAAGGCGAGGGCCAATCGCCCGATCTCCAGGTCCTCGGGTGCAATGAGGCGAATATGGGTGCCGCCGTGCTTGGATCCGGTTAGGAGGGGGAGATCGATCGCGTAGGGCCACGGGCCGGGAACGAATACGGATCTGAGTGCATCGCCTATTCCGAGCCTGGTCCGGGCGGCGCGCTCGAGCCATGAGATCTTCAGAACGTCGTCGCGGACCCTGTGCTCGTCGTCGCGAGGGGGTGTGTAGACCACGTGGAGCGTGTAGTAGTGCTTGAGGTAATCGAGTTCGTTGAGGAAGTCTGCGGACATCGCGAAGTTCTTGATGTCGTCCGGCATGCCCTCGATCTGCTCGAACTCCTTCGCGACGGTTTCAGGGGTCTTCTCCCAGTGCTTGAGGTATTGATAAATCGTCTTCGCGGCGACTTTAACCCACGAGTCGTGCGCGGCGGGTCGGCGCCCGGGGCGGAGCGGCGCCCTGCCGATAAGGACCGCGAGAAGCTGGTAGGTGGTCGCCTCGTTGTTCTCGTGGCGCCGGGCGATGCTGAGTGTGGCGCCGCGCCCGTCCCGCGCGTCGATGTCGAGAATGGGGCCCGGCAGCATCCCGGTGGAGACCGGCAGGTAGAGCGGGGCGCGCCCGATGTCCCATTCATCGAGGATGACCGCGAGCCGAGCGCCGGACACGTCGATGCTCATGGACCGACGATGAGTTTGAGCGTCTTCGAAGGTGATGGTTTGGACGATGCGCCGCTGCCATCGTCCTCGGTACCTGACGAGAAGGCCCTGGAGCGAGCACCGCTCGATGAGCGCGTCATCAGATCCGGTGAACTCCCCGGTGTCGGGATCGAGGAGCGGGCCGGGTGCCGGCGCAGCGGACTCATTCACCGGCGTCGAGGTCCTCGATTCATTCTGCTGCCGGGTCCTTTTGCGAAGGAATTGTGCACCGATGGCGAGGAGGCTGCTCCTGACGGACTGCTCCATTGGTCTCCTCGGACGCGCCCGTGGACACCGCCTGCCGATGCGGAGCCCTAGTGGGCTCGGCTCGGCAGGAGCCCCCTGGCCACGAGCTGAGTGCGGTCGAGGACTTCCTCGTAGAGCTTGTCCGACGCGCGGCGCTGAGGAACCTGCTGAGACAGGACGACGACGTAGGGGGTACCGGCTGACGTCTTCTTGATGGTTCGAGTCGGTGTCGATACCCGAGGCTCATGAGTGGGCACCGCGGCTCCTTCGTTGGACACAAATATACACGTGAAGCGTAACGCATTTTCCGCCGGTTGTCACCGGAGTGCGCGGAGCTCCTTCGCCAGCGGCCAGGACGGGTCCGCCCCGGCGCGCCCCGGGTTCTTCCTCGCCAGCCAGGCGTTGAAGGACTCGGCCCACTCCCGGTGCGCCCGCACCTGGAAGCCCTGCAATTCCTCCAGGCTCATGGAGCCCAAACGGGGGTGGGCCCGCACCATGGCCTCCAGGACGTCGAGCGCGGCCTCCACGTCCACCTCCGCGGTGTGCAGGGACTCATCCACCCGCACCCCGTAGACCGCGCACAGGTCGCCCAGGCGGCGCTTGCCCCGGCGGTAGCGGTCCACCGCCCGGTCCAGGACGAGGGGGTCGAGGATCGGGCCGATCCCGTCCCCGCCACCGCCGCGCCCCAGGCGCTCGCGCAGACCGGGCAGCCCGTGGCGGGCGAGCCCGGCCTCCATCAGCGTCAGATCGAAGGAGGCGTTGAAGGCGACGACCGGGATGCCCCGGGCCATCGCCGCCGCCAGCGCCCCGGCGACCTCCTCGAGCACCTGGGCCGCGGGCCGGCCCTCCGCCCGGGCGCGCTCGGTGGTGATGCCGTGCACGGCCGCCGCCGCCTCGGGGATCTCGACGCCGGGGTCCGCCAGCCAGGTGCGCACGTCCCGGCCGCGGGCGCCGTCGGCGCCGAGGGGGCCGCACGAGACGACCGCCGCGGTGACGAGGCGGTCCCCGAGCGGATCCACGCCGGTGGTCTCGGTGTCGAAGCCCAGGAGGGGGCCGGTGACCCAGCTCGGGGCGGCGGGGGAGGGCGTGCGCGTGGTCATGAGCGGAAGTCTGCCACGCGCCTGCGACATCAATCGGGTCCCCGGCCCCGGCCCCGCCCGCCGCTACCATCGCGCCATGAGCGCAGAGATCGAGATCGGGCGATCCAAGCGGGCCCGCCGGGCCTACTCCTTCGACGACATCGCCGTCGTGCCCGCGCGTCGCACCCGCGACACCCGGGACGTGCGGGTGGGCTGGCAGGTGGACGCCTACCACGTGGACCTGCCCATTATGGCGGCCCCCATGGACTCGGTCATGAGCCCGGCCACGGCCGTGCTCGTCGGGCGCCTGGGCGGCATCGGCGTGCTCGACCTGGAGGGCCTGTGGACCCGCTACGAGGACCCCGCCGACGCCCTGGGGCGCATCCGCGCCGCCGCCCCCGAGGAGGCCACCCGCGTCCTGCAGGAGGTCTACCGCCCGCCGGTGCGCCCCGAGCTCATCGGCGCGCGCCTGGCCGAGATCCGCCGATCCGGTGTCGTCGTGGCCGCCCGGCTCAGCCCCGCCCAGACCCAGCGGCACTGGCGCACCGTCGTCGAGGCCGGCGTCGACCTGCTCGTCATCCGCGGCTCGGTGGTCTCCGCCGAGCACGTGTCCGGCAATGTCGAGCCACTCAACCTCAAGCGCTTCATCTACGAGCTCGACGTCCCCGTCGTCGTCGGCGGCGTCACCACCTACACCGCGGCCCTGCACCTCATGCGCACCGGCGCCGCCGCGGTCCTCGTGGGCCAGGGCGGGGGCGCCTCCTCCTCGATCCGCCAGGTCCTGGGCCTGCACATGCCCATGGCCACCGCCGTGGCCGACGTCGCCGCCGCCCGGCGCGACTACCTCGACGAGTCCGGGGGCCGCTACGTCCACGTCATCGCCGACGGCTCGGTGGGCAACTCCGGGGACGTCGTCAAGGCCATCGCCTGCGGGGCCGACGCCGTCATGCTCGGGGCCGCCCTGGCGCGGGCGGCCGAGGCGCCCGGGGGCGGCTACCACTGGGGCGCCGAGGCCCGCCACGAGCGCCTGCCGCGCGGCTACCGCTCCTTCGTGGGGACCGTGGGCACCATGGAGGAGATCCTGGCCGGCCCCTCCGACCGGGCGGACGGCACCCTCAATATCGTCGGCGCCCTGCGCCGCACCCTGGCGACCACCGGCTACTCCGACGTCAAGGAGCTCCAGCGCGTCGGCATCGTCCTGGCCCCCTACGCCCCGAGCTGAGCGGCGCCCCGGCGCGCGACGAGCCGGTGCGCGCGTTCGGATCGCGATCGGATCGCACCGGCCCGCCCATGCGCCTGCGACGAGGCCGCCCCGTCGGGTACTGTCAGTCAGGACGCCAGCCCTCCAGCTGGTGCGCGTCAATCATGGGGCGCATACGGTCTCGAGGTGCCGCCCCTCTCATCTCAAAGGAGCCGCTCATGGCACAGGTCACCGCCACCATCGCTTCCAAGGTCGGGCTGCACGCCCGCCCCGCCGCCACCTTCGTCAAGGCCGTCGCCGAGAAGGGCGTCCCGGTCACCATCGCCAAGGAGGGCGGCGCCCCCGTCGACGCCTCCTCCATCCTGGGCGTTATGACGCTGGGCGCCGGTCACGGCGACGTCGTCACCCTCACCTCCGAGGCTGACGGATCCGAGAGCGCCCTCGCGGAGCTCAAGGCCCTCCTCGAGACCGACCTGGACGCCTGAGGCGCCGCGGGCGGACCGCCCGCTCATCCGGCGTGGGGCGCGCACCGCGGGGTGCGCGCCCCACGATCGTGAGAAGGGGGGCACAATAGCGTCATGGACCTCACCCTGCTCGTCAAGGCTCTGGGTGCCTTCTTCGCCATTATGAACCCCTTCGTCAACCTGCCGCTCTTCCTGTCCCTGACGGCCGGCCAGGAGCCGGCCCAGCAGCGGCGGACCGCCTGGCGCACGACCCTGTTCAGCGCCCTCATGTGCGCGGTGGTCGCGGTCAGCGGCTCGGCCCTGCTGCGCTTCTTCGGGATCAGCCTCGACGACTTCCGGGTCGCCGGCGGCCTGGTCCTGCTCACCATCGCGCTGGGCATGCTGAGCGGGCGCGGCGCGAGCGCGCACGAGGGCAGCAAGACGGAGAAGGCCCACGCCGCCGACCACGCCGTCGCCAACGACGTCGCCTTCTACCCCATGACCTTCCCCATAATCGTGGGTCCCGGGACCATCACCACCATTATCGTCCTGTTCACCCAGACCGGCGGCGCGAAGGGGATCGCCGCCGTCGTGCTCGCCCTCGTCCTGGTCCTGGGGGCGCTGGGCGCCGTGCTGCACTTCTCCAGCGCCATCGGACGGCACATGTCGCTCACGCTGCGCACCATTATGACCCGGCTCATGGGGATGATCCTGGCCGCCATCGCCGTGGGCATGCTGGCGGCCGGCCTGTCCCGGCTCTTCCCCGGGCTGAGCGGCTGAAGCGCCCGGGCCATCGAGCGGTGCGGGACAGGCGGTCTCAGTCCTGCTCGCCCCCGGAGGGGTTCGGCTTGATCCACCACCACAGGCCCATACCGGCAGCGATGGCGAGCAGACCCAGGCCCGCCCACAGGTTGGCGTTGATGCCTCCGGTCTTGCTCATCTCGTCAGCGCTGTTGAACAGGGCCGAGCACACCACCAGGTACAGGCCGATGAGCCCCAGTGCCCCGGTGATGACCGCTCGGATGTCCGTGAGTGAACGATTGCTCATGAGTGTTCTCCTTCGTGTGTCCGGGCGGATCTAGTGGAAGATGCTGTTGAACGTGATGACCATGAGACCGGCGATGATCCCCAGCGGGATCGGACGGCGGTACCAGGGCAGCTCGTGCAGGTGCGGGTCGGTGCGCTCGCTCCTGGGGGTCAGGGCGTAGACGAAGCCCTTGAGCTCGGAGTCGGGCTTGGGGCGGGTGACCATGGAGACCAGCACCGTGATGATGACGTCGACCGTGAAGGCCACGCCCGCCGCCAGGAAGGCACCGCCCTGACCCGGCATGACCAGATTCCCGGTCCAGATGAGGATGTTGACCCCCAGGGCGCCCAGGGTTCCTCCGACGAGCCCGGTCCAACCGGCCTGCGGCGTGGCCCGCTTCCAGAACATCCCGATGATGAAGGTCGCGAACAGCGGCGCGTTGAACATCGAGAACAGCGTCTGGAGGTAGTCCATGAGGTTGGAGTAGTTCGACGCGATGATCGCGGTGAGGATCGCGACCACGGAGGCCGTCAGGGTCGAGAGCTTGCCGACCTTGAGGTAGTGAGCGTCGTCGGCGTCCTTCTTGAGGTAGTGCTGGTAGATGTCCACGCCCCACACGGTGTTGAAGGCGGAGATGTTCGCCGCCATACCCGCCATGAAGGAGGCCAGCAGACCCGTGATCGCCAGACCCAGCAGACCGTTGGGCAGCAGGTCGCGCATGAGGTAGAGGACCGCGTCGTTGTACTGGTAGCTCGTGTTGGCCCCGGACTTGAGCTGCTGGACCTCCGTGACCATGACGCCGGCGACCATGCCCGGGACGATGACGAGGAAGGGCACGAACATCTTGACGAAGGTGCCGATGATCGGGGTCGACTGGGCCGAGGAGATCGAGTCCGAGGCCATGGCCCGCTGCACCTCGACGAAGTTCGTCGTCCAGTAGCCGAAGGACAGCACGAAGCCCAGGCCGAAGACCAGGCCGATCACCGACATCACATTTGAGTCGAAGCCGGAGATCGAGTTGCCCGGCCAGGAGTGCAGCTGCTGGGCCGGGTCGGTGCCGGCGAGCTTGGCGGCGGCGGTGATCTTGTCGGTCAGGCCGTGCCAGCCGCCCACGCGGTGCAGACCGATGAGGGTCAGGGGCAGCAGGGCCGCCACAATGACGAAGAACTGGAGGACCTCGTTGTAGATCGCCGCGGAGAGCCCACCCATGGTGATGTAGGAGAAGACGATGACGGCGGCCACGATGAGCCCCACCCACAGGGGCCAACCCAGCAGCCAGTTCATGATCTTGCCCAGCAGGTACAGGTTGATGCCTGCGATGAGCAGCTGGGCCAGGGCGAAGCTGAGCGCGTTGACCAGGTGGGCGGCGGTGCCGTAGCGCTTGAGCATGAACTCGGGCACCGAGCGCACCTTGGAGCCGTAGTAGAAGGGCATCATGACCAGACCCAGGAAGATCATGGCCGGAACCGCGCCGATCCAGAAGTAGTGGAAGGTCGGCATGCCGTACTCGGCGCCGTTGGCGGACATTCCCATGATCTCGACGGCACCGAGGTTTGCCGAGACGAAGGCGATACCGGTCACCCAGGCCGGCAGGGACCGCCCCGAGGTGAGGAAGCCATCGGCCGTGGCCGCCTTAGCACGGGCGATGAGCCCGACGCCGATGACGAAGGCGAAGTAGATCGCGATGGGGATGTAGTCGTACCAGCGTGCGGCGATGAGCGTGCCGGATGCCGCTGACGAGGCTGACAGGGCGTGCAGCGTGGAGGACATCGGTGTACCTCTCGAGGTTTCGTTTCAGTGAGTAAGATCATTCTTACTGGCCGGCAGACTAGCACGGTGACGACATCGGCATAGAAGGTTGCGCCCTGTCCGGGGTCACCGGCGTCGCTGGGTAGAGTGCCCTCCATGACGCTGACTGCTGCTGCCGACGGCTCCTCCCTGGGCAACCCGGGACCGGCCGGCTGGGCCTGGTACGTGGACGATGACTGCTGGGCCGCCGGGGGCTGGGAGAGCTCGACCAACAACCGCGGCGAGCTCACGGCCGTTCTGGAGCTCCTGCGGGCCACCGAGGCCGCCGGACTCGCCGGCGAGGAGCTCCTCATCCAGTGCGACTCCCAGTACGTCATCAACTCCCTGACCAAGTGGCGCCACGGCTGGAAGAAGCGCGGCTGGCGCAAGGCCGACGGCAAGCCCGTCCTCAACGCCGACCTCGTCAAGGACCTCGATGCCGCGCTCGCGGGCCGCACCGTGCACTTCGAGTGGGTGCGCGGCCACGTCGGCCACCCCCTCAACGAGGCCGCGGACGCGCGCGCCCGCGCGGCGGCCACCGCCCACCAGCGGGGGACGGCGGTGCCGGCGGGCCCGGGCTGGACCCGCGCGGGCGCGGCCTCGGCGCCGTCGGATTCGCCGGCGGGGGCGGCGGCCCCGGACCCGAGCGCCGAGCCGGGCCCGCCGGCCCTCTTCTGAAGACCCCGGTCAGATGAGGGTGAGCGCCTGCCGGGCGATGGACAGCTCCTCGTTGGTGGGCACGACCATGACGATCACGGAGGACTCGGGCGTCGAGATGGTCAGGGGCCCGCGGGCGCGCACGGCGTTGGCCCCGGCGTCGAAGCGGATCCCCATGTGGGCCAGGCGCCCGCACAGCTCGGCGCGCACCCGGTCGTCGTTCTCGCCGATGCCGGCGGTGAAGGTCAGGACGTCCAGGCCGCCCATGACGGCGGTGTAGGCGCCGACGTACTTGACCAGGCGGTGGAGGTAGATGTCCATGGCGTCGCGGGCCTCCTGCTCGCCGGCGTCGATGCGCTTCCACACCTCGCGCATGTCGTTGTCCCCCGCCAGGCCCTTCATGCCCGACTCGCGGTTGAACAGGCGGTCGATCTCGTCGATGCCCATCCCCGCCACCCGGGCCAGGTGGAAGACGGCGGCCGGGTCGATGTCCCCGGTGCGCCCGCCCATGACCAGGCCCTCCAGCGGGGTCAGGCCCATGGAGGTCTCGACGGCGCGCCCGGCCACGACGGCGGAGGCGGACGCGCCATTGCCCAGGTGCAGGACGATCTGCTTGAGGTCGTCGCGCCCGAGCAGCGCCGAGACCTCGCCGGACACGAAGTGGTGGCTCGTGCCGTGGGCGCCGTAGCGGCGGATCGAGTACTTGTCCGCGATCTGGCGGTTGAGACCGTAGCGGGCCGCCTCCTCGGGCAGGTCCTGGAAGAAGGCGGTGTCGAAGACGGTGACGTGGGGGACGTCGGGGAGCAGCCGGCGGGCCACCTCGATGCCCTTGAGGTGGGCCGGGTTGTGCAGCGGGCCCAGCGGCACGAGCTCCTCGATCTTGGCCACGACGTCGTCGTCGACGAGGGCGGGGCCGGAGAAGTAGTGCCCGCCCTGGACGACGCGGTGGCCGACGGCGACGATATTGGCCTCGTCGAGGTCGGGTCCCTGCTCGGCGAAGATCCGCAGGACCTCGGCCAGGCCGAAGCCGTGGTCGGGGACCGGCTCGACGAGCTCGAACTTCTCGCCGTCGTGCCTGTGGGTGATGGCGCCCGTCTCCTCCCCGATGCGCTCGACCAGCCCGGAGGCCAGGGAGGCGCCGGAGTCGGGGTCGACCAGCTGGTACTTGATGGAGGAGGAGCCGGAGTTGATGACGAGGACGGTGCGGGTGGTCATGGACGGAAAGAGCCTTTCGGTGGGTGGTCGGCGGTGCGGTCCCGACGGCGCGGACGGCGGGCGCGGGCCGGACGGCGGAGGGGCCCTCCGACGGCGCGGGCGGGCCCGGCGGCGCCGCGGCGCTCAGCCCTGCGCCTGGATGGCGGTGATGGCGACGGTGTTGATGATGTCCTCGACCAGGGCCCCGCGGGACAGGTCGTTGACCGGCTTGTTCAGGCCCTGGAGGACCGGGCCCACGGCGACGGCGCCCGAGGAGCGCTGCACCGCCTTGTAGCCGATATTGCCGCTGGACAGGTCCGGGAAGATGAAGACGTTGGCCCGCCCGGCGACGGCGGACTCGGGGGCCTTCTTGGCGGCGACGGTCGGGTCGATGGCGGCGTCGTACTGGATGGGGCCCTCGACGGCCAGCTCGGGCGCCTTGGCGCGCACCAGCTCGGTGGCCCGGCGGACCTTGTCCACGTCCGCGCCCTTGCCCGAGGTGCCGGTGGAGAAGGACAGCATGGCCACGCGCGGCTCGACGCCGAACTGGCGGGCGGTGGCGGCGCTGGAGATGGCGATGTCGGCCAGCTGCTCGGCGGTGGGCTCGGGGTTGACGGCGCAGTCGCCGTAGACCAGGACCCGGTCCTCCAGGAGCATGAGGAACACGGAGGAGACGATCGAGGTGCCCGGCCTGGTCTTGATGATCTGGAAGGAGGGCACGATCGTGTGGGCGGTGGTGTGGGCCGCGCCCGAGACCATGCCGTCGGCGTCGCCCATGTGCACCATCATGGTGCCGAAGTAGGACACGTCCTGGATCCTCTCGCGGGCCTGCTCCAGGGTGACGCCCTTCTTGGCGCGCAGGCGGGCGAACTCCGCGGCGTACTTCTCGCTCAGGGCGGGGTCGGAGGTGGACACGACGCGGGCCGCGGAGATGTTCAGGCCCAGCTCGGCGGCGCGGGCGCGCACGGTCGTCTCGTCGCCCAGCAGGACGATGTCGGCGATGCCCCGGCGCATAATGGCGTCGGCCGCGCGCAGGATGCGGTCGTCGTCGGACTCGGGCAGCACGATCGTCTTGCGGACGGCGCGGGCGTGCTCGACGAGCTCGGCCTGGAACATGATGGGGGTGACCACATCGCTGGGCTCGACCTCCAGGGTCGCCAGGAGGGCCCCCAGGTCCGTCTCCTGCTCGAAGGTGGTCACGGCGACGTCGAGCTTGTGCTCGGAGGCCCCGCCGAGCCTGCCGCGCAGCGAGCCGGCCACCGAGGCGGCCGCGAAGGTGTTCAGCGGCGAGGTGATGACCGGCAGGGGCTGCTCCAGGCCGCGGATGAGCTTGAGCACGTGCGGGGCGACCCGGAAGCCGCCGTTGAGGACGAGGCCGGCCAGGTTGGGGAAGCCGGTCGAAGCGTGGGCGGCGGCCAGGGAGATGATGACGGCGGAGCGGTCGGCGGGGACGATGACGACCTGCCCCTCGGCCAGGCGCTCCAGGACGTGGGAGACGTCCATGGCGGCCACGAGCACGCCCTCCGCCTCGCGCTCGAGGAGGGCCGCGTCGCCGGCGATGAGGGTGCCCTCGACGGCGTCGGCGATCTCGCGCACGCTGGGCGCCGACAGCAGCGGGACCTCGGGCAGGGTGGTGACGGTCAGGCCCTCGATCCCGGACAGGGCGGCGGTCACCGCCCCGCGGGCGGCGGCGGGGCACCGGTTGGCGATGACGGCCACGGTGCGGGCGTGGTTCTCGGCGATCTCGGCCACGGAGACCTCGACGCTGGCGCGCACGTCCTCGGGGGCGCCCCGGCCGGAGACGACCAGCAGCACCGGCACGCCGATATTGGCGGCCACGCGCGCATTGAGGTCCAGCTCGGGGGTGCCCGCGACGTCGGTGAAGTCCGAGCCGTCGATGATGACCACGTCGTGGTCGCGGGCCACGGCCCGGTAGGCGTCGACGATGCGCGACAGGGACTCCTCGGGGGCGGCGTGGTACTCGTCCCAGGTCACGCCGATGCACTGCGCGGCCGGTGTGGCCGAGCCCGAACGGGCCAGGAGGAGGTTGAGGAAGGGGTCCTCGTCGCGCGAGTCGACGAAGGGGCGGAAGACGCCCACCTTCGCGACCACCTTCGTGAGGCAGACGATCAGGCCCAGGGCCACGGTCGATTTGCCGGTTCCGGCATTGGGGGAGGCGATGTAGATGCTGCGCGCCACGGTGTGGGTCCCTTCCGCGTCTCGACGTCGAGTGCCGCGCCGGCTCCCCCGGCGCCGCTCCACCCCGATTGTGCCCCGTGCGGCGCCCGCGCGCGGCCGAAGGCCCGCGGCTATCGCGCTTCGCGACTGTGGGAACGGGCACACGGGGCCGCTCCGGGGTCCGGGGCCGCCGCCCGCTACCGCAGCAGGGGCAGGGCGGAGACGATGGTCAGCACAATGAAGGAGGAGAACCACTGCGCGACGATGGCGATGCCGCGGGCGTCGATGCGCCCCCGGGAGGCGAGTGCCCGCGTCCGTGCCGGACGGCCGGCCCGTGCAACGGACCTGGCAGCAGGACTTCGTCCTGATCTGGGACTTCCTTCCGGGAGCGCGTGCGTCGGAGCCGGGGTCAGGAGTAGCGCCTCTCCATCTCGACCTCGATCTCCTCCAGGGACTTGTCCTTGGTCTCCGGCATGATCTTGAACAGGATGACGGCGATGACCAGGTTGAGAGTGCCGTAGATGGTGTAGGTGGTGCCGCCGCCCAGGGTCTCCATCATGCGCGGGAAGGTCCAGGTGATGATGGCGTTGGCGGTCCACATGCAGAAGATCGCCGTGCCGTTCATGATGCCGCGGACGTTGGCCGGGAAGATCTCGCCCATCATCGTCCACACGATCGTGCCGTTGGAGGACTGCGCGATGAGCATGAAGGCGGCCATGAGGCCCAGGATGAGGTGGGCGGCCCAGGCGGGCGGGGCGGTGTGGTCGGCCATGTGCGGGGCGATGAAGAACTGGAAGGTCGCGGCGATGCCCAGCAGGGTGATGCCCACGCCGATGACGTCGGCGATGAGCACCTGGCGACGGCGGAACTTCAGGATGAGCCAGATGCCGAGGGACGAGCCGATCACCGACATGACGCCGTTGGCCACCTGCGCGGTGATGGAGGCCGAGGTGGACATGCCGGCGTACTCCAGCACCTTGGGGGCGTAGTACATGACGGTGTTGACGCCGGTGGTCTGGTTGACGATGGCCAGGAAGATGCCGACCAGGAGCAGCTTGCGCAGCCATGGCGTGGCCATGACATGGCCGAATCCCTTGCGCTGGGACTCCTCCTCCTTCTCGCGCCGGCGGGCCTCGACCATCTCCATGATCTCGTCCTCGATGGGGCCGTCCTTCTCGGGCACGCGCACGCGCTTGAGGGAGCCGATGGCGTCGTGGAGGCGCTCCTTGGCCAGGTACCAGCGCGAGGACTCGGGCATGAGGCGGATGCCGATCCACAGGGCCACGGCCGGGATGGAGCACAGGACGAGCATGTAGCGCCAGGCCTGGCCGTTGCCGGCGCTGATGCTGAGCTGGTCGAGGAAGGCGTGGTAGTCGGTCGCGTTCATCGGGCCGCCCTTGGAGGCCTGGAGCTTGGTGATCTCATCGAAGACGTAGGTGCCCGGCGAGAAGTGCCCGCTGGGGTCGTCGGCGATGGTGATCCTCGGGCCGCCCTGGATGGAGTTGATGATGGCGTTCATCGAGAAGGCGAGCAGCTGGCCGGTGACGATCATGAGCTGGTCGATGGCCACGATGGAGCCGCGGATGCGCTTGGGCGCCGTTTCCGCCAGGTAGACGGGGACGGTCGCGGAGGCGGCTCCGACGGCGAAGCCCAGGACGACGCGGAAGGGGTACATGACCCACACGTTGGGGGCGATGGTGGTTCCGATCGCGCCGATGAAGAACAGGGCGGCCAGGACCGTGATGTTGTGGCGCCGGCCCCAGCGGTCCGACATGAGCCCGCCCAGCAGCGCGCCCATGGCGGCCCCGACCAGGAGGGTGCCGCCGATGGCCCCCTCCTCGAGCGCGGTCAGCTGGAGGCCCTTGGCGGCGTGGGGCATGTACATGTACGGCAGGGCGCCGGAGATGACGCCGGTGTCGTAGCCGAAGAGCAGTGAGCCGAGCGTGGCCACGGCGGCGATGGCGACGACGCCCCGGTGCTTGCCCGAGGCCGGGGTCCTGGCCACCGCCTCATTGAGCTCTTCCCTGGTGAGCTCGCGCAGGGACGTTGTGACTCCCTGTGACATAGGGGGTCTCCTCTCAGACCTGCGGCGACGGCGCCGCGGGGGTTGTAGTGGTGGGCGGGTAGTGGTGGGGTCGAAGCGGCGGTTGAAGCCGAACATGACGGGCACCTCGACGGCGTCGAGTTCGGAGCGGGCCGCCTCGACGTCCTTCATGTCCAGGGCGATGGGCTTCTCGCACAGGACCGCCTTGCCGGCCCTGGCGGCGGCCAGCAGATGGGGATGTGCAGCGGGGTGGGCGAGCCGCCGATGACGGCGATATTGAGCATGTCGGGATCTCCTTGAGGGGTCGGGCTCACGGCTGGGGCATGATGACGTCGCGCACCAGCGCGTCCAGGTCGGCGTCGGCCTGGAGGAAGCCGCGCAGGGTGCGCACGGTGGCGCCGTAGGTGTCGAACTCCTCCGGGGTCATGCCGTCGGGCTCGTAGGCGCGCACGAACTCGGGGATGGACAGCAGCGTCTTCATGATCCGCGGGGCGACGGGCTCGGCGATGCGCGGCAGCCGGCGCTCCTTCTTCTGGTTGATGCAGGTGTAGGCGATGGTGGGGTTGCAGGTGGCGCCCACGCAGCCGAAGGAGATCGACTGGCGCAGCTCGTCGGGGTCGGCGGAGTCGTTCCACAGGACGGTCGGCGTGGTGCGGGTGGCCGTGAGAAGGGGGCCGGGCGTGTATTCGATGCTCATCAACTGCTCTCTCCGTGGGGTGCGGCCGCGGGTGGCGTCCTCGCCGGGTGCGGCCCGTGACCCCACATTCAATCGGGGCGGAGCGCAAATGTCAACGATTTGTCCAGACAAAACGTGCCGTGGTCCTCTTCTTGTCGGGACCGCCCCGCCGCCCGGTCGGCGCCTACGCGCTGAACAGCTTGGTCTCGAAGGAGTACCGCGAGGCCCGGTAGAGGTGTGCGCCGTGCTCGATGACGGCCCCCGAGGCGTCGTAGGCGGTGCGGGTGACGGTCAGCAGGGCCGCCCGGCGCTTCTCGCCGAGGGCCTCGGCCTCGGCGGCCGTCGCGTTGCGCGCGCCGACGCACTGGACGGCGGTGGCCGGCACCGCGCCCCGCGCGCGCAGCAGGTTGTAGAGCCCCTCCCGCTCCAGATCCTCGTAGGAGGGGGCGATCGCCGCCGGCAGGAGGTTGTCCATGAGGGCGATCGGCTCGCCGTCGGCGCGGCGCAGGCGCCGGATCCTCGTCACGCCGGCGCCCGGCTCGACGCCCAGGTGCTCGGCCTCCTCCTCGTCGGCCGGGTGCATGGAGTACTCGATGATCGTCGTGGACACCTCGTGCCCGTTCCTGGTCAGGTCCGAGAAGAGGCTCGACAGCTCCATGGGCCTGCGCACGTGGGGGGAGGTGACCACGGTCCCCGCCCCGCGCCGCCGCGAGATGAGGCCGCGATCGACCAGGCGCTGGAGCGCCTGCCGGGCGGTCGGGCGCGACACCTCCAGGCGCCGGGCCATGGAGACCTCGTCCTCGAGCCGGGTCCCGGGCTCCAGCGCGCCGTCGAGGATGAGGGCCGCCAGGGCCTGCGCGATCTGGCTGTAGAGGGGGGTCCCGCTCGTGCGATCGATGGGGATGTCGGGCCGGAACGGTGTGGCGGGCATGGAACTTCCCTGAAGGCGATGGGGCGTTCCATCATACATTCGACGCCCGGCCCGGTCGCCGCCGCGACCGGACCCGCCCCGACGACGTGGAATTCGGGTCCGCGGGTGCTGCGGCGCGCCCGCCATTGATGATCATTTTGTAATGACAGATATAGCGGAGTGGCGGACGGCGCGCAAGGCCCCGGTGCGCACGAGGTTAGGAGGGTGGGTCCGTCATGTACAGACAAAGGGGTGATAGTCGTGTCACGTGCCGGTGGGCGCGCGGTCGCCGCTATCCTGGGCGCGTGACGACCACCCCGACCAGTCCCGCCCCCGAAGCGCGTGAGGGCGGGCCCTCCGGCCCGGTCCTCGTCGTCGACTTCGGCGCCCAGTACGCCCAGCTCATCGCCCGCCGCGTGCGCGAGGCCCGCGTCTACTCCGAGATCGTCCCGCACACCATGACGGCGGAGGCCATGCTCGCCACCCGCCCCGCCGCCATCATCCTCTCCGGCGGGCCGGCGTCGGTCTACGCCGAGGGCGCCCCCGGCATGGATCCGGCCGTCTTCGACGCCGGGGTGCCGGTGCTGGGCATCTGCTACGGCTTCCAGGTCATGGCCCGGGCTCTGGGCGGCGTGGTCGGGCGCACCGGCACCCGCGAGTACGGGCGCACCGGGGCCGACGTCGACACCGCCTCCCGCCTGTTCGCCGGAACGCCCGCGCGGCAGACCGTGTGGATGAGCCACGGCGACGCCGTCCGGACCGCGCCGGCGGGCTTCGCCGTCACCGCCTCCACCGAGCAGACCCCCGTCGCCGCCTTCGAGGACCGCTCGCGCCGCCTGTTCGGCCTCCAGTGGCATCCCGAGGTCCTCCACTCCGAGTACGGGCGGGCCGTCCTGGCCAACTTCCTGCACGACGGCGCCGGCATCGCGCCGACGTGGACCCCCGGCTCCATCATCGACGAGCAGGTCGCCGCCATCCGCGAGCGGGTGGGCGAGGCCCACGTCATCTGCGGCCTGTCCGGCGGCGTCGACTCCTCCGTGGCCGCCGCCCTCGTCCACCGGGCGATCGGGGACCGGCTCACCTGCATCTTCGTCGACCACGGCCTGCTGCGCGCCGGCGAGAGGGAGCAGGTCGAGCACGACTACGCCCGGGGCATGGGCATCCGCGTCATCGCCGTCGACGAGTCCGAGCGGTTCCTGGCGGCGCTGGCGGGGGTGAAGGACCCCGAGACCAAGCGCAAGATCATCGGCCGGGAGTTCATCCGCTCCTTCGAGGCGGCCCAGCGCCGCGTCGTGGAGGAGGTCGGCGCGGCCGGGGGCCGGATCCGCTTCCTGGTCCAGGGCACGCTCTACCCCGACGTCGTCGAGTCCGGCGGCGGTCAGGGCGCGGCCAATATCAAGAGCCACCACAATGTGGGCGGTCTGCCCGAGGACCTCGACTTCGAGCTCATCGAGCCGCTGCGCGCCCTGTTCAAGGACGAGGTGCGCGCCATCGGCCGCGAGCTGGGCGTGCCGGAGGGGATCGTGGCGCGCCAGCCCTTCCCCGGCCCGGGCCTGGGCATCCGCATTATCGGCGAGGTGACGGCCGAGAACCTGCGCATCCTGCGGGCGGCCGACGCCATCGCCCGCGAGGAGCTGACCGCCGCGGGACTCGACGAGGGGATCTGGCAGTGCCCGGTGGTGCTGCTGGCCGATATCAGGAGCGTGGGCGTGCAGGGGGACGGGCGCACCTACGGCCACCCGATCGTGCTGCGGCCGGTGTCCAGCGAGGACGCCATGACGGCGGACTGGGCGCGCCTGCCCTATGACGTGCTGGCGCGCATCTCCACGCGCATCACCAACGGCGTGCCCGAGGTCAACCGGGTGGTGCTCGACTGCACCTCCAAGCCCCCCGGCACCATCGAGTGGGAGTGAGCGCCGACCGGCCCGGGGCGGCGGGGGCCGTGGAGCCGGCGCGGCCGGCGGCGCCGCGCGCGGGCAATATGCTCGACTACGCGCGCCGGGAGCTTGAGACGTTCTCCCGGCGCGGGCTGTGCGCGGTGGACAGCCTGATCCTGTCCTGGATGGCGTACCTGCGGATCCCCGCGGACGCGGACGAGGTCGTGGCCGGGATCCGCGGGTGGGACGGCGTGCACCTGGCGGACCTGCACCGGGCCGAGTACTTCGGGGACTACTTCGCGGGCATGTGGGGCGAGGAGGACGGCCTGCGCCTGCTGGCCGCCGCGGCCGCCAGTCCGCGGCTGCGCGACGTGCGCGTCGTCGGCCACGTCGAGTCCACGGACGTGCGGGCCGAGAAGCAGTTCGCCGCCGTGACGTTCCGGCTGACCGACGACCTGTCCTACGTCGCGTTCCGGGGCACGGACTCCACACTCGTGGGCTGGAAGGAGGACTTCAACCTGTCCTTCCGCTGCCCCGTGCCCTCCCAGGTCGCGGCGGCGCGCTACCTGGCCGACGTCGCGGGCCGTCTCGACGGCGAGCTCGTCGTCGGGGGCCACTCCAAGGGCGGCAATCTCGCCGTCTACGCGGCGGCGAGCGTCCCGTCCGACGTCGGCGGGCGCATTACGAGGGTCTTCTCCCACGACGGCCCGGGCTTCCTCCCCGAGTTCCTGGCCACCGGGGAATTCGCGAACGTGGCGCCGCGCATCGACAAGACCCTGCCCCAGTCCTCCCTCGTGGGGATGCTCCTGGAGCAGCAGGAGGGGTTCCGCGTCGTGAAGAGCAACCGCCTGCTCATCTGGCAGCACGACCCGTTCTCCTGGCGGGTCGACGGACGGGACTTCGTCTACCTGGACGACCTGGCGCCCGACGCCCGCTACCTCGACGCCGCCATCAGCGCCTGGCTGAGCAGTCGCACGAACGAGGAGCGGGAGCGGTTCATCGACACCCTGTACTCGGTCGTCGAGGCGAGCCGGGTGCGCACCACGCGCGAGCTGAGGGCCGACTGGCGCCGCAATATCCCCACCGCCGCGCGGGCGTTCGCGGACCTGGACCCCGAGACGAAGGACTTCATGGTCGACACGGCGACGGCGCTGCTCCGGCTCGGCGTCAGGAGCGTCCCCGAGCTGCTGCCGGGCGGGGGGCGCGGGGCGGCGGGCCGGGACGCGCAGGACGGCGACGGCGCCCCGTGAAAATCCGGAGTTGAACTCCGTATTTTCACACCCTAATGTGGGGGACATACCGGAAGGAGGCCGGTCGTGCGGTACAGGCGCCGGGAGGTCGAGGCGACGCTGAGATCCCTCATGGGGCAGTTCAAGGTGGTGCTGATCACCGGGGCGCGCCAGGTCGGCAAGACCACGATGCTCCAGCACGTGCTGCCCGGAGGCTTCCGCTACGTGACGCTCGACGACCCCCGGGCCGGCGTGCTCGCCCGGGAGGACCCGGCGCTCTTCTTCGACGCCAACCGCCCGCCCGTGGCCATCGACGAGGTTCAGCGGGCGCCCGGACTGTTCCAGCAGGTCAAGTTCCTCGTCGACCGGTCCGATGAGACGGGACTCGTGGTGCTGACCGGCTCCCAGACCTTCCACCTCATGCAGGGCGTCAGCGAGTCGCTCGCGGGACGGGTCGCGGTCCTGGAGATGACGGGCATGTCCCTGCGGGAGTTCACCGGCTGCGGGGGACGGGGCCCCTACGTCCCGACGCCGGGCGCGGACGGCGCCAGGCGCGATCCTCCCGAGGACCTCGACCTGTGGGCCACGATCCACCGCGGATCCATGCCCCGGCTCATGGACGCCTCGGTGTCCTGGGACGCCTTCTACACGGGATACGTGCGCACGTATCTCGAACGGGACGTGCGCGATCTCATCCGGGTCAAGGACGAGGAGAGCTTCTACCGCTTCCTCGTGGCCTGCGCCGCGCGCACGGGCGGGCTCGTCAACCGCAGCGACCTCGCCCGGGACGCCGGGGTCGACGCCAAGACGGCGCAGGGCTGGCTGTCCGTCCTGCGGGCCTCCGGCGTGGTGCGGCTGCTGCGCCCGCTGTGGTCCAACGCCGTCAAGCGCCTGGCCAAGACGCCCAAACTCTACTTCACGGACACGGGACTGGCCTGCCACCTGCTGGGGTGGAACACGGCGCAGACCCTGCGCAGGGGGGCGATGGCGGGCCACATGTTCGAGACCTTCGTCGTCGGCGAGGTCGTCAAGTCGCACCTCAACGCCGGCGGCGACGCCAGGAACGTGCGCTTCTACCGGGATGCCCGCAAGCGGGAGATCGACCTGGTCATCCAGGAGGGCCGTGTGCTCCATCCCGTCGAGATCAAAACGGCGGCGACGGTGGACCGCGCGGTCGCGGCCGGATTCTCCGTCCTCGACGACGTGGGCGACTACGACGTCGGCGCGGGCGCCGTCATCTGCCAGACCCGGGAGGCCTACCCCCTGACGGCCGACGTGGAGGCGGTCCCGGTCTGGTCGATCTGAGCGGGGCCGGACGCCTCAGCGGGCGGCGGGCGGCGTCGGCGCCCGGGAGCCCCTGCGGTCGGAGATGATCCGGATGATCTCGTGGCGGGCCCGGCGCCCCTCGGGGGAGGGGAGCATCGGGTAGACGTGGTTGAGATTCTCCCCCACGTGCAGGTCGGAGTGGACGCCGGCCTCCACGAGCCTGTCGTGGAGGAGCGCATTGTCGGGCAGGAAGATCTCCCGGCTGCCCACGAAGGTGGTGACCCGGTGCAGCGCGGACAGGTCCCCGTTGATGGGGGACAGGTGCCAGTCGCTCGTGGGCGTGTCGCCCGCCCACGACTCGCCCACGGTCGTGAGCGGGCCGGGCTCCATGAGGGGGTCGACGTCGGCGTAGTGGGCGATGTCCGGGTTCGTGTGGGTGATGTCCACCCAGGGGGACAGGAGGATCAGCTCGTCGGGCTGGCGGACGCCCCGCTCCGCCAGCGACAGGGCGATGACCAGGGCCAGGCCCCCGCCCGCGCTGTCGCCCATGAGAATGATCCGCTTGTCCGGGTTCTCGGACAGGGTGCGCGCGCACAGGTCCAGCACGAGCCGGTGCGCCTCCTGCCACGTGTGATGGGGCGCCAGCGGGTAGAGCGGCACGATGAAGTCGGCGCCCGTGCGGCGGGTGAGGTTGTCGATGAGCAGGGACTGGCCCAGGGACGCCGTGGTGACGTAGCCGCCGCCGTGGAGGTAGACGACCACGGTGTCCGACGGCGCGTACGGCCTGACGTAGTAGACGGGCATGCCGTCGTCCTCGCGCCTCTCGACGTCGTAGTGGGACCGCGACCAGAAGGGGAAGGACAGCGCCCGGCGGGGCTCGGGTCGGCCCGCCGCCCGCGCGATCCAGTCGGTCACCGGTATGCGGGACTTGAGCGCCTTGGTCGGCAGCACGGTGTACTCGGCCAGGGTCGCCGCCGCCGAGCGCCGGTAGCGCAGGCGGGAGAAGGCGGTGAAGGCGCCCGCGACGAGCGCCGCGCCGCCAACGACCTTGAGGGTCTTGGACGTGGTGAGCATGCGTCTCCTTCGCGTCGTTCGCGTTGCGGCTCCACGGGCCGCCGATGTCCCGGGTGCGGTGTCCCTCCGGGCCCGGTCTGCTCGCGTCATCGTAGGCCGACCCTCCTGACGGCGCCGGGGGGAGGCTCGGGCTGTCCCGAGGCGGCACAATGATATTGGCCACGTCGGCATCGGGCCGTGTCCCACTCGGGCCCCGCCCGTCCGGCGCTGGTCCGACTCGCGCAACGGAACCGGTCCAACTCACGCAATGAAACCGGTCCAACTCACGCAACGGAACCGGTCCGACTCGCGCAACGGAACCGGTCCAACTCACGCAATGAGGTAGACTTATTCGCGAAACAGCAGTGTTCTCGGTTGAGGAGCGTCGATGGTGCCTGCACGTTATATGGCCAGGATCGCCGATGGCGTGCTCGCCGAGGCTCTCGCCGTCAGCGGCGCGGTGCAGGTGAAGGGGCCCAAGTGGTGCGGTAAGACGGCGACATCCCTGCAGCAGGCCGCCAGCATCGTCTACCTCCAGGATCCCGATCGCAGCGCGTCCTACCTCGCACTCGCCGATGCCAAGCCCTCGGCGCTTCTGGAGGGGCGAACGCCCCGGCTCATCGACGAGTGGCAGATGGCGCCGCAGTTGTGGGACGCCGTCCGCTTCGCCGTCGACCTCCGCGGGGAGCCGGGGCAGTTCATCCTCACCGGCTCGTCAACGCCCACCGTCGGCGGGGCGCACTCCGGCGTCGGGAGGATCGCCCCCATGGTCATGCGGACCATGACTCTCTTCGAGTCGGAGGACTCCAGCGGTCGGATCTCCTTGCAGCGTCTCTTCGACGGAGAGGAGGAGGTCGCCGACGTCGCCCCGCTCGACGTCGAGGACATCGCCCGGGTCCTGTGCCGCGGGGGATGGCCCGCCGCCGTCACGGCGGGTGCTGCGCCGGTCCCCGGTCGCCTGGCGCGGACCTATGTCGAGGGCCTCATAGACTCCGACGTCGCCCGCATGGACGGCGTCTTGCGGAACTCGACTCGTATGCGCGCGCTCATGCGCGCCTACGCCCGTCACGTCTCCACCCGGGCCTCGCAGACGACGATCGCGGCGGACCTGGCCGTCAACGACGGCGCCATGGCGCCCAACACGGTCAGCGACTATCTCGACGCCCTCTCCCGCGCCTACGTCGTGGAGGACCTGCCGGCGTGGAATCCCGCGCTTCGCTCCAAGACCGCGATTCGCACGAGCCCGACCCGTCACTTCGTCGATCCGTCGATCGGCGCCGCAGTCATGCGCTGGACGCCCGCCGACCTGCTCCGCGACTTCGAGGCCTTCGGACTGCAGTTCGAGTCGCTGTGCGTGCGCGATCTGCGGGTCTACGCCGAGGCGATCGACGGGGCCGTCTTCCACTACCGGGACAAGACCGGGCTGGAGGCGGACGCCGTCATCGTCCTCGCGGACGGGCGGTGGGCTCCGATCGAGGTCAAGCTCGGCAGCCGTCAGCTCGATGAGGCCGCGACTCACCTGAGGCGGCTGCGTGAGCGCGTGGACGCGGATCGCATGGGCGAGCCGTCCTTCCTCGCCGTGGTCACCGCGGGCGCCACCGCATACCGCCGCGACGACGGCGTCCTCGTCATTCCGCTGGCCTGCCTGCGTCCATGAGTTCCGGGGCGGCGGGATGCGGAACGGCCGGGCGCGCCCCGGGGGCGGGTCGCGGCGCCGGGCGGGGGAGAGAGGGGGGATCCGCCAGGACCTGGCTGCGGGGCCCCGCCCGGGGCAGACTGGGCCCGGGGCGCCCCTGACGCGCTCGACTCGCGCACCGAAGGAGACCGGACAATGGAGTACACCCGACTCGGCACCACGGACATCACCATTTCGAGGCTGTGCCTCGGAGGCATGAGCTTCGGGAGGGTCTTCCCGGACTTCCACCAGTGGGTCATCGACCAGGAGGCCACCCAGGCCGTCATCGCCCGCGCCCTGGAGCTGGGCGTCAACTTCATCGACACCGCCAATGTCTACGCCCACGGCACGAGCGAGGAGTTCATCGGGGCCTCGCTGAAGAACCTGGGGGTGGCGCGCGCGGACGTGGTCCTGGCGTCCAAGGTCTACTTCAACGAGGGGCACCTGTCGCGCGCGGCCATCGAGCGCGAGATCGACGGCACGCTGGAGCGCCTGGGCACCGACTACCTCGACCTGTACATCATCCACCGCTTCGACTACGCCACCCCCATCGAGGAGACCATGGAGGCCCTCGACTCCCTCGTGCGCTCCGGGAGGGTGCGGGCCCTGGGGGCGAGCGCCATGTACGCCTACCAGCTGCACAATATGCAGATGGCGGCCGACGCGGGCGGCTGGACCAGGTTCTCGTCCATGCAGAACCACTACAACCTGCTCTACCGCGAGGACGAGCGGGAGATGATCCCCGTGTGCCGCCAGTACGGCATGTCGCTCACGCCCTACAGCCCGCTCGCCTCCGGGCACCTGACGCGCCCCACCTGGGACTCCGACTCCGTGCGCTCGACCACCGATGCCACCATGCGCTCCAAGTACGACCGCGAGCGCGAGACCGACATGCCCATTATCGAGCGCGTCGCCGAGCTCGCCGGGCGCTACGGGGTGGCCATGGCCGACGTCGCCCTGGCCTGGCACTGGGCCAGGGGCGTGGCCGCCCCCATCGTGGGCTGCTCGCGGCCCAGTCGCGTCGACGACGCCGTGCGCGCCCTGGACCTGACGCTCACCGAGGAGGACGTCGCCTTCCTGGAGGAGCCCTACGTCCCCCACGAGCTCGTGGGCCCGTTGGCCCGCCCCGGGGACGCCCCGCTGGCCGGCTCGACGACCGAGCGGCGTTGAGCCCCCGCGGCGCGGGCCGCCGCCTCACAGCGACAACGAGTCGCGCACCCGGGCCAGGAACCGCTCGGCGATGGGGGAGAGGACCCGCCCTCTGCGCCAGATCAGGTACATGCGCGACTCGAGCGCCGGGGCCAGCGGTCTGAAGGCCAGGCCGCTGGTCCCGCTCGTGTCCACCAGGCGGTCGAAGGTCAGCAGGTGGCCCAGGCCCTCGCGGACGAACACCGACCCGTTGTAGGGCAGTCGGAAGGTACCCTCCAGGCGCAGCTCGCCCATGCGCTCCCCGGCCCAGGCGGGAATGTCCCGGGTCCAGGACTGCTCGGAGCAGAACAGTGGCAGGCCGGCCAGGTCGTCCACGGTGACGGCGTCGATGCCGGCCAGGGCGTCGTCGCGCCGCATCACCACGCCCCACGTGTCCGCCACGGGCAGGGGGAGGACCTCGTAGTCGCCCTGTCCGCGCTCGTCGGGGTCCTCGACGATGGCGGCGAAGTCGAGCAGGCCCCGGTCCAGCTTCTCGGTCACCTGCTCGGTGTCGCCACTGGTGATGTGGTAGCGCAGACCGGGGCAGGAGCGCTTGAGGCGCTTGATCTGCCTGGCGAGCAGGCCCACCTGGTGGGACTCGGCCAGGCCGAGGCGCAGGTCGCCGCCGGTGACGTCGGCGAGGGCGAGGAAGTCGCTCTCGATGCGGTCGGCCAGGCGGATGAGGTCGTCGGCGCGTTCGCGCAGCAGTCTGCCCTCCTCGGTGAGCTCCATGTGGAACGAGCGTCTGGTGAAGAGCTTGTGGCCCAGTTCCCGCTCCAGCGACTTCACCTGCTTGGACAGCGTCGGCTGTGAGACGTGCAGTTGCGCGGCGGCCCGCGTCATGCTCCCCTCGTGCGCGACGGCGGCGAAGTAGCGCAGGGTCCGGATCTCCATGCCCGATGCGCCTCCTGTCCGTTCTTGTTCTGCGTTGTCCTGCGCGCCCCGGTCGGCGTTCCCGAACGGACCTGGTATGCCGATTTAGCATATCGCATATATAGAACAGTCATTAGCGTAATGATGATGGGGCGGCTAGCGTGAGTTCCGCAGGTGTCGGGCACCGTGCCCGGACGCGCAGAAGGAGACAGCCGACATGACCCATGAGACCCCGGAACCGACCGCCCAGTGGGACAAGGTCTTCCCGCAGTCCGACGCCGTGGACCACGAGAAGGTCGCCTTTCGCACCCGCTTCGGCATCACCCTGGTCGCCGACTTGTACAAGCCCAAGGACGCGCGGGGCCAGTCGCCCGCCCTGGCCGTGGCCGGCCCCTTCGGCGCCGTCAAGGAGCAGTCCAGCGGTCTGTACGCGCAGACGATGGCGGAGCGCGGTTACCTCACCATCGCCTTCGACCCCAGTTTCACCGGCGAGTCCGGCGGCGAGCCCCGCTGCATGAACTCTCCGGACATCAATATCGAGGACTTCCAGGCCGCCGTCGACTTCCTGTCCGTGCGCGACGACGTCGACCCCGGGCGCATCGGCATTATCGGCATCTGCGGGTGGGGCGGCATGGCCCTGGCCGCCGCGGCCGCCGACCCGCGCATCAGGGCCACGGTCGCCTCCACCAT
Source organism: Actinomyces dentalis DSM 19115 (assembly GCF_000429225.1). Lineage (GTDB taxonomy): Bacteria > Actinomycetota > Actinomycetes > Actinomycetales > Actinomycetaceae > Actinomyces > Actinomyces dentalis. The sequence goes on from NZ_AUBL01000004.1 coordinate 57,194, forward strand.
GTACGACATGAGCCGCGTGGCCGCCAAGGGCTACTTCGATTCCGCCGACTCCGCCGAGGAGCGGAACCGGACCCGGGCGTCCGTGGCTGCTCAGCGCACCGCCGACTACCGCTCCGGCGTCTACGCCATGGCCGGCGGCGTGGTCGACCCGCTGCCCGAGGACGCGCCCGCCTTCGTCAAGGACTACTACGACTACTACAAGACACCGCGCGGCTACCACCCCCGGTCCCTGAACTCCAACGCCGGCTGGACCGTCATCGGCGGGTCCTCGCTGATCAACGCCACCCTGCTGGGCTGCATCGAGGAGATCGGCAGCGCCGTCATGATCGTCCACGGCGAGGCGGCCCACTCCTACTACATGGGCAGGGACGCCTTCGCCCGGCTCACGGGCGACAACAAGGAGCTCGTGACCATTCCCGGTGCCGTCCACACCGACCTGTACGACGGCGGCGGCAAGAACGCCATCCCATGGGACCGGCTCACCGGGTTCTTCGACACCCGCCTCGCCTGACCAGGACCAGAGCGTCCGGGGCGACCCGCCCGGCGGCGGGCCGCCCCGGACCTGGGGCACGCAGCGGTCACAGCGACGACCGCGCCCGGGTGCGGCCCACCGCCAGGCCCGCGCAGGCGATGGCGAGCGCGAACAGGGCGCACACGCCGCAGTCGGCCAGCAGGGGGCCGATGGCGTCGGCGGACATCGAGGCGGCGGTGTGCGCCCCGGAGATCGCCCGGACCGCCCAGTAGCCGGGCGTGAAGCGGGAGACGGCGACGACGGCGTCGGGCAGCCAGCCGCTGGGGACCCACGCCCCGGCGATGAAGGACAGCGCCATGCCGCCGATATTGGCCACCGCGTTCGCCGCGCTGCGCCCCAGGCCGATCTGTCCGATGAGGAAGCCCACGGCCACCGCCACGAGCGCGTAGGCGCCCAGGGCCGCCCCGACGACCCCCAGCAGGGGCGCCGAGGCCGTCACGGAGCCGGCGCCGAAGACCGCGATCCCGAGCCCGAAGATCCACAGCCATCCGACCGCGCCGATGACCAGGCAGGCGCCCAGCAGCCCGAGGCTGCGCGAGCGGCCGCTCACCGGGGCGGCGGCCAGGCGGGAGCGGACCGCCCGGCGCCCCAGCGCCGTCATGAGCGCCGAGATGGCCACGACGGCGAAGGCCACCAGCGGGTAGAGGGAGAACTGGGCGTAGACGGCGAGGCTGCGGGGCAGCGGCGCGGCGTCCCGGGCGATCCGCCGCGCCGGGACGGAGCGGGCCGTCGTGTCATCGGCCAGGGCGACGGCCCGGGCCGGGTCCTCGGTGACGGCGGACAGGTAGTCGACGACCTGGCCCGCATAGGAGTCGATGCGCACGTTCATGAGCGCGCCCGAGGCCGACTCGTATCCGATGACGCTGTCCATCCGCGGCGGCTCGCCTCCTGCGCGCGCGGCCCGCCGGACCTCCTCCCCGTAGCCGGCGGGGATGATGAGGATGTAGTCGATGCGGTTCTGCGCGGTGGCGTCCTGCATGGCCCGCTCGGAGTCCTCCAGGTCCCGCGCCTCGCCCACGGACTCGACGTAGCGCTTGATCCCCTGCGAGATCGTCGACCCGTCGCGGTCGATGACGGCCACGCTCACCGTCGTCTCCTCGACCCGGTCGGACGCGTCCCCGCTCTGGGCGACGCCGGTGAGCAGGCCGAGCATGGACAGCCAGACCAGGTAGACCAGGAAGTACATCCAGTGGGCCGCCACGATCCTCAGCGACGTCTTAAAGGTGCTCATGGCTCATCCTCCTGGCGCGGATCAGGGCGATGGCGAGGAACAGGCCCGCCATGCCCGTCAGAACGGCGCAGCTGCGGGCGAAGGGGCCGAGGGAGTCGTAGTAGAGCAGCCCGTAGAAGCAGTGCGCGCACTGCCACAGGGGGTTGGCCCGGGTCAGGAGGGGCGCACCGCGCTCGACGGCGTCGGCCAGCGACTGGGCGCCGGGCCCGTAGAGCCCGGTGAACAGCGACAGCAGGACGGTGATCGCGATGACCATGTCGATCCTCATTCTCCGGATCGTCCCCAGGGCGGCGCCCGCCGCGCTCGACATGAGGCCGGTCAGGCCGATCGCCACCAGGCACAGGGGCGCGTGCGGGCCGAAGTCCACCCCGACGACCAGGGCGATGAAGGCGAAGGCGATGAGCAGGCAGCCCAGGACGCACACCCACGAGGCCGCGAGCGCGGCCGTGAGGACCTTCCAGCGGGGCAGTCCCGCCATGGTGCGCCGCGCGCCCAGGGGCGAGGAGGCCATGATGCCCTGCACGGCGAGCAGGGCGACGGCCGCCCCCATGCCGCCGGCGAAGGCGAGCAGCGCGAAGTAGTAGCGGGTCGCGGGCTTGACCGGGGTGCGCGTCACCGGGACCGGGCGGGTGAAGCCGTGCGCCGCCCCGAGCCCGGCGACCCGCTCGGGCGCCGCCCCGGCGGCGATGGCCGCCTCCCGCTGGGCCCGGGTCTGGGCGTAGGAGTCCATGACCACCCGCAGGACCCTCAGCGAGGGCTCGTCGTCGCCCTCCTGCGTCACGTGCAGCACGGGGCCGCCGTTCTCGACGGCGAGGTAGCCCGCGGTGTCGCCCCGCTTCGCGGCGGCCTCGGCCTCGGACGCGGTGGAGTGGGCGACCTCGGCGATGAGGCGGGGGTCGGCGTCGGCGGCGGAGACGCGCTCGACGAGGGCGTCCAGGCCGGGGGCCGAGCGGTAGGCCTCGTCCCGGACGACGCCGAAGCTCATGGGGGTGGTCTCGTAGGCCCTCTCCAGGCCCGAGAACATCGCCATGAACATGAGCGACAGGACGATCGGCAGGCCCAGCGTCCACACCAGGAGGACCTTGTCGCGCAGGAGCCGGAGCACCTGGTAGGCGAAGACGGCTCTCATGTCAGGCCGCCTCGTCCCGCAGGGCGCGCCCGGTGATCTCCAGGAAGACGTCGTTGAGCGTCGGGGGCTCGGATGTCACCCGGCCGCAGGTCGCGCCCGCCCCGGCCAGCGCCCCCATGACGTCGGAGAGGTTGTGCGCCCCGGGCGCGCACTCGACGACGAGCCCCGGGGCCTGCCAGGAGGCGGTGCGCACGTGCTCCAGGCGGCGCAGGGACTCCAGGGCCCCCTCGCCCAGCGGGACGGGGTCGACGACCTCGATGCGGATGCGCTCGCCGGTGCCGATCATGGCCTTGAGCTCGTCGGCGGTGCCGGCGGCGACCTGCCTGCCGCAGTCCATGATGACGATCCTGCGGCACAGCTCCTCGACCTCCTCCATGTAGTGGCTCGTGTAGATGATGGTGGCGCCGCGCTCGTTGAGGCGCCTGATGCCCTGAAGGATGGCGCTGCGGGACTGGGGGTCGACGGCGACGGTGGGCTCGTCGAAGATGATGAGCTCGGGGGCGTGGGCGATGCCGCAGGCGATATTGAGCCGGCGCAGCAGGCCGCCGGAGAGCCTCTTGGGCCTGAAGCTCGCGAACTTCTCCAGGTCGACGAAGGCGATCGCCGCCTCGACCAGGCGGCGGCGCCGGGCGCGGTCGCCCACGTACAGGGCGCAGAAGGCGTCGATGTTCTCCGCCACGGTGAGCTCGTCGAAGACGGCCACATCCTGGGGCACCACGCCGATGCGGCGCTTGAGGTCGTAGGCGGTGGCGCTCATGGGCCTGCCGAACACCCGGATCTCGCCCTTGTCGTAGGTGAGCAGCTGGAGGAGGCAGTTGATCGTCGTGGTCTTGCCCGAGCCGTTGGGGCCGAGCAGGCCCAGGACCTCGCCCCGCCCGATCTCCAGCGACAGCCCGTCGACCGCGATCAGCTCCCCGTAGCGCTTGACCAGGGAGCGTATGGTCACCGCCCGGTCGGCCCGGTCGGCCGTGGGCGGGGCCTGGTCGTTCATGTGGTCTCCTTCCGCGGTGGCGCGATGCGCGTCCATGCTCGCGTCCGCGCCCGGGCGGGCGGAAGTGCCCGCTGTCATGGCCCGGCGGCGCCGGGCATGACTTCTGTCATCGCCCCGTCGCGCGCCGACGGCGCTCGCGGCGCCCGTCGCCGATAATCGCCGCGTGAGGGTTCTGGCGGACAGGGGCGCGGTCCTGGGGGCGTGCCTGCTCATGGCGCTGGCGCCTGCGGCGGGGGCCGTCGGGGCGGCCGAGGTCGTCTGGCTCCTCCTGGCCGTCGTCGTCGGCGGGCTGTGCGCGGTGGCGGACGGGCGGCGCGGGGCGATCGCCCTTCCTGCCTTCTACCTGCTGGCCGGCTGCCCGTGGGCGGCCTCGGCGGTGGGCGCGCCGCTGGTCGTCTACGACCTGGTGCGCCAGTGGACCCTCGGTTCCCGGCGGGCCCGCCTGCTCGCGGTCTGCTGCGCCCCGCTGCCGGTGGTCCCGGTGGTGCGGGCCCGGGGCGCCGCGGGCGCGGGGAGTGCGGTGGCGGGCGCGGTCGTGGCGCTCCTGGCGGCCCGTCTGGCCCTGCGCACCGCCCAGGAGGAGGCGGCGCGCGAGCGCCTGCACGCCATGAGGGACGATCTGCACGAGAAGGTCGTGGCACTGCGGGCCTCGCGCGCCCGCCTGGAGGAGGCTCGGGAGCACGAGACGCGCGCCGCGGCCCTGGCCGAGCGCACGCGCATCGCCCGCGACATCCACGACGGCGTCGGGCACCTGCTGACCCGCCTGCTCCTTCAGGTCAAGGCCCTGGCCGTCACCCACCGGGGCGAGCCCGCCGTCGCGGCCGACCTGGCGGAGCTGGACCGCGGGCTGGACGGGGCCCTGAGCGCCATGCGCCGGTCCGTCCACGCGCTGTCCGACGAGGGCGAGGACCTGGCGACCTCGCTCAACCTGCTGGGTTCGCGGTGCGGCATCGGCCATGTGGAGGTCGACTGCCCCCTGGAGGAGGCGCCCCCGCCGGCGGTGACGCGCTGCCTCGTCGCGGTGGTGCGCGAGGCCCTGACCAATGCCGCGCGGCACGGGCGGGCCTCCTCGGCGCGGGTGAGGGTCTCCGACTACCCTGCGTTCTGGCGGGTCGCGGTCGATAACGACGGCGCCGTCCCCGAGCGCGGCCAGTGGCCGGGCGGCGGGGCGCCGAGCAGCATCTTTCCGAACGGCGCCCCCGCCGGGCTGGGGCTGCGCTCCATGAGCGAGCGCCTCGAGGCGCTGGGCGGGGCGGTGCGCCTGGCCCCGCGCCCGAGGTTCACCGTCATCGCAACGATTCCGAAGGGCGGAGCATGAGAGTGCTCATTGTCGACGACGACGCCTTCGTCGCCCAGTCGCTGGCCACCATCTTGTCGGCGGAGGCCGATATCGACGTCGTGGGCCTGGGCGGCTCCGGACCCGAGGCGGTCGAGCAGTACCGGCGGCTGCGCCCCGACGTCCTGCTCATGGACATCCGGATGCCGCTGGGCGACGGGCTCGCCGCCGCCGAGCGGATCCTCGCCGAGGATGAGGGCGCGCGCATCGTCTTCCTGACCACCTTCTCCGACGACGAGTACATTGTGCGGGCCCTGAAGATGGGCTCGCGCGGCTACCTCGTCAAGCAGGACGTCGCCCGTCTCGCCCCGGCGCTGCGCAGCGTCATGGCCGGGGTGTGCGTGCTGGAGGGGGAGGTGCTCTCCCGCAGCGCCGCCATGGGCCTGGGGCGGACGGGCGCGCCGGGCCGGGGGCCCGCGCCGCGCGGGGCCGTGTTCGCGCCCCTGACCGAGCGCGAGTACGAGGTGGTCGAGGCCGTGGCGGAGGGCCTCGACAACGCCGGGGTGGCGCGGCGGCTCTTCATGAGCGAGGGGACGGTGCGCAATCACATCAGCTCGATCCTGGCCAAGCTGGGGCTGCGCAATCGGACCCAGGTCGCGGTGGCGTACTACCGGTCCGCGCGGGCCGGGCGGGGGCGCGGCGGCCCGGACGCCATATGAACGACTGAGAAGGCGCCAGATGAACGACTGGAACGACGCCACATGAACGATTACAATGACGCCAGATGAACGACTGGAACGACGCCACATGAACGACTGCGGAGGCGCCGCGGGCCGGGTCGACGCCGTGCGGCCATGACGAGGGGGAGAGGCCGATGAAGCAGAAGGGCTATCTGCCGCGGGTCGTGGACCGGCTCATCGACGACTCGCTCGGCTACTCGGGCGGCATCCTCATCGAGGGCGTCCGCGCTTGCGGCAAGACCATGACCGGGCGGCAGCACGCCTCCTCCGAGGTCGCACTGGACTCGGGGCTGCCGCAGATCCGCGCCGCCCTGGAGGTCGACCCGTCGCTCCTCCTGAGAGGCGACGTGCCGCGACTCGTAGATGAGTGGCAGATCGAGCCCTCGCTGTGGAACCTCGTGCGCAGGCAGATCGACTCCCGCCGCCTTCCGGGCCAATTCATCCTCACCGGCTCCTGCGTCCCGGCCGAGGACGCCTCCCGTCACTCCGGCGCGCACCGGCTCTCACGGATCCGGATGCGGCCCATGACCCTGTTCGAACGGGGCCGGGGCGACGGCGGCGTCAGCCTGGCGGGCCTGTTCGACGGCCGGGCTCCGGAACCGGTGCTCGACTCGGGAACCGGCGTGCCCGAGGTCCTGGACGACCTGGTGCACGGCGGATGGCCGGGCGACCACGATCTGACGACCCGCCAGGCGCAGCGCCACTTGCGCGACTACGTCGAGGACGTCATCAATGTCGACGTCGGCCGTCTGGACGGCGAACCGCGCAGGGACCCCGTGCGCCTGCGCGCACTCATGCGCTCCCTCGCCCGGCACGTGGGGACGGAGGCGTCTTTCAGCACCATCGCCAAGGACGTGTCCGGGCAGTCCCTGACCGCCCAGACCGCCGTCGCCTACGTGAACGCCCTCAAACGCCTGTTCATCATCGAGGAGCAGCCTCCCTGGGCGCCCCACCTGCGGTCGCGCTACGCGGTGCGCACCTCCCCGAAATTGCACTTCGTCGACCCCGCGCTCGCCGCCGCGGTGACGGCCACGTCCGCCGAGCGGCTCCTGGAGGACCTGGAGACCGCCGGACTGTGGTTCGAGTCCCAGGTGGTGCAGCACCTGAGGGTCTTCGCCGAGGCTCTCGGCGGGCACGTCCACCACTACCGCGATAAGGCCGGCAAGGAGGCGGACGCCGTCGTGGAGCTCGACGACGGCCGTTGGGCCGCCTTCGAGGTCAAGCTGGGCCGGCGCCAGATCCCGGCGGCGCAGGCCTCGCTCGCCGCCTTCGTGGCCGACGTCGACACCGCGCGGACGCCGTCCCCGGCGTTCACCGCCGTCGTCACCGCCGACGGGCCCACGATGCCGCTTCCCGACGGCGCCGTGACCTTCCCGCTGGGGGCGCTGGGGCCCTGAGCGGAGCGCGCCGGGGGCGTCGCCGCAGGCTTGAGACGAGCCGGTCGGGGCGGGCGCGCCTCAGTCCCACCACAGGCCCAGGACCGGGTGGGACTCCACGGCCCGGACGAAGGCGGCGAGATCGGGGAAGCCTCCCTGCTCGTAGGAGTCCGGGCAGACCCTGTAGACCTCCGCGAGAAGGCTCATGACCTCGGGGCGGCTCAGGCCCCGCGGGGGCATCTGGAGCATGAGCTGGTCGAAGTCGATGCCGACCGGGGTGAGGTGGTAGCGCTCCTCCCAGGAGACGGCGATCCGCGCGATGGCGGCGCCCTCCAAGTCGTAGTTCGCCGGCCCCAGCCATCCCAGCGTCGTCAGGGCGTCGGCCGGGGACGTGGCCGGAATGAGGGCCAGGGCCACGGGCCTGACCCTCCACGGCACCAGGAGGTCCTGGGGTCCGGCCGGCGGGGCGGCGACCGGACCGCCCAGCTCCCGCACCGTCGCTATGGGGGCGATGGACTCCAGGTAGGCCACGATCTCCGGGTCCTCAACGCCCTCCAGCTCGCCGGGGGAGAGCAGGAAGGCCTCGACGTCGAAGTCCGATCCCTCGTCCGGGCCGAGGACCTCGCCGGAGCGCCACGGCCGTTCGAGGCCGTCGTCGTACCCCGTCGCCGCGATCCCCGTCACCGCGATCGGCCACAGGCCGGTGTCCCCGAAGCGGGAGGCCAGGTGGCGCACCCACTGCTGGGCGAGCCCGGTCTCGACGGCCTCCTCGGTCACCCACGCGCACGGCGGGGCGTCGGAGACGGCGGCGACGGCGTCGAAGTCCGCGTCGTCGTCGGCGGGGCGGACGTGAAGGCCCGCGGGCAGGTCGATCCCGCCCAGTCGCAGTGGACCCTCGGGCGGGACGTCGCCCCGGGTCGTTGAGCGCAGCGGCGTGTTCGGCGTCATGGGACGATGGTAGGGCGGGCCCCGGGCCGGGGCCCGCCGCATTCGTCAGGGGCCGTCCGCTCCGCCGTCGGCGATGACGCGCCACGTCCCCGCGCGGGCGCTGCCCTCCCGCACCAGGCGCCCCGTGCGGCCGTTGCCGTCCGAGAAGGGGTGGATGAACTCGAACTCGTAGTGGAAGACGCAGGAGGTCGGCAGCGGGTGCAGATCGGTCGAGGCCATCCAGGCGAACAGATCCGCCATGACCTCGGGGATGCAGCGGGCCGGTGTGCCGGCGTGGATGAGCCCTCCTTCTTTGAAGACGCCCGCGTTCTCCGCGCGGTACCGCCCGGCGTCATCGATGAGTCCGCGCATCATGACGCCGTGGGCGCGCAGCAGGTCGTCGGGGGAGAGTGGGTCCAGATCGTCCATGAGCCGGTAGGCGCGGCGGGCGTTGTCCACCTCGAGGATCTGCCTGGCGGGGCCGAGGACGCGCTTGCCGTCGAGGATCGCCGTGACGGCCTCGCGCGAGAGCGTGTTCCCCTCGATCATGAGGGAGGAGTGGATGGTGGTGATGCGCAGCTCGCGATGCAGCACGGGACTCGTGCTCAGGGCGGACGCGGGCCCGAGTGAGCCGACGAGCTCGGCGATCTCCATGCACAGTGCGTTGATCTCGGCCGTGCGCACCAGCGGCGGCTCATAGGCCATGCGGGCTCCTCCGATCCGATCTGCGCGTGCGCACCCGGTGCCGACGCGCGCGGGACGTGATGGTCATCACCGCCATATTTTACCGCCAGTGGCGGTGATCGGGCGGTCGGCCCGAGGTGCTCGGGGTTTTCCGCGTCATGCTCCATTACCCGCCCCGGGGAGTCGGCCGACTGCGCCACGAGCGCGGCGGACGCCGTTGGAGACTCCGAGCAGCGGCATCCGGTACAGCTGCATCAACCGCTGCGCGGTCGTGCGTATGACCTCGGCGACGGCCGGCCGGGCGCCGAGGCCTGGAAGAAGAGGGCCAGGGGAGTACCGGCCATCTGATCGGCGGGCTCGTCGTTCATCCCCGGGCAGCAAAATTCATTGCGATCACCGTGTCCGGCCCGACTACAAGTCGAGGTCGGCGTGGCTTCCGGTTTCCACCAGGAGCAGCACTAATTCAGTCTCTCTGATTTCATAAATCAGGACCCAGTCGGGTCTGATATGACAGTCTCTTAATCCGGTCCGATTGGCCGTGAGGGCGTGGTCGCGGTAGCGGACGGGTAGTGTCTCCCGACGTTGGAGCATCTCGACGACCGCGAAAAAATCGTTCAGATCGAGGCCCCGCTTCTTGGCTCTTCTGAGGTCTTTCTTACATTTATTGGAGATGACGATATCGAGCATTACAGTCCCAGATCGTCGCGCAGATCGGCGACGCTCCCGTAGCGCTTGGCGGTACCCGCAGAGAGCGCCGCGTCGATCTCATCACGGGCCCGTTCTGCCTCAGCGCTCATGCCGTACGGGCGGGAGGTGTCGAAGGGGAACCCCCTGAACTCGTTGAAAGCGCGCACGAACATGCGCACTGCATTGGACGGAGTCGTCCCTATCTGCCGAGTGAACTCGATGAACAGTCGTTTGTCCTCGGCATCGATCTTGACATTAAGGTTCTCCATGGTGGGAGTCGGCATCATGCGTCCCCTCCTTCGCTTTCGTGAGTATAACACGTTGTGGCACGATGTGACGCGGACTCTCCGCCGGTGACGCTGGCGGAGGACTCGAAGTCGCCGGGTCCTGGGGCGGGGAGCTCAACGCCCCGCCCCGACGATCCGCCGGTGCAGGGCCGGCATGGCGCGGGCGCCGTCCCGACGGCTGGGCTCGAGCACAGCTCCGTACTCCCGACCGCGATCGGCGCCACCATGGGCCGCCACGGAGTCCTCCATCTCCTCCGGTTGAGTCCGCACCGCTCGGCGCCTGCCCGCCCGCAGAGGACGAGCAGTCCGCGGCAGCCGCCAGGGCGGCGGCCGCCGCGAGACCGAGCCTCCTGCGCGTGAGCGTCATGAGTGCGCCCGCTCTGCGCGCCCGTCGGCGGGATCGGCTCGCCGCGGCTCAGGCCCCGGCCCCGTCGTCGCCCCAGATCTCGGCGATCATGGGGAAGGTGCTCCAGGCCTTGGGCCAGCCGCAGTAGAAGGCGAGCTGAGTGACGATCTCCACGGCCTCCTCCCTGGTGATGCCGTGCGCCTTGCCCAGTTCGAGGTGGGTGCGCAGCTGCGGGTACAGGCCCGCGGAGAACAGGGCGGCGATGGTGATCATGGAGCGGTCGCGGACGCTGAGCTGCTCCTCGCGCGCCCAGACCTCGCCGAAGAGCACGTCGTCGTTGAGGGCGGCGAACTGCGGGGCGATGGCGCCCAGGCGGTCCCGCCCCGCGGTCTGCTTGTCAGCCATGGTGTTCCTCCTGTGAAGACTGATCGGTTGTGATGCGGGTGCGCGGCGGCCCGGTTCAGGCCTGCTGGGAGTAGTCCATGCGCCGGGTGGTGAAGGCCGGCGGCTCATCGGGCACGACGTAGTAGGGCTTCTGCGGCAGGGCGTTGATGCGGGCCATCTCCTCCTCGGTCAGGGCGAAGTCGAAGATGTCGATGTTGTCCGCCATGTGCTGCGCGTTGAGCGTCTTGGGGAAGGTGACGTTGCCCTCCTGGAGGTGCCAGCGCAGAACAACCTGGGCGGCGGTCTTGCCGTACCTGGCGGCGGGGTCGGTCAGGGCGGGCTCGGCCAGCAGGGCCCTGTCGCCGTGGCCGAGCGGGTACCAGGCCTCGAAGACGATGCCGGTGCCGTCCAGCTCGGCCTTGAGGGCGTGCTGGTTCCAGTAGGGGTGGGCCTCGACCTGGAGGACCGCCGGGGCGATGCGGGCGCCGTCGAGGATCTCGCGGACCTTGGCGGCGGAGAAGTTGGACAGGCCGATGGAGCGGACTCTGCCGGCTTCGACGGCCTCCTCCATGGCCCTCCAGCCGGCCACGTACTCGCCGTAGGGCTGGTGGAGGAGCAGCAGGTCGACGTAGTCCATGCCCAGCCGCTCCAGGGTGGCGTCGATGTCCGGCCCGCACTGGGCGTAGGGGTAGGACTGCGGGAAGAGCTTGGTGGTGACGAAGAAGTCCTCGCGCGCCACCGGGCTGCCGGCCACGACCCGGCCGACGGCGACCTCGTTGAAGTAGGCGTTGGCGGTGTCGATGTGCCGGTACCCGGCGTCGATCGCCTCGGGCAGGTGCTCGGCGACCTCGGCCGAGGACATCTGGAAGACGCCGTAGCCCAGGGCCGGGATCGCGAGGCCGTTGTTCATGGTGAAGGACCGCATGGTTGACTCCTCGGCGGGATGTTCCGTTCCATGCATGAGTCTTCGCCAGGATTCCGCCGTTGTAAAATGCCGATCCCGGATCTGCTCATGCATATGCTGCATGAGCGGGAGAGAGAATGATGCGGGGAGGCGGAGCGTGGAGCTGGAGCAGCTCAGGCAGCTCGACGCCATTGCGCGCCGGGGCACCATGAGCGCCGCCGCCCGGGCCCTGCACCTGTCGCAGCCCGCCCTGTCCCGCTCGCTCGCCCGACTCGAGGCCGAGCTCGGCCAGCCGCTCTTCGACCGCCCCGGGCGCCGCCTCGTGCTCAACGACGCCGGCCGCGTCGCCCTGGAGCACGCCCGCCAGATCCTGCGCGACGAGCGGGCCATGCGCGCCGCCCTCGACGACGTCGCCCGCCGCACCCGCGCCCTGCGCGTGGGCACCGTGGCGCCCGCCCCGCTGTGGCGGCTGACCGCCCTCATAGTCGAGCGCTTCCCCGGGCTCGTCCTGACCTCCCAGATGCTCGCCGAGGCGCAGGTGCAGGCCGGCATCCGCGACGGCGGGCTCGACCTGGGCATCGCCCTGCGCCCCGCCGCGCCGCCCGGCGTGCGCTCATGCCGGCTCATGGTGGAGAACCTGTCCGTCGCCCTGCCGGACGGGCACGCGCTGGCGGACCGGGCGGGCGTGAGCGCCGCCGAGCTCGACGGCGAGACCTTCCTGCTCTTCGAGGGCATCGGCTTCTGGCGCGAGGCGTGCGACCGGCACTTCCCGCACTCGCGGTTCATCGTGCAGGAGGACCGCGCGGTCTTCGAGCAGATGGTGCGCAGCTCGTCGCTGCCCCACTTCGTCACCGACGCGCCCTCGCTCGCCGCGCCGGCGCCCGGCCGCACGGTGGTGCCGATCCGCGACGCCATGGCCCGCGCGACCTTCCACCTGCTGGTCCGCCCCGGGGGACGCAAGGAGGCCGACGACGTCTTCGACTGGGTGAGCGCCCGCCCCGGCCCTGCGTCGTGAAGCCGGCGGATCCGCCGGCCCGGGCGGGACGGTTGCACGACCCTCCGGGCGGACCGGCGGGCGACGCCGGGGGCGGGTCAGTGCGCCCAGGTGAAGTTGTCGCGGCCCGCGCCCACCTCGAAGTGGTACTTCACCAGGCCGCGGTCCTGGCCCGCGTAGGCGCTGTCCTCGCAGCGGAGCGTCACCTCGCCGCCCCTGCCGGAGAGCGTGAAGGCCTGCTTGCCGAACGCCGTCGGCGCCAGAAGGGCCGCCTCCACACCCCGGGTGAACCAGTCCGGGGCCTCGCCGTCGTAGGAGGAGACCTCCTCGGGGCGCTTGGAGGCGTGCGCGGATCCCTGGGTCGCGCCGTAGCCGAGGGCGACGACGGCGACGATCCTGCCCGTGGCGCCGCTGACCCGGGCGGCGGCCCTCTTCGAGAAGGTCCCGCCGATCCACCACGTGTTGAGCCCGAGGTCCTGCGCGGCGAGCATGAGGTCTGCGCCGCCGTAGCCCAGGCGCTCGTCCAGATCGGGCGCGTCGGGACCGGACATGATCAGGCAGTTGCGCACGCTGCGGGCCCGCACCGTCCCCCACAGGGGGCCGAAGACGCGGGCGTCGCCCGTCACCAGGCGGATGTCCGTGCCGTGGGCGCGGTTGTTGTCCTCGATGCGCGAGCGCAGGGCGGCGATGACGTCGTCGGGCAGGGGCGTGCTGAGATACTGGCGCACCACGTGACGGGCGCGCATGGCATCGGTGATGGGCATGATGTTCACTCCGTTCGCCGTTGACCGCTAGTCTATGGCCGTGAGGCGTTCCACATGCGCGCGCCCGATGCGCAGAGACCCGGTGGCGCCGCGGGGAGGGCCGTCGTGGAGACCGATAGGGCCTGGGCCCTCACCGCCGCACTGCTGGGGATCCACCAGGCCGAGGAGGTGGCTCTGTCCATACGGCGCTGGAGCGACCGGGTCGGCCCCACCGGCTGGCGCCTGTTCGACGAGCACATGCGGCGCAATCCTCTGGCGGGTTACAACCCGTGGGGGCGCGCCGCCGTCGTCGCCGGGCAGGGCGCCGCCCTCTACGGGCTGTACCGGCTCACCCGGGCCGACGCCGCGCGCACCCGCGCCGTCACCACGGCCCTCGCCCTGGGCTGGGGGGCCGCCTTCTGCATGCACCTGGGCGTGTCCTGGCGCACCCGCTCGTTCATGCCCGGCACGGCGACGTCGATCGTCCCCGGCCTGCCCGGCGCGGCCTTCGTGCTGTGGCGGATCCGGTCGCTGACGAGGCCCGGCGAGGCCCGCTGACGCGCCCGCCGGTGAGATGCCGAACCTTATCGCGCATTTTCGATGAGTCGCGCCCCGAGGTCGTGATACTGATCGTAGCCAGATATGATTATCTGACTACGATCAGTGCCAGGAGAGGGCTGGGGGTGTTGATGACGATTGCAACGCCGTCCACGGCCGGTGCCGTCGGCATGTCCCGCAGCGGCCTCTACCGAGCCGCCCGTGCCGGGCGGCTCGAGCGGATCGCGCGGGGTGTTTACATCCCCTCCGACGCGCCCGCGAGTGACTGGGACCTCATCGAGGCCGCTACCCGCCGCTCCGACGCCACGATCTGCCTCGTTTCGGCGCTCGCCCACCACGACCTCACCGACACGATCCCCGACCGGCTCGACGTCGCCATCCCCCGGGGCGCGCGCCCTCCGGTCACCGACGCGGCGATCGCCTGGCACCGGTTCGATCGATCCACTTTCGACGTCGGACGCGGCACGGTCTCCGTTGGCGGCACCGATACGGAAATAGGACTCTACAGTCCTGAACGCTGTATCGCCGACGCCTTCAGGCTGCGCGGTCTGATCGGGTACGAAACTGCACGGGACGCCCTCAAGGAGTGGCTGCGCCGAGGGGGCAGGCCGACCAGCCTGATTGAAGTGGCCGCACTCCTGCCCCGCACCAGGACTCCGATCCTGCACGCGCTGGAGGTGTTGTCATGAACCGCTGTCAGGAGGTGTTCCGCGCTTTGCAGGCAACTTGAAGGTTATTCAGTGGGGCTCATGGCAGCGTTCTCCTGCTTGGACCACTTGCGTGCGGTTGGACCGCTTGGAAGGTTATTCAGGGGTGGTTTTGAAGACGTGGAGCGTGAAGGTCGTGGTGACGGTCCGGTCGTCGGGACGGTTCCCCGCCCAACCCCGCTCCGCCCCTGCTGGTCGTCTTGCATGGTGGGACGGCGTCTCGCATGTCGTGACGCGGCCGGCTCGCGAGCACGTCACTCAACCCGCGAGATCGTACCCCGACCCGCGAGCACGTCACTTAACCCGCGAGCACGTCTGCCAGAGTGACGTGCTCGCGGGTTAAGTGACGATCTCGCGGACCGCGGCGCCCGACGCCGCTGCGCCCCGGACGCCGAGACGTGCACTTCGCACTAGAGCGGGCAGTTCCAACCACACGCAAGTGGTCCAAGGAGAACGCCGCCATGAGCCCGCTGAATAACCTTCCTGGTTCACGCAATACGGTGGTCCAACGGCATTTAAGTGGTCCAAGCGGACCGGCCGCGTCACGACATGCGAGACGCCGTCCCACCATGCAAGACGACCGGCAGGGGCGGGGCGCTGGAACCACCCCCGACGACCGGCCCTGCCGACCCCACCGCGTCTGGCGCCCTCCCACGCGCACCAGAAGGAGATTCAAAACCACACCTGAATAACCTTCACCTGATCGACCGGATTCTCAGCGCCGGAGCCGCGAGGCGCCCCACATGCGCGCGTACCCGCCGCCGCGCGCGAGCAGTTCCTCGTGCGTGCCCAGCTCGGCGACAGCCCCGCCGTCGATGAGCGCGATGGCGTCCGCCCCGCGGATGACGGGCAGGGTGTGCGCCACCATGACCACGGTCCGGCACGGGGACGACCGGGTTGCCCGCCCTGTTCATGAACTCCTCCTCATTTCTCCCCCTCCCGCCCGGGCGCGGGCGCGCCCGTCGTCATCGCCCTGACGGCGTCGAAGTCCTCGCGCACCCCGGCCCGGCCGACGACGCGGCCGCCGTCCATGTGCAGGACGCGGTCGCAGGCGCAGGCGATGAGCTCCAGGTCGTGGGTGATGACCAGCACCGCGCGGCCGCGGGCCGCCAGCCGCCTCAGCAGGCGGGCGACGCGGCGCATCCCGTCCAGGTCGATCCCGCTCGTGGGCTCGTCGAACACGAGGACCCGCTTGCCGGCCGCCACGCACGCCGCCATGGCCAGGCGCTGCTTCTGGCCGCCGGACAGGGTCGCCGGGTGCCTGTCGGCCACCCCGTCCAGGGCGAGCTCGCGCAGGACGGCGCCGGTGTCCACGGCGCCGGCCGCGCGGCGCGACAGGCCGAAGGTCACCTCGGCCGCCGCGGAGGCGGCGAAGAGCTGGTAGTCGACGTCCTGGAACACCATGGAGCATGCGCGCGTGCGCCGTCTGCGCGTCGCCCGCCGTCCGTCCAGGAGGACCGTCCCCCGCGCCCGGCGCCCCAGGCCGCACAGGGCCCGGCACAGCGTGGTCTTGCCCGCGCCGTTGCGGCCCACCAGGGCGACGACCTGTCCGGCGCGCAGGTCGACGTCGGCCCCGTCCACCACCGGGCCCCGCCCGTAGTCGACCGACAGCCCCCGTGCCGAGAGCACGATCTCGCCGGTCCCGCCGCCGTCGCCGATCCCGCCGTCGGGCGCGACGGCGCCGGCCGGGGGCGCGACGTCGGCGAGATCGCGCGTGCGCAGGCCCATGGAGTCCAGCTCCCGCGGGTCGAGCGCGGCGAACTCGCGGGCGCTCATGACTCGGCTGATGCGCCCGCCGTCGAGGTGGACGTAGGTGTCGGCGACGCCGGACAGCCAGGCCAGGCGGTGCTCGGCCACCAGGACCGCGCGGCCCGCCGCCTTCGCGTTCGCGACGAAGGCGGCGATGTCCGCGATGGACGGCGCGTCCAGGTTGCTCGTGGGCTCGTCCAGCAGCAGGTTGGGCGGGCGCAGGGCCCAGACGCTCGCGTAGGCGATCTTCTGGCGCTGCCCGCCGGACAGGTCGAAGATGCTGCGCCCGGCCAGATGCTCCAGCCCCAGCTCGCGCAGAGTCGCCCCGACGCGGGCGCGGATGGCCTCCTCCGGCCAGCCGGCGCTCTCCAGGGCGAAGGCCACCTCACCGGTGGTGTCCACGTTGAAGAACTGCGTGCGGGGGTTCTGGAACAGGGACCCTGCGCGCTCGGCGACCCGCCAGGAGGCCAGGTCGCCGACCTCCTCGCCGTCGAGCAGGACGCGCCCGGCCGCCCGACCGGGGAAGAAGCGCGGGGCGAGCCCGTTGGCCAGGCGCAGCAGGGTGGACTTGCCGCACCCGGAGCGCCCGCACAGGACCACCACCTCGCCGGGGCGCACCTCGAGGCTCACGTCGCGCACCCCCGCCTCCCCGGCCTCCCCGGCCGCCGCGCCCGGGCGGTAGGCGAAGGAGGCGCGCTCGAAGCGGATCATGCCGCCGCCCCGCAGGCTCCGCAGACCCGGCAGACCACGGCTCCCGCCACGGCGCCCAGGCCCAGGAGGAGCATGAGCCAGTCCGCCGGGCGCATGACGATGCGCAGGTAGCAGGTGCGGGCGACGGGGTTGTCGATACCGCGCGCAATGGCCGCCATGGACAGCTCGTCGGACACGCGGCCGGCGCTCATGAGCAGCGGGACGTAGACGCAGTCGACGGTGCGCCCCGGCGAGGCGAGCAGGCTCGCGGGACCGGGGGAGATGCCGCGCATGCGCATGGCGTCCCTGATGAAGGCCCAGTCCTCGCGGACCGCGGGCGCGTACCGCAGGGCCACGGCCAGGGGGATGGTCAGCCCGCGCGGCGCGCGCAGGCGGGAGAGCGCGCTCATGAACTCGCCCACTTGGGTGGTGGTCACGGTCGCGTAGGCCATGAGGGAGCAGGCGAGGACCTTGCGCAGCAGCAGGAGGAAGGAGGCGAGGGCGGTGCGCGCGGCGACGCCGTCCAGGTGCGGCGCGAGCCGGGCGGCGGCGATGACCGCCGCGTACAGGGCGAGCATGATCACCCCGGCCCTGGTCCGCCCCAGGAGCGCGCTGAAGGCGCAGGCCGCCGCCATGAGGGCCGTCTCGTAGGCGGGGCCGGGGGCGAGGGCCACGGCCACCGCCATGGCCGCGATGAGGGCCAGCTTGGTGCGCGGGTCCAGGTGGATCCGCTCGCCCGCGCTCCCATCCCGCACCCGCGCCGGCAGGTCGTGTCCGTGCGTCCGCGTCATCGATGTCATCGTCGTCGGCGCAGTACCGGCCGGTATCGGCGCGCCGGCGCTCAGGCCGTCATGCTGGCGCGCTCGAACTGCCTGCGCAGCAGCCGCAGGCCGACCATGCCGCTGATGAGGGCGCAGACCACGGTGGCCAGCACCATGGCGGGCAGCATCCAGGCGGTGGCCGTGCGCGCCATGGTGTCCATGTACGCCTGCTCGGTGCCCCTGCCGGTCAGATACGCCGCGTAGCCGCCCGGGTCCACCCACAGCATGAGGTAGGAGCCCATGGGGGACAGGGAGTAGATGATGAAGGCGAGAAGGTTGAGCGGTTTGGCCCGGAACCGCCCGAGGCCGGCGACGACGTCGGCCACGGCGCCCAGGGCGACGGAGGCCGCCGCCCACCCCCAGTACATGCCCGTGGCGAACAGGATCGCGCCCACGACCGCGCCCAGAATGACCAGCGGGCCGTGCTTGGGGACCCTGGCGATGAGCAGCAGGTAGACGGGGCCGGTCAGCAGGGCCGCGGCGGCGGGCATCCAGAACGTGAGGACGGGGTTGGGCGCGAAGAGGGCGCCGCCGACCATCATGAACACGAGGAAGAGGGCGGTGAAGACGCCGGTCGTGATGAGGTCGCGCGCGCTCAGGCCCCTCCCGCCGTCGGCCGCGCCCGACGGCGTACCCGCTGACTCGCTCAATATCTCGTCCTTTCCCACTAATTCAGGTATTGCTAACCTTCGCTCGGAGTATATGGAGAGGGGGCCGATCGGAAGCCGCCCGCCGGGGACTCCGGTCCCATCGGCGCACGATCGCGTCCCATCGTCATAGGCCGGAGGGACGACGGCGCGAGGGGGCCGACATGAGGGAGTCGCTGCACAGCCCGATGCTCAGGAGCGCGGGGTTCGCGCAGGCGCCGCCCGCGCAGGGCCTTGGCGGGCTCTGGCGCTCCTGGCGGTGCGAGGGGCCGGAGTGCACCGGCTGGTTCCACTTCCTGTCGCCCGGCCCGGCGCTGTGGAGCATCACCATCCACGACTTCATCATGCGCGGCGACTACATCATGGACGTCGAGCCGCCCGACTACCTGACGGTCACCTGGTTCAAGTCCATCGCCGGCGAGGAGTTCAACCCCCGCCGCAGGCTGCGGCCCAACAGCGTGTGGGGCCAGAGCATCGGCGGCGGCCCGTGGAAGGGCGTGGCCCACGGCGGCATCCCCGTGCAGGGCGTGTCCATCGAGATCACCCCCGAGTTCTCGGCGCAGTTCCTGGACAGGCACTACGCGGGCCGTTTCCAGGACGTCGAGCGGGCGTTCGTGGCGCTCGGAGCGGCCGACGGGTTCCCCGAGATGAAGGCGCTGCTGTCGCGCCTGTGGCCCCGGCCCGGCGACCCGGAGCACGGCGAGCTCTACTACGAGGGCGCGGTGCTCCAGGCCATGGGCCTGATCGTGGAGCGCTCCCGGCGCGGCCCGGCCGAGGCGGGCGGGCGAGTCGGCCCCGCCGACCGCGAGCGCCTGCGCGACGTGACGAGCTATATCGACGACCACTGCTCGGCCCGGCTGCGCATCGGCGACCTGGCCCGGCTCGCGTGCATGAGCCCCACGAAGTTCAAGGAGACCTTCAAGCGCCTCAACGGGCAGACCGTCATCCGCTACGTCCAGGGGCGGCGGATGAGCCGGGCCGAGCTCCTGCTGCGCCAGGCGGACCTGAGCATCGAGCAGGTGGGGCGGTCCGTGGGCTACACCTGCGCCAGCCGCTTCTCGGCGCTGTTCAAGCGCGAGGTCGGCATGCTGCCCAGCGAGTACCGCAGGCGGCTGGGCGTCTGAGGGCGTGCGGGGAGCCCCGGGGCCGCCTCGGCCTGCGCCCAAGGCTCCCCGCGATTAGAGTGCATCGGGGCCCGCCCCCATGGGAGCCCGATGAGAATGAGGAGCTGCGCCATGAGCCAGTCCAGCCGTGAGAACGACGACGTCCGCGGGGTCGACGGCCCCGCCGCTCGTCCCGGCCCCGATCCCGTGCCCGCCGTACCGCCGTCCGCCCACCAGGCGGTGACCTTCCTCGAGCTCTTCTTCGACCTGGTGTGGGTCTTCGCCATCTCCCAGCTCTCCGAGCACCTTCTGGAGCACCGGACGTGGCGCGGTGCGGGGGAGACCCTCGTCATGGCCCTGGCCATGTTCGTGATCTGGTCCTTCACCGTCTACGAGTCCACCATGGTCCTGGCCCGCAAGAGCGAGGCCCGCTGGATCGTGCTGGCGGTCATGGCCGGGGGACTGGTCATGAACGCCTCGATCACCGGCGCCTTCGAGGACATCCCGTGGGCCTTCGTGGTGCCCATGGTGCTCATCCAGGTGGGCCGCAGCGCCATGACCCGCGTCCACGACGACTACGACTCGCTGCGACACCACCGCGTCTCCATGATCGTGTGGGCGGCGGTCTCCGCGGTGCCCTGGGTCCTGGGCGCCGCCGGTGGGCCGGGGCACCGCCTGTACTGGTGGCTGGCGGCCGTGCTCATCGACGTGGTCGGCATGTGGAGCGGGCACCCCGTGCCCGGACGGCGCCGGCGGGACTTCTCCGAGGTGCGCTTCGACGTCGAGCACCAGGTGGAGCGCTGCCGCCTCTTCCTCATCATCTGCTTGGGCGAGGGCGTGCTCACCACCGGTCGGTCCATCGCCCGGGATCCTCAGGATCCGGCCCGGCTGGCCGCGGGACTCCTCTCGCTGGCGGTGCTCATCGGCGTGTGGCACCTGTTCTTCGGCGCGGGGACCGATGAGGTCGATCGACGGCTTGTGGACGTGCACGGGGAGCTGGCCATGGGCAGGTTGGCCACCAACGGCCAGCAGGTGCTGGTCATCGGGCTCATCTGCTTCGCGGTGAGCGCTGAGATCGTCGTCGACGATCCCCATGAGCCCCTCGCAACCTCCACCGCCGTCCTGCTGGCCGGGGGGATCATGATCTGCCTGGTGGCCTTCTGGGGCTTCCTGGCGCTTCTGACCGGGCGCCGCGTGTGGCCACCGCTGGCCGGCGGGGCCGCGGGGGTGGGCGTCGTCGTGACCGTGTGCCGGGCGGCCGGGGCGCCCGGGATCCTCGTCATGGCGGCCACGGCCGTCTGCCTGGCGGGCATCGGCGCGTGGTACGGGCGCGACGCGGCGAGGATCGCGCCCCGACCCGCCGCGTCCTGAGGCCCGGCGCGCAGGGCCTCGGCGCCGCCCCGCACCATGGGCGCATGAGAATCCGCGCCGCCTCGCCCGACCCGCCCGCCCCCGGCTCGCTCCCGTCCGACCTGCGCGCGCGGGCGCCCCGGGAGGTGCGCCGCGCCGTCGCCGCCGAGCTGGAGCGCATGGAGCGGGCCGAGGACGTGCGCGTTCTGCTGGCCGTGGAGTCCGGGTCCCGGGCCTGGGGCTTCGCCTCCCCCGACTCCGATTTCGACGTCCGCTTCGTCTACGTCCGCCCCGTCGAGCACTATCTGCGCCTGGAGCCCGCGCGCGACGTCCTGGAGTGGCGGATCGACGAGGTCCTCGACGTCGACGGCTGGGACGCGGACAAGGCCCTGCGGCTTTTGAGGGGCTCCAACCCGTCGTTGTTCGAGTGGCTCGCCTCCCCGATCGTCTACGCCGAGGACCGGGCCTTCGCCGTCGTGCGCGAGCTCGCGGCCGAGTGCTTCTCGCCGGTCGCCTCCGCCCACCACTACCTGTCCATGGGCCGGAATCATCTCGCGGCACTCGCCGGTGAGACGGTCCGCCTCAAGAAGTGCCTGTACACCATGCGCGCGATCCTCGCCGCCCGGTGGGTGGTGGCCGAGCGCGCGCCCGCCCCCATGCTCTTGCGCGACCTGGTCGACGCCGAGCTGGAGGAGCCCATGAAGGGGCTGGCCGCCGAGCTCCTGGAGGCCAAGGCCGCCGCCGGGGAGCGCGGCGAGCTCCCGCGCATTGCGGCGTTCAACGCCTGGGCGGCCGGAGCCCTGGCCCAGGTGACCGGCGCCCTGGCCGACTTGGAGCCGCCGGCGCCGGTGCCCTGGGAGCGCCTCGACGAGGCCTTCCTCGCCCTGGTCGGCCCCGCGGCGTGCCGCGGGCGGACGGACGTCTGAGGGCGGGCGCTTGCGCATCGGCCGGCGCGGCCGCCCTTCCAGGGGTTTCGTATACACTATTGATGTGAGTGAGCACCTTCTGCATGGCAAACCCGTGACTGACGAGCAGATTCAGATGTGGGCCGATGAGGCCGAGGCCGGATACGACCCCGCGACCCTGCCCAAGCCTCGGCGCGGTCGCCCTCCGGTGGGCGACGGCCCCAGCACCGTCGTCCCTGTGCGGTTCGACGCGGCCACTCTCGCCGCTCTGAACGCCCGCGCGCAGGCCGAGGGGATCCAGAACCGATCGGAGGCGATTCGGGCCGCCGTGAGAGCGTGGGCCCACATTGCGTGACCTGCACCGGTCCGCGTGGAGGGCCGGCGGCCCTGGTAGGGTCGGAGCACCGTCCGCGTTCCCGCGCGATCCCGGAGAACGGAAGACCCCATGACCGCCCTGATCCTCTTCTTCTTCCTCTTCCCGCTGCCGTTCCTCCTGTGGAACATCATCGACCCCCGCGGCATGTGGGAGAAGCTCTCGTCCTGGCAGTTCCGCGATCCCGAGGCGAACGAGCCGTCCGACGCGGCCTTCGATATGCAGCGCCTGATCTCCCTCATCTCGCTCAGCGTGCTCGTGGTGGGCTCGCTGGGGCTCTTCTCCGTCGTGCATCGCAGCGCCGACGCCCGCTCGACCCCGACATCCACCCGCGCGCCGCAGGTGTATCCGTACGTGCCGAGCACGCCCAACGGCGGACGCGCCAGGACCACCGTGACGCCGGAGCCGATCGACCCCTTCCCGTCGGCCTCGACGAGTCCGGTCGGAGGCGGCGACCCGGTCACGCTCTTCACCCCGGTCCTGACCGATACGACGGGCGGACAGGACTCCGAGTCCTCCCAGCGGATCGGCGTCGACGCCTTCTACTACCCGTGGATGCCGGACGATCACCCGAGTGCCTTCGCCGACGCCGACGTCATCGACTCCAGGGTCGCCCTGAGCACGCTCGACCCCGCCCAGGCGACCACGACCGCGGGCGGGCGGGCGGCGCTGGGCGAGGGGCCGGCGATCCTCGTCCGCATGACGCAGGCGGTGTGCGCCGTCACCGCCGTCACGGTGACCGAGCGCGGGTCGGCGCTCCAGATCGAGGTCACCGGAGTCACCGACCCGGCCCGCTGCGGCCAGGCGACCGAGGGGGCCTACGTCGCCGTTCCGCTCACGGACGAGCAGGTGGCCGCGGCCCGCGCCTACCAGGCCCCCGCCTACCGCCCGCTGAGCGGCTCCGGGTCGGGGCGCGGCGGGCGGAGCGCCTCCGAGGGGCAGTACCGCCCGACGATCTTCCTGGCCTATGATCGCGCCGAGCTCTCCGGGACGTGGATCTCGGAGCGGACCGACCGGCAGTTGACGTCCGACGTGCTCCTGCCCTGGACCTCCGGCCGCTAGGCGGCGGTGCGGGGGTCGCGCGAGTCCGTCGGCGCGCCGGCGGACCCCGAGGGGGAACGAGGAGCAGGAGGGAGCCCGCCATGGCCTTCACGACCGAGGAGGTCGTCCTCGACGCCGAGCGCGGCGTCACCCTGTCCGTCCAGCTGCTGCCCACCGGGGGCTGGTACCCCGGGATCACCGAGCGCCCCGCGGTCCTCATCCTGCCCGGGGGCGGCTACAACCGCCCCTCCGAGCGGGAGGCGGAGAACGTCGCCGCGCCCTTCCTCGCCGCCGGCTACCACGCCATGGTGCTCAGGTACTGCGCGGGCGAGCACCGCGCCTGGCCGGGCCCCCTGCGCGACTACGAGGCGGCCATGGCCCTCATCGACGAGCGGGCCGGGAGCTGGCGCCTGCGCGCGGACAAGGTCGCCGTCCTCGGCTTCTCCTCGGGCGGGCACCTGGCCGCCTGCGCCGCCACCATGGCCCGCCGCCGCCCCGCCGCGGCCGTCCTCGTCTACCCGCTGCTCGCCGGCCCGGCCCTCGAGCTGTGCATGCCCGGCCCGGATGTGCCCGTGCCCGTCGAGCACGTCGACGCCCGCACGAGCCCGGTCTTCCACGTCCAGTCCCGCGACGACACCCTCACCCCCGTCGGGGACGCCCTGGCCCTCCTGACCGCCCTGGGCCGGGCCGGCGTCACCTTCGAGAGCCACGTCTACGCCTACGGCGAGCACGGCTTCTCCACCGCGGCCCCCGGCCTCAACGCCGCCGGCGCCGTCCCCGAGCGCACCCGCCGCTGGGTGGCCGACGCGATCTGCTGGCTCGACGACGTCCTGGGCCCGCTCACGGCCCAGGGCGTGGGCGAGCCCCGGGTGTCGGGGCGCACCGACGCCGACCTGGAGGACGTCCTGAGCCTGGACTGCACGGTGGGCCACCTCCTCGCCCAGGAGGGTCGGGCGCGCGAGGCGCTCGCCCCCGCCCTGGGCGCGCTCGACGCCATGGAGATGGAGGTCATCCGGCGCAGCGGGCTGGTGGCCCCCGGCGTCGACGAGGACACCGCCCGGCGGACCTTCCGCCGCCTCATCGCGCCGGCGCGGCTGCGCGGCGTCCTGGGACTGGTCGGGGCGTCGGCCGAGGAGATGGACTCGCTCGATCAGTGGCTGCGCCGCATCCCCAACCGCCGGTGAGTCCCGGGCCGGACCGCGACGGGGGCGGCGCCGGGGCTGGACGGGGATTCAACCAAGTGGTATATTTCAGTGCCGGGGCCGCCCGACGAGGGGCGCCCCGTCAGCAGTCGACATCGGCAAAGGAGCTCCACGTGCCGCTGAACCAGTACGAGATCGACCACCTCGCCACCGTGCGCGAGAACGCCCCCGAGTCCATGGTGCTGCTCGCCTCCGACGGGTCCTTCCCCCTGGCCGGACCCGGCGAGCTCGCCCTGTACGGCGCCGGGGCGCGGCGCACCATCAAGGGCGGCACCGGCTCCGGCGACGTCAACTCCCGCCACGTCGTCACCATCGAGGAGGGCCTAGAGAGGGCCGGCTTCACCCTGACCACCAAGGCCTGGCTGGACGCCTACGACGAGGTCGCCCGGACCAATCACGCCGACTTCGTCGCCGACATCAAGGCCAGGGCCAAGGAGGCGGGCGTGCCCGCCCTCATCTACGGCATGGGCCTGGCCGACCCGGCCCCCGCCTTCGACATCCCGCTCGACGGCGGGGGCGAGGCCGCCGTCTACGTCCTCGCCCGCGACTCCGGCGAGGGCAACGACCGGCGCCCCGAGGCCGGGGACGTGGGGCTCACCGACTCCGAGATCCGCGACATCCGCGCGCTGCAGGACAAGTTCGACAAGTTCCTCCTGGTGCTCAACGTCGGCGGCGTCGTCGACCTGACGCCCGTGAAGGACGTGAGGAACATCCTCATCGTCTCCCAGCTCGGCGCCGCCATCGGCGACTCCTTCGCCGACGTCCTGCTCGGCCGCGCCCAGCCCTCCGGCAAGCTGTCCACCACCTGGGCCGCCTGGGAGGACTACCCCGCCGTCGGCGACTTCGGCGACCCCGACGACACCCACTACCGCGAGGGCGTCTACGTCGGCTACCGCTACTTCGACTCCACCGCCACCGCCCCGCTCTTCCCCTTCGGATTCGGCCTGGGCTACACGAGCTTCGAGCTGGGCGCGCCCGTCGTCTCCGTCTCCGGCTCCGAGGTGAGCGCGACGACGACGGTGACCAATACCGGCGGGCACGTGGGCAAGGAGGTCGTCCAGGTCTACGTCTCGGTCCCGGCCGGCCGGCTCGACCAGCCCTACCAGGCGCTGGCGGGCTTCTGCAAGACCGACGAGCTCGCCCCCGGCGCCGCCCAGGAGGTCGTCGTCTCCTTCGACCTGGCCGACCTGGCCTCCTACGACGAGGCGCGGGCCGCCACCGTCCTGGAGGCCGGCGACTACGTGGTGCGCGTGGGGACCTCCAGCCGCGACACCGTCCCCGCCGCCGTCGTCCACCTGGCCGAGGCCGCCGTCGTGCGCGAGCTGCACGACGCCCTGGGCGACCCCGGCTTCACCGACTGGCGGCCCCCCTCCCCGGCCGTCGTCGAGGTCCCCGACGACGTCGAGCGCCTGAGCGTCGAGCCCGCCGCCCTGCGCCGGGCCGACCGCTGCGAGCCGGTCGACCTGGCCGACGCCCAGGACTTCGTCAAGGGCCTGAGCGACGAGGAGCTGGCCTACATCGTCCTGGGCCAGTACGCCGAGACCGCCGACAAGCAGTCCATCATCGGCCAGGCCTCCGAGGCGCTCGTCGGCGCCGCCGGACAGACGACGACCCGCTTCGAGGGCCTGCCCTCGCTGGTCATGCCCGACGGGCCCGCCGGCCTGCGCATCTCCCCCGAGGTGGGCGTGGACGCCGACGGCAAGTTCCCGCTGGGCGCCGCGCTGGGCGGGCTCTTCGCCGAGCTCATGGACGAGGAGTCCCTGAAGGCCTTCGGCCTCGACTCGGACCAGAAGCCCCGCGTCCCCGAGTCGACCTTCGAGCAGTGGGCCACCGCCATCCCCATCGGCACCGCCATCGCCCAGTCCTGGAACCCGGCCCTGGCCGAGGCCTACGGCGACCTCGTGGGCGCCGAGATGGACCACTTCGGGGCCCACCTGTGGCTGGCCCCCGCCTTCAACCTGCACCGCTCCATCCTGTGCGGGCGCAACTTCGAGTACCTCTCGGAGGACCCGCTGCTGGCCGGGCGCGTCGCCGCCGGCATCACCCGGGGCGTGCAGGGGCACCCGGGGCGCGGGGTCACCGTCAAGCACTTCGCCTTCAACAACCAGGAGACGAACCGGCTCAACTCCAACTCCCACGTCTCCAAGCGGGCGGCCCGCGACCTGTACCTGCGGTCCTTCGAGATCGTCGTGCGCGAGGCCCGGCCCCACGCCATCATGACCTCCTACAACCTCGTCAACGGGGTCCACACCTCCGAGTCCGCCGAACTGCTGGAGAGCATCCTGCGCCAGGAGTGGGGCTTCGAGGGCCTGGTCATGACCGACTGGGTCGTCCACGGCATGACCCGCACCGACATGAAGAACCCGCGCGCCACCGCCTCGGCCACCATCAAGGCCGGCAACGAGCTCTTCATGCCCGGCTGCGAGGAGGACCGCCAGGACATCCTGGCGGCCCTGCGGGGCGGGGCCGGCGCGGCGGTGCGCCTGAGCCGCTCCGAGCTGGAGAAGCAGGCCGCGCGCGTGGTGCGCATGGCCCGCGCCCTGGCCGGGCAGTGAACGGGACCGGCGGGCGGGGCGCGGGGGAATCGCCCCCCTCCGCGCTCCGCCCGTCGTCCTTCCCACCAGACACCCGTCACGATCATCGACCCGAGGAGACCACCCATGGCCCTGACCCCGCAGGCGCGCGAGACCTACACCCGGCTGTTCGGCTCCGAGCCGACGCCTCACCCCGCCGATCCCGAGCTCTACGAGATCCTCCAGAACGAGATCTTCGGGGAGGTCTTCTCCACCGGCGTGCTCACCGACGTCGAGCGCGAGCTGCTCACGGTGACGGCGCTGGCCGCCATGCAGACCCTGCCCCAGCTCAAGGCCCACGTCGCGGCGGCCCTCAGGGCGGGGGCGAGCCCGCTCCAGGTGCGCGAGGCCATCTACCAGTGCGCCCCGTACATCGGCTTCCCCAAGACCCTCAACGCCATCGCCACGGCGAACGAGGTCTTCAGGGCCGAGGGCGTCGCCCTGCCCCTGCCGACGGCGGGCACGGTCGCCCACGACGAGCGCGAGGCGGTCGGGGCCGCCATCCAGACCCCCCTGTACGGCCAGGAGGTCAAGGAGGTCTTCGCGGCCCTGCCCGAGCCCTTCGGCCAGTTCGTCCCCCACCTGCTCACGGCCGGCGCCTTCGGCGACTTCGAGAGCCGGGGCGTGCTGGACGTGCCCACCCGCGAGCTCATCAGCCTGGTGGCCATCGCCGCCCTCGGCGCCGCCGCCCAACTGCGCCCGCACGTGGCCGGGGCGATCAAGGCGGGCTGCACCCGGCAGAAGGTCGCCGCCGCCCTGGTCCAGGCCCTGCCCTACATCGGCGGCCCCTACGCCCTGTCCGGGCTGGTGCTCGTGGCCGGCTACGACGAGTCGGCATCCTCGGAGGCCTATCGCTGAGGGCCGCCGAAGGCCGCGGACTCCCGGTCCGCGGGCGTAGACTCGGCGGGCCGGGCCCGGGCCGGTCCGGGGCCGGCACAACCCCGAGGAGCGGCTTCGTGACAGGCTTCCAACGGCGCCTCGACGCCCGGCTGGTGCTCTCCGTTGTCGCCATCGGCGTCATGTCCTTCGCGGGCGTCGTCGTGGAGACGGCCATGAACATCGCCTTCCCCGCCCTCATGACGGAGTTCGGCGTCTCCACGGCGAGGGTGCAGTGGATCACCACCGGCTACCTCCTCGTTCTGGCGGCGATCATGCCGATCTCCTCCCTGCTCAACCGCCGCTTCCGCACCAGGTCCCTGTTCCTGACGGCCATGGCGCTCTTCGTGGCGGGCACGGTCCTGTGCGCCGCGGCGCCCCGGTTCGACCTGCTCATCGGGGGCCGCCTCATCCAGGGGGTCGGCACCGGCATCGCCCTGCCCCTCATGTTCAACGTCGTCCTCAAGCAGGCGCCCCTCGACCGCCTCGGCACCATGATGGGGGTGGCCACCCTCATCACGGCCATCGCACCGGCGGTGGGCCCGTCGCTGGGCGGCTACCTCATCGGGGCCCTCGGCTGGCGGTCCATCTTCCTCATCCTGCTGCCCTTCCTGCTCGCGGCCCTGCTGCTGGGCGCGCTGACCATCCGCGAGGCGCACGAGCCCGAGCGCGTCCCCTTCGCGCCGGTGCAGTTCGCCGCGCTCGCGGCCGGGTTCACCTGCTTCGTCCTGGCGATGAACGCCGCCTCGACGGCCGGTTTCGCCAGTGCGCGGGTGCTCGTCCTCACCGGGTGCGCCGCGGCGCTCGTCGGCGCCTTCTGCGCCCTGTCCCGGCGCTCTCACGCGCCCCTGCTGCGCATCGGCGTGTTCGCGGACCGCACCTTCGCCCTGTCGATCCTCTACGTCGTCCTCGTCCAGGGGATCGTCCTGGCCCTGGGCTACCTCATCCCCTACTACGCGCAGGTCGGCGCGGGCGCGGGGTCCTTCGCCGCCGGCTGCCTCCTGCTGCCCGGGTGCGTCGTGGGCGCCTGCCTGACGCCCTTCGGCGGGCGGATCCTCGACCGGCTCGGCCCGGCCCGGCCCATTGTCACCGGCGCCGTCTTCGGCGCGGCCGCCATGGCCCTGTTCGCCCTTCTCGGCGTCCGGGGCGGGACGGCGCGCCTGGCCTGGATCTACCTGCTGGTGCCCGTGTGCCAGGGGCTGTCCATCTCGAATTCGATGACTCACGCCCTGCGCGGCCTGCCCGACGATCTCCAGGCCGACGGCAACGCCGCCCTCAACACCGTCCAGCAGCTCGGCGGGGCCATCGGGACGGCGGTGGCCACGGCCATCGTCAATGCGGCCCAGGCGGCGGATCCGGCCGACCCGGTGGCGGCCACGACGGCGGGGACGCGCCAGGTCTTCTGGCTCCTGCTGGGCGTCATGATCGTCGCGGGGCTCCTGGCGGGCGCCGCGGTCCTGCCCAAGGCGCCGGCCGCCGACCCGCCGGTGCCCGCGGCGCCTGTGCAGTAGAGTCCGGGAGTTGGCGTGCGGAGTCCGCGGAGCGTAGTGTCATGACATCTGAAGGCCCCGAATGGAAGGACCCGTCATGACCCTGCCCGCTCCCCAGCCCACGCCCTGGCAGACCGGCACCGGGCTCGACCCGGCCCGCACCGCGCTCGTCGTCGTCGACGTCCTGGGCGGGCCGAACCCGGTGGCCGAACCGCTGCGCGACATGGCCGCCAATGCGGTCCGCCTGGCCAGGGCCGCCCGCGCGGCGGGCGTGCCCGTCGTCTTCGCCTGCGACGCCCACCTGCCCGGCACCGACCTGGAGCTCGCGCTGTGGGGCGAGCACTCCATGCGCGGCACCCCCGACTCCCGGCCCCTGGACGCCTTCGAGGCCGGGGAGGGCGACTACATCATCCCCAAGCGCCGCTACGACGCCTTCTTCGGCACCGACCTGGACATCACCCTGCGCGAGCTGGGGCGCGACACCCTCGTCGTCGTCGGATTCGACACCAACATCTGCGTGCTCCACACGCTCGCTGGCGCCTACTTCCTGGGCTACCGCACGATCGTGCCCGCCGACGCCACCGCGACCTTCCTCATCGGCACCCAGGAGGGCGGCCTGGAGTACTTCTCCCGCTGCTACGACACGCGTGTGGTGGCCACGGACGACGTCCTGGCCGCCCTGGCCTGAACGGGGCCCGGCGGCGCCGCCGGCCGCCCGCCCCCGCTGCTACGCTGACGCCGATCAGGGGGTGATGACGACGGCGATCCACCTGCGCGCCTGCGCCTTTCCGCTGGGCGCCATGACCATCGCCGCGCGGACCGGGCAGGGGGCGCCGAACGGCGGCGAGCTCATCGGCGTCTGGTTCGACGGCCAGGCCCACGACCGGGCCGGGCTGCCGGACGACGCCGCCGTCGAGCTCGGGCGGGAGGGGGAGCCCGTCGTCCTCTCCGCCGCCCGGACCTGGCTGGAGCGCTACTTCGCGGGCGAGGACCCCGGGGCGCCGCCCCCGCTCGCCCCCGCCAGCACCGCCTTCCAGCAGCGGGTCCGCGAGCAGATGCTCGCCATCCCCCGCGGGTCCACCCGCACCTACGGCCAATTGGCCCGGCGGATCGCCGCGCTCACCGGCCGGCGCGGCTCGGCGCGGGCGGTGGGCGGCGCCGTCGGACGCAATCCGATCAGCATCATGGTGCCGTGCCACCGGGTGGTGGGCGCGGACGGAGCCGTCGTCGGCTACGCGGGCGGCACCGACCGCAAGATCCGGCTGCTGCGCCTCGAGGGCGCGGACCTACCGGGCCCGGACCTCGCGCAGGACGGCATCCCGGGCCTGTGAGCTCTCCGAGTCCTCGACGGCGCCCGCGGCGGCCGCGATCCTCCGGCGCCGGGCTTCGCGGGCGAGTACGGCCCCGGCCAGCAGCGCCCACCACGTGTAGCCCGACCCCACGAGCTTCTGCCACAGCGGCCAGGCGAACTCCGCATGGCTCTGGAAGGGGAAGCTCCAGTGGATGCCGACCCCGATGACGACGGCGCCCGCCACTGTGACCGCGGCCAGGGCGCCCGATCGCCACGCCCGGGCCGCCGCCCCCAGCGCCAGCAGGACCTCCAGGGCCCACACCCAGTGGTGGGACCAGGACACCGGTGAGACGAGCAGCCCCGTCACCATGACCGCGCCCAGCTCCAGGGCCAGGATCACGCCCTGATCGCAGCGCGCCGGCCCGTCGGTCGCGCGCAGCCGCTCCAGGCGCCGGCACACCAGCCACCCTCCCGCCAGGACGAGCGCCGCGCACACCGCCCACAGGGGCGTCCACCAGGGCTCGGGCAGCAGGCGGGCGATCGTGCCCCTGAGGTTCTGGTTGCCCGCGTACTCCGCGAAGCCCGTGCGCGAGGGGTCCAGCATGGCGGAGGCGAAGAAGCGCCGCGAGGACTCCGGATCGGCCAGCCAGCAGGCGGCCGTGATCCCGGCGGCGGTTCCCGCCATGGTCGCCGCGGCCCGCCACTCGCGGCGGATGAGGAAGACGGCGAGCGCGATCGCCGGGGTGAGCTTGAAGGAGGCCGCCACCGCGCAGAGGACTCCGCGCAGCCGCGAGGACTCGGGCACGGCCAGGACGTCGAGGGCCACGAGTGCCATGAGGACGGCGTTGACCTGCCCCTCGTAGAGGGTCTCGCGGAAGGGCTCGAGCAGCTCGCTCGCCGCCAGCGCCGCCCACGGCGCCAGCCCCAGGGCGAGGCGCCGACCGGCCCCGAGGCGGCGCAGGCACGCGCCCGCGGTGAGGGCGGCGCCGACGGGGGTCAGGGCGGTCAGGACGAGCTGCAGCCCGCGCTCGCCCAGCCGGGTCAGCGGGGCCAGGGCCCAGGCGGCGAAGGGCGGGTAGGTGAAGGGGTACTGGTGGAGGAGGGGCTGGGCGTACCAGTCGTACAGGTCCCCGCCGGCCCTCCAGTGCACGATCGCGCCGTAGTAGACCGAGGAGTCGAACATGACGGCGAAGACGCCGTCGCCCACCGTCCAGGACGCCACGGGCAGCGCCAGGCACAGGACGCCCAGCGCCATGATCAGACGGCTGGAGACGAGCCGCGCGCCGAGCCGCCCGGCGCGCGCGAGCCACCGGACGAGCGCCCGGCGGGGGCGGGGGGAGAGGAGCGCGGGCACGGCCCGCATTATGCGCCCCGGGCTGCGTGCGGCGCGGACGGCCCCCACGGGCCCGCCCGCCGCCCGCCCGGACCTACTCGAAGGCGCCCAGCTCGGGCTGGTCGGAGGTGAGCCAGTCGGCGTAGGCCGCGGCCCGCTCGGACAGGCCCGCCTCGGTCAGGCCCATGGTGCCGGCGGTGATGAAGGGCGTGAGGAAGCGGGTGCCGATGAGGGCGCTCGTCGCCTGGAGCGGGCGCATGAGCTCGTGCACCGTGTAGCGGGCCGCCCCGGCGCGCTCGTAGCTGGAGGCCGGGGCGCCGGGGGACACGGCGATGCCCAGCTCCTTGCCGTGCAGCGCGGTGCCGGTCGAGCCGTAGGCCCACCCGTGGGTGAGCACGTCGTCCTCCCACTGCTTGAGCAGGGGCGGCGTGGAGTACCAGTACATGGGGAACTGGAGCACGATCCGGTCGGCCGCGGCCAGGACGGCCTGCTCGGCGGCGACGTCGATGCGGAAGTCGGGGTAGAGGGCGTACATGTCGCGCACCTCGATCGGGTGCTCGGGGGCGCCGGCCTCGCGGGCCGCCCGGGCGAGGCGGGCGTTGACCCGCGAGGAGGCGGTCAGGCGCGGGTGGAAGACCAGGACGGCGGTGGTCTTGAGATTCATGAGAACCCTCTTCCTCGGAGACGAACGCCGGCGTAACCCCGCGGCGCGCCGGACTATTCCGGCGCTCGCACCGTCCCTGCGGGTGGCGGTTCCGGCCCGTCATTTTCCGCGAACGCGCAGGTTTCCAGTCGAACGCGCAGATGGGAGGCGCGCGCTCGACTGGAAACCTGCGCGTTCGCGCTCCCGGCGGAGGCATGCCGGCCGGGCCCCGGACCTCGGTGGCGGGCCCGTCGGCCCCGACGCCCGGTCGCCGGCCCTATGATGCCGACGTGGCATCTGGGGACCGCGGCGGGGCCGCACCGGCGGACGACGTCCTCGTGCGCGAACTCAGCACGCCGGTCGCCGCGGACGGCGGTGCGCCCGGTCCCGTCCACTCGCTGGTCCACGTGCCCCGCGACGCCGCCGCCGGACGTGTGCGCGCCCCGCTGGTGGTGTGCTGCCACGGCCTGGGGGAGTCGGGCCTGCGGGTCGCCCCGGTCGCCCGGCGCCTGGCGCGGGCCGGGGCGGTGGCGATCTGCCCGTCCTTCCGCGGCGGCGGGGCGCCGACGGCGGGGGCGACGACGTCGATGAGCGTGCTCACCGAGGTCGCCGACCTGGAGGCGGTGCTGGACGCGGCGCTGGCCTGGCCCTTCGTCGACGCCGGTCGCACGGCCCTGTTCGGGCGGAGCCTGGGCGGGCTCGTCGCGCTCCTGGCGGCGGCCCGCCGTCCGGCGCAGACGGGCGCCCTCGTCCTGTGGTACCCGGCGCTGCGCGCGCCGGCGACGGTGCGCGCCCGCTTCGGGACCCGCGCGGCCGTGCCCGGGACCCACACCGCCCGCGTCGACGGGCGCGATATCGTCCTCGGGCGCCGCTACGCCCTGGACGCCTGGGACCTCGACGTCGACGCCGCGCTCAGGCGCCTGCGCGCCCCCGTCCTCCTGCTGCACGGCGACCGGGACGCCGACGCGCCCATCGAGGCGTCCGAGGCCGCCGCGCGGATCCTGCCCGACGCCCGCCTGGAGCGGGTGGCCGGGGCCGCCCACGGCTTCGGGGACGAGCGCCTGAGGGCGGCGCTGGAGCGCACCGCGCGGTTCCTGTCCTGGAGCGGCGTCCTGGAGCCCGCCGGGGAATCGCAGTAGGCCGGACGGCGCCGCGGCCGGCGGGTTCGTCACCCCCGGGCCTGTCGACTACAGTCGACAGTAAGGCTCTCACGATCAGTTCTGTCGACTGCGGTCGACAGGCGGTATCCGCTGCGCTCATCGCCCAGGACTTCAGGAGGTGCTCCGTGGAGGACTACATCGATCGTCCCCGCTACATCGACCGCATCCGACCCTTCGTCGACGTCCCCGTCATCAAGATCCTCACCGGCGTGCGCCGGTGCGGCAAGTCCACCCTGCTCGACATGATCGCCGAGAGGATCTCCGAACGCTTCCCGCGCGCCCCCGTGGTGCGCCTCAACCTGGAATCCGAGGCCGGTCTCGCACTGCGCGATCCGACCGCGCTCCTGGAGCACCTGCGCGCGCGCCTGCCGGACCGCTCGCAGCGGGCCTACGTCTTCCTCGACGAGGTCCAGCGCGTCCCCGGGTGGGAGGATGCGGTCAACGCCCTGCGCGTGGACTGGAACTGCGACCTCTACCTCACCGGCTCCAACTCCACCATGCTCGCCGGAGAACTGGCCACCAACCTCGCCGGCCGGTACGTGGAGTTCCCCGTACTCCCCCTGGCCTTCCGCGAGTTCATCGAACTTCACGCCGGGACCGCCCGCGCGCCCCGGGAATTGTTCGACGACTACCTGGTCCTGGGCGGCTTCCCCGCTCTGAAGTACTTCGGGCTCGAGCGCTCCCCGTCGATCCAGTACCTCCAGTCGGTTCTCGACACGGTCATCGTCCGCGACGTCATCGAGCACCATCAGGTCCGCGACGTCGATCTCTTCCGCCGTCTCATCCGCTACTGCATCGGCAACATCGGCCGGACCTTCTCGGCGCGCTCAGTCGTGCGCCACCTCAAGAGCGAGGGGCGGGCCGTCAGCGTGGACACCGTCCTGAACTACCTCGACTTCTGCATCGGCGCCCACCTCATCGCGCGAGTGCCGAGGCGGGACGTCGCGGGGAAGTCGATCCTGCGATCGGACGGGAAGTACTACGCCGTCGACCACGGTCTGCGCACCGCCATGGGCTTCGACAACATCTCCGACGTCGAGATCGTCCTGGAGAACATTGTTCACACCGAGCTGCGCTCCCGGGGCTACGAGGTCCAGGTCGGGTGGAGCGGCGCCAAGGAGGTGGACTTCCTCGCCCGGCGGGGGCAGGAGGTCCTCTACGTCCAAGTCTGCTACCTGCTCGCCGGTCAGGAGACGATGGACCGGGAATTCGGCGTCCTGGAGTCCATCCCGGACAACCACCCCAAGCTCGTGCTCAGCCTCGATCCGCTCAGTCGCGGGCGGAGCGGCATCCGCCACCTCAACATCATCGACTTCCTCCTCCAGGACCCGCTCTGAGGTCGGCGCGGGAGCTGGCCCGACCGGCGCCGCCCGACCGCCCGCTCCCAGGAAGCTCCCGGGAGGATCTGACACAATACTCATGTGACCGATGCGCTCCACCCGCAGCCCTCGCGGGTCAACCCGATCCTGCTCCAGGGCTTCGCCTGGGACCTGGCCGCCGACTCCCGCCACTGGCGGCTCCTGACGGACAACGCCGCCCTCCTGGCCGACGCCGGATTCACCGCCATATGGCTGCCGCCGGCCTACAAGGGGCAGGCCGGGGTCGACGACGTCGGCTACGGCGTCTACGACACCTACGACCTGGGCGAGTTCGACCAGAAGGGCGCCGTGCCCACCAAGTACGGCACCAAGGACGAGTACCTGGCCGCCGTGGCGGCCCTCAAGGCGGCGGGCATCGACGTCATGGCCGACGTCGTCCTCAACCACCGCATGGGAGCCGACGCCTCCGAGGACGTGCTCGCCCTCGAGGTCGACCCCGCCAACCGGTACCGCCCGCTCGGCGAGCCCGCCGAGGTCACCGTGTGGACCCGCTTCACCTTCCCGGGGCGCGCCGGCGCCTACTCGGACTTCACCTGGGACTGGCACTGCTTCAACGGCATCGACTGGGACGAGCGCTCCGGGCGCTCGGGCATATGGCTCTTCGAGGGCAAGGAGTGGAGCGAGGGCGTCGCCCACGAGCTGGGCAACTACGACTACCTCATGGGCGCCGACGTCCACGTCATGGACCCGACGGTGAGCGCGGAGCTGGACGCCTGGGGGCGCTGGTACGTGGAGACCACCGGGGTCGACGGCTTCCGGCTCGACGCCGTCAAGCACATCGGGGCCCAGTTCTTCCGCCGCTGGCTGCGCGACCTGCGCCGGACCACCGGGCGGGCGCTGCCCGCCGTGGGGGAGTACTGGTCCGAGGACCTGGCCGAGCTGCGGGGCTACCTAGGCGACGAGCCCGTCATGAGCCTGTTCGACGTCCCCCTCCACTTCCACCTCCACGCCGCCGCCACCTCCGACGGGAACGTGGACCTGTCGCGCCTCTTCGAGGGCACCCTCGTGGACGCCGACCCCGCCCACGCCGTCACCTTCGTGGAGAACCACGACACCCAGCCCCGCCAGGCCCTGGCCTCCACCATCCTGCCCTGGTTCAAGCCCAGCGCCTACGCCCTCATCCTCCTGCGCGAGGCAGGCATCCCCTGCGTCTTCTGGGGCGACCTGTTCGGCACCCCCGAGACCGGCGACCTGCCGGCGGTCACCGAGTTGCCCCTGCTCATGGCGGCGCGGCGGCTGCTGGCCCACGGGCCGCAGCACGACGCCTTCGACGCCCCCGACGTCGTCGGCTTCGCCCGTGAGGGGGACGACGTCCACCCCGCCTCCGGCCTGGCCGTGGTGCTCTCCGACCGCCACGCCGCCGTCAAGCGCCTGCACGTGGGGGCCCGCCACGCCGGCGAGCAATGGGTGTGCGTCCTGGGCGGGCACGGCCCCGTCGTCGTCGATGCCGACGGCGGGGCGGAGCTGGAGGTCTCCGACGGCGGACTGAGCGTGTACGCGCCCGCGGCGGCCGAGTCGGAGCTGGGGCGCAGCCTCGACCGCCTCGTCCGCCAGCGCTGAGCCCCGGCGGCGCCGAACCCGGCGGGGGGGCCGACGGCGGCGCCGGGACGCGGGCGCGGCGGGTAGGGTCGTGCCAACGGCCCGCGGTGCCCGGCGGGCCCCAACTCCAGGAGGAACCGTGCCCACACCAGCTGCACTCGCCACCGACTCCGCCGTCGCCGTCCTCATCGCCCCCGGCCTGGAGGAGGTCGAGGCCCTCGCCCCCGTCGACATCCTCTACCGGGCCGGCATCCGCGCCGACCTCGTCTCCGTCACCAACTCCCTGGCGGTCGGCTCCTCCCACCAGGTCGTCCTGACCTGCGACCGCCTCCTGTCGGAGGTGGATCTGGCCGACTACGCCCTGGTCCTCCTGCCCGGGGGGATCCCCGGCACCCCCAATCTCAAGGCCGTGCCCGCCGTCAGGCAGGAGATCGCCCGCCGCATGAACGAGGACCTGCCCCTGGCGGCGGTGTGCGCCGCGCCCTCGATCCTGGCCGAGATGGGGCTGCTCCAGGGGCGGCGGGCGACGTCGAACCCGGCCTTCATGGACGTCCTGGCCGAGCACGGGGCCCGGGTGAGCGAGGAGGCCGTCGTGGCCGACGGCGCCCTGCTCACCAGCCGCGGCATGGGCACCGCCATCGAGCTGGGCCTGGAGATGGTGCGCCGCCTCCTGGACGAGGGGGCCGCGGCCAAGGTGCGCTCCGCCATCGTCCACCAGTCCTGATGCCGACGCGGGGCGGACTACACTCCTCCCAACTGGTTTGACACGCGAACCGATGGGAGGGCCCGTGAACTCGACATCCGCGCCCGAGACCCGCCTCGATGCGGCGGCCGCCCTGTCCGCCATCGAGGACCAGCAGAACATCCTGCACGTGCGCACCGGCATCCGCTCCGCGCCCCTTCTGGCCGCCTGGGGCCTGGCCTGGCTCCTGGGCTACGGCGCGCTGCGGCTCGGCCGGCGCCCCGACTTCACCGTGCCCGCGCCCCACATGGTCTTCTTCGTCGCCGCCCTGGCCTGCGCCGGCCTCTACACGGCCGTCTACATCTCCCGGCGCATCCGCGGCATCCGCGGCGGGTCGGTCGACCAGGGCGCGCGTCTGGGCGCGGCCTGGTGCGGGGCCTTCGTCCTGTGGTTCGTCATCATCGGCAGGATCGGGTCCTTCCTGGCCGCGGTGGACACCGTCCGGGCCAGGGAGGCCGGCGTCATCCTGTCCAACGCCGGTCCCTGCCTCATCGTCGGCGTCCTCTTCCTCGCCTCCTCGGCGGTGTGGCAGGAGCACACCCTGGGGGTGCTGGGCGGGTGGATCCTCATCACCACGACGGCGGCCACGATCGTCGGCGGCAGCGCCATGCTGCTGGTCATGTCGCTGGCGGGCGGCGGCGGGATGCTCCTGGCGGCCGCCTGGGACGCCCGCCGCACCGCCCGGCCCGCCCGGCCCGCGGTGGGAGCGCCGTGAGCCACGATGTCCTCGACCCGGTCATCCACGCCCAGGCCCGCCTGCGCATCGTCGCCGCCCTGGCGGTCATCCCCGCCGGGGACGAGATCGTCTTCCCCCGGCTGCGCGAGCTGCTGAGCATGACCGCCGGCAACCTGTCCACCCACCTGAGCAAGCTGGAGGCCGCCGGCTACGTCTCCCAGTCCAAGACCTTCTCGGGGCGCACCCCCGCCACCTACATCGCGCTCACGCCCAGGGGGCGGCTCGCCTTCGAGGAGTACACCCGCACCCTGCGGGCCATGCTCGACGCCGCCGGGCAGTAGGCGCGCACACGGGCCGGTCCGCCGGCGTCCGCCCGGCGACCGGCCCGCGTGCGCGCCCGCCGGCTCAGGCCCCCGGGCGCCGCGGGCCCCGCGATGGCAGGACCGCGAGCACGAGCAGGGCCAGCCCGAGCCCGCTCAGCAGAACGACGCCGGTGGTGAGCAGGTCGATGTCCGTTCCCAGGCTGATGGCGATGAGCAGGCTCCCGACGGCGAGGAGGGCCAGCCCCCACACGAGCGTGAAGGGGCGCGGGCGCCGGGGCGCCGGCCTGGGAGCGGGCGTCAGGGAGCTCGAGCTCCAGACCGCGTCGCCCCCGGGCGGCCGCGGCCCCGTCCGGTCGGGGTCCGGGGCGGAGGCCGGTGCGAACGGCTGCTCCGCCGAGACGGCGTCGTCGTCGGTGGGCAGCGCGGTGGTGGGGGCCTCCTCGTCGGTGGGCAGTGCGGTGGTGGGGGTCTCCTCGTCGGTGGGCAGTGCGGTGGTGGGGGCCTCCTCGTCGGTGGGCAGCGCGGTGGTGGGGGTCTCGTCGTCGGTCATGGTGTGTCCTCACTCGTCGGTTCCGCCGCGGGAGCTCGCCGCGGCTGTGCTTGCGGGGTTCAGTTGCTCGTGGGAGTGCTCGTGGGGGCGGCGGTGGGCCCGGGCGCGGTCGTGAGGACCTCGCCGCCGTACCCGGTCCCGTCGGGACCGGCGACGCCGTCGCCCCGGGCGATGGCCCGGTTGACGCAGGACTCGTAGGACGCGCGCTCGCCGGGATCGAGGTCGGCCAGCTTCTCGCTCAGGATCCTCTGCCCGGTGTAGCCCCGGGCGTCGTCGTCCCAGTCGTTGTCCCAGTCGTCCTGGTCGTCATCCGCCGCCTTGAGGCAGGTGCGCGCGGCCTCCTCGGAGACGGCGGCGTGGTTCATGCCCTCGACCGGCAGAGCGGTCGAGCTGGTCCCGTCCGAGCGGTTCCAGGAGCTGACGATCCACACGTCCTCGGAGCCGATGCCGGTCCAGCTCGGCCCCGGGGCGTTCTCCGTCACCTCGACCTCCCCGGTCCCGATCGCCAGCTCCAGGGTCAGGGCGCTCCCGCCGTTGCGGGCGGCGTCCGAACGGCTGATGAACCGCTTCCCCGTGGCGGAGTAGGCCTGGTGCACCTGGGTGTCGATGGCCCTGCCGTCGGGGGTGTAGACGTGCGCCCAGGGCGCGGTGTGGAGCGTCGCCGACCAGTCGCCCTCGAAGGTCCAGCCGTCCGTGACCTGGTGCGTGAGCGTGCCCGCGCCCAGGGAGGTGTCGACGACGAGGGGGACCGACGGCGCCGTGGACACGCTCACGCGGCCGGCCCCCAGGCTCAGGCGGACGCGCGTCGCCCCCGGATCGGCGGGGGCGCCGGACAGGTCCAGGGAGATGCCGGCGGCGCCGTAGAGGCCCAGGTCGATGACGCCCTCGGCGGTTCTGGGCATGCTCTCCAGGTCCGCCCACGTCAGGCGCACCGTGCCCGGGTGCAGCGGGTGAAGGGTCGTGCTGGCCAGGACCTGCGGCGGAATGGCGGAGCCCAGGATGAGGGCGGGGACGGCCGCGAGCATGACGGGCACGCCCAGACCGCTGATCCACCCGCCCCGGCGCCCGAGCAGGGCGGCGATCGTGACGACCGCGCCCAGGGCGGCGGTGACGGCGCCGAGGGCCGCGAAGGGCGCGGTGATGACGGTCAGGTGCGCCCTCAGGAGCCCGAGGCCGGCCAGCGCCAGGCCGATGAGCATGAGCGCCAGCGCGAGCAGGCTCAGCCGCCGCCCCGGACCGGGCACGCGCGGGACGACCGGGCCGACCCACTGACGGGAGGGACCCCGGGGCGCGGCGCCGCGCGGATTCGGGCGCGCGGGCGCGACCCGCGGTCCGGGGGCGAAGGCCCCGGGGCGCGGGTCCTGACGCCTTCCGCGCAGGAGCACGATGACCAGCCAGATGATCCCCGCGGTCAGGCCCACCTGCATGAGCGTCCAGAAGACGAGGGAGAAGCCCCCCGCCCAGTCGTCCGTGGCGTACCACCACACGGGCAGGACGCCGCGGTGCTGCAGGACGAACCCGGCGACGACGGCGGCCGCGGCGCCGGCCAGACCGGACTCGGCCTCGCCGTGCAGCGCCTGCTGGAGGTGGATGCGCCCGTCGCCCTCCTCGGGCAGGAGGGCCCAGGCGATGCCGTAGAGGAGGAGCCCGACGCCCGAGAACACGCAGAGCACCGCCCAGATGCAGCGCACGAGGACGGGGTCCACATTGAGCCGTTGGGCCAGGCCGCCCGCCACGCCGCCGACCCACCGCTGGTCGGTGCGCACCAGGCCCGTGCGCCTGACGGAGTCGAAGAAGGAGGTCGTGGCCCGAGTGCGCGGTCGTTGCGGGTCGGGCTGCGGTGGTCCGTACTGCGGGTCCGGTTGCGGGTCGGGCTGCGGTCCGTACTGCGGGTCGGACCGGTCGGGGGAGGGATCGTCGCTCATGACCCCATGGTCCGGCCCCGGCCCCGCTCGCCGCGATTGGGGGAGTCCCTGATCGATCCCCCATTGAGACCCCATGCGTCCCTGGTTCCGTCCCGCATCCCGCCTGCGGGGTCCCCGTTCGTGCCACGATGTGCCCATGACGACCACGGCGAGCCCGGGCGCGCCCCCCGGCACCCGGCGCGGCCCCGGCGCGCCGCCGCGCCCGCCCCTGCGCCGCCCGCTGCGCGCCGGCGCCCCCGGACCCGGGTGGGCGACGCGGCCCGGAAGGCTGATCGCGGGCGTCGCCGCGGGCCTGGCGGACCACCTCGGTCTGCCCGTCATCAGGGTGCGCGCGCTCCTGGTCGCCGCCGGCGTCTTCGGCGGCTCCGGGGCCCTCCTCTACCTCCTGCTGTGGGCGCTCGTCCCAGCCGGCGACCCCCGGGCGGAGGCCTCCGGCGCCGTCCCGCCCGCCCGGGCCCGCCTCGTCTCGCCCCCGGGCGCCCGGGCCGCGGGCGGGCAGCGCCCGGGCCCGCGGGCGCGCGCCCTCCTGGGCGGCGTCGCCCTCCTCCTGGTCGCCGCCCTCATCGCCGTCCGGCGCTCCGGCCTGGGCCCGGACGCCGGCTGGTTCCCGCCCGTCCTCGTCATCACCGCCGGGGCGGCCCTGGCCTGGTCCCAGGTCGACGCGGTCACCGGCCCCGCCCGGGACCGGGGCGCCCTCCTGCGCCTGGCCGGCGGCGTCGTCCTGGCCATCGTCGGCATCCTGCTGTGGATCGGCGCCGACACCCCGCCCCGGGTGCTGCTGACCGGCGCCCTGACCGGCGGCGCCCTCGTCCTGGGCGTCGGCCTGATCCTGGCGCCCCTGTGGCTGCGCACCAACCGGGCCCTGGCGGACACCCGCGCCGCCGAGGCGCGCGAGGCCGAGCGCGCCGACATCGCCGCCCACCTTCACGACTCGGTCCTCCAGACCCTCACCCTCATCCGCAAGCGCGCCGACGAGCCGGGCGCCGTCGCCCGCCTGGCCCGCTCCCAGGAGCGCGAACTGCGCGCCTGGCTCTACACCGACCGTCCCGAGGCCGGCACCTCGGTGGCCGACGCCGTGCGGGACCTGGTGGGGGAGATCGAGGACCGCTACGGCGCGGAGGTCGAGCTCGTCGTCGTGGGGGACCGCCCCCCCGACCGGGCCACGGAGGTCGTCGTCGCCGCCGCCCGCGAGGCCCTGTCCAACGCCGTGCGCCACGGCGCCCCGCCCGTGAGCGTCTACGCCGAGATCGGCCCCGAGCGCCTGGAGGTCTTCGTGCGTGACCGCGGCCCGGGCTTCGACATCGACCGGATCCCCCCGGACCGGCACGGCGTGCGCGAGTCCATCGTCTCGCGCATGGCCCGCCACGGCGGCCGCGCCGTCGTGCGCCGCCTGGAGGCGGGGACCGAGATCCACCTCGACCTGCCCACCGTCCCGCCGCCCCCCGCCGCACCCACAGGAGCATGATGTCCCGCCGCACCGATCCCGCCCCGCCCGCCCGCCTGCGCCTGCTCGTCGTCGACGACCACGCCCTCGTGCGCGCCGGGGTGCGCGCCGAGCTGACCGCCCGCGCCCCCGACCTGGAGGTCGTCGCCGAGGCCGAGGACGTCGAGGGCGCCGTCGCCGCCGTCCACGCCCTGCGCCCCGACGTCGTCCTGCTCGACGTGCACCTGCCCGGGGGCGACGGCGGGGGAGGGGCCGAGGTGGTGGCCGCCTGCCGCGACGCGCCGGGCACCCGCTTCCTGGCCCTGAGCATCTCGGACGCGGCCGACGACGTCGTCGGCGTCATCCGGGCCGGGGCACGCGGCTACGTCACCAAGGCCATCTCGACGGCCGACCTCGCCCAGGCGGTGCGGCGGGTGGCCGCCGGGGACGCCGCCTTCTCCCCGCGCCTGGCCGGCTTCGTCCTGGACGCCTTCGGGACCGGGGCCGGGGATGTCGCCGTGGCCGACTCCGAGCTCGACCGCCTCTCGGCGCGCGAGCGCGAGGTCATGCGCCTGATCGCCCGCGGCTACACCTACAGGGAGTGCGCCGGCGAGCTGTTCATCTCCGTCAAGACCGTCGAGAGCCACGTCTCGGCCGTACTGCGCAAGCTCCAGCTGTCCAACCGCAATGAGCTGACCCGCTGGGCCGCGGCCCGCCGCCTGGTGTAGGGGCGCCGGCCGGGGTCCCGCGGCCCCGCGGCGCGGGCCCCGGCGCGTGGGGCCGCTCACGGGCGGGCGGCGCGGCCCGGGCCGGGGCCGATCCGTGGGAGGATGGCCGCCGTGAGCCCGCATCCCAGCGTTCCCCTCTCCGCGCCCGCCCCCGCCCGCGCGCTCGAGCGCGCCGCCGCCCACGTGCGCGCGGGCGGCCTGCTCATCCTCCCCACCGACACCGTCTACGGCATCGGGGCCCTG
Source organism: Actinomyces dentalis DSM 19115 (assembly GCF_000429225.1). GTDB lineage: Bacteria > Actinomycetota > Actinomycetes > Actinomycetales > Actinomycetaceae > Actinomyces > Actinomyces dentalis. The sequence goes on from NZ_AUBL01000004.1 coordinate 100,465, forward strand.
GCCTCCGACGCCGCGGGCGTGAGCCGGCTCCTGGCCGCCAAGGGGCGGGACCGCCGCATGCCGCCGCCGGTCCTCGTCGCCGACCCCGCCCAGGCCTTCGACGTCGTCGCCCGCCTCCCCGACGCCGCCCGGGTGCTCATCGGGGCCTTCTGGCCCGGGGCGCTGACCCTCGTCCTCGATGCGAGGGCCGACCTGGACTGGGACCTGGGGGAGTCGGGCGGAACCGTGGCCCTGCGCATGCCCGACCATCCCCTGGCCCTGGAGCTGCTGCGCCGCACCGGCCCCATGGCCGTCACCAGCGCCAACCGCACGGGACTGGCCCCCGCCACCGACGCCGCGGCCGCCCTGGCCGCCTTCCCGGGCCGGGTCGCGCTCGCCGACGACGACGCCGCGGGCCCGCACGGCGCCGACATACTGCTGCTCGACGGCGGCCCGACGCCCGGACCCGTGCCCTCCACCATCGTCAGCCTGGCCGGCGGGTCCCCGGGCCCCGTCGTCGTGCGCGAGGGCGTCGTCCCGCGCGCCGAGCTCGCCGCCGTCGTGGGCCCGAGCGCGGCGCACGGCGGCGCGAAGGAGGGTGCGGGGGCGTGAAGGTCTACCTCCTGCTCATGCTCGTGGCGGCGGCCGTGACCTACCTGTCCGTGCCGATCGTGCGCCACATCGCCCTGGTCTTCAACGCCCTGACCCCGGTGCGGGCCCGCGACGTGCACACCACGCCCATTCCGCGCCTGGGCGGCGTGGCCATGTTCCTGGGCTTCGCCACCGCCGTCGCCGTCGCCTCGCGCGTGCCCTACCTGTCCAATGTCATCGACCGCTCCGCCTGGGCGGTGGTGCTGGGGGCGGGGCTGGTCTGCCTGCTGGGCATCGTCGACGACCTGTGGGAGCTGGACTGGATGACCAAGCTCGTCGGGCAGATCCTGGCGGCCGGGATCATGGCCTGGCAGGGCGTCCAGCTCATCACCTTCCCCGTGTGGGGGCTGACCATCGGCTCGTCCCGCCTGTCCCTGTTCTCCACCATTCTGGTGGTGCTCACCGTCATCAACGCCGTCAACTGGATGGACGGGCTGGACGGGCTGGCCGCCGGCGTCATCGGGATCGGGGCGGTGGCCTTCTTCGCCTACGTCTACGCCCTGACCCGCTGGACCTCCCCGGAGTCCTACACCTCCCTGGCCGCCACCATCGTGGCCGCCCTCATCGGCATATGCGCGGGCTTCCTGCCCCATAATTTCCATCCGGCCACGATCTTCATGGGCGACTCCGGCTCCATGCAGCTGGGCCTGATCTCCGCCGCCGGCACGATCATCGTCACCGGGCAGATCGATCCGGGCAGCTTCGGGGGCACGGCGGCGATCCCCGTGTTCCTGCCGATCCTGCTGCCCCTCATGGTCCTTCTGCTGCCCGTGGCGGACATGATCAGGCTCATTGTGCGCCGGACCATGTCCGGGCACAGCCCCTTCCACGCCGACCGCATGCACATGCACCACCGCCTGCTCGCCGCCGGCCACTCCCACCGCCGGGCCGTGCTGGTCATGTACATCTGGGCGGCGGTCGCGGCCTTCTCCTGCGCCGGCCTCGCCTTCCTGCCGGTCCGGGTGGTGGCCGTGGGCGCGGCCGTGGCCGTGGTCGCGGCCGTGGCCGTGACCGTCGACCTCATGCCCGGGCTGCGCCTGACCTGGGCCCGGCGCATCGGCGCCCGGCACGTGCGGCGCGCGGGGCGACGATGAGCCGGGCCGACCGCCGCCTGACGCCCCCCCGCCCGCGCACCCACGCGGAGGTCTTCCGCGCCGCGGCGCGGCGGGTCCTGATCGTCGGGCTCGCCCTGTCCGCGATCGCCCTCGCCTGCGCCGCGGTGGTCGGCGGCGGCGCCTGGCGCGGCGCCGTCTGGGGCGCCGGGGCCGGGGCCCTGCTCACCCTCATCACCGCCGCGTCCCTGGCCGTCGACTGGGACCGCTTCCCCCTCCTGGCCTCCGGGGGGGTCATGCTGTCCTTCGCCGGGAAGATCGCCGTCATGGTGGTTCTCATCGTCCTGGCGGGCCCGCACCGCTCGACGATGAGTCCGATCTGGTTCCTCGCGCCCCTGGCGGTGATCCTCCTGGCGGTCGCGGGCACGGAGATCGTCGCGCTCGCCTCGGGCCGGGCCCTGACGGTTCAGCCGCGCCGCGGCGAACGGCGCGACGACGGCGCGGATGGGTCGAGCGTCCCTTGATTCGCGGCGTCCGAAGTGCCAGGGGCCGGGGCGGCCGGCCCGCCGGTCCGGTTTTCGGGTGGACGGTTCGCGGTTTTGGATTAGGCTGGCATATGAGGCCGTTCCTCGGTGGGACGGCGGGTCCGTATCCGAGGAGGACTGGTGATCACGAGCGCGATTCTCGCGGCCGGGACGGTCGGGGCGCTGCCCGCGTCCTCGGACGGGAGCGGCTTCGAGCCGCCCAGCATGGACGACTTCTTCCCCGCGCCCTTCGCCTTCCAGGGCACGCCCTTCGAGCTCAACCGCGTCATGATGGTCAGGCTCATCATGGCCTGCGCCCTGGTGCTCGTCTTCGCCGTCGGCGCCGCGCGCGCCCGGGTCGTGCCCGGCCGGTTCCAGAGCGCCCTGGAGCTGGTCCTGGACTTCGTGCGCAAGAACGTCGCCGAGGAGATCCTCGGCCCCGACTTCGGGCGCAGGTACGCCCCGGTGCTGACCACGATCTTCCTGGGCGTGCTGTTCCTCAACATCTCGGGCGTCATCCCGGGCCTCCAGATCGCCTCGACCGGCGTGGTGGGCATGCCGCTGATCTTCGCGATCGTGTCCTACATCGCCTTCTTCTACGCGGGCGTGCGCGCCAACGGCATCGGCCGCTACCTCAAGGGATCCCTCGCCCCCCGGGGCGTGCCGGGGTTCCTGTACCCGCTCATCGTCCCCATCGAGTTCCTCTCCACCTTCATCCTGCGGCCCCTGACGCTGACGGTCCGACTCATGGCGAATATGATCTCCGGCCACCTGCTGCTGGCCCTGTGCTTCGTGGCCACCAACGCCCTGTTCGTCTACGCCTCGGCCTCGCTCAAGGCGCTGGGCGCGATCACCCTGGCCGCGGGCGTCGCCTTCATCGTCTTCGAGGCCTTCGTCGCCGCCCTCCAGGCCTACATCTTCACGCTCCTGACGGCCGTCTACATCGACTCCTCGGTCCGCATGCACTGAAACCCCGGTTTTAACGTCATCACTCATCACACGATTTCTTCGCCCTCCGGCGATCACCACCACAAGGAGACACCTATGACCGGCACTATCAACACCATCGGCTACGCGCTCGCGACCCTGGGCCCCGCACTGGGCATCGGCCTGGTCGTCGCCAAGACCCAGGAGGGCACGGCGCGCCAGCCGGAGGTCGCCGGCGCCCTGCGCACCAATATGTTCATCGGCGCCGCCCTCATCGAGGCCCTGGGCCTGCTCGGCTTCGCGGCCGGTTTCGTCTTCTGAACCCGTGGTCGCCATGACCATAGCCGTGAACGCCCCCGCGCTCGCCGCGGGCCTGCCTGCGGCGCTGCCCGCCTCCGGCGCCTCCGAGGGCGGCGCCCCGGGGGGCATTGGTCTGTTCATCCCCGCCCTGCCCGACCTGCTGTGGGGCACGGTCGCCTTCCTGATCGTCGCCGTCGCGCTCGTCAAGTACGCCCTGCCGCGCTTCAACGCGGTGCTCGACGAGCGCACCCGCAAGATCGAGGAGGGCCTGGAGCTGGCGGACAGGGCCAGGAGCAACCAGGAGGACGCCGAGCGCAAGGCCGCCCGGCTCATCGAGGACGCCCGGCGCGAGGCCGCGGGCCTGCGCGCGGCCGCCCAGAACGAGGCCAAGGAGATCATCGCCCAGGCCCGCGCCGACGCCCAGAAGGAGGCCTCCCGCGCCATGGAGGCCGCCGAGCGCCAGATCCGGGCGGACAAGCAGGCCGCCGAGATCAGCCTGCACACCGACGTCGGCCTGCTCGCCTCCGACCTCGCCGAGAGGATCGTGGGCGAGCAGCTGACCGACACCGCGCTGTCGGCCCGCGTCATCGACCGCTTCCTCGACGAGCTCGAGAAGGCGCCCGCCCGCGCCCGGCGCGCCGACGCCGCCGGATACGGAGCGGTGCGGTGAACACCGGGACCGCCGCCAGCAGGGTCATCGCCGCCAGGGCGTGGACCCCGGTCCTGACCGCCGCCGGGGCGGTCGGGCAGGAGCTCGGCGAGCAGATCCTCGCCCTGGCCCACCAGGTCGCGGCGAACCCGCTGCGCGGTCCGCTCACCGATCCCGGCCGCGCGCCCGAGGACAAGGCGGCCCTCGCCGCCCGCCTGTTCACCGGCCGGGTGGACGAGCGCGTCGTCGACCTCCTGCGGGTGCTCGTGCGCGAGCGCTGGTCGCGCCCGGTCGATCTCATCACCGCCCTGCACGACATGGGCATCCAGTCCGTCCTGGCCGGCGCGCGCGCGGGCGGCACCCTGGAGGACGTCGAGCAGGAGCTCTTCGCCGTCGGGCAGGTCCTCGCCGACAACCGCGAGGTCCGCGAGGCCCTCGAGCCGTCCCGGCGCACCCGCACCGAGGACCGCGTCGGGCTCGCCCGGCGGCTCTTCGGCCCGCGTGTGTCGGCCCCGACCATGAGCCTGGTCGTCTGGTGCGTGCGCCACCAGCCCGAGATCGCCGTCGGCGGGGTGCCCTACAATGTGCGCCGCGTCACCGAGCTGGCCGCCGGTCTGCAGAACCGCACCATCGCCGACGTCGTCACCGCCGTCCCCATGACGCCCCTCCAGGAGGCGCGCCTGCGGGCCATCCTCGCCCAGCGCCTGGGCACCGACATCGAATTCAACATGGAGGTCGACCCCTCGGTCATCGGCGGGGTCAGGGTCAGCGTGCGCGACCTGGTCATGGACTCCACCGTTCGCAGCTCCATCGCGCGGCTGCGCACCCGGCTGACGGGCTGAGGGCCCGCCCCGCAACATCCGGCGCCCCGCGGCGCCACCCCAGCACACAGCAAGGAGACGACAGAGATGGTGGAACTGACCATCAGGCCGGAGGACGTCCGTTCGGCCCTGGACGAGTTCGTCGCGTCCTACAAGCCCTCGCAGGTCGCGGCCGAGGAGGTCGGGCACGTCGTCTTCGCCGCCGACGGCATCGCCCACGTCGAGGGCCTGCCCGGCGTCATGGCCAATGAGCTGCTCGTCTTCGAGGACCGCACCGCCGGTCTGGCCATGAACCTCGACGAGCGCCAGATCGGCGTGGTCGTCCTGGGCGACTTCGCCGGCATCGACGAGGGCCAGACGGTGCGGCGCACCGGGGAGGTCCTGTCCGTGCCGGTGGGCGACGGCTACCTCGGCCGCGTCGTCGACCCCCTGGGCCGCCCCATCGACGGCCTGGGCCAGATCCGCACCGAGGGGCGGCGCGCCCTGGAGCTCCAGGCCCCCGGCGTCATGTCCCGCAAGTCCGTCCACGAGCCCCTTCAGACCGGTCTGAAGGCCATCGACTCCATGATCCCCATCGGCCGCGGTCAGCGCCAGCTCATCATCGGCGACCGCAAGACCGGCAAGACGGCCATCGCCCTGGACACGATCCTCAACCAGAAGTCGGCCTGGGAGACGGGCGACCCCGCCCAGCAGGTGCGCTGCATCTACGTGGCCACCGGGCAGAAGGGCTCCACCATCGCCTCCGTGCGCGCCGTCCTGGAGGAGCGCGGCGCCCTGGAGTACACCACCATCGTGGCCTCCCCGGCCTCCGACCCGGCCGGCTTCAAGTACCTGTCCCCCTACACCGGTTCGGCCATCGGCCAGCACTGGATGTACTCGGGCAAGCACGTGCTCATCGTCTTCGACGACCTGTCCAAGCAGGCCGAGGCGTACCGGGCCGTCTCCCTGCTCCTGCGCCGCCCGCCGGGCCGCGAGGCCTACCCCGGCGACGTCTTCTACCTGCACTCGCGCCTGCTGGAGCGCTGCGCCAAGCTCTCCGACGACCTGGGGGCCGGGTCCATGACCGGTCTGCCGATCATCGAGACCAAGGCCAATGACGTCTCGGCCTACATCCCCACCAATGTCATCTCCATCACCGACGGGCAGATCTTCCTCCAGTCCGACCTGTTCAACGCCGACCAGCGCCCCGCCGTCGACGTGGGCATCTCGGTGTCGCGCGTGGGCGGCGCCGCCCAGGTCAAGGCCATGAAGCGGGTCGCCGGCACCCTCAAGCTCACGCTGGCGCAGTACCGCTCCATGCAGGCCTTCGCCATGTTCGCCTCCGACCTGGACGCCGCCACCCGCGCCCAGCTCACCCGCGGCGAGCGCCTCATGGAGCTGCTCAAGCAGCCCCAGTTCACGCCCTACCCGGTCGAGGAGCAGGTGGCGAGCGTGTGGACCGGCACCAACGGCTACCTCGACGACCTCGACGTGGCCGACGTCCTGCCCTTCGAGCGCGCCCTGCTGGACCACCTGCGGCGCAATACCAAGGTCCTGGACGCCATCCGCACCACCGGCCTGCTCTCCGACGACGACGAGGCCGCCCTGCGCGCCGCCGTCGAGTCCTTCCGCAGCACCTACCTGGCCGGGGGCAAGATGCTCTCCGGCGAGGTCGCCGCCGCCGAGGAGGAGGCCCCCGCCGAGCACACGGCCGAGCAGATCGTGCTCAAGAAGAAGGGCTGACATGGCAGGCAACCAGCGCGTCTACAAGCAGCGCATCCGATCCACCCAGACCCTCCAGAAGGTGTTCCGGGCCATGGAGCTCATCGCCTCCTCCCGGATCGGTGCCGCGAGCCGCAACGCGCAGGAGGCGAGCCCCTACGACCACGCCCTGTCCCAGGCCGTGGCCGCCGTCGGCACCTACTCCCACCTGGAGCACCCCATCACCCGCGAGCGCACGGACACGAACCGGGTCGCCGTCCTGGTGGTCACCTCCGACCGGGGCATGGCCGGCGCCTACTCGGCGACCGTTCTGCGCGAGTCCGAGCGGCTCATCGACCAGCTCGTCGAGGAGGGCCGGGATCCGGTCGTCTTCACCTTCGGGCGCCGGGCCCACTCCTACTTCACCTTCCGCGAGCGCGACGTGGAGTTCTCCTGGGTCGGCCAGTCCGACCGCCCCTCCGACGCCGTCATCGACGAGGTCGCCGCCGTGCTCCTGGACTACTTCCTCTACCCCCCCTCGGCCGGGGGCGTGGCCGAGGTCCACATCGTCTTCACCCGCTACGTCTCGATGGTCTCCCAGGTGCCCGAGGTGCGCCGCATGCTGCCGCTGACCGTCGTGGACATCGACGGCCCCGGCGAGCTCAACCGCGATGACATCGCCGCGGCCCAGATCAAGGCCCGTCCCGATCCGACGGCGGCCGCGCCGCTGTACGAGTTCGCGCCCTCCGCCGCCGAGGTCCTCGACGGCCTGCTCACCCGCTACGTGCACTCGCGCATCCGCAACGCCCTGCTGCAGGCGGCGGCCTCCGAGCTGGCCAGCCGCCAGCAGGCCATGCACACCGCCACGGACAACGCCGAGGACCTCATCACCACCTACACCCGCCTGGCCAACGCGGCGCGCCAGGGCGACATCACCCAGGAGATCACGGAGATCGTCTCGGGTGCCGACGCCCTGGGCGCCGAGTAGACGGCGGACCACCGACCACAGCTGCCAGAACGGATACGGAAGATACGGACCATGGCTGACACCACCACCCCCGGTACCGGGCGCGTCACCCGGATCATCGGCGCCGTCGTCGACGTCGAGTTCCCGCCGGATGCGATCCCGGCGATGTACAACGCCCTCAAGGTGACCATCCAGGCGACCGGTCAGGGCGAGGAGCCGCACGAGATCACCCTGGAGGTCGCCCAGCACCTGGGCGACAACATCGTGCGCACCGTCTCGCTCAAGCCCACCGACGGCCTGGTGCGCGGATCGCAGGTGCGCGACACGGGCGCGCCCATCTCGGTGCCCGTGGGGGACGTGACCAAGGGCCACGTCTTCAACGTCACCGGCGACGTGCTCAACCTGGCCCCCGGCGAGCAGCTGGAGATCACCGAGCGCTGGCCCATTCACCGTCGGCCCCCGGCCTTCGACCAGCTGGAGTCCAAGGAGCAGATGTTCGAGACCGGCATCAAGGTCATCGACCTGCTCACCCCCTACGTCCAGGGCGGCAAGATCGGCCTGTTCGGCGGGGCGGGCGTGGGCAAGACGGTCCTCATCCAGGAGATGATCCAGCGCGTGGCCCTGGACCACGAGGGCGTGTCCGTGTTCGCGGGCGTGGGCGAGCGCACCCGCGAGGGCAACGACCTCATTGTGGAGATGGGGGAGGCGGGAGTGTTCGACAAGACCGCCCTGGTGTTCGGCCAGATGGACGAGCCGCCGGGCACGCGCCTGCGGGTGGCCCTGTCCGCCCTGACCATGGCCGAGTACTTCCGCGACGTCCAGCATCAGGACGTGCTGCTGTTCATCGACAACATCTTCCGCTTCACCCAGGCCGGCTCCGAGGTCTCCACGCTGCTGGGGCGCATGCCCTCGGCGGTGGGCTACCAGCCCAACCTGGCCGATGAGATGGGCCAGCTCCAGGAGCGCATCACCTCGGCGGGCGGGCACTCCATCACCTCCCTGCAGGCCATCTACGTGCCGGCGGACGACTACACCGACCCGGCCCCGGCCACGACCTTCGCCCACCTGGACGCCACCACCGAGCTGAGCCGGGAGGTGGCCGCGCGCGGCATCTACCCGGCCGTGGACCCGCTGGCCTCCACCTCGCGCCTGCTGGCCCCCCAGTACGTGGGCCGCGAGCACTACGAGGTGGCCACCCGCGTGAAGTCCATCCTCCAGAAGAACAAGGAGCTCCAGGACATCATCGCCATCCTGGGCGTGGACGAGCTGAGCGAGGAGGACAAGGTGACCGTGGGCCGGGCCCGGCGCATCGAGCAGTTCCTGAGCCAGAACATGTACATGGCGGAGAAGTTCACGGGCGTGGCCGGCTCCACCGTGCCCGTGTCGGAGACGGTCGAGGCCTTCAAGCGCATTGTCGACGGCGACTACGACCACCTGCCCGAGCAGGCCTTCTTCAATATCGGCGGCGTGGAGGATCTGGAGCGCCGCGCGGCCGAGATCGGCAAGGAGTGAGCGGTCATGGCGCAGGAGGGGTCGCGGGCGTGGGGGTCCGGTTTGAGCGTGGAGGTGGTCTCCCGTCACGGGGGCACGGTCTTCGCCGGTGAGGCGGAGCGGGTCTCCGTGCCCCTGATCGACGGCGAGCTCGGCGTGCTGCCGGGCCGCCAGCCGATCCTGGCCCTGCTGGGGCGCGGCACGGTGCGCATCGTCGGGGAGGACGGGTCCGCCGCGCCGATCGTCGTGGCGGGCGGCTTCTGCTCGGTGGACCACAATGTGGTGACCGTGGCCGCCGACCGGGTCGGCTCGGAGATCACGGGCACGGCCGAGGACATCGATATGCTCACCGAGACCGTGGTGGCCACGGACTCGGAGGACCTGGACTGACGATGGGCGCGATGGGCTGGTGCGTGCCGGCGGTCCTGGCCGGCTCGCTCGTGCTCGTCGTCGTCTTCCTGGCGCGCCTGCGCTTCCTGGCCTCGCAGGTCGGCTCCTTCGAGTGCGCCCTGCTGCGCTCGGGGCGCAGACGCTATATGAGCGGCATCGCCACCTTCGGCGACGAGGCCATCGAGTGGCACCGGCTCATCTCCCTGTCGCCGCGGGCCCGCTACCGGATGCACCGCGACGACCTGGTCCTGGGCGGGCCCCGCCCCCGGGCGGGCGGGCGGATCGTCGACGTGACCTGCACGGTCGCGGGGAAGTCCTTCGATCTGGCCATGCTCAGCGACTCGCACTCGGCGCTGGTGGCCTGGCTGGAGTCCGCCGCCCCCACGCAGCCCTCGCTCCTGTGAGTCGGCGCGCGCCGGGACGGGCGGCCGCGGCCCCGTCCAGCCGGCACCGGTAGGCTGCCCGGGTGCGCGTCGTCATCGCTTCCTGCTCCGTGGACTACTCCGGGCGCCTGGACGCCCACCTGCCCCGGGCCACCCGGCTCATCATGGTCAAGGCCGACGGCAGCGTGCTCGTCCACTCCGACGGCGGCTCCTACAAGCCGCTGAACTGGATGAGCCCGCCCGCCCGGCTCGCCGAGGTCGACCCCGACGAGGAGGACCGGGAGATCGGCGTGATCGCCCGCTGGGAGGTGAGCGCCACCAGGACCGACGACCGGCTCGTCATCCGCCTGTTCGACATCGTCTCCGACACCAGTGCGGACCTGGGCGTGGACCCGGGCCTGACCAAGGACGGCGTCGAGGCCCACCTCCAGGAGCTCCTGGCCGAGCGGGTCGAGGTGCTCGGGCCCGGGTGGAGGCTCGTGCGCCGGGAGTACCCCACGCCGCTGGGCCCGGTCGACCTGCTCGTGCGCGATGAGTCCGGCGCCGCCGTCGCCGTCGAGGTCAAGCGTGTGGGCGGGATCGACGGCGTCGAGCAGCTGACCCGCTACGTCGACATGCTGGACCGCGACCCGCTCCTGACGCCCGTGCGCGGGCTCTTCGCCGCCCAGCAGATCAGGCCCCAGGCGCGCGTGCTGGCCGAGGACCGCGGCATCCGCTGCGTGGTCCTGGACTACGACGCCCTGCGCGGCCTGGACGACCCCTCCTCCCGGCTGTTCTGACGGGCGGCGCCATGGCTGCAACGGCCCCCGCCCCGCGTGAGATGTCCTACCTGCGCTTGGTCGCCCAGGGGCTCGTGGGGGCGACGGCGGCGCCGGAGCCCGCCGAGGCGGTGCGCCGCCAGTTGGCCGTCCAGGGCCAGCAGGTCTCCTCCGCGTCCCACGCGATCGTCTCCCGGACCGCGCGGGCCGGGCGCGCCGACGTCGACGCGGCCTTCGAGGCCGGCCGGCTGGTGCGGTCCTGGCCCATGCGCGGCACCATCCACATCACGACGGCGGCCGACCACCACTGGCTGCGAGTCGCCCTCATGCATCGGATGGACGCGTGGGCGAGGCGCACCGAGAAGTGGCTGGGGCTCGACGACGCCCTCCTGGAGCGGGCGGGCGGGCTCGCGCTGGCGGCCATCGCCGCCGAGGGGCCGCTGCGCCGCGCCCGCCTGCTGCGGGTGTGGCGGGACGGCGGCCTCATGGGCGCCGACTCCGGGTCCGACTCCGGCGCCGGGGCGCAGCGCGGGCGCCACCTGCTGGTCCGCCTCCAGCGCGAGGGCGTCCTCGTCCAGGGGCCGCGGCGCGGCAACGAGCACCTGGTGGTCGATGCGACCGCGCTGCTGCCGGCGGAGAGCGGCCCGGGCGGCGCCGGCGGCGGGGCGCACGGCACCGCCGGCCACCGCGCCGCCGTCGCCGAGATCGCCCGGCGCTACGCCACCAGCCACGGGCCGGTGCGCGCGGCCGACCTGGCCCGCTGGACGGCGCTGCCCCTGGGCGAGGCCGCCCGGGCCCTGGAGGACGCCGTCGAGATGACCAATGCCGCCGACTACGCCGTCCGGGCGGGGCGCGGCGATGTGCCGCTGGTGCGGGCGGCGGCCGACGGCGGGCTGCGCGGGGCCGTGCGCGCAACCGGCGCAGGGGCGCTCCCGGCGTCGGGCGCGGCGGGGCGCGCCACGACCCTGTACATGCGCGCCGACCTGCCCGACCTGCTCGCCGCCTCCCGGAGACGGGCCGCCGGCACCCACTTCCTGGCCGCCTTCGACGAGGTGCACGTGGGCTACAAGGACCGCGCGTGCCTGACCGACGCCGCGGGCGAGCGGCTCATCTGCCCGGCGGCCAACGGCATGTTCCGCCCCCTGCTCGTGGACCGCGGACGCGTGGTCGCCGTCCGGCCGGCGGGGGCGGGGCTGCTGTGGGCCGACGACGCCCGCCGCTCGGCCCGCCTGGAGCGCGACGTGGAGCGGGCGGTGCGCGACATGGAGCGCCGTCTGGCCTGAGCGGCCCGGCCGGCGCCGGCCGGACGGATCTGACCGGCCCCGGCCCGACCGGCCGGTGCGGATCCGCGCCGAGCACCTGAAGTTTGCATTTCAAACCAAAGGGGGTATCCTGCTCCTGAAGTTTGAAGTGCAAACCGGTCTTCGACACCGAATACCAGTGAGGAGCCACCATGGAAGTCTCCGCCGCGCCCCGGCGGGCCCCCTCGCCGTCGGCCGCAGAACGCCGCCCGCCCGACGCCGCGCCCGACCGCGCCGCCCCGGTCATGCAATGGCGCCGCGCGGGCAAGCGCTACCCGGGCGCCGCCGCCCCCGCCCTGGACGACGTCTCCTTCGCCGTGCGCCCTGGCGAGATCGTGGTGCTGGTCGGCCCCAACGGCTCGGGCAAGACCACGGCTATGGAGATGATCTCCGGCCTGCGCCCCCCGACCTCGGGCGAGGTCAGCATCGACGGGCAGCCCGTGCGCCCCCTTGCCCCGCAGCGCGCCCTCATCGGCGTCCAGCTCCAGGAGACGGGCCTGCCCCAGCGCCTGAGAGTCCGCGAGGCCGTCCGCGCGGTCGCCGCCCTGTACGCCGACCCGGGCCCGGTCGAGCGGATCGTCGCCCAGCTCGGCCTGGACGCCCGCGCGGCCCAGACCATCGATTCCCTGTCGGGCGGGTGGGCCAGGCGCCTGGACGTCGCCCTGGCCTGCATCGGCCGCCCCCGCGCCCTCGTCCTGGACGAGCCGACCAGCGGCATCGACCCGGTGGCGCGCGCCGAGCTGTGGGAGTTCCTCCGGCTGCGCCGCGCCGAGGGCGTCGCCGTCCTCGCCTCCACCCACGACCTGAGCGAGGCCGAGGCCTACGCCGACCGGCTCCTGGTCCTCGACCGCGGCCGCCTGATCCTGCAGGGGACGGTCGAGGAGGTCCTCGGCCCGGCCGACGGCCGGTGGCGGCTGCGGCTCATCGGGGCCGACCCCTCCGTGGACGCCTGGGCCCGCGCTCGCGGCCTCGACCTGGTGGGGACGGGGGAGGTGCGCGTGCTCATCGCCGACAAGGAGGCCGTCACGGCCATGGCCGACGTGATCGAGGCGGCCCGGGGCCGCGGCGAGCTGCGCTACCAGGACATCCTGAAGGGGCCGATCCGGCTGGAGGACGTCTTCGCCGAGGCGGTCTCGCGAGCCGACCGGGGGGCGGCCGCATGAGCGCGGCGCAGCACCCGGCCCGGCGCCCGGCCCAGCGCCCGACGGCCGCCGACCCCGATCGGCCGGCCCTCGCGCCCGGGTGGCGCGTCGTGGCGGTGTGGTCCCGCCAGGAGCTCGTCCTGCTGCTGCGCGAGCCCGTCGCCGTGTTCTTCTCCCTCGCCTTCCCGGTGATCATGTACGTCTTCATCGGCATCCCCTACGCCTCGACCGAGGTCGCCCCCGGCGTGAGGTTCATCGACGTCATGTTCCCCTCGCTCATCCTGACGGTGATCGCCAACCTGCTGCTCATGGGAATGCCGATCTACCTGGCCGAGCTCCGCTCGCGCGGGATCGACCGGCGCTACGCCACCCTCCCGCTGCGGGGCGGGCACTTCGTGATCGCCCTGCTGCTGTCCACGCTCGCGCTGGTCATGGCCGCCTCAACGATCATCGTCCTGGTGGTGGCCGTGCGCGACGGGGTGAGACCCGAGCTGTGGAACCCGCGCCTCCTCCTGATCATGGCGGGCTCGATCGTCTGGCTCTCGGCGCTGGGCTTCCTCATCGGCGCGCTGAGGGTCTCCTCGCGCACGACCCAGGCCCTGTCGGCCGCCGTCTTCTTCCTCATGTTCTTCGGCTCGGGCGCGGCCATGCCCCTGGACCAGCTGCCCGAGATCCTCAAGAGGATCCTGGAGTGGAACCCCCTCAAGCAGTGGCTCGACGTCGCGGTGGGCCTCTACACGGGCACCGGGGTCGAGCGGGTCGAGTGGCTCCGGCTCGCCCTGGCGCTGCCCCTGACCCTGGGATGCGTCCTGGCGGGCTCGCGGCTGTGGCGGCGCCGGACGTGACGCCGCGCGGCGGAGCCGGACGCGGGTCCGACGGCCGACTGCCCGGGGCGCCGCGCGCCGTCGCCTCCGGGCGGGTGCGGCGCCCCGGGTAGTCTGCCGCCATGAGCCCCGCCGTTCCCGCCGCCGCTGCACCCGCCCCCGCGACCACCGCCCGCCGGGGCCGGGTCGTCACCCCCGACCGCATCATCGACGACGGCGCCGTCGTCGTCACCGATCGGCACATCGCCTGGGTCGGCCCGGCCGCCGCCGCCGGGCGCGCGGGCTTCGGCGACGCCGTCGCCGCCGCCGAGAGCGCCCCCGGGGGCGGCTACCTCCTGCCCGGCCTGGTCGACGTCCACTGCCACGGCGGCGGCGGCGAGTCCTTCCCCAACGCCCGGACCGCCGAGCAGGCCATGACGGCCGTCATGGAGCACCGCCGCGCCGGCACCACCAGCCTCGTGGCCTCCTGCGTCACCGCCTCCGCCGAGGTCCTGCGCGAGCGCACCGCGGTGCTGGCCGACCTGTGCGAGCGCGGAGAGCTCGCCGCCATCCACTTCGAGGGGCCCTTCGTCTCCGTCGAGCGCTGCGGCGCCCAGGACCCCACCTACATCATCGACCCCGATGCGGACCTGGTCCGCGAGCTGATCGCCCTGGGCCGCGGCCACGTGGCCACCATGACCATCGCCCCCGAGAAGCCCGGCGTCACCGGCGACGACGGCGTCATCGCGGCCCTCATCGCCGGCGGCGCCCTGCCGAGCCTGGGCCACACCGACTCCGAGGCCGGCCCCGTGCGCGCCGCCCTGGCCGACGCCGCCGCCCGCCTGGACGCGCGCGCGGAGGCGGGACTGCCGATGCGCTGCGACCGGCCCACCGCCACCCACCTGTTCAACGGCATGCGCCCCATGCACCACCGCGCCCCCGGACCGGTGCCCGAGTTCCTCGCGGCGGCGGCCCGGGGCCGGTGCATCGTCGAGATGATCGGCGACGGCGTCCACCTCAATCCCGCCATCGTGCTCGACGTGTTCGAGACCCTGGGCCGGGACAATGTCGTCCTGGTCACCGACGCCATGGCCGCGGCCGGCATGGCCGACGGCGACTACGTGCTCGGCTCCCAGCCGGTCACCGTGGCCGACGGCGTCGCCCGCCTGAGCGAGGGCGGCGCCATCGCCGGCGGGACCAGCCGCCTCATCGACGTCGTGCGCACCACCTGGAGGGGCGGGGTGGGCCTGGTCGACGCCGTCTACGCCGCCTCCGTCCAGGGCGCCAGGATCCTCGGGGACGACTCGGTGGGCGCCCTGGAGGCCGGGTGCTGGGGCGACGTCGTCGTCACCGACGCCGACCTGGTCCCGGTGGACGTCCTGCGCCGCGGCGAGCCGGTCGCCTGAGCGCGGTTCTCAGCCCTCCAGACCCAGCAGCCGGCGGGCGTAGACGGCCTGGCCCGAGTGCTGGGCGGCGTCGTCGATGATCGAGACCAGGCGCGCGGCGCGGGTGACCGGAGGATTCCAGGAGCGGTCCACGACGTCGTCGAGGGCCGCCGCCTCCAGACCGTCCAGGTACTCGTGCGCCAGGGCGCAGGCGGCGTCGAGGTAGTCGGTCAGGAGCGCGAAGTCGTTCACGCGCACCAGTGCGGCCTGCTCGGGGGCGTGGCGCCAGTCCTCGGTGCCGTCGGGCAGAGGCAGGGCGAAGCGGGCGGAGAATCCCGCGCCGGTCCACAGGGGCTCGGTCCCGGCCAGGGCGCTGATCTGGAGGTCGATCTCCCGGGCCGTGTGCCAGGCGAGCCAGGTGAGGGAGTCGACGCGCGGAGCGAGCTCGGACACGGGCCGGGCATTGGCCTGCTCCAGGGTGACGCCGTCCAGGGCGCGGTCGAAGCGCTCGCGGGAGCGGTCCAGGCCGTCGGCGAGGAGGGCGCACGGGTCGGCGGCGGATGCCGGCGGGGCGGTCGCGGGGGTCGAGGTGCTCGAAGCGGCCGAGGTGGTCGATGCAGTCGGTGCGGTCGGTGCGATTGAGGCGGGGGTCTCACTCATGCGCCCCACGGTAGACCGATGCACCACGAACGGAGGCGCATGGTGGGCCCGGGGAGTGCGGGGGCGCGGAAGATGCGGGGGAGCGCCGGAATCGTCAGACGGAGCCGGGGTTCGGACGGAGTGCGGGAGGCTCCGGGACGGCGCGCCTGGGGTCCCCGGCCGGAGCCCCGGAAACCCCCGAGCAATTGCCCCGTGGGCCTGGATTCGCGCCGGAAACGATGCTAAACTGTACACATGTTCGAGCACCTGGGTTCGGCTGCACCTCCCGCGCGAGTCAGCGCGACGGGGCCCGCCGGTGCGCCCGGGCGGGACGGGGTTCTCGATGAGGACTTCGGCGAGGGCCCCGACGCGGACGAGGAGGTCCTGGACCGCCTGGCCGCCATGGCCCCGGGCGCCCAACTCGCCGACGTCGTCGAACGGTTCCTGAGCCCGCTCCTGGGTCCGGCTCCGGCGGGGGACTCGCCGTCGGACTCCGGCGATTTGGACGAGGGGGAGTGCTTCCGCCTGTTCGGCCCCGGCGGCGAGGGGGCGCTCGTCGAGCGGGTGCTCGATCCGGGCGAGCGGGCGCTGCTGGAGGCGGCGGACCGCCTGCAAGTGGGTCCCGGCGGCGAGATGGCGGCCGAGGCCCTGGCGGACCTGGGGGCCCGGGCGCTGAGCGAGGTCGTCGCCGCGTGCCGGCGCCTGGCCTCCTGGGCGCACTGGGCCGAGGCCCTGGCGAGCGCCTGCCTGGCGCGCACCCCGGAGCTGCGCACGGGACCGGCCCCGCGGGGCCCGCAGGACGACGCCCCGCGCTTCGTGACGCCGCAGGAGAACCGGTTCACCGTCTCCAGTGAGATCGCCTGCCGACTGGGCGTCTCACGCTCCCGCGCGGAGCGGCTCCTGGACCGCGGCGAGGCCATGCTGTCGGGCGTGCTGGCGCCCACCGAGGCGCTGCACCGCGTGGGCCTGATCGACGAGGCCAAGGCGGCCGTCATCGCGGGCCGACTCACCGGCGTGAGCACGCAGACGGCCCGCGCCGTCCAGACCGAGGTCCTGCCCCGCGCCCCGCACCGCACGCACGCCCAGCTCGCGCGCGACCTCGACCGGTCGTTGACCGCCCTGGACCCCGACGGCGCCCGGGGGCGCCGTCGCCGCAACACCGCCCAGCGCCACGTGAGCCGGCCGCGGCCGGCGGGGGAGGGCGTGAGCGAGATGCGTCTACTCATGCCCACCGCCGACGCCTTCCTGGTGGACGCCACCCTCGACGCCGTGGCCGCCTCGGCGCGCGCCGCCGGGGATGAGCGCACCCCCGCCCAGCTGCGCGCCGACGCGCTGGTGGGAATGACCCTGGGTGCGCTGCGCACCTGCCAGCGCGACGCCTGCCGGCGGACCCCGGAGCGCTCCGAGCCCCCGAGCGGGACCCGGGCGGCGATCGCTCCCGCGTCCCCGGGCGCAGCCCCGGATTCCGCGACCGCGCCGGGTGATCCCGGGGCGGGCGCTGCCTCCGCCGTCGTCGATGCTGCCGACGCCGCTGGTACCGCCGCCGCGACCGTTGCCGATGCCGATCGTCGTCTCATGCCCGACGGCGTGCCCCTGGAGGGCATGCTCACCGCCCTGAGCGACCTCGTCGGGTCGAGCAGCCCGTGGTGGACGCCGTCGGGATCGGCGCCCGTGTTCCCGCCGCCCGGGCTGCAGGTCCTGGTCGACGTCACCGTCCCCCTGGACCACCTGGTTCAGGTCCTCGAGGACGAACCGCCCGGCTCGGACCCGCAGGCCCCGGACCCGCCGCCGGGCGCGCCCCCGGGCCGGGGCCCGGATTCCGGCGCGGGGGCCGAAGGGCCCCCGGGCTGCGGGTCTTCCGCTCACCGGTCCCCGGATTCCGGACCCGCCCGGTGCGAGGCCGTCCTGACCATGGGAGGGCGCAGTGCGCCCATTCCCGGGGTCACCGCCAGGGCTCTGGCCGCGGGCGGGACGTGGCGCAGACTGGTCACCGACCCGCTCTCCGGCGCCGTGCTCGACATCGGCCGCCGCCGCTACCGTCCGCCCGTCGCCCTGGCCGACCTGGTGCGCGCCCGGGACCGCGCCTGCACCCACCCCGGCTGCGAGGTGCCCGCGCGCCGCTGCGACCTCGACCACATCAGGCCGTGGGCGGCCGGCGGGACGACCTCCCTGACCAACCTCACCAGCCTGTGCCAGGCCCACCACCGCCTCAAGCACACGCCGGGGTGGTCGCTGAGCCGCGCCGACGACGGCTCCCTGGTCTGGCGGACCCCCTCCGGCGCGCGCTACCGGCGCGAGGCGGACGGCACGATCCTCCGGCTGCCCCGGCGGGTGGGCCCGCGCCACCTCATCGAGCCGGGCGGCCCCGTCCCCGACCACCTCGCCGCCGCGGTCACCGGCGCCGTCCTGGACCGGCTCGAACGGGGCCTGGCCGACGCCGCCCCCGCCGCCCTGACCACCCGCGGCCCCCGGCCCGGCCAGCAGCCCGGCGCCTTCGAGACCCGCCCCTACCCCCGGGCCCTCCACGCCCTGGGGCTGGCGGCCCTCCTCGACGAGGTCCCGGCCTTCTGACGGCCCGGCGGCGGCGTCCCGATGGCCCCGGCGGCCTCCTGCCGAATGTCGCCGCGGGTCACGCGGGCGGGTCTGGGGGCCTGGGCGCTGCGCCGTCGGCTGTGAGACGCGGCGCTGATAGCATCGGTTCCGCGCCCCGGCCGACGGCGGCCGGTGCGGGCGCGCCGGACCGCTTAGGAGACGATGACCAGAACCAGGGCCGGCAGGCCCTACCACATCGGCCTCACCCCCGAGGCGATTATCGACGTCGCCCTCGAGGCCACGCGCAACGCGGGGCTCGAATCGTGGTCGGTGCGCGATCTGGCCCGGCGCCTCGGCGTGGCCACCGCCTCGCTGTACCACCACGTCGGCGGGCAGGAGCTGCTGCGCCGTCGCGTCGTCGAGCGGGTCCTGACCATGGTCGGCTTCCCGACGCGGGTCCTGCCCTGGCGGGAGTGGTTCCGCGCGGCCCTGTTCCCCGCGCGCCCCGTCCTGGCGGGTCACCCCGGGACCGCCCGCTGGCTCCTGCTCCACGGTCCGGCCTTCCCCGCGATGATCCCCGTCGTCGACGCCGGCATCGCCTCGCTCCAGCGGGCCGGGTTCGGGGCGGACACGGCCAAAACGTACGCGGCCCTGTTCAACACGGCCCTGATGACCATCGCCTCCGCGGACGACCGGGCCGCTCACACCCGGTCGGCCGGGCGGGACCATGAGGCGCTCATGGACGAGTTCGAGGCGCTGGGACGCGAGAGCCCCGGGATCTCGCTGCTGACGCGCGACCTGGCGGGACGCCTGACCGGTTCGGCCGAGTCGGCCGCCTCCGTGCAGGACGAGTACTACCGCTTCGTCCTGGAGCGCCTCATGGACGGTCTCGAGGACCTCACGACGTCGCAGCGGTGAGCGCCGCGGCGCGGTGCGGCGGGGACGGGGGGCCGACCCCTCCCGGCCGGGTGCCGGGCCGCCCCGCGGCGGCGGTGCGGCGGGACTGCGGCACCGCCCGGCGGCGGTGACGGCAGCGGCGACAGCCATCGTCAAGGAACTTAGGTGCACCTATCCGGACACTGTGTTAATGTGGGCGCCGCGCCTCACCGCGCCGCAGGCACGGGGCGCTCGGCCGGGCCGATCCCTCCGCGGCGGCCGCACGGGAACGACCGCGTGGGAACAACCGCGCGGGAAGGGAGACTCTCATGAGCGATCACGATCAGCGCCGCCTCACCCTCGCGATGAGCGGCCGCGATCTCATGACCATCGGCATCTTCGCGGCCATCTACCTCGTGCTGTACTACGGCATCACCATGTTCGGGTTCCTCAACCCGGTCATGATGATCGCGACCCTGGGTCTGAGCGTCGTAGTCGGGGCGATCCCGTTCATGCTGTTCCTGGCCAGGGTGAAGCACGCCGGAATGGTCTTCCTGTTCACGCTCATCGTCGCCCTGGTGTGCCTGGTCCTCGGATTCCCGCCGGTGGCGGTCGTCCTCCTGATCGCCCTGTCCGTCGTCATCGAGGTCATTCAGGCGGTCACCGGCTACCGCTCGCGCTGGGCCGGAGTCATCTCCTACATCGTCTTCGCCATGTGGTACGCGGGTCCGCTCCTGCCCCTGTACTACGACCGCGCCGGCTACTTCAGCTCCATGGTCGCGAACGGCAGGGGCAAGGCGTACGTTCACCGCCTCGACGGGTTCCTGTCGACCGGGGTCCTCGTCGGCTACGACGTCGGCGTGGTCGTCCTCGGCCTCGTCGGCGGCGTCATCGCCCTCAACCTGCTGCGCAAGAACTTCGAGCGGGCGGGACTGGCTTGAGCGCGGCGTCGACGACGTCGCTCGGGGCCGCCGCGACCGCGCGGTCGGCCGACGTCGGGCATCCGGGCCCGACGGGTTCGCGGGGGAGGACCGATCCGCGCACGAGTCTGCTCCTGATCCTCGTGATCAGCATCCTGGTCATGGCGCCCGGAGGCGCGGTCTTCATCCCCGCGGGCGCGGCGCTCGGACTCCTCCTGGCTCTGGCCGACGGCGCCCGGAAGCACGCCGCCGCCCTCGCACTGGGCGTCGGCATCCTCGGATTCGGCTGGTGCGCGCTGCCGCGGCTCCTGCCCTCCATGCTCACCGCGGCCATCGGCCTGGCGGCGAACTACTTCCTCCGCTTCCTCGTCATCTACGGGGTGGGACAGCACCTGTTCCGCACGGCGACGCCCGGCACCATGACCGCGGCGCTGAGGGCCGCGCGCGTGCCGCGGGCGCTGACGGTGCCCATCGCCGTCATGCTGCGCTTCGTGCCCGTCGTCGCGGCCGAGGCGTCCGCGGTGCTCGACTCGATGCGCCTGCGCGGGCTCACCGGATGGCGCTCCGTTCTGAGGCATCCGGTCCTGAGCATCGGATGGTTCACGGTTCCCGTCATCGCCTCGACGCTGCGGGTCGGCGACGACCTGAGCGCGGCGGCCCTCCTGCGCGGCCTGGGATCCCACCGGCGACCGACCTGCCGCGTCCCGCTGCACCTGGGCCGGTCGGATCTGCTCTGGATCGGGATCGGCGCGGTGCTCGTGGCGGCCTGCCCGGTCGTCAAGGGACTGACGTGATCGCCGTCGCCGACGCGTCCTGGCGCTACGCCGCCTCGTCGGAGCCGACCCTGGAGCACATCGACCTGGCCGTCGAGCCGGGGGAGGCCGTCGCGCTGTGCGGCGCCAGCGGGTCGGGCAAGTCCACCCTGCTGCGCATGATGAACGGGCTCATCCCGCACCTGCACGAGGGGAGCCTGAGCGGGGGCGTGACGGTGGCCGGTCTGGACGTCGCGGCGAGTCCGCTCGAGGAGATCGGACGCCGGACCGGCACCGTCCTCCAGCACCCCCGGCGGCAGTTCTTCACCGCCACCGCGGTCGAGGAGACCGCCTTCGCGATGGAGAACTTCGGCACCGCCCCCGAGCGCATCCGCGCGCGCGTCGACGCGGTGATGCGGCGGCTGGGGATCCACGACCTGGCCGACCGCCCCCTGGCGCACCTGTCCGGGGGGATGCAGCAGCGGGTCGCCGTCGCCGCGGCCCTCGCGCACGAACCGGGTCTGCTTCTCCTGGACGAGCCGAGCTCGAACCTGTCGGCCGACGCCGTCGAGAACCTCGCCGGCGTGCTCCGCGAGCTGCGCCGCCTCGGGATCACCATCGTCCTGAGCGAGCACCGGCTCCACTACCTCGCCCCGGTCGTCGACCGGTTCGTGCTGCTCGAAAGGGGACGGATCGCCCGCGAATGGTCCGCCGAGCAGATCCTCGCGCTATCGGACGCCAACCTGGCCGCCCACGGGCTGCGCGACATCAGAGCGCCCGCGACGACGACGCTGCCCGCCGTCGTCGCGCACGGGGCGAGCATTGCGGCCGGCGGCCCGGATGACGGTGCCGGGATTCCGCCCGCCCCTCCGGAGCTCCGGCCGGCGTGCGGCGGGAAGGAGACGGGGAGCGGGCTCCGACTCGCGGATGTGCGCTGCGTCCTCCGGGGACGCACCGTGCTCTCCATCGACGACGCCTTCTTCCCCGCCGGGAGGGTGACGGCGATCTGCGGGCCCAACGGGGCGGGCAAGACGACGCTCGCGCGCACCATCGCCGGGCTCCAGCGGCATTCCGGCAGCATCTGCCTCGATGGGGCGGAGCTGAGCCGGCGCGAACGCCTCCGGTGCACCGCGATCGTTATGCAGGACGTCCAGCGCCAGCTCTTCACCGACAGCGCCCGGGCCGAGATCCGGCTGTCCGCCTCTCAGGCGGGGTCGGGCGCCGGCGCACTGGACGACGCCGAGGCGGACCGGCTGCTAGACGAGTTCGACCTGCTGCTCCACGCCGAGCAGCATCCGCTGGCGCTGTCGGGCGGGCAGCAGCAGCGCCTCGTCATCGCCGCCACCCGGTGCACGCGTGCGCGCATCGTCATCTACGACGAGCCCAGTTCGGGCGTGGACCGGCGGCACCTGGAGTCGATCGCGCGGGCCATCGGGGACAGCGCCCGGGGCGGCGCCGTCGTCCTGCTCATCACCCATGACGAGGAGCTGCTGGCCGCGGCGGCCGATGCGCGGCTCGACCTGCGTAGGCCCTGCCGGTGAGACAAGACGCGGCCCGCCTGCGGCGGGAACTCAGGCGAAGACGACGGTGCGACGGCCGTTGAGCAGGACGCGGTGCTCGGCGTGCCACTTGACGGCCTGGGCGAGGACCCGGCGCTCGACGTCCTGCCCCTTGCGCTGCAGGGCGAGGGCCGAGTCGGCGTGCGAGGCCCGGGTGACGTCCTGCTCGATGATCGGGCCCTCGTCCAGATCGGCCGTGACGTAGTGGGCGGTGGCGCCGATGAGCTTGACGCCGCGGTCGTGCGCCTGGTGGTAGGGCTTGGCGCCCTTGAAGCTGGGCAGGAAGGAGTGGTGGATATTGATGACGCCGCCGTGGAGGCGCTCGCACAGGGCGGGGGAGAGGATCTGCATGTAGCGAGCCAGAACCACGAGCTCCACGCCCAGGGAGTCGACCAGGCCGAGCAGCTCGGCCTCGGCCGCCTCCTTGGTGTCCTTGGCGACCGGGATGTGGTGGAAGGGGACGCCGTAGAACTCGGCGACGGACCGCAGGACCTCATGATTGCCGACGACGCCGACGACGTCGATGGGCAGGCCCTGGCTGGTGGCGCGGAAGAGGAGGTCGGACAGGCAGTGCGCCTCCTTGGACACCATGAGGAGGGTGCGCACGGGGCGGTCGACGGCGTCGAGGGACCAGCGCATGTCGTAGGTTCCGGCGAGTTCGGCCAGATCGGCCTCCAGTTCGGAGCGGGGCACGCGGGTCAGGACCGTGACGCGCATGAAGAACAGGCCCGTCTCGGGATCGCCGAACTGCTGGGACTCGGTGATATTGCCCCCGCGGCGGGCCAGCGCCCCCGAGACGGCGTGGACGATGCCGGGCCGGTCCGGACAGGACAGCGTGAGGACGAGGTGCTGCGCGTCGGAAGGAGGGGCCGTGGCGGCCGGGGCGGCGGGCGTGGTCATGACAGGAGGATAGCGGCGGCCGGTCGCAGTGGAGCCGCACGGGGGAGCAGTCGCGTGGCGGGCGAGGAGCAGGGCGATCTGTGTCGATCCGTGTCACTCCTCCGGCGGGTCGGCCGGCGCCACTGCCGGTCACTCCCGTGTCACCCCTCGGGCGGGTACTCGATCCGGCAGGTGCGTCCCCTCATCCGGAGAATCATGGCGACGTGCCCCATTGCGGCCCGATGCCAGGAGGCGGGCACCGAGCACCCCGCTCGGCGGGCCGCATCATCGTTCGGATAGACGACGAGAATGATCTCCCCGTTGTTCGACGCGTCTTCCGACTCGTTCAGGATGGTGCCGGCCGTCTCCTCGATCCACTCGATCCGCTGATCGATGACGGCCCACGCGGTGTCCGGGGCCGTGGTCTTGTAATCCCACGCCCGCTGCGAGCGGGGGTTGACGTCGAGCGCGTCGGCGAGGACGGGCCCGGAGATCCCGAGGAGTTCTCGCATGGTTCGGAACTCGGCCGGTGACCGAGAATCTTTATTGATTCGGGGCATGGTGCCTCCTCTTTCTTCGCACTTAACTTATAGGTGGTATCCCCGCTCGCGCGGGGTTTACGCGGCCGTCTTGCGGGCCCTGAGCTGGGCGGTGGGATCATCCCCGCTCGCGCGGGGTTTACCTGGAAGTCGATCCTGCTGCCGTTGTCGCTGGAGGGATCATCCCCGCTCGCGCGGGGTTTACACCGCTGCGGCGAGGAGAAGAATTCGGCGCCGGGGATCATCCCCGCTCGCGCGGGGTTTACGGGCTGCGCGACGACCTGCGCGCGGCCGCGGCGGGATCATCCCCGCTCGCGCGGGGTTTACCGGTCAACCTCCACCTGGCCGACGGCCGGGTCGGGATCATCCCCGCTCGCGCGGGGTTTAC